>CAMSZT010000009.1 GCA_947066815.1 uncultured Lachnotalea sp.
AATCATTTTAGGGGCGGAAGTTGGATTATATCATAAAATCCAGAACAGGATTTTACCATTAAAACGTATGCAGATTTAGAGAACAGGCATTGTGTATAAAATCTAACATACAGGTTTTAAAGGATATTTGGAAACTTCAACCATACTTTAAAGAAAAAAGAACAGGAGCATTTTATAAGATTATTCAAGACAACTGTGTAGTGGTCAAGCTTTTTGTAATACTTGTAGTTAAATGAGTACCTCTTACCTTGTATTTTTGATTATATCTCATCAGCCATTCCTATTACAGCTTTATTATAGCACGACGTATTGACTTTTCCAATAAAGAGGCTATAATGATATCGGAAAATCAATTTAGAAGGAGTGACGAAATGACAGGAAAAGGTTTGAAAGTGACACTGTGTGCGGCTCTTGCCTTTTCGCTGCTGGCCCTGTCGGCCTGCGGGGGAAACGAGAGCAAGGACAGCGATGTGAAAGCACCCAGTGCAGCCGGGACGGAAGCGGCTGCTGAGAAAGCACCGGAATCAAAAGAAGCTGAGACGGAAGTTCCTGAGACAAAGGCAGCCGAGACAGAAGCTCCTGAAACAGAAGCTCCCGAGACAAAAGCGGTTTCCTCAGGGGGCGTGACCGGCAGCGGAAAATTCGCTACGGTTGCAGAGTTTGCCAACTCCTCGGAGGTTCAGACTCAGCTGGAGGCACAGAAGAAGAGCCTTGACGGTTCCGGTATGGATATTGCGATCACCGGTGAGGACAATAAACTGATCTATACGTTCACCTATCTGGAAATGGAGAACCAGGAGGGGATGGCAGAGGCATTGCAGCAGGGCCTGGAGGCGGAGAAGGCTACTTTTGTCAGCGTGGCCAAGACCATCAAGCTGGCTGTGGATGTGGATGATCCGATCGTGGTCGTCCAGTATCTGGATTCCAAAGGAGACGTGATCTATTCTGCGGAGTTTACGGCAGAATAGGACGGATCCGTCCAGTGCCGGAACGGCTGGCGCTGCAGGCTTTGGACGGACACATTGCCAGGATATTCCGGCAGTTTCATGTTTCGCGATCGCCCAGAGGTACCTGCAGGAACGGAGCAGAAAGTCCGCAGCACAGGATAGAGGATGAGAACAGGAGGGAAGAAGTTTCCTTCTGTGGATAGAAAACAGGCCGGAGCCGGTGTGAGAACCCGGATCCCGGCCTGTTTTTTATGTATTCTTTTTGCCCTATTTGATTGGATCGTAGTACTGGGATTCGTAATACTTGTAAAGGGCCTTGTATTCTTCCGTGGCGCCCCGGTGCATGACCTTTTGGAATTCATGAGAATCAAAATTCTTGTTGTTGCCAAGCTTTTCAATAAGATGCAGGGCCACATTGGAGCAGTGGTCGGAGATCCGCTCGGCGCTGGTCAGAAACTCTGTCAGGGAGATGCCGGCCTGGACGCTGCAGTTGCCTTTGCTGAGCCGTTCAATGTGATGGACCTTGATGGTCTCCCGGAGGACGTCGATGACTTCTTCCAGAGGTTCCACCCGGTAGGCTCCGGTCAGGTCGTCTTTCTCATAGGCATCCAGGGTGATGGTCAGCACATGCTTGACGGCTTCGATGACCATCCGGATCTCTTTTAGTCCCTTTTTGGAGAAGGAGATCCCCTGTTCCTTGTTGAACTGGCCCACCTCGGCGATGTTCACGCAGTGGTCGCCGATCCGCTCAAAGTCGCTGACGCAGTGGAGGAACATGGCGGTCTCCCGCTGATCTGTCCGGCGGATGTGCTGGGCGGAGATGCGCACCACATATTCGCCCACGGCAGTTTCGCATTTGTCCAGGAAGTTTTCATTTTCATTGAGTTTTTCAAAGACCTTTTCGTCAAAATCCTGCAGAAGGGATACGGCCATATCAAAATTTTCCTGGATGGTCTCGCCCATCTGAAGGGTCACCTTGCGGCACTGCTCCAGGGCCAGGGTCGGGCGGTCCAGAAAGATGTCGTCCAGGAGCGCCAGACAGGAGTCCGCACGGGAGGGTGCGTCGTCGTGGAGGAGTTTTTTGGAGATGGTGACAAGCACATTGCAGAAAGGCAGCAGCACCAGGCTGGTCGCAATGTTGAACAGCGTATGGAAATCGGCGATGTTACCGCGGGTCATGGGGCTTTCCCAGAAAGAGAAACCGACCAGAGTCTGGAAGCCGTAGATCCCGATCAGGAACATGATGGCGCCGATGATATTGATCATCAGATGGCAGACCACCACCCGTTTGGCGTTTTTGTTGGTGCCGATGCTGGCGATGAGGACCGTGATGCATTTGCCGATGTTCTGGCCGATGATGATGGGAGCTGCCATGGAAAATGTCACTGTTCCTGTGGAGGCGATGGCCTGCAGGATACCGACGGAGGCGGAGGAACTCTGCAGGATCGCAGTCACTACGGCACCTAACAGGACACCCAGGATCGGGTTGCTGAACATAAAGAAGATATCCTGAAAAGCCGGCGAATCCTTAAGAGGGGAGAGGGCCGACTCCATGGTGGTCATACCGAAAAAGAGGATGCCGAAGCCGATCAGCAGATGAGCGATATTTCTGGTCTTCCTGCGCTTGCTGATCAGGATCATAAAGGAGCCGATGGCGATGACGATCGGGGCAAAGGAGGTGGGCTTGATCAGCTCAAAGATCAGCTGGGAGCCGGACAGATCGCCGAGACGCAGGATCTGGCCGGTGACAGTGGTACCGATGTTGGCGCCCATGATGACCGGAATGGTCTGGGCGAATTTCATGATGCCGGCGTTCACGAAGCCGACCAGCATGACTGTGGTCGCAGCGGAACTCTGGATGATCCCCGTGACCACGGCGCCCAGTGCGAGCCCTTTCAGCCGGCTGTTGGTCAGTTTCTCCAGGGTCCTCTCTAGCCCCGCCCCTGCGATCTTCTCCAGAGAGGTACCGAGGAGGCTCATGCCGTAAAGGAACAGGCCAATGCCGCCGAGCAATGTCAGAACCGAAAAAATATCCACGCGTTTTCCCTCATTTCTTTTGTCTTTTTCATAAAACTTGCGGCAAATGTCACTGCCGTTAAAAATTGTATGATTTTATACTATTATAAATGTGGAGAGGCGTCAACAGAAATTTTCTCTGCCGGTTCGGTTTTCCTGCGATCGGATTTTGTCAAGAAAAAACACTTGACAGCCTTCGCCTTTTCCTGTATGATGTACGAGGTGGTGACAGATCGTGGAAAAAATTGTGGAGCGGACGCTCCTATATGATTTTTACGGAGAGCTTCTGACAGAGCATCAGAAGCAGATTTATGAAGATGTAGTGTTCAACGACCTGTCCTTCAGCGAAGTGGCAAAGGAGCGGGGGATCTCCAGGCAGGGGGTCCATGATCTGATGAAGCGGTGTACCCATATCCTCCAGGAGTATGAGAGGAAGCTGGGCCTGGTGGAAAAATTCTTAAAGACGCAGGAAAAGGTGAGGGAGATCCACCGGCTCACGAAGGAATTCCGGCAGACGGAGGACCGGGAACTGGTCTTCCAGATCGAGGAATTATCCGCGCAGATCAGCCGGCTGTAGGATCTGTGGCGCCGGGGAGCCGGTTGTATTTTCGGAGGCTTTTTGGGATTTTTCATAAAACAGGAGGCGGCAGAGGAAGAGCGTGGCATTTGAGAGTTTATCCGATAAATTGCAGAATGTATTTAAAAAGCTGCGGGGAAAAGGCCGGCTTTCCGAGACGGATGTGAAGGCCGCCCTCAAGGAAGTCAAGATGGCGCTCCTGGAGGCGGACGTCAATTTCAAAGTGGTGAAGCAGTTTGTAAAGTCCGTGGAAGCCAGGGCCGTGGGGCAGGACGTGTTAAACAGCCTGACGCCGGGGCAGATGGTCATCAAGATCGTCAATGAGGAGATGGTTTCCCTGATGGGGAGCGAGACCACGGAGCTCAAGTTAAATCCCGGAAACGGGGTGACCATCATTATGATGGCGGGCCTTCAGGGCGCCGGGAAGACGACCACTGCGGCGAAGATCGCGGGGAAGCTAAAGGCAAAGGGCAAGCGTCCTCTTCTGGTGGCCTGCGACGTATACCGGCCCGCGGCGGTGAAGCAGCTTCAGGTGAACGGCGAGAAGCAGGGCGTCCCGGTGTTTTCCATGGGGGATAAGCACAGGCCTGTCAATATTGCAAAAGCAGCCATAGAGCATGCGGAGAAAAACCACAACAACGTAGTGATCATAGATACGGCCGGACGTCTTCATATCGATGAGGACATGATGGCGGAGCTTCAGGAGATCAAGGAAAACATTCCGATCGACCAGACCGTGCTGGTGGTGGACGCCATGACGGGGCAGGACGCGGTCAATGCGGCCGGCACCTTCAATGACCGGATCGGCATCGACGGAGTCATCGTCACCAAGCTGGACGGCGACACCAGGGGCGGCGCGGCCCTCTCCATCCGGGCGGTGACCGGAAAACCCATCCTCTATGTGGGCATGGGAGAGAAGCTTTCCGATCTGGAACAATTTTATCCGGACCGGATGGCCGGGAGGATCCTGGGCATGGGCGATGTGCTGACTCTGATCGAGAAGGCGGAGGCCCAGTTTGACGAGACCCAGGCCCGGAAGCTGGAACAGAAGATGAAGAAGGCCGAGTTCGACTTCAACGACTACCTGGAGCAGATGGAGCAGATCAAGAAGATGGGCGGCCTGAGCGATATGCTGAGCATGATCCCCGGCATCGGGAGCAAGATGAAGAATGTGGACATCGACGAGAAGGCCCTGGATCGGACCAAGTCCATCATTTATTCCATGACGCCAGCGGAGCGTTCCAACCCGGACATCATCAACCCTTCCAGGAAGAAGCGGATCGCGGCGGGAGCCGGCGTGGATATTTCCGAGGTGAACCGGCTGATCAAGCAGCATGAGCAGAGCCGGAAGATGATGAAGCAGATGTCCGGCATGATGGGAAAAGCGGGAAAAAAAGGCAGGTTCAAACTTCCTTTTTGATGCACACGGGCCCCAAAAGAAAAGTGTCAGCAAAGCTGACGGGGCTCGGCGCAGCGCGCAGGGGAAGATAAATCTTCCCTGCGCGATCATATCTATATTATCATTTTAAGGAGGTGAGACAGATGGCAGTAAAGATGAGATTGAAGAGAATGGGTCAGAAAAAGGCGCCTTTTTATAGAATCGTCGTTGCAGATTCCAGATCTCCCAGAGACGGGAGGTTTATCGAGGAGATCGGCTACTATGACCCTACTAAAGATCCCAGCGTGATCAAGGTAAATGAAGAGCTGGCGAAGAAGTGGTTGTCCACCGGCGCGCAGCCCACCGACACGGTTGCAAAGCTTTTAAAGATTGCCGGTGTAGAAAAATAATCCTTATTGGAGGTATTGCGATGAAAGAGTTAGTTGAAGTAATTGCAAAGGCTCTGGTGGATCATCCGGAATCTGTTTCCGTGACGGAAACGGAAGACGGAAAAGAAACCGTCCTTGAGCTCAACGTGGACCCTTCCGATATGGGAAAGGTCATCGGAAAGCAGGGCAGGATCGCAAAGGCGATCCGCAGCGTGGTAAAGGCAGCGGCGTCAAGGGAAGATAAGAAGGCGATCCTGGAGATTCAGTAAGGGGTTATAAGGGGTGACAGAGAGAGGTCCGCGGGGCGGACCTCTTTTACGATAGTGCAAGGAGGCACGGAAAGGAAAACGTTGCTGCCATGGTATCAGAGTTTCGTGTAGGAGTGATCTCCTCCACCCACGGCATCCGCGGGGAGGTCAAGGTATTTCCCACCACAGACGATCCCGGCCGCTTCCGGGACTTAAAACAGGTGACTCTCGTCGCAAAGCGGGAGAGGCGGACGCTGGAAATGGAAAAGGTTCGGTTTTTTAAGCAGTTTGTGATCGTGAAATTCAAAGGCATCGACAACATCAACGACATCGAGCCCTACAGGGGAGCGGAGCTTTGGATCGACAGGGAACAGGCGGTCCCCCTGGAGGAGGGCGAATATTTTATCGCGGATCTTGTGGGGCTTGCGGTGATGACCGATGAGGGAGAGAGGCTCGGGAGCCTTAAGGAGGTGATCCGGACCGGGGCCAATGACGTCTATGAGGTGCTCATGGAAAACGGAAAGACGGTCCTTCTTCCGGTCATCCCCGAGTGTGTGCTGGATGTGGATCTGGAAAAGGGAGAGGTCCTGGTCCATGTGATGGACGGGCTGCTGGATCTTTGAGGGAGGGCTTTTATGAAGTGTCATATACTGACCCTGTTTCCGGATATGGTCCTTGACGGCCTCCGAACCAGCATTCTGGGGAGGGCCGAGGAAAAGGGGATCCTGTCTCTTCACGGAGTCAATATCCGGGATTTTGCGGAAAATAAGCACAACCAGGTGGACGACGCTCCTTACGGCGGGGGAGCCGGGCTGGTCATGCAGCCGGGGCCGGTCTACAGCGCCTGGGAGTCGGTGGCCAAAACCTGCGCGGGACATCCGCGGGTGATCTATCTGACGCCCCAGGGCCGGGTGTTCAACCAGGAGATCGCCGGGGAGCTTGCAAAGGAGGAGGAGCTGATCTTTCTCTGCGGGCACTACGAGGGGATCGACGAGCGGGTCCTGGAGCTTGTCGTGACGGACTATCTCTCCATCGGGGATTACGTGCTGACGGGCGGAGAGCTTGCGGCCATGGTGGTCATCGACAGCATTGCCAGGCTGGTGCCCGGCGTCCTCCACAATGACGCCTCGGCCGAGGTGGAGACATTTTCGGACAATCTCCTGGAGTATCCCCAGTATACGAGGCCGGAAGAATTCATGGGAAAGAAGGTGCCGGAGGTACTCCTGTCCGGCCACCACGGAAACGTGGACAGATGGAGGCGGGAGCAGTCGGTCCTGCGCACGGCCCGGTCGCGGCCGGATCTTTTGGAGAAGGCACAGCTTACGGAAGCGGAAAAAGAACTCCTGAAAACACTTGATTTTCAGGGGGAAATGTGATAGAGTAAAAAAGTTGTGAAAGATAAGAGATGGTCCGCTGCTGCCGACGGCATTAAGAACATCCAACCATTCATAAGGAGGTTCAGAAAATGAACGAACTGATCAAGGCCATTGAAGAGGGCCAGATGAAAGAATCCGTAGACGCGTTCCGTGTGGGTGACACTGTGAGAGTGCACAATAAGATCAAGGAGGGCACCCGCGAGAGGATCCAGATTTTTGAGGGGACCGTGATCAAGAGACAGAACGGCGGGGCGAAGGAGACCTTCACTGTCCGGAAGAATTCCAACGGGATCGGCGTGGAGAAGACCTGGCCGGTGCATTCTCCTTTTGTGGAGAAGATCGAAGTGGTGAGGAGAGGTAAGGTCAGAAGGGCGAAGCTGTTCTACCTGAGAGACAGAGTAGGCAAGGCCGCCAAGGTCAAAGAGTTGAAGAAATGATCCGCGACAGGATGTGTATCGAGGGACTTAGGGGGACAATTACATTTGTAGATTGTCCCTTTTCCTTACGGTAAAGTCCTTACAGGGCAGGAGGATTGGGATTGGGACCCTACTATCAGAAGGAAAGGCAGGAACAGAAGCTGTTCCTGCGGATGATCGGCTGGGGCGTGGACATTGTAGCCGTCATTGCCCTGGCATTTTTTGCCGTCGTCATGCTCGGCACGAAGCTCACGGTATCCGGCCGCTCCATGGAACCGCTCTTATCAAGCGGGGATGTTGTCTTATTGGATAGATTATGGTATAATTTTTCAGGGCCGAAGCGGATGGATGTGATCGCCTTTGCGGATCCGCAGGACGAAGAGCGGGTCTATATCAAGCGGATCATAGGGCTTCCGGGGGAGCGGATCCAGATCAGGGACGGCAGTCTCTATGTCAACGGGATCCTGACGGCCTGCCCCGCGGACAGAGGGGGCATTAAGACAGCCGGGCTGGCAGAGATGGAGATCGAGTTGGAAGAAGACGAATATTTTGTGCTGGGGGACAATGCGGATACCAGCGAGGACAGCCGTTTTCCCAATGTGGGAAATGTCCGCACCGGCCAGATCAGAGGGCGGGTGTGGATCCGGATATCCCCCTTTGAGGAGCTTGGACTGGTCCGATAAAAGCGGAAGCCGGAGCAGGGGACGGATCGATCGATACGAAAGTCAGACAGAAAGAGGGATGGTATGCAGGTTCAGTGGTATCCGGGACATATGACAAAGGCGAAACGGGCCATGAAAGAGGATATAAAGCTCATCGATCTGGTGATCGAGATCCTGGATGCCAGGGCGCCTCTCTCCAGCAGAAACCCGGATATCGACGAGCTTGGCCGGGGAAAGGCCAGGCTGATCCTGCTTGGCAAGGCCGATTTGGCCGACGAGTCTGCCAACCGGGCCTGGGAGCAGTTTTTTGAGGAGCAGGGGCTGATCCTGGTGCGGCTGGATCTGAGAAAGCGGGCAGATATGAAGCCGATCCAGGCAGCCGTGAAAAAGGCCTGCCGTGAAAAAATAGAGAGGGATCAAAAAAGAGGCATCCGGAACCGTCCGGTGCGGGCCATGGTGGTCGGGATCCCCAACGTGGGCAAATCCACCTTTATCAATTCCTACGCGGGACGGGCCTGCGCGAAGACCGGGAACCGGCCGGGCATCACCAGGGGGAACCAGTGGATCCGCCTGAGCAAAGAGGTGGAGCTTCTGGATACGCCGGGGATCCTGTGGCCCAAATTTGAGGATGAGCAGGTGGGGATCCGTCTGGCGCTTTTGGGTTCGGTGAAGGATGAGATCCTGGGGATGGAGGAGCTCTCCTGTAAGCTTCTCGGCCTTTTGCGGAACCGTTATCCGGAGGCGCTCATAGATCGCTACGGGCTTTCTGAGGCGGATCTTGGGGAAGAGCCCCTGCATATGCTCATGGAGATCGCAAGAGTGAGAAACTGCCTGTCAAAGGGAAACAGGCCGGACAGTGAAAAAGCGGCCCGGCTGCTGATCGATGATTTCAGAAGCGGAAGACTCGGGGCCGTTACCCTGGAGCTTCCCGGCGAGGAGCAGGGAAAATGAGATTCGAAAAAGAGACAGAAGAACAGTATGAGGAGTTCACGGAGCCGGCAGGAGCGCCGTCTGAGTCGGAGCCGGAAAAGGCCCTCCGGATGGAGGAGGAGCCGGTGGAGTCCGGCCCGCCGGAACCGGAGGAGCGGAACATCCTCCGGGAAGTTTTGAGTTTTCTGGTCTATGCGGCGGTCATTTTTGGCTGTACTTTTTTTATCATCATGTTCGTGGCGCAGCGCACCAGCGTGTCCGGTCATTCCATGGACGACAACCTGCAGGACGGAGATCAGCTGATCCTGGAAAAGGTCAGCTATCGGTTCCGGGATCCGGAGAGGTTTGATATCGTGGTGTTCCGGTTTGCACACGAAAAAAATATCTTCTATATTAAAAGGATCGTCGGGCTTCCCGGTGAGACAGTCCAGATCATCGGGGACGATATTTACATCGACGGGGAGATCCTGGAGGAGGATTACGGGCTGGAGCCCATCCTGGACCCGAAGCTGGCGGCGGAGCCGGTTACCCTCGGCGAGGGGGAATATTTTGTGCTGGGGGACAATCGGAACCACAGCTCCGACAGCAGGGACCCTTCCGTGGGAAAGGTGAAGCGGAGCCAGATCGTGGGCCGCGCATGGCTTAGGATCTGGCCTCTTGACAGGCTTGGCTTTGTCAGCCACAGATGACTGGAGGATGCGATGACCGTACAGGAGATAAGAGCACAGCTTACACAGGCAGGCAATGCGGAGTTACCCGCATTGCTTGACTTATATAGGACAGACAGACGGGCCGGCGTCAGGAGGCTGGTGCTTGAGGCGGAGAACCGTCGGAAGGCACTGGAGGCAGAGTACGCCCGCCTGGAGGCCATGACGGCCTATGAGAAAGAGTATGAGGCTTTTGGAGTGATCTGCGGGATCGACGAGGCGGGGAGGGGGCCTTTGGCCGGGCCGGTGGCGGCGGCGGCAGTGATCCTGCCAAAGGACAGCCGGATCTTTTTCCTCAATGATTCCAAGAAGCTTTCCGAGAAAAAGCGGGAGGAGCTTTACGGGGAGATCCTGGAGCAGGCCGTCGGTGTGGGCGTGGGCCTGGTGGGTCCGGGGCGGATCGACGAGATCAATATCCTTCAGGCCACCTACGAGGCCATGCGGGAGGCTGTCGGGAAGCTTTCTGTCCGCCCGGATGTGTGTTTAAACGATGCGGTCACTATTCCGGGACTTCCCTCCCGGATCCGCCAGATCCCCATCATCAAAGGGGATGCAAAAAGCCTTTCCATCGCGGCGGCCAGCATTGTCGCCAAGGTGACCAGGGACCGGCTGATGCGGGAATATGACCGGCTTTATCCGGAATACGGGTTTGCCGTCCACAAAGGCTACGGCACCCGGGCGCACATGGAGGCCATCCGCCGTTTCGGGATGACCCCCATCCACAGAAGGAGCTTTTTAAAAAATATCGGAGAGGGAGGATGTATTTGAACCGGCGTGAGACAGGGGTCAGGTACGAGGAGGTGGCGGCGCGGGCCTTATATGCCCGCGGCTATCGGATTCTGGAGCGGAATTTCCGCTGCCGTTTTGGGGAGATCGACATCGTCGCCAGACATAAGGGCGTCCTCGTATTTGTGGAGGTCAAATACAGAAGAGATTTGAGGAGCGGCTTCCCGGAGGAAGCGGTAGACAGGAGAAAACAGGAGGCGATCCGGAGGACGGCGGAGGTCTATATGCACCGGCACGGCTACGACTGGTGGGCCGGCTGCCGGTTCGACGTGGTGGCCATCGCGGGAGAGGACATACGGGTGATCGAGGATGCCTTCTGGACAGAGTAAGGTCCACGGAACTGGAGCAGAGAACGAACCTAATTGTGCAATTTGACGACAGCTAACTTTGGTGGCGGCTTTTGGCACCCGGATCCTGACGGTGTCTGCGGGAAAGGAGAGACGGTAGATGGAACTGATATGGAAGCGGAAGGGGCAGGAGGCGGGAGGCCTGGTCTGCCGGGAAAAGAACGGGGTCCCTTTCTTAAGCTTTCCCCTTCTGGAAGCCTGCGGGGGCCTGGTGAGGCATGGGTTTTCCACCAGGCTGGGAGGAGTCAGCGAGGGGGAGCTTTCCTCCATGAACCTGGGCTTTAGCCGCGGGGACGAGAGGGAGCGGGTGCTTGCCAATTACCGGAGGATGGCGGAGGCCCTGGGGCTCCCCGCGGAGCGGATGGTACTGTCGCAGCAGTCCCACACCACCCATGTGCGGGAGGTCACGGAGGAGGACGCGGGATGCGGCATCTGGAAGCCTTCGAAATACACAGACGTGGACGGTCTGATCACCAATGTGAGGGGGCTTCCCCTGGTCACCCTGTATGCGGACTGTGTCCCTTTGTATTTTGTGGATCCCGTCCACAGGGCCGTCGGCCTTTCCCACTCCGGATGGCGGGGAACGGTGGGGCGGATGGGGGCCGTGACCCTGAGGGCCATGGGGGAGGCTTACGGCACCAGGCCGGAGGAGACCCTTGCCTGCATCGGGCCCAGCATCTGCAGGGACTGCTATGAGGTGGGGCCGGATGTGGCGGAGGAATTCCGGGCGGCCTTCGAAGGGGCCTCCGGGATCCTTCTGGAGGGAAGGAGGTCCGGGAAGTTTCAGCTGGACCTCTGGGAGGCCAACCGGCGGATCCTTTTGGAGGCGGGGGTGAAAGAGGATCATATGGCCGTGACCGACATCTGCACCTGCTGCAATCCAGAGCTCTTGTTTTCCCACCGGGCCTCGGGGGGAAGGCGGGGAAACCTGGCGGCCTTTCTCTGCCTTGGCTGAGAGAAAACAGAGCGGCGGGCAGGGGCGGAGAGCCGGTGACGCCTTCTGGCGTCCTGGCGGAGAGAAAGCTCCGGTTGACAGCGGGAGGGCGGACGCTTATACTGGTAAGGGACGAAATGACGATAGAAGGAGAAACGACATGTTAGACGGAAAAAAGACACTGTTCAGCGGCATGCAGGCGACGGGAAACCTGACACTGGGAAATTATCTGGGAGCCCTCAGGAACTGGGTGGCCATCAGCGACGAATATAACTGCTTTTACAGTGTGGTGGATATGCACTCGATCACGGTGCGCCAGGATCCGGCGACCCTGCGGAAGCGGGCCAGGACGCTCCTCACCCTCTATATCGCGGCGGGACTCGACCCGGAGAAGAACTGCATTTATTACCAGTCCCACGTGTCGGCCCACGCAGAGCTGGCGTGGATCCTAAACTGCTTTACCTATATGGGGGAGCTGAACCGGATGACCCAGTTCAAGGACAAGGCGGCGAAGCATGCCGACAACATCAATGCGGGGCTTTTCACATATCCGGTGCTGATGGCGGCGGACATCCTTCTCTACCAGGCGGACGTGGTCCCGGTGGGCATCGACCAGATGCAGCATCTGGAGATCACCAGGGACATTGCCCAGCGGTTTAATGCGGTATACGGGGAGGTCTTTACCATCCCGGAGGTGTATCTGGGAAAGGTGGGGGCCAAGATCATGAGCCTGCAGGATCCCACAAAGAAGATGTCCAAGTCGGACGAGAATCCCAACGGGAGCATTTATCTGATGGATGACAAGGATACCATCATGAGAAAATGCAGGCGTGCCGTTACGGACTCTGCGGGAGTGATCCGCTACAGTGAGGAGCAGCCGGGGCTTAAGAATCTCATCGATATCTACCGGGCCTGCACGGGAAAGACGGCGGACGAGGTGGTGAAGGAGTTTGACGGAAAAGGTTACGGCGACTTTAAGACGGCTGTGGGCGAGGCCGTATCGGCCATCCTGGTGTCTCTTCAGGAGGAGCAGGCGCGTCTGATGGCAGATAAGGCATATCTGGATGGGATCATCAAGGAAAATGCGGAAAAAGCAGGCTATTATGCCAATAAGACTCTGCGGAAGGTGCAGAAAAAAGTCGGATTCCCGGAGCGGGTGAGATAAAACAAAAAACAGAAGGGACGGGAAATGGAAGATGAAGCTTGTCACATATGCACAGGGAGGGATCCGGGAGGCGGGGGTGCTGTCCGCGGACGGGAGGAAGGTATTTCCGGCAAAGGCGCTTGGCTATGCCTGTGAGGACATGAACGGATGGATCGGCCTTCTGGCAAAGGAGGGGCTTTCCGGACTCCGCCAGAAGGTGGAGGCAGGCTGCGGGAAGGCGTATCCCATAGAGCAGGTGACACTTCTGGCGCCCATCCCGGAACCGAAGCAGGACATGATCTGCCTCGGCATCAATTATATGGCCCATGCGGAAGAATCGGCCCGCTACAAGGAAGAGGCCTTTGGCGGGGAGCGGCCCTACGCGGTCTATTTTTCCAAGCGGGTCGGGGAGGCCGTGGGGCCGGGCGGAGAGATCGACGGCCATTTCGATATGGTGGAGCGGCTGGATTATGAGGCGGAGCTGGCGGTGGTGATCGGGAGAGATGCCCAAAATGTGCCGGAGGAGAGGGCGGCGGAACATATCCTCGGATATACGATCGTCAATGACGTCAGTGCGAGGCTGCTCCAGACCCGCCACAAGCAGTGGTATTTCGGAAAAAGCCTGGACGGCTTCACTCCCATGGGCCCCTGGATCGTGACGGCAGACGAGATCTCCTTCCCGCCCAGGCTGTCCATCCGGTCGAGGGTCAACGGGGAACTGCGGCAGGACAGCAATACGGAGCTTCTGATCTTCGGTATCGCCCATGTGATCCGGGAGCTTTCCCGGGGGATGACCCTGAAGGCCGGGACGATCATTGCCACCGGGACGCCTGCGGGTGTAGGGATGGGATTTACGCCGCCGCGGTTCTTAAAGAGCGGCGACACGGTGGAATGCAGTATTGAGGGGATCGGTACCCTGAAAAATACGGTCAGATAGAAAAACAGAGCGAAAACAGACAGAGAAGGCCGGCGGAAAGCAGGCAGGAAAAGCCGGGGACGGCAGCGGAAAACAAGCAGAGGACGAAAACGGCGGGGAATCATGGAAGCACTGGAATTTCGGGAAAACTATATTGACGTAGATACCTATCTGAAGCTCAGGGCTTCTGTCGGCTGGAAAAAGCTGACGAGAAAACAGGCCCGGGCCGCTCTGGACGGGAGCCTCTATACGGTGGGACTTTACGTTGCGGGGCAGCCGGTGGGCATGGGCCGGCTGGTGGGCGACGGGGCGGTGATCTGCTATATCCAGGATCTGATCGTCCATCCCAATGCCCAGGGCATGGGGGTCGGCCATATGCTGATGAAGCGCCTCATCGCCTGTGCAAGATCCCTGACGGAGGACGGCACGGAGATGATGCTGGACCTGATGTGCGCCAAAGGCCGGGAGGAATTTTACAAAGAACACGGATTTCTCGCAAGGCCCACGGAAGATTTGGGGCCGGGCATGATCCGGTATCTGGATAAAAGAAACGCCGGAAGCGGATCGAAAGAAGAGACAGCGGCTGTCGGAGGAGGATCCCTCTGACAGCCGGCCTGTCGCGGGTACCGGGGAGGAGGGCTTTCCCGGTACGGTTCCTGAAAAGAAAAAGAGGTGTATTCCGGCGGAGCGGATCCCAGGGTTATTTCCCTGCCTCCGCCTTTTTTAATGCATTTCCGATGGCCTCCGTCAGGGCCATGGAGGTATATTGGGTGCTTTCGTCGTAGGAAAGGCCGGAGACCCCCTGGTTTTCTACGACCTGGGTGGCCAGGTTTTCCATGGAGGGCGCCATCAGGGGATACATGGCGGCGACGTCTTCCGAAAGGTTTACGAACCGGACGGATTTTATGTACTCGGAATCGACCACCACCTCCACGTCGATGGCCTGGTTATTTAAGGAAAGGGCCGAGGTGTAAACGCCTGGGGTGTATCTGCCGGCAGGATCTGCGTTTACCTTCGTAGTCTTGTTTTTTGGTGCGAACATAAAGACCAGAAGGATGATGAGCAGAATGCCCATGGCGACAAAGATCCCGGTGTAGATCAGCTCCTTCATGCGGAGTACAACGATTTTGGTTTTGGAACTCATAGACCTTCTCCAATGCTCTTTGTACAGGATATGAGGGAGGGGGCGCGAGTATGCGAAGATTCACTTGTTTCCTTTCCCTCAAAATGGTATACTAAACCTTGTATGCCCCGCCGGAGGCTGCCGGCGGGACGTGGAGGGATCGAAAAGATCGGAGGAATGGAACGTGGCGCAGGCAAAAAAGAGGACTCAGACACGCAAAGGAAAAACCACGGCAGGAAGGAGTGCGGCGGCCAGGACAAAGAGAAATCCTTCCGCGAAAAAGGCAAAAGAAGAAAAGATGGAACCGGCCCTGAAAAAGGAGCTGGTCATTTTCGCGGGCCTGGCTGCCATGATCCTGCTTTTCTGCAGCAATATGCACTGGTGCGGGAAATTCGGCGAGCTGCTGTACCAGGTGCTCCGGGGAACCTTCGGCATCCTGGGCTATGCGGTTCCCTTCTACCTGTTTTTTATCACCTGCTTTCTTCTCTCCAATGATGGGAGCAGGAGAGCGGTCATCCGGGTCCTGGTATCCGCGGTGGTGCTGGTGGTGCTCTGTGGGATCGCCACACTTCTGGCAGTCAATGAGTATGACGGAGCCCTGACCCTGGCAGATTACTATAAACAGGCGCCGGGCACTTTAAGCGGCGGGCTTTTGGGAGGGATGTGCCTGAAGCTCCTCTATCCGGCGCTGGGGATGGTGGGCGCTTATGTGGTGCTGATCCTTCTGGCCATGGCCGGCATTGTGGTGACAACACAGAAGTCGCTTCTGAACCCGATTCAGAAGGGCGGAAAAAAAGTGTACGATACGGCCAGGGAAGATCTGGCCAGACGCCACGAGATCCGGATGGAGCGGGCGGAGGAGCGGAAAAAATGCCGGGCAGACAGGAAGGTCCGGGGCGTTTCCATGGATACGGAGATCGTAGAGGAGGCGGCGGAGCCTGTGCCGGAGCCGGAGAAGCCCAAAAAGGCGGATAAGAGAAGGCGGGCGGAAAAAGAGACGGACGGGAAGGCGGCGGACGTTTTTACAGGGGAGATCCACGGAATGCAGGGCGGCTATCTGACGGAAGACGGAGACGATGGAGAAACCGGATCGGAGGAGGTATCCCCTGGAGGAGAATTCCCGTACGGGGAGGAGCCGCCTTGTGAAGAAGCAGTATATATGGAAGAAATAGGCCCGCTGAAGGCGGAGCGGGTGAAGAGCACCCTGTCGGAGCTGGATGCCCTGGCAGAACGGGGACAAAAAGGAGAGGATCCGGGGCCGGGGATCCCTCTTTACCGGATCCCTCCCGTGGAGGCGGCAGAGCCCTCCTGGGAGGAGGAGCCGGAGACAGCCCGGGAGCCGGAGGATGCCTGGGGCTCGGAGGAAGCCAGACGGATGGAGGCGGCCTGGGAGGCGGAAGCGGCCCCGGAGGAAGCCGGACGGGCGGAGACAGCCTGGGAGCCGGGAGCGGTTTCGGAACCGGAGACGGCCGGGCAGGAGGAGGCGCTCCAAAGCGGAGAGGAAGCGTTCCCCGGTGAAACCCGGCGGATCGTGACGGCGGGGGGGAAGGTCATCGAGGTGGAGGCGGATCCCACGGAGCCGGATCCCATCGCGGCGAAGCGGGCGAAGGCCGCCGAGGGAGCCGTGTCCGCCGGGAGCGCCTTTCCACAGGAGGAGTCCGTTTTCCGGTCCGATGGAGGCGGCCGGGGAAGTTCGGGGAGCGTCCGTTTTACGGACATGTCCCCGGGCAGCAGAAAGGCGTCTGCAGGCAGTGCCGGACCGGCGGGGACCGGCCGGATATCGCCGGAGCGGAGGGGCGGCCGTCCGGAACCGGCAGAGCGGCCGGAGGCCCCGGGCCGCCCGCAGGAGCCGAAGCGTCCGCCGAAGCCTTATGTGAGGCCGCCCTTTTCTCTTCTCAGGCAGGGGGACCGGAGGGTGAAGAACCGGGACGCGGAGCTTCGGGAGACGGCCGTCAAGCTGCAGCAGACCCTGCGGAACTTCGGCGTGGGCGTGACGGTGACCAACATCAGCTGCGGGCCCTCCGTGACCAGGTATGAGCTGACCCCGGAGCAGGGAGTCAAGGTGAGCCGGATCGTGTCGCTGACCGACGACATCAAGTTAAACCTGGCAGCGGCGGACATCCGCATCGAGGCGCCTATCCCCGGCAAGTCGGCAGTGGGGATCGAGGTGCCCAACAGAGAGAACATGACGGTGGCCTTCCGGGACGTGATCGAGTCGGAGGAATTCCGGGCCTTTCCGTCGAAGCTGGCCTTTGCCGTGGGGCGGGACATCGCCGGGCAGACGGTGGTGACGGACATGGCCAGGATGCCCCATCTTCTGATCGCCGGGGCCACCGGATCCGGAAAATCCGTCTGTATCAATACCCTGATCATGAGCATCCTCTACAAGGCGGAGCCCTCGGAGGTAAAGCTGATTATGATCGACCCCAAGGTGGTGGAGCTGAGCGTTTACAACGGGATCCCCCATCTGATGATCCCGGTGGTGACGGATCCCAAAAAGGCGGCCGGGGCCCTGAACTGGGCGGTGGCCGAGATGACGGACCGCTACAAAAAATTTGCGGGCTTCAATGTGAGGGATCTGAAGGGCTACAACGAAAAACTGAAGAGCGAGGCGGAGGACGGGGAGGAGGTGACTCCCCTGCCCCATGTGGTCATCATCGTGGACGAACTTTCCGACCTGATGATGGTCTCGCCGGGGGAGGTGGAGGATGCCATCTGCCGGCTGGCCCAGATGGCCAGGGCGGCCGGGATCCATCTGGTGCTGGCGACCCAGCGGCCCTCCGTCAACGTGATCACGGGCCTCATCAAGGCCAACGTGCCCTCCAGGATCGCCTTTTCCGTGTCGTCGGGGGTGGATTCCAGGACCATCATCGACATGAACGGGGCGGAAAAGCTCCTGGGGAAGGGCGACATGCTCTTTTACCCTTCCGGGTACCAGAAGCCGGTCCGGGTGCAGGGAGCCTTTGTCTCGGACGACGAGGTGTCAAAGGTGGTGGAGTTCCTTTCCGAGAATGCCGACACGGACTACAGCATGGACGTGGAAAACCGGGTGAACGCCTCCTCCGGCTTTGAGGGCGGCGGGGAGCGGGACGCCTATTTCGCGGATGCGGGCCGGTTCCTGATCGAGAAGGAGAAGGGCTCCATCGGCATGCTCCAGAGGGCCTTCAAGGTCGGCTTCAACCGGGCGGCCCGGATCATGGACCAGCTTGCCGAGGCTGGCGTGGTTGGGGAGGAGGAGGGGACGAAGCCGAGAAAGGTTCTCATGACCCTGGAGGAGTTCGAAGAGCTTTTGTCATAACGGACACTTTCGTGTTCTCCGCATAAAATATAGGAAGGAAAATTTTATGCGGAGAAATTCATGGTATTGAGCAGTCTGCTGTCCCATGTGGGATATATCAGGCTCCGGGGAAGCGCCGGAATGAATGTGACAGGGATCACCTGCGATTCCAGGGAGGTGAAGGAGGGCGACATGTTCGTCTGTCTGGATGGCTTTAAACAGGACGGCCACCGGTTTGCGGGGGAAGCCCTGGAAAGGGGGGCCTCCGTGGTGGTCATGGAGGAGAGGAACCGGGAGGCGGGACGGATGGAAAAGCAGTTTTCGGGCTCCGGGAGAAGACAGACGGAGGCGGCCCTCCTGCTGGTGGCCTCCACGAGGCGGGCATTCTCCCCGCTGGCGGCGGCTTTTTATGGATACCCCCTGCGGTCCATGACCTCGGTGGCGGTGACGGGGACCAAGGGAAAGACCACGACGGCCTACATGCTCCGGGGGATCCTGGAGGCAGCGGGCCATAAAACGGGGCTCATCGGCACCAACGGGGCCTTTCTGGGGGATAAGAAGCTCTTCATCTCCCACACCACGCCGGAGGCCCACGAGCTGCAGCGGATCCTGCGGGAGATGAAGGATTCCGGCTGTACCCACGTGGTCATGGAGGTATCCTCCCAGGGGATCAAGATGGAACGGGTGGCGGACCTGCATTTTCAGTGCGGCATTTTTACCAACCTTTCCCCGGACCATATCGGGCCGGGGGAGCATGAGAGCTTTGAGGACTATCTGTACCAGAAGAGCCGTCTATTTTTAAACTGTGACACGGGGATCGTCAACCGGGACGACAGATGGGCCGGGGAGGTGACGGCCAGGGCTTCCTGCCGGCTGCTCACCTACGGGCTCTCGGAGGGGGATTTCCGGGCGGAGGGTATGGCCCGGTATAAGGACGGCCGGATGCTGGGCTGTGAATACCGGCTGCGCAGGGAGGTACCGGGATCCGGGGGAGACGGGGAGACCGTTTTCCTGCCTCTCCCCGGAGAGTACAACATCCGGAACAGCCTGGCGGCTATCGCGGCGGCAGAGCGGCTCGGCGTACCGGTGCGGACGGCGGCAGAGGCCCTCAGGGGCGTCCGGGTGCCCGGCCGTATGGAGGTGGTCTCCGGGAACAACCACCTGTGGGTGATCGTGGACTACGCCCACAACGAGGACAGCATGGAGAATCTGTTGAAGACCCTGAAGGCCTATGAGCCCCGCCGTCTGATCTGCGTTTTTGGCTGCGGAGGGAACCGTTCCCGGCTGAGAAGGACCGGCATGGGGCGGGCCGCGGGCGCCTGGGCGGATATTTCCGTGGTGACGGAGGATAATTCCAGATATGAGCCTCTGGAGGAGATCCTTTCCTCCATCGAGGAGGGTCTCCGGGAAACGGGCGGCGAGTACGTGGTCATCCCGGACAGGAGGGAGGCCATCGGCTACGCCGTCCGCCACGGCAAGGTGGGCGACATCATTGCCGTCATCGGAAAGGGCCACGAGGAATATCAGGAGACAAGGGGATCCCGGACACCTTTTTCCGACAGGGGGGAGGTGCTCAGGGCCTTATCTACCTATAAATGAGAGGAAAAACGTATGGAACGGACGACGGTAAAAGACATTGTGCGGGCGACAGGGGGGAGACTCCTTGCGGGGGACGAAAACCTTCCTTTAAAAAACGTGAGCATTGATTCCCGGGCCATGAGGGGGCAGGACCTGTTCGTGCCCCTGATCGGGGCCAGGTCCGACGCCCACGACTATCTGGCCCAGGCCATCGGGAACGGGGCGGCGGCGGTACTCTGTTCCCGGGACATGGAGCCCCTGGCAGGAGCCGCCTGGATCCGGGTGGAGGACACCCTGAAGGCCCTGCAGGCAGTGGGAAGAGATTACCGGGAGCGGATAGGAATTCCAGTCATCGGCATTACCGGAAGCGTGGGCAAGACCACCACCAGGGAGATGACGGCCACGGCCCTGGGCGCAGGCTTTCAGGTCTTTAAGACCGCAAAAAATTTCAACAGCGACATTGGGCTCCCGGTCACCCTGACGGAGATGGGGGAGGGGGATGAAGTGGCGGTGCTGGAGATGGGCATGAGCGACTTCGGGGAGATGGAGGTCCTCTCCTCCCTGGCCAGGCCCCAGGCGGCGGTGATCACCAACATCGGCGTGGCCCACATCGAGCAGCTTGGGACCAGGGAGAATATTTTTAAGGAGAAGCTCAAGATCGCCTCGTCCATGGAGCCGGGGAGCGCGCTGATCCTGAACGGGGACGACGAGTATCTGAAGACGGTGCCGGCGGACTGTGGTTTTAGGCGGATCTTTTACGGCTTTGGCGAAAACTGCGCCTTCCGGGCGGAGCAGGTCCGGCTCACGGAGGAGGGCACGGAATTCACGGCCCTGTGCGGGGAGGAGCGGGTGCAGGTCCGGCTCCCGGTCCCCGGCCGGCATCTGGTCCTGGACGCCCTGGCGGCCCTGGCGGCGGCCTCTCTCTGGGGGGTCCCCCCGGTGCGGGCGGCGAAGGCCCTGGAGGGTTTTTCCGGCTTTCAAAACCGGCAGCAGATATTCAGGCTTGCGGATTTTACCCTCATCGACGATACCTACAACGCGAGCCCTGATTCCATGCGTGCGGCCCTGGAGGTCCTTGACGGCATGAAGGCGGCCGGGAAAAAGGTGGCGGTCCTGGCGGACATGATGGAGCTGGGGGAGGAGACCCGGCGCTTCCACCGGGAGGTGGGGCAGTTTGCGGCCGGCCGGTCGGTGGACTTCCTGGTCTGTGTCGGGGAGCTGGCAAAGGAGATCGGAGCGGGTTTTCTCGCAGAGCGGGCGGCGGCGGGCAGGCCTGCAGAGGATGCGGTGCGGTTTTTCGCCTCCGGCGAGGAAGCGTTTCCTTTCTTAAAGACCCAGGCAGGAAGCGGAAATCTGCTGCTGCTCAAGGGCTCCAATGCGATGAAGCTTTCCCAAGCGGCAGCGGCCCTGAAAGAACTGTAGCATTTTTTACGGAAAGAGACGAAACATATATGTTGAGACCATATGCTGACGTCATTGTCGACATTACCCATACGGCGGTGGACCGGGTGTTCCAGTATGAGATCCCGGAGGAGCTCTCGGAACAGGTCCGACTGGGAGCGAGAGTTCGGGCGCCTTTCGGCCAGGGAAACCGGATCCGGGACGGTTATATCATCGGTTTTTCGGAAAAACCGGATTATGACCCTCTTAAGATCAAAAAGCTGGAGGCCGTCTGCGGGGACGGGATGCCCATCGAGGGGCAGCTGATCCGCCTGGCGGCCTGGATGAAGGAGCGGTACGGCGGCACCATGATCCAGGCGTTAAAGACGGTGCTTCCCGTGAAGCGCAAGCTTAAGGCCGTGGAAAAAAAATACCTGGTGCGGAAGGTGAGACGGGAGGAGTGCGAGGCGCTTCTGGCCTTTTATCGGAGGAAGAACCAGAAGGCCAGGGTGCGGCTTCTGGAGGCTTTTCTGGAGGACGAGACGCTTCCCTACGAGATGGTGGTGCAGAAGCTCCGGGTGTCGGCGGCCTCCGTGCGGCCCTTCCTGGAACAGGGGATCTGTGCCCTGGAGACAAAGCGCAGCTTCCGGGCCCCTTTCGGGAGGGGGGAGGCCTCGGGGGAGCGGGTACGGCTCAACGGGGAGCAGCTTGCGGCCGTATCGGGGATCCTCTCCGCCTTTCGGGGGGACAGACGGCCCTGCTATCTCCACGGGATCACCGGCAGCGGGAAGACGGAGGTCTATATGGAGGTGATCCGCCAGGTGGCGGCGGAGGGGAAGCAGGCCATCGTGCTGATCCCGGAGATCGCCCTGACCTGGCAGACGGTCATGCGGTTTTACCGGCAGTTCGGGGACCGGGTGTCCATCGTCCACTCCAGGCTTTCGGCCGGGGAGAAGTCGGACCAGATGGAGCGGGCGAGGCGGGGCGGCCTGGATATCATGATCGGCCCCCGCTCCGCCCTCTTTACCCCTTTTCCGAACCTGGGGCTGATCATCATCGACGAGGAGCACGAGGCGGCCTACAAGAGCGAGACGGTCCCCAGATACCATGCCGTCGACACGGCCATAAAACGGTGCGAGCTGGCGGGGGCCATGACGATCCTGGGCTCGGCCACTCCCTCGGCCTCCTCCTATTACCGGGCCCAGAACGGGGAGTACCATTTTTTCCAGATGAAGACCAGGGCCAAGGAGGAGAGCACCCTGCCCTCGGTGGAGATCGTCGATCTGAGGGAGGAGCTCAAGGCGGGAAACCGGGGGATCTTCAGCCGGAGGCTCAAGGAGCTGATGGGGGAGACCTTAAAGCGGGGGGAGCAGATCCTGCTCTTCTTGAACCGGAGGGGCTATGCGGGCTTTGTCTCCTGCCGTTCCTGCGGGAAGGCGGTCAAATGTCCCCACTGTGACGTGAGCCTCAAAGTCCACCGGGACGGGACCCTGAAATGCCATTACTGCGGGTACGAGACGGCCATTCCGAAGGCCTGCCCCTCCTGCGGTTCCGGATACATTGCCGGGTTCGGGACGGGAACCCAGAAGGTGGAAGCCTTGGTGAAGGCCATGTTCCCGGAGGCGGGCGTCCTGCGGATGGACATGGACACCACCTCGAAGAAGGGCAGCCACGACGCCATCCTGTCTGCCTTTGCCGACGGAAAGGCGGACATCCTCGTGGGCACCCAGATGATCGTCAAGGGCCATGATTTCCCAAGGGTGACGCTGGTGGGGATCCTGGCGGCGGACTTATCCCTCTATTCCGGCGGCTACGAGGCGGGGGAGCGGACCTTCTCGCTGCTCACCCAGGCGGCGGGCCGGGCGGGGCGGGACAGCCTTCCCGGCCACGTGGTGATCCAGAGCTATTCGCCGGACAATTACAGCGTGGAGGCGGCGGCGAGCCAGGACTACGAGGGATTTTACTGGCACGAGATCCTCTACCGGAAGCTCCTCCGGTATCCGCCGGTCTACCGGATGCTGGCCCTGCTCATCACCTCCAGGGAGGAGGCGGCGGCAGAGGCCATGGCTGAGACCGTGAGGCGGAAGGCCGAGGAGACGGATGCGGAGGGGGTCCTGGAGCTTCTGGGGCCGGCGAAGGCCTCCGTGGCAAAGATCAACGATGTTTACCGGTATCTGTTTTATGCGAAGTGCGAGGAGGAGGAGCCCCTTCTGGAGCTGAAGCGGAGGCTGGAGGTCCTCGACTGGGGGAAGCAGGTACAATATCAGTTTGATATGGAATAAAAGCGGCAGTTTGGAACAGAAACTATCTAAGGAACAGGAAAGGATGCGTATTATGGCACTGAGATTGATTCGGGAGATCGGGGACGAGGTACTGACCAAGAGGGCGAAGGAGGTAAAGGCGATGACGCCGCGGACGGAAAAGCTGATCGCGGACATGCTGGAGACCATGTATGAGTCGGAGGGAGTCGGTCTCGCGGCGCCCCAGGTGGGGATCTTAAAGCGGATCGTGGTGATCGATATCGGGGACGGGCCGCTGGTGTTGGTCAATCCGGTGATCCTTAAGACGGAGGGGGAGCAGACCGGGCCGGAGGCCTGCTTAAGCGTCCCCGGCAAGCAGGGAACGGTGACGAGGCCGAACTACGTGGTGGTCCGTGCCATGGACGAGCACATGGTGGAGCGGGAGGTCGAGGCGGAGGAGCTTTTGGCCCGCGCGATCTGTCATGAGTGCGACCATCTGGAGGGGAAGCTCTATGTGGAGTTCGTCGAGGGAGAACTGGAGGACGTGACCGACGAGGAGTAGGAGGCGTCCCGGCCTGTGTGAAAATAAGGAGTAATTTAAATTTTTCTTAAAAAAGTGTGAAAAGTGCAGTTTTTGCGGAAAAACAGAGTATACTGGAAGATGGAGGAAAGGCTTATGAAGCTTGTATTTATGGGAACGCCGGAGTTTTCCGTCCCGTCCCTCGAGGCCCTGGTCGGCGGCCACGAGGTGGCGGCGGTGGTGACCCAGCCGGATAAACGGAAGGGGCGGGGGAAGGAGATGCAGATGCCGCCGGTGAAGGAGGCGGCCCTTGCCCATGGGATCCCGGTTTTCCAGCCGGAGAGGATCCGGGGCAACGCAGAGTTCCTGGAAATCCTCAGGGGGATCCGGCCGGCCGCCATCGTGGTGGCGGCTTTCGGGCAGCTTCTCCCGAAGGAGGTTCTCACACTTCCGGAATACGGATGCATCAACATCCATGCGTCGCTGCTTCCGAAGTACCGGGGTGCGGCCCCCATCCAGTGGGCGGTCATTGACGGGGAGAGGGAGACCGGGATCACCACCATGTATATGGAGGAGGGGCTGGACACGGGAGACATGCTCCTGAAGACCGTCATTCCCATCGAGGCGGACGAGACCGGCGGAAGCCTCCACGATAAGCTGGCGGCGGCCGGCGGGCCCCTGATCCTTGAGACCCTTGCGGGGCTTTTGGAGGGGACGATCCGGCGGGTGCCCCAGACGGGGGAGACCTGTTATGCGAGGATGCTCACTAAGGCCATGGGCAGGGTGGACTGGTCCATGAGCGCGGCGGCCATCGAGCGGCTGGTCCGGGGGCTTTCGCCCTGGCCTGGGACCTACAGCCGCCTGGGAGGCCGGACGGTGAAATTCTGGCGGACAAAGGTCTGCGGTGACGATGGTTTCTCCGGGAAGGAGAAGCCGGCGCCCGGCACGGTGGCGGCGGTGACGAAGGACGCCATTATCATTCAGACCGGAGACGGGCTCCTGGCAGTGAAGGAGCTGCAGCCTGAGGGGAAGAAGCGGATGGACGCGGGGGCATTCCTGCGGGGCTATCCCCTCCGGGTTGGAGACAAGATGGAGGGATAAGAGATGCCTTATTATTATGGATACCGTTATTATTTTGATCCCACGTGGATCCTGATCCTGGTGGGGATGGTGATCTGTCTGATCGCCCAGGCGAGGGTGAAGGGGTCCTTTTCCAAATATTCCAGGGTCATGAGCCGCACCGGCATGACCGGGGCGGAGGCGGCCAGGCGGCTTTTGGACAGCCAGGGAATCTACGGCGTGCAGGTCCTGCGGGTGGCCGGAAATCTGACGGATCACTACGATCCCAGGAATAAGACTCTGAAGCTCTCGGATTCGGTCTATGGAAGCCGTTCGGTGGCGGCCATCGGCGTGGCGGCCCACGAGTGCGGCCACGCCATCCAGGACGAGGTGGGGTATTCGCCCCTGAGGTTCAGGACGGCCTTCGTGCCGGTGGCCAATTTCGGCTCCAGCATCAGCATGCTGCTGATCGTGGCAGGGCTGATCTTCGGCGCGGGGAGGGGAAGCTTTTCGATCCTGGTCAACCTGGGGATCTTCTGTTTTTCCCTGGCGGTCCTCTTCCAGCTCATCACTCTCCCGGTGGAGTTCAACGCCTCCAGCCGGGCGCTGACTCTCCTCCAGGACACGGGCGTCCTCTACGGGGACGAGGTGGGACAGACGAGGAAGGTGCTTTCCGCGGCGGCCCTGACCTACGTGGCGGGAGCGCTCTCGTCCATGCTCCAGCTGCTGCGGCTGATCATCCTCTTCGGGGGAAGAAGACGTGACTGACGCGAGGGAGGCGGGCCTTACCTGCCTTCTTGAGATCCTGGAGAAGGGAAGGCACAGCCACGTGGTGTTAAAGGAGGCTCTTGAGCGTCACGGAGAGCTTCCCAAAAGGGAGCGGGCGTTCCTCACCTGCCTGGTGGAGGGGACGGTGGAGCGTCTCTATGAGCTGGATCATATCATTGACAGTTTTTCCAAGGTGAAGACGGCAGAGCAGAAGCCGCTGATAAGGAACCTTCTGCGGATGAGCGTCTATCAGATCAAATATATGGACTCGGTGCCGGAGCGGGCCGCGGTGAGCGAGGCGGTGCGCCTTGCCGGGAAGCGGGGCTTCGGTTCTTTGAAGGGCTTTGTGAACGGCGTGCTCCGGACGGCAGCCAGGGAGCTTGACTCGGTCGTTTATCCGAAACGGGAGGACGGGTTTTCGGAGTGGGCCAGGGTGCGGTATTCCATGCCGGCCTGGATCACGGAGGAGCTGCTCTCCACGTACGGGGAGGAGCGGACGGAGCGGATGCTGGCCCAGGGGCTTTCCAGGCGGCCCCTCACGGTGAGGTGCAACAGGAGCAGGGCCTCGGAGGAGGAGATCCTGGAGAGCCTTGCCACCCAGGGGATCGGTGTAGCGCAGGTGCCGGATGTGCCGGGGGTCTTTACCCTGACCGGATTTGACCGGCCGGAGGAGATCCGGGCCTTTCGGGAAGGACTTCTTCAGGTGCAGGACGTAAGCTCCGTGCTGGCGGGGCTTGCGGCGGACATAAAGCCGGGGGATCTCGTGGTGGATCTCTGTGCGGCGCCCGGAGGGAAGAGCCTCCATGCGGCGGACCTCGCAGGAGAGGGCGGCCATGTGGAGGCCAGGGACCTGACGGAGGCGAAGACGGCGCTGATTGAAGACAATGTGAGAAGGAGCCGCTTTGGGAACATTTCCGTCCGGGTGCGGGATGCCCGCGTGCCGGATCCGGAAATGTTCGGCCGGGCCGACGTGGTCCTCGCGGACCTGCCCTGTTCGGGGCTGGGGATCATCGGCCGGAAGAGCGATATCAAATATAATCTGACGAGGCGGGCGGCAGCGGAGCTCGCGGCCCTCCAGAGGGAGATCCTAGACGCCTCCTGGCAGTATGTGAAGCCGGGGGGAAGGCTGGTATTTTCCACCTGTACGGTGCTTCCCTCGGAAAACCGGGAGAATGCCGACTGGTTCGCAGAGCATTATCCCTTCACGGAAGTGGATCTTGGGAAGGAGCTTCCGGGGCGTTTTTTCACGGAGGGAGAAGAGACGGGCCGGCTCCAGCTTTTGCCGGGGGAGAAGGGCACGGACGGGTTCTTCATCGCGGCATTTACGAGGGACCGTTAGAGGAGATATGCGGGTAGGGAAGCATGCGGAAGACGGAAGCATGTGGAGCAGAGAAAGGAAGGGACAATGGGAGAGGCAGGAGGAGAGATGCGCAGGGCAGATATCAGATCCTTAAGCTTTGAGGAGCTTTCCGGAGAGCTGGCTCTTATGGGGGAGAAGCCCTTTCGGGCAGGGCAGGTTTTTTCCTGGCTCCATGAAAAGCAGGCGGCGGATTTTTCGGAGATGACGGATCTTCCCAAAAGTCTGCGGGAAGCGCTCTCCTGCCGGTTTGAACTGGCGGCGCTGAAGCCGGTGGACGTGCTGGTCTCAAAGCTTGACGGTACCAGGAAATACCTGTTTGGGCTTTCGGACGGCAATGTGATCGAGAGCGTCTGGATGGAATACCGTCACGGGAACAGCGTGTGCATCTCCACCCAGGCAGGCTGCCGGATGGGCTGCCGGTTCTGCGCTTCCACCCTGGGCGGGCTGGTGCGGAACCTTACGCCGGGGGAGATGCTGGAGCAGGTCTACCGGATGGGGCGCCTTACGGGAAAGCGGGTCTCCAACGTGGTCCTGATGGGTTCCGGGGAGCCTCTTGACAATTATGACAATTTGATACGGTTCCTGCGGCTGATCACCGACCCGAGAGGGCTCAGTCTGAGTGCCAGGAGCATCACTCTCTCCACCTGCGGCCTGCCGGGGGAGATCCGGCGTCTTGCCGGGGAAGGGATCCCGGTGACGCTGGCCCTCTCTCTCCATGCCCCAAATGATGAGAAACGGCGGGAGCTCATGCCCGTCGCCAGGAAATACAGCCTGAAGGAGGTGCTTCCTGCCTGCGATTTTTACTTTGAAAAGACGGGCCGGCGCGTAAGCTTTGAGTACAGCCTGGTGGGCGGCGTCAACGACACCAGGGCGGAGGCCAAGGCGCTGGCGGCCCTCCTTTCGGGGCGGAACTGCCACGTGAATTTGATCCCGGTCAACCCGGTCAGAGAGCGGAAATATGTCCGTTCCGGACGCCGGGCCATCCAGGATTTCAAAAATGTACTTGAAAAATATGAGATTAATGCTACTATAAGAAGAGAAATGGGACGCGATATCGACGGAGCCTGCGGACAGCTCAGGCGGAGCTATCAGGAAGCGCACCCATAGACATCTGTTCAGACAGGAGGTGGATGGACCATGAAGGCCTATGCGGGGACCGACCGGGGGAGGAGACGGCAGATCAACCAGGATGCGGTGTATTATTCGACTTATCCGGTCGGGAATATCCCGAATCTGTTTTTGGTGGCAGACGGGATGGGGGGACACAGGGCCGGTGATTTCGCATCAAGGTATACCATAGACAATCTGGTAAGACAGGTGGAGGAAGCGGAAGGGAACAACCCGATCACGATCTTAAATGAAGGGATCCGGCAGGTGAACAGCCTGCTGCTTAAGAAGGCCTCGGAGGATGCATCTCTTGCGGGCATGGGTACGACCCTGGTGGCGGCCTGTACCATGGGCAGGGTCCTCTGTGTGGCAAATGTGGGGGACAGCCGCCTGTATGTGATCAACAGGGAGGAGATCCGCCAGATCACAAGAGACCATTCCCTGGTGGAGGAGCTGATCCAGCGGGGGGAGATGGAGCGGGGAAGCGAGGCTTATAATGAGCACAAGAACATCATTACAAGGGCTGTCGGGGCCAGAAAGGATGTATTTGCCGATTTCTTTGAGGTGAACCTGGAGGAGGAGGATACGGTACTCATGTGTTCGGACGGTCTCAGCAATATGGTTTCCGACGAGACGATCCGGGAGCTTGTGGCAGGCCGGGAGGATCTGAAGGAAGTCTGCTCAGATCTGATCGAAGAGGCAAATAAAAACGGCGGCAGGGACAACATTGCGGTGGTACTGTTCCGGCTGACCGGCGACGAGGTGAGAGAATGGTAAGATTAGGTATGTTTCTGGGAGATCGGTATGAGATCCTGGAGAAGATCGGTTCCGGCGGCATGTCGGAGGTGTACCGGGCCAGGGATCACAGGCTGAACAGAGACGTGGCGGTCAAGGTCTTAAAGCAGGAGTTCAATTCGGACCGGTCTTTTATCGGAAAATTCAGGACGGAGGCCCACGCGGCAGCCTGTCTGTCCCACCCCAATATCGTCCATGTGTTTGACGTGGGAGACGAGGAGGACATCCACTACATCGTCATGGAACTGGTGGAGGGCATTACCTTAAAGACGTATATTTCCAGAAAAGGGAAGCTGGAGATCCGGGAGACCATCGGCATCGCCATGCAGGTGGCCCAGGGGATCGAGGCGGCCCATGAGCAGCATATCGTCCACCGGGACATCAAGCCCCAGAACATCATCATATCCAGGGACGGGAAGGTGAAGGTCACGGATTTCGGCATCGCCAAGGCGGCGACCAACGAGACGATCACCTCCAGCACCATGGGCTCTGTCCATTATATTTCGCCGGAACAGGCCAGGGGCGGCTACTGTGACGAGAGGAGCGATATCTATTCCCTGGGCATCACCATGTATGAGATGCTGACGGGGCGGGTGCCCTTCGAGGGAGATTCCGCCGTGTCGGTGGCCCTTCTGCACATCCAGGGGGAGATGGTCTCTCCCAGGCAGTACGAGCCGATGATCCCGGTGAGCCTGGAGAAAATCGTGCTCAAGTGCACCCAGAAAAAGCCGGAGATGCGCTACCGGACGGTGACGGAGCTGATCGAAAACCTGAAACGGGCCCTGATGACGCCCGACGAGGATTTCGTCCGCATGAACGGCGTGAACAGCAACGGGCCCACCAGGGTCATGAGCCAGGACGAGGTCAACCAGATCCGGAGCGGGGCTGCCGCGGGCGGAGCCAGGAGGGATCCGGAACTTTCGGATGAGGATTATGACCGGTATTATGATGACGAGGAGGAGGAAGCCCGTTATCAGCTGGATTATGACGAGGAGGAAGATATGCTCTTTGACGATGACGACGACGAGGAAGAGGAGGAGGGCAGGAAGTCCGATAAGATCTACGCCATTGTGGGGATCGCGGTGGCTGTTGTTATCGTGCTGCTGGCCCTGTTCATCATGGGGAAGACCTTCGGCTGGTTTGATTTTTCCGGCGGGAAGGAAAATAAGAGTGAGACCGTGACGGAGGAGGAGTCCGTGGGGACGGAGGTGGCGATGCCGAACCTTCTCGGAAAGACCCTGGATCAGGCGGAGAAGGAGCTGGAGCCTTTGGATCTGGAGCTGAGGCTTTCCTACAGCGAGTCGGGAGAATTTGAGGACGGTCAGATCATGGAGCAGGAGTTCCCGGAGGGGACGCCCGTGAAGCGCCATACGGTGGTCAAGGTCACGGTCAGCAAGGGTTCCACGGAGACAAAGGTGCCGGACGACCTGATCGGCATGACCAGGGAACAGGCCTTGAAGGCACTGCGGGACGCGGGGCTGGAGGCAGAGTTTGACGAGATCTTCAGCGACACCGTGGAAGAAGGAAAGGTCGCGAAAGTGAGCCCCGGCCTGGGCACGGCAGCCACCATCGGCGACAAGGTGACGGTCTACCTGTCCAAGGGGGAGGAGACGAAGACGACGACGGTCCCCAAGCTCCTCGGCAAGACGGAGGCCAGGGCGAAGCAGGAGCTGACGGACGCGAAGCTCTCCGTGGGCAGCGTCACCCAGGATTACAGCGACGACTATGAGGAGGGCGAGGTCATGAGCCAGACCATCCAGGGCGGGAGCACCGTGGAGGAAGGTACCGAGGTCGGCTTTGTGGTCAGCCGCGGGAAGAAGGACACGACGGTTGCCCTGCCGGATGTGCTTGGCTGGAGCGAGGCGGATGCCATTGCGAGGATCACCCAGGCGGGGCTGGTGCCGAGTCCCCAGTATGTGTTCAGCGATACGGTGGCGGAGGGCGTCGTTGCCGAGATGGAGCATGATCCCGGAAGAAAGCTGGAGGCCGGCACCTCCGTGGAGATTTACGTGAGCAAGGGGCCGAGGCCGACGGAGGCGCCCACCACCCAGGCGCCGACGGAACCGGAACCGGTGGATCCGGGGCCGGAGAACCCGGCGCCGGAAAATCCGGAGCCGACTCAGGCACCGGCGGACCCCAACGGCGGGGGAGAAAATCTTCCCGATGTGCAGTTATGACAGACTGTTTATGAAAAAGGGGAAGATCGTCAAAGGGATCGCAGGCTTTTATTACGTCCATGACGGACGGGGAAAGGTCTATGAATGTAAGGCGAAGGGCATTTTCCGGAACCGGAGGGTGAAGCCTCTGGTGGGGGATGACGCGGCCTTTGAGGTTTTGAGTGAGGAAGAGGGCCTGGGGAATATCACGGAGATCCTCCCCAGGAGGAATGCCCTGGTCCGCCCGGCCTCGGCCAACGTGGACCAGGCCTTCGTGGTTTTTGCGGTAAGGGAACCGGATCCCAACTTAAATCTGCTGGACCGGTTCCTTGTCATGATGGAGACAGAAGGGATCCCCTGCCATGTCTGCTTCAACAAGGCAGATCTGGATGGGGAGGGCGGGGAGCGGCTCTGTGGGCTCTACGAAAAGGCCGGCTATCCGGCAAGGCTTCTCAGCACCTATACGGAGGAAGGGCTTTCCGGGCTCAGGAGCCTTCTTCGCGGGAAGACTACGGTCATGGCGGGCCCCTCCGGCGTGGGAAAGTCGTCCCTGATGAACCTCTTGCACCCGGAGGCGGGGATGGAGACAGGGGCCGTCAGCGAGAAGATCCGGCGGGGACGCCACACCACCAGGCACACGGAGCTTTTTTTCCTGGAGGAGGACACCTTCCTTCTGGACACGCCGGGGTTCGGGTCCCTGGAGCTTTCCGGGATCGCCCCGGAGGAGCTGCGGTTTTATTACCCGGAGCTTTTGGAACTGGAGGGGAACTGCCGGTTCCAGGGCTGCATCCACGGGAAAGAGCCGGACTGTGCCGTAAAAAAAGCCCTGGAGGAGGGGCAGGTCGGCCGGGAACGGTATGAGAATTATCTGCTGTTGTATGAGGAACTGAAGTCAAAAAAACGCTATGGAAGATAAGAAGGAGAACGGTATGCTGATTTTATCCCCTTCTATCCTGGCCGCCGATTTTACAAGGCTGGGAGAACAGATCTCGGAGACGGTGCGGGCGGGCGCCGAGTACATCCATTTCGACGTGATGGATGGCATGTTCGTGCCGCAGATCTCTTTTGGAATGCCGGTGCTGGAGACGATCCGGGGCTGTACGGACAAGGTATTTGACGTGCATCTGATGATCCAGGATCCGGGCCGCTATATCGAGGCCTTTGCAGAGGCTGGGGCGGATCTCATCACGGTGCACGCGGAGGCCTGCACCCACCTGGACCGGGTGGTCGGGCAGATCAAGGCCGCGGGCAAAAAGGCGGGCGTGGCTTTAAATCCGGCGACTCCCCTTTCCGCGCTGGATTATGTGCTGGACGAGCTGGACATGGTGCTGATCATGACGGTCAATCCGGGTTTTGGAGGACAGAAGCTGATCCCCTACTGCCTGCAGAAGGCGAGGAAGCTGCGGAACATCTGCCGCCAGAGAGGCCTTGAGACGGATATCCAGGCGGACGGCGGCATCAAGGCCTCCAACGCAAGGGAAGTGATCGAGGCGGGCATCAATGTGCTGGTGGGCGGTTCGGCGGTATTTTCCGGCGATGTGACGGCGAACACAAAGGCATTTATGGATGTTTTCGCAGAGATCGAAAAGTCATGAAGATCGTGATCGTGGCCGGCGGTGACGTGGAGTATGCGTCTGCCGCCGGATTTTTGAGGGACTACGGCGCCGACCACGTGGTCGCCGTGGACGGAGGCCTGGAGCGGGCGGAGCGTCTCGGTCTCACGCCGGACTGCGTTGTCGGGGATCTTGACACGGTATCCCGGCCGGTCCTCGACCGCTACCGGAAGATGGGCATTCCCTTTGAGACCCACAAGCCGGAAAAGGACTATACGGATACGGAACTGGCCCTGATCCACAGCCTTTCCCTGCCGGACGTGAGTGAGATCGTGATCCTCGGCGGCCTGGGAAGGCGGTTTGACCACGCGCTGGCCAATGTGCAGATCCTTCTGCACGCCCTGAGAAAAGGGATCCCCTGCAGCATCGTGGATGCCTGCAACCGGATCTCGCTCCTGGACGGCCCGGCGGATCTGGAGCGGTCTAGGATCTGGGGCCGTTATATTTCCCTGATCCCCTTCACGGAACAGGTGACGGGCGTCACCCTCACCGGGTTCAAGTATCCTCTGGAGGAAGCCGTGCTGGTCCAGGGGGAAAGCCTGGGTATCAGCAACGAGCTGGTTTTGGAGCGGGGAAGGATCTCGTTTCGGGAGGGGATCCTGATCTATATCGAATCAAGGGACTGAGCGAAAAACGGTTCAGAGAGAAAACAGGAGACAGCCATGACACACAACAATCAGAAAAAGATCGCCGTGATCAACGATATTTCCGGCTTTGGCCGTTGTTCCATCACGGTGGCCATGCCCGTCATATCGGCCATGCGGATCCAGTGCTGCCTGGTACCCACGTCGATCTTTTCCAACCATACCGGATATCCGGATTATTTTTTTGACGATTACACGGCGAAGATGCCGGAATATATCGACAAGTGGAAAAAACTGGATCTGGAATTTGAGGGGATCTACTCGGGATTCCTGGGCTCCGTGGAGCAGATCGACATTGTCCGGGCCTTTATCCGGGATTTTAAGACGGAACGGACCCGGGTCATCGTAGATCCGGTCATGGGAGATCACGGGAAGACCTACGCCACCTATACGGAGGAAATGTGCCGGGAGATGAAGCGGCTGGCGGAATGCGCCGATATCTTGACTCCCAATCTGACGGAAGCCTGCATCCTGACAGACACCCCCTATTCGGACGGGCACTGGACCATGAGGGAACTGACCGCCATGGCCGAGGCCATCCGGGAGACGGGGCCGGAAAAGATCGTGATCACCGGGATTCGCCAGGGGGATTTTGTGGCAAACCTGGTCTATGAGGCGGGGGAGGAGCCCAGGATCCTCAGAAGCCACCGGGTGGGCAGCGAGCGGGCCGGGACCGGGGACGTGTTTTCCTCGATCATTGCCGCCGATGCGGTCAATCAGGTCCCCTTTGCCCGGTCAGTGAAAAAGGCGGGGGATTTTGTCAAAAAATGCATCCTCCGCTCGGAGGAACTCCATATTCCCCAGCCCGACGGGGTATGCTTTGAGGAATATCTGACGACGCTGAGATGAAACTCCTTTATGGATGGAGAAAGGACGGAAAGATGGCGAAATTGATATTGGCTTCGGCCTCTCCGAGAAGGAGGGAGATCCTGGCGCTCTCGGGGCTGCCATTCGAGGTGCGGGCCGGGAGCGGCGAGGAACAGGCCCATGGGACGGATCCGGAGGAGATTGTGAAGGAGCTTTCCGCGGGAAAGGCGGCGGAGGCCCTTAAGGGGGCAGAGGACGGAGATATCGTGATCGGGGCGGACACGGTGGTATCGCTCTTTGGCGCCGTGCTTGGAAAGCCAAAGGATGAGGCGGATGCCCGTTCCATGCTGAGGAGGCTCCAGGGCAGGGCTCATCAGGTCTACACGGGAGTGACGGTCTGGAGAAAGGGGACAGGAAAGATTTGTACCTTTGCAGAGAGGACGACGGTCCATGTCGGGTCCATGAGCGACAGGGAGATCCGGGAGTACATAGAGACGGGAGAACCCATGGACAAGGCCGGGGCCTACGGCATCCAGGGACGGTTTGCCGTATACGTGCAGAGGATCGAGGGGGATTACCAGAATGTGGTGGGGCTTCCCCTGGCAAGGCTGTACGGGTATCTGAAGGAGTATAGGGAGGAACTGCAATGATCAGGCTGATCGTGACGGACATTGACGGAACACTGGTAAAGGACGGTTCCCGGACCCTTCCGGCGGAGCTCGTGGACACCATCGGGGCCCTGATGGACCGGGGAGTCCATTTTGTGGCGGCCAGCGGCCGTTCCCAGATCAGTACGCAGCGCCTGTTCGACCCTCTGAAGGAGCGGATCTGCTATGCCACCTGCAACGGGGCGCTGATGGGACGTTATCAGGAGCTGCTTTTTGCGGAGAGCCTGGAGCGGAAGCTTCTGAATGAGATCCTGGCGGATGTGCGCTCGGTGAAGGGCACGGTCCCCTTTCTCACCGGGGCGGGCATCATGTATGCCGATTCCGACGAGGAGGAGGTGATCCGCTGGCTGCGGGAAGGCTATCAGGAGGATATCGTCCAGGTGGAGGATATGAGCCTCATGCCGGATGAATTTGTGAAGCTGAGCGTCTACGACAAAAAGCACCGGTCCGGGGAAACCTTCCTCTCCTTCTGTGAAAAGTGGAAGGGCGTGGTGTCCCTCAGCACGGCGGGGGCCATGTGGCTGGATATCTATAAGCTGGGCGTCAATAAGGGAACGGCCCTGCGCTGGTTCCAGAAGTTTTTCGGCGTGACCGGGGAAGAGACGCTGGCCCTGGGCGACCAGCAGAATGATGTGGAAATGTTAAAGGCGGCCCGTCACAGCTATGCGGTGGGCAATGCTATCCCGGAGGCAAAGAGGGCGGCGCGGTATGTGACGGAGTCTTGCGAGGACGGAGGGGCCCTGAAGGTGTTCCGCTCGCTTTTGGAAGAGAAATGGTAGCGCAGATACTGATTTTTTGTTATGATCATGAAAAGCCCGGACCGGATCCGGAAAACAGGAGGAAGGGGATCGCGATGAGAAAGACCGGAAGAAGGAGATCGGCATGGCTGCTCCTGGCGGCACTGACGTGCCTGGCTGTGTTCCTTGCAGGCTGCGGAAAAAAGGAAAAGGCACTTTCTGAGATAAAGTTTGAGGACGGGGAGCTGTTCCGGCTGGACGGGGCAGTCTGTACCAGGCCGGAAGCCATGGTCTTTGTCCTGAGCCAGAAGAACCGGTATGAGGCCGGCTGCGGAGCCGGGATCTGGGATATGAAGGTGGGAGATGAGACCTTTGAAACGTATATGAAGGGGAAGCTGCTGGATTTTCTGGTAAAGATGAAGTGCATGGTGTCCATGGCCGAACAGTACGAGGTGGAGATCGGCGACGAGGACAGCAGGCGGATCTCCCAGGCGGCGGCCGTTTACCTGGAGGGCCTGCCGGATCCGATAAAAAAGGAGACCGGGATCGATAAAAAGACGGCGGAGACCGTGTTCCGGGAATATTATACCGCAAGCCTCCTGATGGAAAAGCTGACGGCCGATGTCTCCGCGGAGATCAGCGAGGATGAGGCGAGGGTGATCACCGTGCAGCAGATCTGTCTGGGCACGGCGGGACTCTCCGGGGAGGAGAAGGAGCAGAAGCGCTTAAAGGCTCAGGAGCTTTTGGGAAAGGTGCAGGCGGGGGAGGATTTTGCGGCCCTTGCAAAGGAAAACAGTGAATCCGAGGTTTTTGAACAGGAGCTTGTGAGAGGGAAGGCGGACCAGGCCTTTGAGGATGCGGCTTTTGCCCTTAGCGTGGAAGAGGTGAGCCCGGTGGTGGAGACGGCGGATGGTTTTTATCTGATCCGCTGCGTCAACAATTACGATGCGGTGAAGACGGCTGAGAATAAGGAGGCGCTGGCAAAGAAACATAAGGCGGACCGGTTTTATGAGTATTATGACACCTTTGTGGAGCAGGTGACTGCTGTCTGCAATGAGAGCGCCTGGGAAGACATTGGTTACCGGGACGGCGGGGAGGCGTCGAAAACGGATTTTTATACCATCTACGGCCAGTACTTTCCTTCCTGAGACGGATTCGGCAGAAAAAGGCAGACCGCCGCGCATGGAGCGCGGCGGCCTGCCTTTTCCTTACATTACGCCGGATCGCACAGGGCGACAGGCTTCTTAGGGAAACGGTGATCCGATCAGCGTTTCCTTAGCAGCTGCCGCAGAGGCAGGAGAGGAGCAGGATCCAGATCAGACATCCGCATCCGTCGCCGTTCCCGAAGCTGCCCAGGCCGCATCCGCATCCGTCACCGCCGCCGAAGCCGTTTCCGCAGACGCAGAGGATCAGTAACAGGAATAAGATGTTGTTTCCGCCGAAGCCGTTTCCGCAGCCAGTCGAACATCCACAGTTTGTTGCAGCCAAATCACTCATGGGGTAATCCTCCAAAGATTGTTTACATTATAAGATATGTAGGGGGGCTTGCCCTTGTTTCCTGATTCTGGAAAAAATCCTTCGGTTTAATTTTGTTAAGCGTATGGAGAGAAATACTTGAAAAAAATAAGCGGGGGACGTATAATAAGGGGGAATCAAACAGGGGGTATCAAGAAAAATGATGGATCACATCGACAGACAGATCGTCAGCATCCTGCAGAAAAATGCCAGGACGCCCTTGAAGGTCATTGCGGAGAAAGCGTATCTTTCCTCGCCGGCGGTGTCGGCCAGGATCGAGCGGCTGGAGAAGGCGGGGATCATCAAAGGCTACAGCGCCCAGGTGAACGTGGAGCGTCTTGGTTACCATATCATGGCCTTTATCAATCTGGAGGTACAGCCGAAACAGAAGAACCAGTTTTATCCCTTTATCGAATCCTGTCCCAACGTGCTGGAATGCAACTGCGTGACCGGCCAGTTTTCCATGCTGATCAAGGTGGCCTTCCAGAGCACCGTGGAGCTGGATCAGTTCATCGGCAGACTCCAGGATTACGGGAGGACCAGCACGCAGATCGTATTTTCCACTCCTGTGGGGCCCAGAGGGATCCGGCTCCTCGGAAACGGGGAGGGGCCGGAGGAAAAGGAAGAACGCAGGGGGAAGGAGTTCCATGGGGGAAAAGAAACGCACGGAGGGAAAGTGGGATGAAAGCCTGGGAGCATTTGAAGACGATTGATCATCACAAAGGGGAAGTCATGAGGAACTGCTTCCGGGTGGGGATGTACAGGCAGGGGCTTCTCCATGACCTGTCCAAATACAACCCGAAGGAGTTTTTGGTGGGCTGCAAATATTATCAGGGGAACCGAAGTCCCAATGCGGCGGAGCGGGAGGAGCGGGGATATTCTTCCGCATGGCTCCACCACAAAGGCCGCAATAAGCATCATTTCGAGTACTGGATCGATGTGGATATGGACCGGGGCTTCGAGGTGGCAGGGATGCGGATGCCAGTGAAATACGTCCTGGAGATGTTCATGGACCGGATCGCCGCTTCCAAGACCTATCAGAAGGAGAAATATACGGATGCCAGCCCCTTACAGTATTACAACCGGACGAGGGATGTCATGGTCATCCATCCGAAGACCAGGAGACAGCTTGAGATCCTGCTTAAGATGCTGGCGAGGGACGGCGAGGAAGAAACCTTCCGCTATATCCGGGAGCATATCATAAGGAAACGGGGGTTCAGGGGCGGCAGGTGAGCGCTTCCGGAATCCGTTTACGGCAGTTTTCCGGCCTTTTACATCATTTCCGCTTTTTTCCATTGAAAAGGAGGGGATTTTTTGTAAAATAGAAGGATACGGAGGACTCTGCCATGATAAGAATAGCGATCTGCGACGACGAGACGGTCATGTGTGAGAAACTGAAGATGACCGTCTCTTCTATATTGGAAAAATGGAAAGAAAACTATCAGATCGTCTGCCATCCCTCCGCTGCCGGTCTCCTGTGGGGGCCCCTGGACTGCGATCTTTTATTTTTGGATATCCGGATGCCGGGGATCGACGGGATGAGGGCGGCGGGAGGGCTCAGGGAGCAGGGCTTTTCCGGGGAACTGATCTTTGTGACGGCTTTTTCGGAATATATGCCGGACGCCTTTGAGGTGGAGGCGGCGGATTATCTGGAAAAGCCTGTGGACAGGGAGCGCCTGGAGCGGACCTTAAAGCGGGTTCTGCAAAGGCTCCGCAGAGACCGGGAGGAGAGCTTTTGCATCCGCACGGCAAACTGGTGCCGGACGATCCCCTTCGGAGAGATCTATTACTGCGAAGTCATCAACCGGAAGATCTTCGTCCACACGAAACAGGGCGTGATCGATTACTATGGAAGAATGAAGGAGGCGGAAGCCCAGGCCTTTCCCCGGCTGGTCCGGTGCCATCGCAGCTATCTGGTAAACCCGCATTTTTTGCGGGAGTATACCGGAGGAGAGATCCGGATGGAAAACGGGGAGCGGATCCCCGTGTCGAAAAATTACCGGCAGGCTTTTCTGGAGCGGATGCTTGCCTGGATGGAGGGGGAGGAATAGAGATGGATCGGGGATATTTTGACGTTTCCGATATCAGTTATTATTTCCGGTGGAGCATCGCCCTGCCGAGCCTGCTTTACCTGCTTTTTCTTCCTTATATCCTGTTTTATTTTTTCTGTCGCTTCTGCGGTCTGCCGCACCGGCCGCGGCAGGGACTGGGGTATGCGGTATTGGCTGCGGGACTTAGGATCTTTGAGGACTGGATCGGGCTTTTCGGGGGCGCGGCCCTCATCCTGGAGACGGCGCTCCTGGCGGTCTGCGGAATGGCAGTTTTAAAAAGAGACCGGCGGGAATCCTGGATGACGGCGCTCCTTCTGCGGTCTGTGTTCGGGGTCATCGACGGAATTGTCTGCTGGATGGATTATCAGGTTTTCCTTCCTCTGGTGATCCGGTGGGAGAATCTTGCCCTCTTTGCCGACACTCTGCGGGAATTGGGGAAGGTCCTGCTGGTCATCGGCTTCCTGACGCTGATCCTCCGGCACTTTTATCGGAACGAGGAGGGGATTTTGCGGGAACAGCTTTTGGCCCTTATCGTGCCGCTCTTTTTCATCGCGTTTGTGGAACGGGTCCTGCAGGAAGCATTCTACAGCGGCGCTATTCTGGTGGATACGGCCGCCTGGACAGTGTCCACGGAGATCAAGGTCAGCCATGGGGATAACCTGGCCCTGCAGCTTTTGGCCGGCGCCTGCCTGCCGGCAGTCCTTCTGATCTACCAGAGATTTGTCCGAGTGCAGCATGCCGAGAAGCGCCTGCTTTATCTTTCCAGCCAGGAGGCGGAGCAGAGACGGTATATGGAGGAGGCGGTCCTGCGGGAAAAACGGACGATGGCCTTCCGCCACGACCTTAAGAACCATCTGTCGGTGCTCAGGGAACTTTTGCGGACGGGGCAGGAGGAGAGGGCCTGCAGGTACCTGGACCAGCTGGGGGAGGCAGCAGAGGGGCTTTCCTGCGGTATCCGGACGGGAAATGCGGCGGTGGACGTGCTGCTTGGGAGCAAATGCAGCGTCGCCGGGCAGAAGGGGATCCGGGTTTCCTGTGATCTGGTTGTCCCACAGGAGGGGGGCCTCAAGGAGATCGACTGGTGCATCCTCATTTCCAATGCCTTTGACAATGCGATCCGGGCCTGCGAGGCGGCCCCGCCGGAAAGGAGATATCTGCGGCTGTCGGGGAAGCGGAAAGGAAATCTCTACCTGCTCCTGATGGAAAACAGCTGCGATGAAAATTTAAAGGCGCCGCCGCCGGAGGGGATCGGCCTTTCCAACATCCGGGCTGTGCTGGAATCCGCATCGGGGACCTTGGAAAAGACGGTTTCGGAGGGGGTCTATAAATTAAAGCTGCTGTTTTTGCTCCGGTAAAAATGCGGGCCGTTCGCAACAGGAAGAGGGCCCTTCACGTCAAAAGGCTCATGGGGAAGGAAAACAGGGCGACAGATAAAGTGTATCAAGTAGACAGATAATTGCGAAACTCGAGATCGCAGAGCAGATTCTGACGATATGTCCGTCCAGAGCCTGCAGCGCCAAACATTCCAATGAGCCCATAAGCGCAGAAAACAGTCGGGTATGGACTCTCCTGTTTTCCATGGTCTCCTTTCCATGGCGCAGAGGGCTTTTCCCGGAAATATCGCCGGAATTTTTATCCAGGTCTGCGGATTTCGCAGTCATCTGTATCAAGTAAACGTCGAAAGGAGAGTTTTTTATGAGTGTAAATCCGATCAGCGGCGGCCTTTCTCCGGCAGCAGGTCTGGGGGCCGGAGCGGCCCCCGCATCCGGCGGCGGAAGCGAGGCGAAGATTAAGGAATTGGAAAAGAAGCTTCTGACTCTTGAGGAGGAAAAGAAAAAGGCGGAGAACAGCCATGACGCCGAGAAGGTGAAGGAGCTGGAGGAGGAGATCCGAAAGGTAGAGAAGCAGCTGGAGGAGTTAAAACAGAAGGCCAAAAAGGAAGAGGAGAAAAAGGATGGGGAGGAGGGACAGGAAAGCCTGCCTCCCTCGGACGGGGTCACAGGACAGTATTTAAACACCTGGGCCTGACGCACTTCCGGCAGCAGATATTGGGAACGGCAAAAACACAGATCCCCGTGGAGGCGAGACGGCTTCCACGGGGATGTTCATATATCCGTTTTTCTGTTCGTTTTTATGTATGAAACTTACCGGTCGTTGATCTGGAACCGGGCCACCAGATCCTTCAGGGTGGAAGCCTGGCCGGAGAGCTCCTCGCTGGCGGCGGCGCTGGCCTCGGAGGTGGCCACGTTGCTCTGGACCACCGTGGAGATCTGGCCGATCCCCTGGCTGATCTCCTCCGCATTTGCAGCCTGCTGGCTGGTATACTCCGCAATGCCGCTGATCAGGCTGCTCATCTTGTCGGTCTGCTCCACCACGGCCATCATGGAATCGGCGGTCTCCCGGGCGGCCGCAACCCCCTCCGTCATGGAGTCCACGGTCTGGTTCAGAAGCTCGGTGGTCTCCTTGGCCGCGTCGGAGGACTTCCCGGCCAGGTTCCGCACCTCGTCGGCCACCACGGCAAAGCCCTTGCCGGCGACGCCCGCCCTGGCCGCTTCCACGGCGGCGTTTAAGGCCAGGATATTAGTCTGGAAGGCGATATCTTCAATGGTCTTAACGATCTGGTGGATCTCGGAGGACTTTTCGTTGATCTTCTGGATCACCTCCGTCAGGTTCCGCATCTTGGCGTTGCTTTCCAGAAGTCCGCTTTTGACTTCCTTGGAGATCCGGTCTGCCTCCTGGGCACCCTGGGCGATCTTATGGACGCTGTCGGAGACGGAATCGATGTGTGCGGCCAGAGTATCCACGGAGGAAGCCTGCTCGGTGGATCCCTGGGAGAGGGTGAGCGCTCCGTTTGAGACCTGCTCCGCACCGGCGGCTACCTGGTTGGAAGCGGTGCGGATCTGGCCGATGGTATTGCCGAGCTCGAAGGCGATCTCCTCCAGAGAGGTCCTGATCTTGGAGAATTCGCCGCTGTATTCGTTCTCCAGGGTGAAGGCCAGATTTCCCGCGGCGATCTCCCGGAGCTTGTCGGAAATGTCGTTGATGTATTTGACGTATTCCCGGAGTCTTATGGTGACCTTGTTAAAGTCGCCGGCAAGGATGCCCAGCTCATCCTTCGACTGATAATGGATGGTCTGATCCAGGGCGCCTTCCGCGATCTGGGTGGCCACATAGGACAATTCCTTCACCGGCCTGCCGATGATGCGCCGGACCTGGATGACGACCAGGACGATCAGAAGGACAATGGCGAGAACGGCCACCACGACCATGACAGCGGTCAGATAATAGAGCTTCCTGAGGACTTCCGACCGGGAGACGTAGGCCACCGCCGTCCAGTCGCTGTCCGGGACCTTCGCCACCTGGATGTAGGTATTGTCATAGACGGAGAGTCCCGTATTTCCGGCCTGGATCTGTTTGTCGGCGTAGGCGTACATGCCGCCGGCCACCTCGCCGAGCTTCTGCCCGGTGATCTGCGGATCCCGGTGCCCGATGATGGTGTCCGTCCTGGTGTCCACCAGGAAGATCCCGCCGGTATCCTCGATCTTGGCTTCGCCGACGATCCGGGAGATGGAGTCCAGGTAGACGTCGGCGGCAGCGACGCCGCGCACTGTCCCGTCCCTGTCTTTTAGGACGCCGGAAGCGCCCACCACGTAGGACTGGCTGTCCTCGTCAAAGTAGACGTCTCCCAGGATGAAGCTCTCGGACTGGATCCCGTCCTGATACCAGGACTTGGAGAGCGCGTCGAAATCCGGCCCCGGCACGAAGGAAGCGTGGTACAGGGAGCCATCGGTGAGGGCCACGTAAAGCCCCGCCGGGTAGGCGTCGTTCTGGTTCACCGTGTGCTTTATGTATGTTTCCATGGCGGGAACATCCATGTCCTCGTACTGAATGGTATCCCGCTGCATTTCCAGCATGGTCAGGGTCTTGTTCATCCAGGCCCCGGTTTCCTGGAGAGTCCGCTCCGTGGTGGTGGAGAGCAGGTTTTCGCTTTTCTCCAAGAGGGTGTGGGACATCTGGATGTAAACGACGATCAGCAGTACCGCGATCGCGATAACGGCGCTGCCGGCGATGGTTCCCACCAGCTTTCCCGTGACGCCGTGGCCGAACCGGACGGTCTGGCCCTGTGCTTTCTGTTGTTCTTTTTCGTGCTTCATAATTTGGTTCCCCCATAAATGGTTTGTGCAAGAAAATTATAGCAAGTGCGGGTTAGAAAAACAAGAGGTTCCGGAAGATTCTGGAAATAAAATCCGCCTATCGTCTGCTTTAAATGGCTGTTCCCCGACGAAGGCAGAATCCGATATTCCAGCCGCGCAGACGGAGATTTTAGGGAAACGGTAATCGGATCAGCGTTTCCTTAGCAAGAAATGCCGGAATGGCTTTCCGCCTGTGAAACTTCCGTGAATTTGCGGCGGAAAGTATGGAAATGTGGGCATCCTTCTGATAAAATGACAGGCAGGAAAAGGAAAAGCCGCGGAGTGCGGGGGAAGGCGGGAACGGAATGGAAAAACTGAAGATTCTTGTGGTGGACGACGAGGTCAGGATGAGGAAGCTGGTGAGGGATTTCCTTTCCAAAAAGGAGTTTGCCGTCCTGGAGGCGGGGGACGGGGAGGAGGCTGTGGATCAGTTTTTTGCGGACAAAGAGATCAGCCTGATCATCATGGACGTGATGATGCCGAGAATGGACGGTTACGAGGCGGTCCGTACCATCCGCAGGTATTCCCAGGTGCCCATCATCATGCTGACGGCCAGGGGAGAGGAGCGGGACGAGCTTCTCGGCTTTGAGCTGGGGGTGGACGAATACATTTCCAAGCCTTTCAGCCCCAAGATCCTGGTGGCCAGGGTGGAGGCGATCCTGAGGCGGAGCATGGCGGTGAAGACGGACAGCATCGAGGCGGGGGGGATCGTCCTCGATAAGGCGGCCCACCAGGTCAGTGTGGACGGGGAGCAGGTGGAGCTGAGCTTCAAGGAATTTGAGCTTCTGACTTACTTTGTGGAGAACCAGGGACTGGCCCTCTCCAGGGAGAACATCCTGAACCATGTGTGGAATTACGACTATTTCGGGGATGCGAGGACCATCGACACCCACGTGAAAAAGCTTCGGAGCAAGCTGGGGAAGCAGGGGGAATACATCAAGACCATCTGGGGGATGGGATACAAGTTCGAGGTGGAAAAGTAGATGAAGCATACCATCCGATTCAAATACACCATGATCCTGGCGGGGGTGGTGGCCGTGGTCATCGGGGCCAGCTGGATCGCCATCAACCTGTGCCTGGAGCCCTATTACATGCGGGAGAAGCGCAGGACGCTCGTTCAGGCCAACGACGAGCTGGAGGAGCGGCTTCTTAGGGACGGCACTGTGACGGACGAGACCAAGCTCTACCTGCGGAGGATCAAGGAAAACTACAATATCGAGATCTTTCTGTGGGATTCCAGTCAGAATGTGATCTATTCCTCCACGGCCGGAGACGTTTTGAAGGGAAGCAACAACCTGATCGACTATATCCTGGGGAAGAATCAGACCATGGGGCTGATCGAGGAGACGGAGAATTACGAGATCAACAAGGTCTATGACAGGACCTCCGGGGCCAGCTACATGGAATTGTTCTCGTTTTTTGCGGTGGGAAGTTTTTCCCTCATGCGTGTTCCTCTGCAGAGCATCCAGGAGACGGTGCGGATGGTCAACCAGTTTCACATTTACGTGGCCCTTTTCGTGGCGGCGGTGGGAGTCCTGGCCGTCTGGCGGCTGACCAAGAACATGACGGATCCCATCCTCCACCTGTCCTCCCTGGCAGAGCGGATGGCGAATCTGGATTTCACGGCCCGCTACGAGGGGAACGACAACCGGGAGATCGCCATGCTGGGGCAGAGCATGAATTACATGTCGGCCCAGCTGGAGCGGACCATCCTGGAGCTCAAGACCGCCAATCTGGAGCTTAAGCGGGACATCGAGCAGAAGACGAAGATCGACGAGATGCGCAGGGAATTCCTGGCCAACGTCTCCCACGAGCTCAAGACTCCCATCGCCCTGGTGCAGGGCTATGCGGAGGGGCTGAAGGAGGGGATAAACGACGACCCGGAGACCATGGAATGGTACTGCGACGTGATCATCGACGAGGCCTCCAAGATGAACCTGATGGTAAAAAAACTCCTGACCTTAAACCAGATCGAGGCCGGGAGGGAGCAGCTTACCATGGAACATTTTGACCTGATCCCTGTCATCGAGGGGGTGCTGAATTCCTACCGGCTGATGATCGGGCAGAAGGAGGCGAAGCTGGTCCTCAAGAGTCCGGAGAGCCTCTACATCTGGGCCGACGAATACATGGCTGAAGAGGTCATCCGCAATTACGTGGGGAATGCCCTGAACCATCTGGACGGTGAAAATAAGATCCTTATCCTTGTGGAGAAACGGGAGGACAAGGCATATATCCAGGTGAGGAACACCGGCGCTCCCATCCCGGAGGCGGACATCGGACGGATCTGGGAGAAGTTTTACAAGGTGGACAAGGCCAGGACCAGGGAATATGGGGGGAGCGGCATCGGCCTGTCCATCGTGCGGGCGGTCATGGAATCCCACGGCTGTGCCTACGGGGTGAAAAACGAGGAGGACGGGGTCAGTTTCTTCTGTGAGTTTGACTGCAAATGAAAGACATGCTATACTATAGCAGACGACAAAAGAAATATCATAAAGAAGACATTTATGACATTTCCTTATATAGAGCAAATGCGGCAGAGCACGGAGAAAGCGATATGGGTTTATGGATTGCGGGAATCGTCCTGGCAGCTTTGGCTGTCACGGTTCTGGTCCTTTCCTGGTATGAGAGGAATCATGTGGCGGTCAGAGAATATGAAGTGGTATCTGCGGCGGTGGGGGAGGCTTTTGACGGCTATACCATGGTGGTCATGGCCGACCTTCACGACAACGGGGCCGGGAGGCGGAACAACCGGATGATGGCCGCGATCCGCCGGATCCATCCGGACGCCGTCATGGTGGCCGGGGACATGGTGATGGCCAGGAAGGGCGTCTGCCGGTATCAGGAATGTGTCCGCCTGCTCAGACGTCTGGCCTTCCGGTATCCGGTCTACTATGGGCTTGGAAACCATGAAGCCCGGATGGGACAGGACGATGCCTACGGCGAGTCCTTCCGGGACTGGTATCAGGAGATGATGCGGGCCGGAGTGACGGTCCTCGACGATCTTTCCCTGACGATCCGGGAGGGGAAGGATGCCCTGACCATCACCGGACTGAATCTGGATAAAATGTATTATCAGAAATTTAAAAAAGTACCCATGGAGCCCGGCTGTCTGGAACGGAGCCTGGGGGTGGCAAGGCGGGATGAGTATCATATCCTGCTGGCCCATTGCCCGGCCTATTTTGAAGAGTACGCGGCCTGGGGAGCCGATCTTACCTTGAGCGGCCACTATCACGGAGGGACCATAAGACTTCCTTTTCTGGGCGGTGTCATGGCGCCCAATTATGAATTGTTCCCCAGATGGAGCCGGGGAAGGTTCGACCTGGGTGAGAAGACCATGATCGTCAGCGGCGGCCTGGGGACCCACTCCGTCAATTTCCGTCTGGGAAATATGTCGGAGCTCCTGGTAGTGAGGCTCAGGCGCGGAAACTCATAGAAAACGAGGATTTTGAAGATGCAGTCTGTGCTTTCGGTGAAGCTTCCGGTGTTCGAGGGGCCCCTTGACCTGCTCCTCCACCTGATCGATAAAAATAAAGTAAATATCTACGACATCCCCATTGCCCAGATCACCAATCAGTATATGGAGTACGTGCAGGCCATGGACAAGGAGGACCTGGACGTGGTCAGCGACTTTCTGGTCATGGCGGCGACCCTTCTGGATATCAAGTCCCGGATGCTCCTGCCGGCGGAGCCGGGGGAGGACGGCGAGGAGGAGGATCCCAGGCAGGAGCTGGTGGAGCGGCTGCTGGAATATAAAATGTACAAGTGCATGGCCAGGGAGCTTAGGGACCGCCAGGTGGACGCTCAGAAATCGTTTTTTAAGCCGGAGACCATACCGGAGGAGGTAGCCGGATACCGCCCCCCGGTGGATCTGGGTGAACTGCTTTCCGGGCTGACGCTGGTGAAGCTCAACGACATTTTTCAGGCGGTGCTGCGGCGGCAGGAGGACAAGATTGACCCGGTCCGTTCCAAATTCGGGAAGATCGAGCGGGAGCCCTTCCGGGTGCCGGACAAGATCATGCAGATCGTCCATCTGGCGGCGAAGGAGGGGCGCATGAGCTTTCGCGGGCTCCTCGCGGCTCAGACCGGGCGGGTGGAACTGGTGGTCACCTTTTTGGCGGTGCTGGAGCTCATGAAGATGGGAAGCGTGACTCTCACGGATGCCGGGGAGGATCTGATCCTGGAGGCGTCGGAGGAGCTTATGACCAATACGGAGCAGATGGCGGAGGAAATCGCCCTGAGCATTGACGCATAAGCAAGGCCCCGGCATCAGGGAGAGGGGGCCGAGGGAAAGGACAGGCGCAGAGAGAAAGCGGGAACATATGGAGATCAGAGAAGCGAAAACGATTTTGGAGGCGGTGCTGTTTGCCATGGGCGGCTCCGTGGAATTAAAATCCCTGGCGGAGGCCGTCGGGCAGGACGAGGAGACCACGGGGAAGCTGGTGCGGAGCCTGGCGGACGATTACGACGCCCAGGGCAGGGGGATGCGGATCATTGAGCTGGAGCACGCGTTTCAGATGTGCACCAGGCCGGAGTACTATGAGAATCTGATCCGTGTGGCGGCCCAGCCGAGGAAATACATGCTGACGGAGGTGCTTTTAGAGACGCTGTCCATTATCGCCTACAAACAACCGGTGACCAAGCCGGAGATCGAGAAGATCCGGGGAGTCAAGTCGGACCATGCGGTCAACAAGCTGATCGAGTACGGACTGGTGGAGGAGGTGGGCCGCCTGAACGTGCCGGGCAGGCCGCTTCTTTTCGGGACCACGGAGGAATTTCTGCGCAGCTTTGGAGTTTCTTCTCTGGAAGAGCTTCCGGACGCGTCGCCGGAGCAGATCGAGGAATTTAAAGCAGAGGCAGAGGAGGAAGTACAGCTTACGCTGGATGTATGACAGGATATATAAGACGGGAAGGAGAGGATTTGTGATGAAGAAGATTGGTTTTATCGGCTGCGGGAACATGGCGAAAGCCATGTTCGGCGGTATCGTGGGGGAGAAGCTGATGGCGCCGGAGGAGATCCTTGCCTCCAACAGGAGCAGGGGGGCGCTGGACTATGCGAAAGAGACCTGGGGGATCTCGGTGACCGGGGACAACCGGCAGGTGGCCAGGGAGTCGGAGATCCTGGTACTGGCCGTGAAGCCCCAGTTTTACAGCCAGGTCATCGCTGAGATCCGGGAGGACGTGAGGGAAGATCAGATCGTCATGAGTATCGCGCCGGGAAAGACCCTTAAGTGGTTTGAGGAGCAGTTTGGCCGAAAACTCAAATTTGTCCGCTGCAATCCCAACACGCCGGCCCTGGTGGGAGAGGGGATCACTTCCGTGTCGCCGGGGGAACTGGTGACAGAGGAGGAGCTCTCCCGTGTCATGGAGGTGCTGGGAAGCTTCGGCCGGGCCTCGGTGATGCCGGAGACCATGAGCGAGGCGGTGATCGCCGTCAGCGGGAGCGCGCCGGCCTATGTTTTCATGTTTTTGGAGGCCATGGCCGACGGAGCGGTGTCTCTCGGCATGCCCAGAAAGCAGGCCTATGAATTTGCCTCCCAGGCAGTCTTGGGGGCGGCAAAGATGGTGCAGGAGACCGGGCTCCACCCGGGCGAGCTCAAGGACATGGTATGTTCTCCCGGCGGGACCACCATCCAGGCGGTGCGTGTCCTGGAGGAGCGGGGCATGAGGAGCGCCGTGATCGAGGCCATGACGGCCTGTGCCGACAAGGCGAGGGGCATGTGACCATGTTATGACACAGGCGGAAGCCGGAAAGGAGTATAGATATGAAACAGGTAACGGAGATGACAAGGGAGGAACTTCTCGGGCTCAGGGAAGAAGTTCAGAAGCAGTACGAGGCGTTCAAGGCCCAGGGCCTTAAGCTCGACATGTCCAGGGGTAAGCCGGCGGCGGCCCAGCTGGACCTGACCAACGGGCTGTTCTCGGCTTTGGACGACTACCACACGGAGTCGGGTCTTGACGCGAGGAACTACGGGGTGCTGGACGGCATTCCGGAGGCGAAGAAACTGTTTTCCGACCTTCTTGGCATTCCCGCGGAGAAGATCATCGTGGGCGGAAGCTCCAGCCTGAACCTGATGTATGACGCACTGACCAGGCTGATGCTCTTCGGGACCCAGGGGGAGAAGCCCTGGAAGGACGTGCCGGGGATCAAGTGGCTCTGCCCCAGCCCCGGCTATGACCGGCATTTTGCAGTGACCCAGGATATGGGCATCGAGATGATCCCGGTCCCCATGCGGGCGGACGGCCCGGACATGGACGTGGTGGAAAAGCTGGTGGCGGAGGATGAGACCATCAAGGGCATGTGGTGCGTGCCGCTCCATTCCAACCCGCTGGGAGCCTGCTGCTCCGACGAGACGGTGGACCGGCTGGCTTCCATGAAGACGGCGGCGAAGGATTTTCGGATCTTCTGGGACAATGCCTACGGGGTCCATCACATTTATGAGGACGTTCCGCTCAAGGATATCTTTCAGGCGGCGGCCGCCTGCGGCAACGAGGACCGGATCATTTCCTTCTTCTCCACCTCGAAGATTACCTTCCCCGGTGCGGGCATCGCGATCCTGGCTTCCAGCCTCTCGAACATTGCGGAGATCAAGAAGCACATGACGGTCCAGACCATCGGCCACGACAAGCTGAACCAGCTGCGCCATGTGAAGTATTTTAAGGACGCCGACGGCATCCGGGCCCACATGAAGAAGCTGGGGGAGGCCTTAAGACCGAAGTTTGACATGGTGTTAAACACGCTGGAGACGGAGCTTGGAGGCACGGGGCTGGCTTCCTGGGTGAGCCCCAAGGGCGGCTATTTCGTGGCCCTCGACACCCTGCCCGGCTGTGCGAAGCGGACGGTGGCCCTGGCGAAGGAGGCCGGCGTGACCATGACGGGAGCCGGCGCCACCTGGCCCTACGGGAAGGACCCGAAGGACAGCAACATCCGTATTGCGCCCACCTTCCCCACGCTGGACGAGCTTGACAAGGCGATCCATCTGTTCTGCCTGTGCGTGAAGCTTGCCGGGGTGGAAAAGGTTTTGGAAGAGAAATAACAAGGAACATGCTTGGAGATCCGGGGCCCTGGGGCTCCGGATTTTCGAGAGCATTAAATGACAGAGTGTTCAGTGACAAAGAGTGAAATGACAGAGAATCGGATGACAGAGGAGGATATGACAGCGATGTTTGCAGAGAAAATGGTGGAGCTTGGGAGCAGGCGTTCCACGATCCGGGAGATTTTTGAGTTTGGAAATAGGCGGGCGGCCCAGGTGGGCAGGGAGAATATTTTTGATTTCAGCCTGGGGAATCCCAATGTGCCCGCACCGGAGACCGTCAGCGATACGATCGTGAGACTGGTGCGGGAGGAGGATGCGGCGGCCCTCCACGGATACACCAGCGCCCAGGGGGACGCCGTGGTCCGAAACAGGATCGCCGAGTCCGTCAACCGGGCCCACGGGACCCATTTCACCGGGGACAACCTGTATATGACCGTGGGAGCGGCGGCTTCCCTCTGCGTCTGCTTCAAGGCGCTGGCCGAGGAGGGGGACGAGTTTGTCGCCTTCGCCCCCTATTTTCCGGAGTACAAAGTCTTTGCGGAGGGAACCGGAGCTAAGTTCCGGGCGGTGCCGGCGGACACGGAAAGCTTCCAGATCAATTTTGCGGCCCTCGAGGAGATCTTGACGCCGAAGACCAAGGCGGTCGTGATCAATTCCCCCAACAATCCCTCCGGCGTGGTCTACTCGGAGGAAACGATCCTCCGGCTGGTCGGGCTTTTGAAGGAAAGGTCCAGGGAATACGGACATCCCATCTACCTGATCTCCGACGAACCCTACCGGGAGATCGCCTTCGACGGGGTACAGGTCCCCTACCTGACCAAGTATTATGACAACACTTTTGTCTGTTATTCCTACAGCAAGTCCCTGTCCATGCCCGGGGAGCGGATCGGCTACATCCTGGTCCCCGACGAGATGGAGGGGGCGCGGGAGGCCTATGCGGCGGTCTGCGGCGCCGGGCGGGTGCTGGGCTACGTCTGCGCGCCGGCCCTGTTCCAGCGGGTGGTCTCCGGGTGTGCCGGGCAGACCTCGGACATCGCAGTCTACCAGAGGAACCGGGATTTGCTCTACAATGCCCTGACCGAGATGGGATATTCCTGCGTGAAGCCGGAGGGGGCCTTCTATCTCTTCCCCCGCTCCCTGGAGCCGGACGCTTACGCTTTCTGCGAACGGGCGAAGAGCCTGGACCTGCTGCTGGTGCCGGGGGATGATTTTGACTGCCCCGGCCACGTGCGGATCGCCTACTGTGTGAAGACGGAGATGATCGAGCGGTCCCTCGGGGCGTTCGAGAAGCTGGCAAAGATGTATCAATAAAGCGATCGGGGGATGGCGGAAGGGGAATGGAGATGCGGAAAAAGAAGCTTCCCATTGGAATCGAAAATTTTGAAGATATCATCAAAGAGAATTTCTACTATGTGGATAAAACCGGTTTTATTGCGGAACTACTTCACAATTGGGGAGTGGTAAATCTGTTCACTCGTCCGAGAAGATTTGGAAAATCATTGAACATGAGCATGTTGGAGCATTTCTTTTCCATGGAAGGCGACAAAAGTATTTTCGACGGGTTGGAGATCGCAAAGGAAACGGCGCTCTGCAGGGAGTACATGGGGAAATATCCGGTTGTCTTCGTTTCCCTGAAGGGGAGGGACGCACTGTCCTATGAAACGGCATTTCAAATGGGAGTTTTGGTCATGAAAAGAGCTGCGGCAAAGGTGCAGTATCTTTTGGACAGCGATGTTTTAAGTGAACAGGACAAATCCGATTACAGGGGATTTTTGGACTCTGATATGAAAGAAGCGGTATTTTGATCGGAATTCTGGGAGTGAAAGACCGCTGGGGGGGTATTCTCCAACCGGGAGATAGGCGAAGGCTGCGCGGATATCCTCGTGGAGCCGGATACGGGAGACATGGGGATCATCATCGAAGTGAAATATGCACACGACGGCAATCTGGATGCCGCGTGCCGGAAAGCACTGAGACAAATCGAGTGCACCGGATATGAAGAGGAACTTTCAGACAATGGGGTAGAAAACATCCTGAAATATGCGGTTGCATGTTACAAAAAACAGTGTAAAGTCATGCGGGCAGAAGGGAAAATCCGATAGAATGGGATTGCCGACATGTTATTCGGACACTTTACAGGTGAGATAAAAAGAGACCGTGGGATGATGGCGGTCTCTTTCTTTGTTACCATGTGGACCATCTCATATCTCATCACTATATGACCAGCCGGACGGTCCCTTTGGCCCTGCGGCCGGAGCAGATGATCTTGTAGAGCCCGTCCGCCGGTATTTCTAGGGCGAAATCGCAGTTTCCGTAAAACAGGGGCTCTCCGCGTTCTGTCTTGACCTGGACGTGCAGCCCGCTGCTGAAACCGACAGTCTGGGTGAAGAACCGGGGCAGGATTATGCCTGCGAAGAGGATGATGAGCGTGCGGCCCCGGTGTCTCATCACCCGCCGCATCATGTCCAGCCTGGAGGAGTCGTCGCTGAAGATTTCTTCCCGCCCTTCCCCGGGGGCGCATTTTTTGCGAAAGTAACTGTAGCCGGTGAAGTCGAGCAGGTAATCCCAGCCGCAGTCGGAAAATATCTGCACGTACCCGGCCTTGTCACGGATGCCGTCCGGGTTGTAGTCCAGGCGGTAGGACATTTCTTCCGGCTCGCAATGGTCGAAATGGTAGAAGCCGGGAAAGGTGACGTGTGACAGTTTCCAGCCTCTCTGTGCATGGCGTTTAAGTACGCTTCCTCCTGCCGGTATTGGACGATCGTATAAAATTTGAAAACGGTTTTGGTCCATTTCATTTATCCCATCTCCTTCAGATTTCTGTAGAGGCGTTTGATCCTCTTCTTTTCGATCTCCAGCACTTCTTTCCCCAATGGGGTTATGACGTACAGTTTTCGTTTCTCTTCTTCCAGGAGGAAGCGGATCAAACCGTCTTTTTCCATTTTGGACAGGCTTCCGTACATGGTCCCGGGTGCCAAAACCAGCTCGCCCGCCGTCATCTTTTTCACTTCCTGGACGATCCCGTAGCCGTGGCCGGGTGTCTGCAGGCACAGGAGGATGTAAAAGCTGGTTTCCGTCATGGGAACGTAGACCTTTTTGATGTGTGCGTCCATGGTCGCCTCCTTTTTATGCGCAAGCCCGCACAGAGGAATATGCCGCAGGAGCGGCGTGCGGCGTTCTACGCTCCGCTTCGGTCGGTGCTGAACGTGTGCCACTGGCACACAGCACCGCGGCGAGTAGGGGCGGATGCTCCTTCCCTGCTCGATTGTATCACTGCGATGCATCGCACTGCGATATATTGTACCAGAGAGAAAGAAAAAAGTCAAGGGAGGGCGGAAGCCGAAGGACAGGGTGGAAAACTATAATAGGGATGATAAAACAAACGCCCACGGAAACCGTGGGCGTTATTGTCTGGGGGGGACCGTCAGTTCCGGTCGTTCAACTTCACGTATTCTTTGTGCCGTCCCACGTACTTGTAGGCGGGGCGGATGATCTTGCTGGAGTTGACTAACTCCTCGATCCGGTGTGCGCACCAGCCGGAGATCCGGGAGATGGCGAAGATCGGCGTAAACATCTCGTTGGGCAGGCCCAGCATGTTGTAGACGAAGCCGCTGTAGAAGTCCACGTTGGCGCAGATGGCCTTGTGGAGGTTCTTCTGCTCGGAGAGGAGGCGGCAGGCCAACCGTTCCACGCTGTCATAGAGATTGAATTCATCGACCCGGCCCTTTTCCTCAGAGAGGGCTTCTGCGTACCGCTTGAGGATGACGCAGCGGGGGTCGGACTTGGTGTAGACCGCATGGCCGATGCCGTAGATCAGGCCGCTCTTATCAAAAGCCTCCCGGCGCATCAGCTTTTCCAGGTATTCCCGGATGGCGTTCTCGTCCTTCCAGTCGGAGACATGCTCCTTAAGGTCGGCGAACATGTTCTGAACCTTCAGGTTGGCGCCGCCGTGCTTGAAGCCCTTTAAGGAGCCCAGGGAGGCGGTCACCGCCGAGTAGGTGTCCGTGCCGGTGGAGGATACCACGTGGGTGGTGAAGGAGGAATTGTTTCCGCCGCCGTGCTCCGCGTGGAGGACCAGGGCCACGTCCAGGACCCTCGCTTCCAGCTCCGTGTATCTTCCGTCCGGCCTGAGGAGCCGGAGGATGTTCTCCGCCGTGGAGAGGTCCGCCTTGGGATTGCGGATTACCAGGCTCTCGTCCAGGTGATAGTGGCGGTAGGCCTGGTAGGCGTACACCGAGATTAACGGGAACTGGGCGATCAGGTGGAGGGACTGCTTCAGCACGTTGGGGATGGAGATGTCATCCGGATTTTTGTCGTAGGTGTAGAGGGTGAGCACGCTTTTTTGCAGGGAGTTCATGATGTCCCTGCTGGGGGCCTTCATGATGATGTCCCGGACGAAGGTGTCCGGCAGATTCCGGTAATAGCCCATCAGGTTCAGAAATTCGTCCAGCTGTGCCTGGGAGGGAAGGCTGCCGAAGAGGAGCAGATAGGTGATCTCCTCGAAGGCGAATTTCCGGCCCCGGACGTCCAAGAGCAGATCCTTCACGTTGTAGCCCTGGTAATAGAGCCGCCCGTCCACAGGGACCTTTTTCCCGTCGACGGAATCGAAGGCGATCACGTCGGAGATTTCCGTGAGCCCGGTCAGGACGCCTTTGCCGTTGGACTCTCTGAGTCCACGTTTCACGTCGTATTCCGTATAGAGATTCAGATCTATGCGATTGGAATTCTTACAATATTCCACCAGCTGGTCCAGGCGGGCCTCAAAGGCAGAATCGGCGGGGTTTGTTTTTTCAGTATCGAACATAGAAAAAAACCTCCTTCTTTTTAAAGTAAATACCTTTATACTCTAACAGGATTTTGGGGATAAGGCAATCCCTGTTCCGATTTTTGGGCGTTTTTCTTGATTTTTGGAGGATATCCCTGATAAAATTGGGAATAAATCCTATAAAATTTGATCCTCTTTTTGGATCCGCCCGCAGGACTGAAAAAAATCCACCTGTGCGGCCGGAAAAAAATAATTATTTATGAAAGGAAAGGAGCATTTTGCTGTGTATATAAGTGAAGGCCTTTATTTTTACGGAGGGGAGGAGGATGGAAATGAGCGGTCAAAAGATGAATGATCAGAAGATGAATGATCAGAAGATCATGGAGCTTTACTGGGAGCGCAAAGAAGCTGCCATCGCAGCGACTTCAGAAAAATACGGCAGGTTCTGTCATGCTATTTCCTATAACATCCTGCACAACAGGGAGGATGCGGAGGAGTGCGTGAACGACACCTGGTATCACGCCTGGCGCTCCATGCCGCCGAAACGGCCCGAGCGGCTGTCGGCCTACCTGGGAAAGATCACGAGGAATCTTTCCATCAACCGGTTCAGGAGGTACAGCGCCAGGAAGCGGGGCCTCGGACAGACGATGCTTGTCCTGTCGGAGCTTGCGGACTGCATTCCGGCAGGCGGAGGCGTGGAGGAGGCGGTGGAAGAAATGGCCCTGGTGGATGCCATTGAGATGTTTCTCTACGGCCTGACAGAGCAGAAGCGGAACATATTTATCCGCCGCTACTGGTATCTGACCCCGGTGAAGGAGATTGCCCGCATCTACGGCATGAGCGAGGGGCGGCTCACGTCCATGCTGTTCCGCATGCGGAGGGAGCTGAAAGGACATTTGGAAAAGGAGGGTATTGTTGTATGAAAGAATACAGGGAAAAGGATCCGGAGAACGGAAGAGGACGGGATGAAAGAAAACAGAATGAGGAAGAACGGCTTCTGGACGCCATCGGGAAGATCGACGAGGATCTGGTCGCCGACGCGGTCCTGGAGGAGGGGCGGAGGAGACGGAAGTCCTGGATTCCCGCGGCCGTGGCGGCTGCCGCCTGCCTGGCCCTCGTGATCTTTGCCGGGACGCGGTTTATCCTGAGGGACGCGCCGGGCGGAGAGGAGATCCTGCAGCCGGACTCCCCGGAGGAGCTCACCGTGATTGCGGTGGGAGAGTTTTTGAACGAGGGCATGGGATATGAAGGGATGATGGCCCACGACATTTCGGAGCTCACCTGTGAAAATCCCTGGAGGGAGGACATGGAGCTGCCCGCCCTTCCGGTCTATAAGAATGCCCTGACCTATGACGGCCATTACTGTGAGGTTTCCGGCGCGGATTTTGGGGCCATGCGGGAGCGCCTGCTTGCAGTGGCCGACCGTCTGGGGCTGGAACGGGAGGAGCTCACGATCGGGGACAATGCGCCTGACGAGGAGACGGAGAAGATCATCCGGGAAAAGCTGGAGGGGGAGGAGGTGGACGCGTATCTGAAACCGACGGCGGTGACGGCGGAGGCGGACGGCATCCGGATCGAGGTGGATATGCAGATGCGGACCCGTATTGGTTTCGAGCCGGAGAGGGCTCTCCCGGAGCAGTATCATTTCACCTATGAGTCCACCTATGAGGAGCTTGCGGCCCTGGCGGAGTACCTGCAGGAGACCTATGAGGAGCTGATCCACATGGAAAAGCCCCGGGCCGAGATCGGCTATGGGGACTATACCTATGCCGGGGAGCGGATGTTTACGCATCTGGCGTTTTTCGACACGGCGGGAAGCAGCGTCGACCAGATCCTCAATTATAATTTCAACCGGATCGAGTTTAACTGCGGCGAGAACGGAGGACTCTCCTCCGTATGGATCTCCCAGCCGGACCTGTCGGATCTGGTGGGAAACTATCCGATCATCTCCGCAGAAGAGGCGAGAGCGCTTTTGCTGAAAGGAAACTATATCACCTCCGTCCCCTACGAGGTTCCGGGCGGGGAATATATCAGAAGGGTGGAACTGGTCTATCGGAACGGAGACTATGAGAAGTACTACATGCCCTACTACAGGTTCTATGTGGAGCTTCCCGAGGAACAGAGAGAACACGGCTTAAAGGACTATGGCGCCTACTACGTGCCCGCCGTGGAGGGGAGTTATCTCTCCGACATGCCCACCTGGGACGGGAGCTTCAACTAAAAATCCCGGGGGCTTCCGGGAGCTCTTCGGATGTCCGTAGGATGAGCATGACATATGGCGATGATGTCCGAGCGGAGTCCGTCAAAATCCATGTCAGACCGGCGGCACAGTCCTTTCACCTCAGACTCGGTGAAACCGGTGTATTCTGAAACGGACCGCTTCCCGGAAGCTGTCGTTTTCCGGATTTAGATAATATCCCGCGGCATTTCCTCCCGCGGGCGAGTTTTCGCCCGGCTGTTTTCTTTATTATCCTGCATTTGCCGGGGAAGAGAAACCGGGCTTTCAAAAAGATCATCCCCGCGGTTTTTTGCGGGTACAGTGAATTTTGACAAAAAAAATGGCAAAACCCGTATTTTTATGTTGACTTTTGCGGGAAATCCGTTATAATACTAATAGATGATTTGTAAAAACGTTACGACAGAGAAAGATGGTTAACAGTGAGTGCGACGATTAAGGATGTAGCTGATTATGCACAGGTTGCAGTATCAACGGTATCACGGGTGATCAACAACAAGGACCGGGTAAGTCCGGAGACGCGGGAAAAGGTATTTGAAGCGATAAAAGTATTGGGATATGTAAGAAATAATCTGGCGGCATCTATGAAAACCGGTGAGACGCATTTTATCGTGATCGTGGTCCCTGATATCAGAAATGAGTTTTATACAGCGGTGGTCCGCGGGGTTGAGTCTGTGGCAAGTCTGCGGGGATATTATACCCTTGTTTATACGACCAGTGAATTGTATGAAAAAGAAAAGACGGTCTTTGAGGGTGAATTCAGTCATCTGGTGGATGGGATCATCCTTGTGCCGGCCAGACCGGACTATACTCTGTATGAGCATGCAAAGCCTACTGTGATCATTGACCGGGAGATCCCGGGCAGTGATATGTATTCGGTCTGTGTTGATAATTATAAAGGCGTTGTTTTATTGATGGAAGAACTGATCCGGTTCGGACACAGGAAAATTGCGATCATTTCCGGTCCTTTGGTATTTAATATAGGCCTTGACCGTATGAATGCTTATACGGACGTGCTCAGGAGGTACCGCATTCCGCTCAAACAGGAATATATAGGGATCGGAGAGTGGTTTGAGGAAGACGGATATTATCTGACCAATCAGATGCTGAGGCTGGAGGATCCGCCCACGGCGATCCTTGCTGCAAACAATCTTACCTGCATAGGGAGCGCAGAGTGCCTGTGTGACCGGGGGCTGGTGATCGGAAAGGATATTTCTCTGGTCGGTTTTGATGATTCCGTTGTGGCGCGTTATCTGAGTCCCGGCATTACCTGTATCCGCCGGGCTACCAGTGAGATGGGGGAGATCGGAGCAGAGATGCTGCTGGCACTTCTGAATGACAGACAGTGCGATATAAAAGAGAGGAAACAGATTTTGGATGTGGAATTGATCCAGAGAAATTCTATTGTAAAAATTGAATGACAGGAAATAGTGTATTTTTTTACCGTTTGTAAAAACGTTTCGACATCGAAAAATCTGAATTTTTTGAAAAAATCGGCGGTGTTCAGGTAACTATAGGAGGTGAAGGGATAGGCGGGACGGCGATCCGTACCGGCAGACGGATATATGGCAGGGGCCGATCGTCGGAGCGGGATCTGTGAAATATTGTAAAGAATGAGGAGGCGCTATGAATCAAGAAAAGGTATTAAGTGTAGAAAACATTTCCAAGACCTTTCCGGGAGTAAAGGCTTTAAACGATATTAGCCTGGACCTGTATAAAGGGGAGGTGCTGGTACTTGTCGGGGAAAATGGTGCCGGTAAATCTACGTTTGTAAAAATTTTATCCGGTATCTATACGGCAGACGAGGGCGGGAAAATGACCCTTGACGGAAAAGCCTATACGCCAAAAGGGATCCGGGATGCAAATTCCCAGGGGATCTATATCATCCATCAGGAATTAAATATGATCCCGGATATGACGATCACGGAGAATCTGCTCCTGGCCCAGGGCTTTCCGAAAAAGAAGGGCATGAAATGTTTTGTGGACTGGAAAGAGGCCGATAAACAGGCGCAGGCGATCATCGACCAGATGGATCTGAAATACGACCTTCATGCCAGGGTGGAAACCTTAAGTGTGGCGAACCAGCAGATGCTGGAGATCTCAAAGGCGATCAGTCAGGAAAATGCGAAGGTGATCATCATGGATGAGCCGACAGCATCGATAACGAGCCAGGAGGTGGATAAACTCTTTGGATATATCCATAAACTGAAGGCGAGAGGGATCGGTATTATTTATATTTCCCACAGGTTGGAAGAGATCAAAAGGATCGGAGACCGGATCATCGTACTGCGTGACGGGACCTATGTGGGAGAAAAAGAAGCGGCTACGGTGGATGTGGACGAGATGATCCGTATGATGGTCGGCAGGAATGTGACCCAGTATTATCCTAAGAGTGAACATAAGGCGGGAGAAGTCGCCCTTGAAGTAGAAGGTCTCAGCCTGCATAAGCTTGTGAAGAATGTAAGCCTGCAGGCAAGAAAGGGAGAGGTCCTGGGGATCGGCGGTCTGGTCGGAGCCGGAAGGACAGAACTGGTGAGAGGCATTTTCGGCGCGGATAAGATTGCCTCAGGAAGAGTTTTGATCGATGGAAGGCAGGTAAAGCTGTCCAGCCCCAAAATGTCGGTAAAGCATAAGATTGCTTTTTTGACAGAGGACAGAAAGATCCTTGGACTTTTGATGGGACAGAGCATCTGGTCCAATGTTGTGATCAGCAAGCTTTCCAAACTGGGACGTTTTGGATTTCTTACCGAAGGCAGAGGCATCCGGGTTTCCGATGACTATAAAGAGCAGCTGAAGATCCGGATGCCGTCTTCCAGATCGCTGATCGAAAATCTGTCGGGAGGAAATCAACAGAAGGTGATCTTTGCCAGATGGCTGTTCAGCGATTCGGATATTTTTATCTTTGATGAACCGACAAGGGGGATCGATGTGGGGGCAAAGACGGAGATGTACGAATTGATCGACAGGCTGGTGCTGGACGGCAAGACGGTCATACTGATATCTTCTGATATGATGGAGCTGATGGGGATCAGTGACAGGATCGCCGTGATGAGTAATGGTTCTCTGGCCGGGGTACTTGAGCGGGATGATTTTACACAGGAAAAGATCATGGAACTGGCACTCGAAGGATATTTGGAGAAATAGGAGAAAAGGGTATGAATGCAAATATGAAAAATATCATGGACAAAATAGGATCCCTGCTGATATTGTTTGTGCTGATCATTGTTATGGGCGTGATCACTCCGAAGTTTTTTGCACTGGATAATCTGAAAAATATCGGGATCCAGGCGTCGGTAAACGTCGTGCTGTCCATAGGGATGCTGATGGTGATCATCATCGGCGGGATCGACCTTTCCATCGGGGCAGTTCTGGCAACGTCCGGTATCGCGGCCGCTTATCTGATGAGGGCCGGATGTCCGATCTTCTGGGCAATGCTGCTCTCTTGCTTTGCAGGCGCGGCGCTTGGGGCCATGAACGGGTTTATCGTGACCTATATGAAGCTTCCGCCTTTCGTTGCCACATTGGGGACAACCGGTATTTTCAGAGGAGTATCGCTGCTGATCACCAACGGACTTCCGGTTTCACAGCTGCCGGAGGGGCTCCGCGTCATCGGACAGGGAACCCTTTTGGGGATTCCGAATCCTATCGTACTTATGGTCATCGTGGCAGTCATCATCCACATTCTGCTGGTGTACACCTCTTATGGACGCAGTTTATATGCCATTGGAAGTAATTATGAAGCGACCAGGCTGTCCGGGATCGCGATCAAGAGAAATACCATGCTTACGTATACGATCGAGGGCTTTCTGGCAGCGGTGGCGGGTGTGATCCTTCTGGGAAGACTGGCGGTCGCTCAGCCGAATGCGGCGCTCGGATATGAATCCAATGCGATCGCAGCCGCAGTGATCGGCGGCGCCTCCTTCTCCGGCGGACGCGGTTCGGTAAAAGGTTCTCTGGTCGGTGCGCTGATCATCAGCGTTTTGAATAACGGTTTTACCTTACTTGGTATGAATTCCTTCGTACAGCAGATCGCGATCGGAGTAGTTGTGGTCCTGGCCGTCTTCGCGGATATTTTACAGAGGGAAAAGGTCAACTGACCTTTCTCAATAGAACAGGCAGATATGTCACGAAAAAAGGAGGAACAAGGAATGAAAAGAAAGTTAACAGCAGCAATTTTGGCAGTGGTCATGACAGCGGCCGTGCTTGCGGGATGCGGCTCCGGGGAGGGATCCGGAACGACTGCGGCGCCGCAGGAAGAGACGGCAAAGAACGAGACAGAAGCCGAGACAAAAGCCGAGGCGGAAACTCCGGCAAAGACCCAGGCTGCAGGCGGCCAGGAGTCGAAGGACGGCCCTACGATCCAGATGATCGTAATGTCCATCAACAGTGAGTATTGGCTGAATGTACAGGCCGGTGCACAGGCAGAGCTTGATAAGAGCGGCGGAGAGCTGATCTACACGGGCCCCAGCCAGGACGGAGATATCCAGGGACAGGTGGATCTTATGGAAAATGCGATCTCCAGCGGCGTTGACGGCATTATCCTGATCCCGGTCGATTCGGACGCTCTGGTCCCTTCTGTCGAGAAGGCAGAAGCGGCGGGGATCCCGGTCGTCGTCGTTGACGGTCCGGTCAATACGGACAAGGTGACTTCCTATATTGCAACCGATAATGAAGCAGGCGGCAGGCTGGCGATGGAAACGCTGATCGATCTGATGGGCGGGGAGGGAAAAGCCGTGATCGTAAATGCGCTTGCCGGGATCCCCTCCAATGACGGCCGCGGGATCGGGGCGGAAGCGGCAGCGGCTGAAAATTCTGGGATCGAGATGCTTGAGACCCTGCGGGGCGGGGATCAGGCGGCAGCTCTGTCCAATACGGAAAATATGCTGACGGCAAACGGTGATGTGGCCGGTATTTTTGCAGCTTATGACAGGGGCGCCATCGGTGCAAGCCAGGCGCTGATCAATGCGGGACTTGACGGAAAAGTAAAAGTAGTCGCCTTTGATGCGGCGGCAGACGAGATCCAGTACCTGGAGAACGGTGTGATCAGCGCGCTGATCGTACAGCAGCCTTACGAAATGGGAAGAATGGCGGTAGAGTATATCAATAAGGCCCTTGCAGGAGAAGACGTTCCCAAGGAAGTGGCAACGGATGTGGTCGTTGTGACAAAAGAAAATATGGATGATCCGGAGGTACACAAGGTTCTTTATCCCCTTGAGTAGACCGGTGGACGCCGGCAGGAACAATGGAGTTTTTTAACCGTGGGCCCGGCATGAGATCTCTTTGTGCCGGACCCATTTGCGAAATGTCTGCAGCAGGAATGGATCGGAGGGAAAGCGATGGAATATATCATTGACAGGATCAGGGAGTGCATTGAGAAAAATAAAAAGGAATATATCACTTTTTTAAGTGAATATCTGCAGCAGGATTCCACAAATCCGGCTCTGGGAGAGAATAAGGCGCCGCTGGCCTGCCACAGGTGGATGCAGAAAAGGCTTCAGGACTATGGGATCTTTGACAAGGTGGATTTCTGGGAATCGGGGAATGATTTTTCCAATGTTGTGGCGGTCAGTGAAGGAGAAGGAGAACCACTGCTGTTTGCGGGGCATACGGATACGGTCCCTGTAACGGAAACCCAGAAAGCGGAATGGCGTAAGGATGCAGGACCTTGGTCCGGTGCGGTAAAAGAGGGAAAAATATACGGACGGGGCGCGTCCGACATGAAAGCAGGCTGTGCGGCTCCTCTGATGGCAATGCATGTGCTGCAGAAACTGGGGATCAAGCCGAAAAGGCCGCTGTATTTTTCTTATGTGATGTCAGAAGAGAATGGCGGCCGGGAATTCGGGGTGGACAGTATCATTGACAGAGGCTATCATGCGAAAGAATGTATCGTGATGGAGCCTTCCAATAATCTGGCGGTCGTGCCGGCCATCCAGGGCGAATTTTATTTCACGATCGAAGTGGAGGGGCTTAGCTATCATATTGCCTCCCGCCACCATACGCTTTATCCTCACGGATACCGTGTACAGGATGTTCCGGGGAAAAATGCCATTGAACTGGCGGTCGAGATCATCCGGGAACTCCAGAAGCTTGAGAAAGAACTGGGGCAGTATGTAGGGCATCCGCTGACAGAGAACGGTTCTACGACCATTAATTTTTCCGGGATCGAGAGTAAGGGGATCTTCTCCGCGGGAGCAGAGAAGTGTAAGATCACAGGAAGTATGCTGTATAATCCGAGCATTTCGCAGGAAGAAGCGTTTGCCTATTTTAAGGGAGCGGTCGGCAGGGCGGCAGAGAGAAATTTCTGGCTGAAAGAACATCCGCCGATCGTTACGATCCCGTATCTGCTCTCCACCAAACCGCCGGTCAACGTACCGATGGATCATCCTCTTTGCAGGCAGCTTGCGGATGCGGCAAAAGCATTTGGCAAGGAGCCTGTCTTCGAATCCTGTCTGAGTACGTCGGATGCAAATTATCTTCAGGATCACGGGATCGCCACGATCACCATGGGACCGGGAGCCAATGAATACGGAGTTCACAGCGTAAACGAATATGTTCCGGCAGACGTTTATCTGGAAGCGATCGCCAGGTATGCATATTTTCTGAGCAAACAGTAATGCAGGTTAAAAATGTATATAAGAAAACAGGAGAGGAATGTCATGTCAAAAAAAGTATTGTTTGTCGGTGAATCGTGGACGGCAACCGTAACGGAGATCAAAGGGTTCAACAGTTTTTCTGTTTCCAAGTATGAAACGGGGCTCGGAAAGATCGATAAGGCCATAGAAAAGGCAGGATATGAATTTGTTTACATGCCGAACCACATGGCAGCGGATCATTTTCCGTTTACGATGGAGGAATTGAAGGAGTATGCCTGTGTGATCCTGTCCGATGTCGGTGCAGATACTCTTTTGATCCCCACAGAGACATTTACCGTGGGGAAAAGATTTCCAAACCGCTGCCGGCTTCTTAAGGACTATGTTCTGCAGGGGGGAAGCCTTTTGATGATCGGCGGATACATGACTTTTACCGGTATCGGCGGCCAGGGAAAATGGTGGGCGACAGCGGTGCAGGATGTTTTGCCGGTGCAGCTTCTTACCTGTGACGACCGGATGGAACATTGCGAAGGAGTTTTCGCGGAAGTGGTGGATAAAGACCATCCCGCGGTAAAAGGGATCGAGGGGGAATGGCCTCCGATACTCGGGTACAACAAGAGCATTTTAAAGGAAGGGGCAGAATTGGCGGCGACGGTCTGCGGGGATCCGTTACTTGCTTTTGGAAGCTATGGAGAAGGTAAGACAGCAATCTTTTCCAGCGACTGTTCCCCTCACTGGGCGCCGGAGGAATTCTGCGGCTGGGAAGGTTATGACCGGTTATTTAAAAATATCCTCGATCATATCGTAAAATAAATCTGTTCCTGAAAAAGGATCTCCCATAGATCGATCAGGCGTAAAAACGCCGATCACTATGGGAGATTTTCTGTTACCGGTTGTTTTTGTCGAGGGGCGACCATTCATTGTAGATCGTGTCGCAGATCCCCTCGTAGATCCCGCCGGAATGGTAGTTTTCCGCCTGGAAGGTAAGCCCTCTGGCGAGGGAGAGGGAGCAGCGTTTCTCGATCTGCCCCATGAAATGATCCTCAAGGAACGGAAAAAGGTCGGCCATGTAACCGGAGATGATAAATAAAGACGGATCAAAGAGATTGACCAGGATACTGCCCAGACAGCCGAGGAGGTAACCGCTCCGTTTCAACATGGGCTGGAACAACTCCTGTTTTTTCCGGATGCAGTCCATAAAATCCGTCCATTGTGCATAAAATGGCCGGCTTTCCACAAAATCAGGATAGAAGGAGAGCAGATGCTCCAGCTGGAGTTCCGCCTCGATGCAGCCATAGGAACCGCAGGAAGGGCATTTCAGGGACGGGTCGCCGATGGGGACATGGGCGACCTCGCCTCCATAGCCGTTTTTTCCGCGGAGCAGGCCTCCGTTGCAGATGATGCCGACGCCGGTGCCCTGGGAGATGTCCAGGCATACGATATTGTCCAGCTTATGGATGGTATGCACGGAGATCGCCTTGAAATTGCTGGAATTGTCCACATAAGCCGGCAGGCCAAAGCAGCGTGAAAACAGGGCCTTCATGGGGACGCCTTCGTATTTTTCAATGGAACTGCTGACCAGGCAGGCGTTGGTGGCGTCGTAAATGGCAGGCACGGAAATGCCGATCCCGATGTAGCAGGCGTCCTCTGGGGCGCAGGAGGCGGCGTTTGCCAGGAACTGTTCTTTTGTGAAGGCGGCGATCTCCTCCGCTGTCTCCAGGGAGGAAATGTCGTAGGAATGGCAGAACAGGATTTCGTTTCGCAGGTTTGTGACCGCAATGCCCACCGTTCCGTCTGTCTGCAGGTCAACGCCGATGACCAGAAAACGCTCATAATGAAAGGCGATCCGGCTCGGGATCCGTCCGACTCGTGAATTCCCTGATTTTTCATCTGAGACGATCTCCAGCGCTTTCAGATCGCTGCAAATGGTAGAAACCGTTGTGATGCTCAGACCGGACTGCTCGGAAATTTCTTTTTTTGTCAGAGGATCACCGAATCGTATCAGATCCATCACGATTTTTGCATTTTTGTTTTTGAGATCTACAACGTCATTGATCATGTTCTGCTACCTCTTTCAAGGAGTGAGTTCCCTGACGATCCTATGTTTTCATTCATTGCAAGTATACAACAAGCCCCGGAGGTTTACAACTTAAAAATTGGCGCATTTGTCTGCACGCAGGCCTGCGGGTGTGTCAGATCCCTTTACCGACCAGATGCTGGACGTCGGTAGGAAGGTCGGTGAAGCTTATCATCACATTTCCTTTTTTGAAGAAAGCGCTCTCCACGCAGCCGCCGCAGATATCCGTGTTTGCATGGCCGTAAAGTCCCAGATCCAGCATCATGCCCACGTTCTCCCCGTAGAACTGCTCCTTGTAGGGATGGATCACCTGCTTTTCCAGGCATTCTGTCAGTCCGGTGCCGTGGCAGGTACTGTAAAAATGCAGGGGCCTCATATTCTGCCCGTCGATGTCCTGGGAGGCGAAATAATCCCTGGCGGCCAGGTCGATGCGGTTGTTGGGAAGATCCTGCTCGATCACATGTCTGAGCTCTGCGACGGCAAGCTCGTAGCCCTGATTCATCTTCGAGAAGAACTCCTGTTGGAGCGGATTCCGATCTCCGGCCACGGCCGTTCTCCGGCAGACGCCCTTATATCCCTGATAACTGGGGACAGAGCTCAGCTGCACGATGTCGCCGTCCTCGATGACTTTGTTGGAGGAGGGAGCGATGATATAACGGTTTCTGGACCCGGAGGTGGCCATGGATTCCGCGCCGTAGCTTTCTCCCCCCAAAGCTTTTACCACATGATCGGCGACAGCGGAAACCTGAAGCTCCCTGAGGCCGGGGCGGAGTACGGCCAGCATGGCCCGGACGGCGGCTGCGGCGATGAGATCGGCCTGTTCCATACAGCGGAACTCGGCTTCGGATTTCTCATAACGGAGCTCTTCCAGGATGTCCGGCTCTTCGCTGAAGACCACTTCCCCGGGAACGCCTTTTTGAAAGATTTCCAGCACTTTGCAGGTGACGGTGTCGGTCCCGGTGAGGATGGCCGCCCTGCGGATCGGATGGCCCACGTATTCGCGTATGACCTCCGGGAGTGCCGCACAGGTGACGCCCTCGTAATATTCGTCGGGAATGCTGAACTCTTCCACGAAGCGGGTTTCCAGGCCGAGTCCCGCCTCCTGGGCCCATTTTCCGGATTCCGGCCCGACCAGCAGCAGGGGGGCCTTGCCGGGAGCGATCATGCCGCAGGCTTTTTCCAGGGTAGGGTTGTAGCCGGTGAGATAGATGCCGTCGCCGGGCATTTCACGGTACCAGAAGAAGAAGCCGAAATCCATGCCGCGCTCCTTAAGCTTCCCCCACACCTTTTCGTGGCGGGCCGAAAACTCCTCTTTGGGGATCCGGACGGAAAGATCCAGCTTTTCCTCATAGTATCGGATGACCCGTTCTACCTTTTCATAATCGTGACTTGTCAGAAACATGATAAATCCTCTCTTTCTTGCTTTTTTTTGAGTGTTGAAAAACCGGGCCTGCGCCTCGGTCAGACATATGATACCACAGGCCGATGAATTATGCAATATGTTTAAAAATAATTTTCAAAACTATTTTAAAAATATGTTGACTAAATGGAGGGTTTGTGTATATAATGATTGCAACGAAGAGGGAGGAGGAATGAAATGGAGGAACAGAAAAAGAAACTTCATGTCTCGGGCAGGATCCTCACGCTGTCGGTGACGATCGTCGTCTGTGTTGCGGTGATGTCTTTTTTAAAGCCGGAAACCTTTTTTACGGTATCGAATCTCGGCAGCAGCCTGACGACGGTGACCTTCAATCTGATCCTGGCCTGCGGCATGACGGTGGTGCTGATGCTCGGGTGCGTGGATCTGTCCGTCGGTCCCATCGTCGCTTTCACATCGGTGGTCGTGGCAAAGCTTTTGCAGGGGGGAGCGCCGATCGTCCCGGCCATTCTGGCGGGGCTTCTGATCGGGAGCGGGATCGGAGCGCTGAACGGGACCCTGGTCGGCTATGGCGGGCTGGCGCCCTTTGTGGCGACGCTGGGGACCCAGTCCGTTTTCCGCGGCCTGTCCTATGTACTCACCAGCGGATACAGCGTCACGGGGCTTCCGGAAGGGTTTTCAAAGATCGGGCAGGGAACCCTGTGGGGGATCTCCAACCTGATCCTGATCGCTGCCCTGGTGGCGGCGGTCCTGGCCCTTTTGGTCCCGAGGCTGGCGTTTTTCAAACGGGTATATCTGGTGGGGACTTCACGCAGCGTCGCTTTTATGTCGGGGATCAATTCCAACCTGATCCTGATCGCGGGATATACGCTGAGCGGCTTCCTGGCGGGGCTTAGCGGGATCCTGATGGCCAGCCGGTATGCCATGGGAAACGCCGGGTTTGCGGTCGGCTACGAGACGCAGGCAATCGCGGCGGCGGTGATCGGAGGGGCGGTCATGGCCGGGGGAGAGGGGAGTATCCTGGGAACGGTCCTGGGTGTTCTCCTGGTCGCGGTGGTCAACAATTCCTTTATCCAGTTTGGCGGCAATGCGGAATGGCAGACGGCGATCAGCGGGATCATGCTGGTCTTCACACTGTTCATCGATGTCATGCGGACGCGGAAGGCAAAGAGAAAGGGGCTGATATAACATGGATGCCATACTGAAGCTGGAAGGGATCGGCAAAATGTTCGGGGGAAATTATGTTTTAAAGGATGTCAGCCTGGAGATCGGCCGCGGAGAGGTACATGCGGTCATCGGGGAGAACGGCGCCGGGAAATCGACGCTGATGAAGATCATCGGCGGGATCTATGAGCCCAATGAGGGCGTCATACGGAAAAACGGGGAGAAGATCCTGCTGCACAATGCCATAGAAGCTTATAAACAGGGGATCGGAATCGTCCATCAGGAGCTTTCGGTGGCGGACAATCTGACCATAGCCGAAAATATCTTTGCGGGACGTCAGCCGGTGAACCGGTTTGGTTTTGTCCGGGAAAAGCAGATGTGCGAGGACGCCGGAAAGATACTGGGCGAGATGGGGATCCGTTTGGATCCGCGGGAAAAGGTGGGGAATCTGAGCGTGGCCATGCAGCAGATCATCGAGATCGCCAAGGTGGTGTCCCACAGGATCGACGTGCTGATCCTGGACGAGCCCACCAGTTCGCTGTCCAACAAGGAAATTGCCCATCTGTTTGAACTGGTGCGCCGTCTCTGCAGAGAACAGGGGATGACGGTGATCTTCATCAGCCATAAGCTGGATGAGGTCATGGCGATCTCCGACCGGGTCTCTGTCCTGCGCAACGGAAATTTTATCGGTACCCTGTCGGGGGAGGAGATCACTGCTTCCAGGATGATCCATATGATGGTGGGCGACCAGCTGGATTCCAGAAGCTTTCTGGCGCCAAAGACGCCGGAGGGGGAGGTGATCCTCCGGGCCGAGGGGCTCTGCAGGGAGGGGAAATTCCGGGATGTGAGTTTTGCCCTGCAAAAAAACAGGATCCTCGGCATATTCGGCCTGATCGGGGCGGGGCGGACGGAGAGCATCCTCTCACTGATCGGCGCGGACAGGCTGGATTCCGGCAGGGTGACCTACGAGGGGAGGGAGATCCGGCTCTCTTCTCCGAAAGAGGCGATCGCGAAAGGGATCGTATATCTGACGGAAAACAGACGGGACCTGGGCCTGTTCCTGCCAAAAGAGATCTCCGATAATGTCATTGCGGCGTCACTGGGGGCGTTTACGACGAAAAGGCATACGGTTGACCGGAAGAAGGCGGGGGAGGCTGTGGAGGGATATATCCAAAAGCTGAAGATACAGCCTCCGGTCATGGATAAGCCGGCGGGAACTTACTCGGGCGGCAATCAGCAAAAGATCCTTTTTTCCAAGGTCCTTCTCACAGATCCCAAAGTACTGATCGTGGACGAGCCGACCAAGGGGGTGGATATCGGGGTGAAGATGACCATCCATCACATGCTGCGGGATCTGGCCGATTCCGGGATCGCCGTTCTCCTGATCTCCAGTGAGCTTCCGGAGATCTTAAAGCTTTCTGACCGGGTGCTGGTCATGCACGAGGGGGAGTGCAGAGGACTTCTGGAAAACAGGGATCTCACGGAACGGGAAGTCATGGCGGCCGTGTACGGGGAAAAGGAGGTGCAGCAGTGAGACAGAAAATGAGTTCTCTGAAAAACCGGATCCTTTGCAGGCTGGATATCCAGGCATCCGCGGTGGTCCTCCTGATCGTTGTCATTTCGATTGCCATGTCCTTCGTGTATGACGGTTTTCTTTCTGCTTATAATATAAAGGCCATGCTGATGAGCTACGTGCCGGAGGGGATCATTGCCCTGGGGCTGACCCTCGTGATCATTTCCGGCGGGATCGACTTATCTGTGGCGGGCGTGATGCCTTTTACGGCGATCGTCTACTGTATGCTCATGAAGGCAGGGGTCCACTATCTGCCGGGGATGGCGATCGTCCTGGCGGCCGCCGCGGCCATCGGCGCGGTCAACAATTTCCTGAGGAGGCTTTTGGACGTACATCCCTTTATCATCACCATGGCCGTGCAGCTCACGCTGAAAGGGTTCAATCTGGTGGTGACCGGAGCCGGCTCCATCTCGGGGCTGCCGGAAAACTTTATGGAGATCTCCCAGGTGAGGATCCTGGGGCTTAAGATCCCTCTGGTGGTGTTTCTTTTGCTGGCGGCCCTGTGGATGGTCCTTCTGGCGAAAAACCGGTTCTTCCGAAAGGTTTATTTTGTGGGAGGGAATCCAAAGGCGGCCGAGCTGTGCGGGATCAATGTCAACCGGGTCATGTATTTCGTGTTCATCCAGTCGGCGGTACTGGCGGCAGTGGCCGGGATCATGGCGGTGTTCAACTATCAGGCGGCCAATTATTCCTATGGTTCCAATCTGGATACCAGGGCGATCACGGCGGTGGTGGTAGGAGGGACCAGTATGACCCGCGGCGGTATCGGGAAGATCGGCGGCACCATCATCGGACTGGTTTTTATCGCACTGGTCTATAATTCGTTTCTTTTAAGCGGGATCAATACTTATTATCAGGATGTCATCACCGGCGCATTTCTGATCGGAGCGGTGTTGATCGGGGAACGGATCAAATATAGAGGAAAGCCGGGAAAGAAGGAGGATAAATCATGAAAAAGAGAACAAGAACTACGCTGGCAATGGTCCTGGTCTTGGCACTGCTCCTGACGGCGGGGGCCTGCGGGGGGAAAAAGTCCGAGGAGGGAAGCGGGGCCGCGGACAGATCCGACGAGCTCTATGTCTACGTGACCTTTGAGAAGGGGTCCGAATACTTCAACTGGGTCTACGCGGGATTTCTGGCGGCGGCAGATGAACTCGGGGTGAAGGCAGAGCTTCAGGGGCCGGCCGACGCAGACGCTTCCCAGGAGGCAAAGGTGCTGGATACGGTGACCGGAAAGCATCCAAATGGGATCCTTGCCGCCTGTGCGGACCAGGATACCATGGTCTCGGCCATCAACAACGCGCTGGGAGAAGGAATCCCCGTGATCACCTGCGACAGCGACTGCCCCGGCAGCGACCGGCTTTGCTATCTGGGGACGGACAATTCCAGCTTCGGGGCCGTAGCCGCGGAATATATCGGGGAACAGCTTGGCGGCTCGGGAGAGGTGATCATCGTGACATTGTTTGGCTCTGCCGCCCAGGAGGAGCGCTGCGCCGGATTTAACGATCATCTCGCGGAGCATTATCCGGGGATCCGGGTCGTGGAAACCTGCAACGAGAGCGGGGACACGGCTACGGCGGAATCCAACACGACGGCGGCGCTGCAGGCGAATCCGGGTGTGAAAGCCGTGTTTTCCACAGGGGGAACGGGATCTGCCGGTGCGGCAGCGGCAGTCCGCACCATCGGGAGAACCGAGGAGATCGTTGTGGTAGGCAGTGATTTCGGCACGGCAACTCTGGAATGTATGGAAAAAGGAGAGATCCATGCCACCGTGGTGGATGACCCTTATATGATGGGATATCAGTCCATGCTGCAGCTTTTTGCGGCGGCCCATCCGACGGATATCATTTCCGCCAATGCGCCCTACGGCCATATCACCACCAGCGACATCTATTTCGGCTGCTCCCTGGTAACGGCGGAGGAATATACGGAGAATGCGGACCTGAAGGAGAAATATACAAATACGCCGTCCTTTAACTAAGGGGATGTTCCGGAAATGAAAGTAAAAGAAAAGTCGTTGACCTGGCTGTTCTGCGGAATTTTGTTCATGCTGGGATTTGAGGCCGGAGGGTTCCAGTGGGCACTGACGCGCCTGGCGGCAGAGTACGGGCTCACGGCGGCGTCTTCCGGCCTCCTTGTCAGTGAACAGTATGCGGTAATGATCGCGGCGCCCCTGATCTCAGGGGTGCTCGCGGACCGCGTCGGGGAAAAGAAAATGACGCTCATCGGTATGGGCGCTTTTTTTGCGGGCTGTATCGTCATCGGAACCGGGAATTTTGCCTCTGCCCTCCTTGGAAACCTCCTGGCGGGCTTCGGATACAGCGCTACGGAGTGTATCGTGACCACGATCCTGGCGAAACTGCCGGGAGCGGAACGAAATGTGAATGATTCCCAGTGTGCGTTCTGCGTCGGCGCCGTCTTAAGCCCGCCGTTACTCAAAGGCCTGCCCCGGGAGTGGGGGTGGAGAGGGGCGTTTTTGATCCCCGGAGCGGCATTCTTTCTTTTGTTTTACCCGATGGCCGGTCTTAAACTCCCCCACCTGGAAGAAAAGCGCCGGGAAAAGGCCGGGAAAAGACGGCTGTCCAATGTAAGGATACTGTTGCTGCTGACAGCCCTCATGGGCGGGTACGGTATGATCGAAAACGGGAGCGGATATTATCTGGAAGGACTTTTTTCTGAACATCTGGGCTCCGGCCTGGGGGCGGCCGCGCTCTCGGCCTTCTGGGTGGCCATGGCGTTTGGGCGGTTTCTGGCGGGCAGGAGAAAGCCTGTTTCCGGGGACGGAAAAGTGAGATGCGCAGATGTGGGGCTTGCTTTTTTGGCGGTCTTTTTTGTTCTGGGGATACTGGGCTTCTGGAAATGGGGGCCTGCTGCCCTGGCGGCCGCCTTTTTTCTGGGATTTTTCTGCGCCCCCCTCTGGCCGGGCCTGATGCTGGAAGCGGCAAAGGCTTATCCGCAGGGGACCGGTACCGTCATTGGGATCATGAACATCGCCGGGGCGGTGGGGGGAGCCGGTTCACCGGCAATCCTTGGTTACGTGAAAGGAAAGGCTACGCCGGCGGCGCCCTTCCGGGTACTCCAGATCGTTGCGGCCCTGGCGGCGGCAGGCTGTGTTTTCCTTGCAGGGCCCAAGGAAAACAGAAAAAGAAGGACGGATAAAAGATAAGGAAAACTGTTGTTACATACGGAGAGGGGGCGTCGGTCTTCCCTGGATTTTATATCTCTCGATCTATGCGTTGCGGGGAAACGGGAAACATGGTAAGATAACCGCATGATTCAGGAAAAAGCGGCAGGAGGAGACGACATGATCATAAGCGCCAGCAGGAGGACGGACATCCCCTCCTTTTATTCCGAATGGTTTTATAACCGGCTCCGGGAGGGCTGCGTCCTGGTGAGGAATCCCATGAATTATCACCAGGTGGGAAGGATCAGCCTGTCCCCGGAGGCGGTCGACGGCATCGTCTTCTGGACCAAGAATCCCATCCCTATGATGGGGCGGCTGTCGGAGCTCGACGGTTACCATTATTATTTCCAGTTCACGCTGACCGCCTACGGAAGGGACATAGAGCCGGGGCTCCCGTCGAAAAACGAGCGCCTGATACCGGCTTTTTTGGAGCTTTCAAGGCGGACCGGCAGGGAGCGGGTGGTGTGGAGATATGACCCGATCTTTCTAAGTGAGACCTACACCCTGGAATATCATCTCCGGTATTTTAAGGTTTTGGCGGAGAAATTGGCCCCTTATACGGAAAGCTGCACGGTCAGCTTTCTGGATCTCTACCGAAATATAGAGAAGGCACTGCGTCTCCATAAGATCCGGGTTCCCTCGCATGAAGAGCAGCTTGCGCTCATGGGAGGGTTTTCCCGGATCGCAAAGGCGAATGGGCTCCGCTTGGATACCTGTGCGGAGGAGGGGGATTTTGGCGGATACGGCGTCGGCCATGCCCACTGCATTGACAGAGAACGTTTGGAGCGGATCGGCGGTTTTCGGCTGGACGTGAAGAAGGACCCGGGCCAGAGGGAAGCCTGCGGCTGCGTATCCAGTATCGATATCGGCGCCTACCATACCTGCAGGAATGGCTGTATCTATTGCTATGCAAATCAGGGCAGAACGGTGGGGCCAGACCAGACCGGGAGGCACGACCCAGGCTCGCCGCTCCTGGTGGGAAAGCTGGGAGCGGGCGACGTCATAAAAGAGCGGGAAGCGGTGTCCTATGCGGACCGGCAGATGTCGTTGTTTTTATGAATCACAAAAATTTTCTGCCTGTGCGGCAGAAAATTTTTGTTTTCGTGTCGGTTGCGCCGAGGGCGTGCGTGCGCTATAATGAGGGGTGTGCAGAATAAAAAGAAACGGGAAGGTGGTTTTTATGAACAGAAAAAGAAGATGGAGCAGGAGGGCCTTGGCGCTTTTTCTGGCCGTGACCATGGCGTTCTTGGGCGCCTGCGGCTCGTCGGGCTCCGGGGAGAAGGATGAGGAGGCCGTGAGCGGCAAGGATGGACAGAGTGCGGAGGATACGCTGAAAGAAAAGCTTAGGGGCGGTTCGACGATCGACATGTCTTTGAGCTTTGCTGAGGCCCACGACGCTTTTACAACCACTCTGTCCAGGGAGGAAAATGATGATTCTGCCATTCCGGATCCGCCGGAGGGCCTTTTCGACCTGGTCTCCTATCCCTCGAAGGTGGGGGATCTAGCGGCCTATGTGTCCGGCGATCCCGGAGACGGCGGGAAGCATCCCATGATCATCTGGGTGGTCGGCGGCTGGGGCAACGGGATCGACGATTTTCCCTGGTGCTATCCGGAGTGGGACAACGACCAGACGGGTTCCGCCTTCTGGCAGGAGGGCGTCCTGACCATGTATCCCTCGTTCCGGGGCGGCTGCGGCAATCCCGGCAATTACGAGGCGCTTTTCGGGGAGGTGGACGACATCGTCTCCGCCTACGAGTACGCCGCCTCCCTGCCCTACGTGGACCCGGAGCGGATCTATCTGGGCGGCCACAGCACCGGCGGCACCAGGGCGCTTCTGGCCTCGGAGTACACGGACAAGTTCCGGGCGGTGTTCTGCTTCGGGGCGGTGGACGAGATCAAGTACCACAACAACACCCAGTTCACCTTTGACCAGAACAACGAGGACGAGTTTGTGATGCGCTCCCCCATCCACTGGCTGGATGACATTGAGAGCCCCACCTTCCTGATCGAGGGCAGGGACGGCAATTCGGAGAATCTGGAGCGGATGCTGGATGCATCGGACAATGACAAGCTCCACGGCTACGTGATCGAGGGGGCCGACCATTTTTCCACCCTGGCGCCCCTCACCAGAGTCGTGGCAAAGAAGATCCTGGAGGATACCGGGGCGGAGGCGGCCATCTCCATCACCCAGGAGGAGCTTGACGCCGCCATGAAGCAGGAGCCCTCCGTGCCGGCGCCGGTCATGACCGGGAGGCGAGTGGAGAAGTTTGGCCTCACCTTCTCCTGCCCTTATCTGTGGGAGATCGGTGAAAATGAGGATGGGTCCGGCGTGGATCTGTATTCCCGTTATGAGGAGGAAAATCCCTGGGATCTGTCGGCCCTCTATATCAACTCCTACTCTCCGGAGGAAACCGGCGACTTGCAGAGCTTTGGCGAGATGATGGAGGCGCAGGGCTTTACGGTGAACGAGATTTCGGTGGGCGGTTATCCGGCCATGGACGCCATGGGTTCCTCTGCGGGAGACGACGGCCAGGTCTATTACCAGCGGTACGTGTCCATCCAGAAGGATGGCGGCTCCCTGGATTTTAATTTTATCACCTTTGATGATTACAGGGAGGAAGCGGCTCCCGTGTTCCAGAGCGTGATCGACAGCATTGCATTTGACAGCTGAGATCGGGGAAATTTTTAAAGTCGGGATCGTCTCCTCCGGCAGCCGTCGAATGGACTATTACACAAAACTGTTCCAATACCGCACGGCCGAAGTCCGGGAATACTGGATCGTGGATCCGGACAAGGGCTGTGTGACGGTGTATGATCTTGAACAGGAAAATATGGAAGAGTATTCCTTTGGGACGGCGATACCGGTCGGCATATTTGAAGGCTTTTCCATAAAGACAGAGTAACTATGCAGATATCCGGGGAAAAGACGGCGAAGATTTCTTCCGCCCCTACAAAAAAAGGGTGTTTCCGTGAAAAAACGGTCTGTCTGCAGGGTGGCGAAACCGGGAAACCCTCCTTATAATGAGTGCAGTGGATGGATCCGAAAGGATGTAGGAAACGAGCACAGGTATAAGGAGGGTTTTATTATGGCATTGTCACTGGATTCCAAGATCAAGGAGATCATGAGATCGGAAGAGGGAAGGGCGGTCATGGAGAAATGGGCTCCCGGCTCCACCTCAAATCCCAGCATGAAGCTGGTGGGCGCGCTCACCTACCGGAAGCTTTTGAGTTACCCGGAGTCGGCTGAGGTGGCCGTGCACGCCGAGGAGATCGATGCGGATCTTAAGGCCTGTTCAAGGTAAGGGGCGTCAAGGGTAACACGGAAGAAAGCGATTTTTCTTAAGACAATTTTGTCTGGGAAAAACCGCTTTCTTCCTGTTTTTTGCGAAATAGGGATATTCAAGCGCACCCATGGCTCGGCTTTAGGGAAACGGTAATCTGATCAGCGTTTCTTTAGGTAAAGCCGGATGATTTTACAGGCTGCGGATAATATTTAAGTAATCCTGTCTCTGGTCTATCACTGTATAAATGATGGCTTCTTTTTGGCCTTCGTTAACCTTGTAGAAAACTAAATTTTTTTCAAGAATCAATATTTGGCAGCCTTGTCTTTTTAACACGAGGTATCTGGGTTTTATTCCAATATTCGGGTTATCTGCCAGGGTAAGAATGCCTTGCTCCAAAGCATTTAATTTCTGAAGAGCCACATCTGTGCCGAATTTTTCTGCAACATATAAGATGATACTCCTGATCTGGGAATCAGCCACATCCGTGCGGGTTATGTGATACTTCAAATCGAACCCTCCCGCAATATTTCTTTTAAATCGTCGAAGGTATTACGGACAGGCGCAGTATTTCCGTTTTTCACATCATTTTCTGCTTCCGCAAGAATTTCAAGAAGTTCGATTCTGGCTTTCATCCGTTTATATTCCTCATAAGCCAATGAAACGGTATCCCCTCTTCCATTTACTGTGATGATGACTGCTTCATTACCTTCTCTGCATTGTTTTGATATTTCATTATAATGATTTCTTAAATCTGCCGATGGCCTGATCGTCTCCTGCAATGCCAACATATCATTACCTCCATTTCGTTTGTAGACATATTATATCATCCTATGTCTATATCTTCAAGGCGTAAGAAAGGGAAAAATACAGATGTCCCTGCTTTCAGCGGCCATCCACCTTCGACTCGATCTGGAGCGCCTTGAGGATGATCTGCAATTGCAGCCGTTTGTCCGGATCCTCCAGGCCAAAAGGAAGCTCCTGGGCGATCCTTCCCATCCGCTCGATGAGGGTGCTCCGATGGATGAAGAGCCGTCTGGCGGCTTTGGCATAGGACATATTTTCTTCCAGGAACACGGAGAGGGTTTCCAGATAGGAGACCTCCGAATCCCGGTCGTGCTCCAGAAGGGCACGGAAACCGGCGGGGAAGTAGGCTTCCACGGGAAAGCCGCCGAAGGAGTTCCCCACCATTTCCTGGAGGGCGTAGTCGGAAAAAACGTAGAGATTCTGGCCGGGGGCATAGAGCCGGCCGTTTTCGATGGCGGCTTCGGCCTGAAAGTAATAGGTGCGGAGCATGAAAAGGTCGGGGAAGTCATTGCTGATCCCGACGCAAAGCTGCATTTCTTCCACCAGGGAGGAGAGCTTTTCCCTGACCTCCCCGGAAAGGGGGGACGTCCGGCTCAGATGGCCGGCGGGGATCAGTCCCAGGATGGTGGTGTTCTGCTCAAAGAAGGTGCTGTCCGGAAACAGGGATTCCATGACGGAGCAGAGGTAGCCGACGGGAAGGGCGGAAAACTGTTTCAGGCAGTGGATGGAGAGACAGAGCCAGTTTTCCCTGTAGCGGGAGGACTTTAAGAGCAGCTTCTGGCTGGGGGCGAGGGGCATTTCGTCCATCAGGTTCTGGAGGATTTTTTTCAGGGAGCCCCGCTCGTTGGCGAGAAGGCCGGGGGAGAGCTCCGCCGCCTTCTCGATCATGCGGGCCAGGCGTTCCGCCAGGGCTTCCTCGCCGGGCACGAAGGGGCGGCCGGCCTCCTCGATGTAGAGACAGCCCACGTAGTCGTCACCGGAGTCAAAAAGGTTCACGCAGAGCACGTTCCCCTCGTCAAGTTCCATTTGGAAAGAGCCGTGGGTGTCCATGCGAAGATCCTGCTGTTTTAAGAAGAGCAGGAAGGCTTCCGGCTCCAGCTTGGCGTGGGGGAGGTTCCAGCGGTCGTCCTTCCAGCGCCTCTGTCCCGTGAGGACCGAGGCCGCATACTGGAAGGAGGAATTGATGACCAGGAGGGGGCGTTCCAGTATGGGATAGGAGCAGTCCAGAAGGTCCTGGATGGTGGGGGACTTTAAAAACAGGGACAAAAGCCGGCTCTCCCAGAGGTGGAAGCGCCCGTAGATTTCCTGAAGGCTTTTGTAGACCTGGAAGAAATCCACTTTCTTTTTGATGAGGAGTACGGTGGCGTGCTCTTTATAATAGGAGAGGCGGGAATGTTCCCCGATGCAGACCAACACTACGTTTTTTTCAATGACGGGCCTTAAGGGCAGGTGTTCCGCGGTGGCCAGGTAGACGTGGTTGGACAAAAAGCGCAGAGTGTTGTCGATGTATAATTCCGGCGCCGCCAGGAGCAGTTTGGCGCCGGCTTCCCCGTACATTGTGACGGTGTATCTCTCGCTCAGGTGTTTCAGAAGAATGTGTGCGTTCAGTTCCATGTTTCTTTCCCCCTCATTGGTCTTATTGTAAGGAAAAAGCGGAAAAATGTCAAATGCTTCCCCTCATTTTTAATGGGCCTGGGAGGAAAAAAACCGGTAAACCGCAGGATTTCAAGATCGGACCGGGGCCTCCATAATGGGAATTATAAATCGTTATGGAGGAGGTTTTTCTATGGGTTTTGATGCAAATGCGGCAAATGTCGCCATGTTGAAGGGGTATGTGAAGGCCGCCAGGCCGATGGAGGAAATGTTTTCCGTGAAGGGAAAGGCGGCGGTGGTGACGGGCGCCACGTCGGGACTGGGATTCAACATCGCCCTCAGGCTTTTGCAGGGAGGCGCCAACGTGGTGATCGCCGGGAGCTCCCAGGCAAAAGGAGACTATGCGCTCCCGATCCTTGAGGAGGCGGGTTTCGGGCCGGACCGGGTGGCCTTCTGCCGGACCAACGTGACGGAGGAGGCGGACATGGAGAATCTTGTGAAGACGGCGGACGAGAAATTCGGCTCCATCGACATTTTCGTGAACAGCGCGGCCATCTGGAGCTATGCCCACATTTATGACCTTCCGGCGGCGGAGTTTAGGCGGGTGCTGGACGTCAACGTGAGCGGTGCGTTCCTGGGAATCAAGCACGTCAGCAAATACATGATCGAGCACAAGATCGAAGGGAAGATCACGCTGATCTCCTCCAATGCGGCCTGGCTCCCTTATCCGGTGTTCGGCGGCTATCCCCACTACGCTTCCTCCAAGGGCGGGGTCAATTCCCTGGCCATCGAGGCGGCCAAGGAGTTAAAGCGCTTCGGGATCATGGTGAACGTGGTGGCGCCGGGCGGCATGGTGACGGCGGGGGCTTCCTCCAACATGTGCGCCAAGGAGCTTCCGGAGGAGAAGCAGGACGAATTCTATGAGGAACTGATGGTGTGGCAGAGCGACGCCCAGCAGCCGGTGGACACGGTGGCCATCGTGGCCTACGCCATGAGCACGCCCATGTCCGACGGCATCACCGGCGAGGTGGTGACGGCCGACTGGGGCATGTCCCACAACATCGTCAAGTTCCAGCCCGCCATCGACCAGTATCCGGAGGATGCAGAGTAAAAGCCCGAATAGAGAATGAGGAGGTACTTATGAGCAAGAAAATTGACGAGAGGATCCCGCAGAGCAGCGGGGAGGGCGCTTATTTTAAAAATTATTACGGGATCCAGTCTCCCTGGAACAAGATTTATTCTTATCAGGAGGCGCTTCATTATGCCAGCCGGTTTGAGTCGGTGTTAAGCGCCGCCGCACTGCAGGCCCTCCGGATCATGGTCCCGGATTATGCGGAGCGGGCGCAGCTCATGTGCGAGGAAGCCTATGCGAGGCTCTATGCCACAGGAAAATATTACGGCGACGACGACGGTTTCGGCATCCATCCTTTTTTCTGTGGACAGTTTGCCGGGGCCCTCATCGGCGACAAGGGGGACGACGCCCTTTTGATGTGCGGCCGCTGTCAGGATTTCGGCACCTACCGGGCGGAGAAGGAGCTGGACGTCTGTGACTGGGACATCTGCGGTTCGGAGCTGTGCCGGACCACCACCATGTCCCTGCAGGGGCAGGCCAATGCCTCGGCGGAGCGCAGGAGGAAGGGTCCGACCATGGATTACCTGATGGTGGAGGCCAAGGGCTGCGGGGACCGGCACTGCCGCATTATCGCCGAGTCCAGGGAGAAATACCCGGCGCCGCCCCACGCCCTCTGGGAGAGCTTCGGCCCGGCGGTGACGGAGGAGTACAAGAAGGTGACGAAGGAGGAGGACTGCGTGTCCGAATCCATGATGTTTAGGGAGGAATGCGATTATCATTTTGTCAACGGGACCAACAATGAGACGGATTCCAGCAACCAGATGATCAACATGTCCACTGCGGCCTCCCTCTACATCCTTCCCGCCATTGCGGAGACGGTGAAGCGGGGCTGCGTGACCAGGGAGCAGGCGGACCATATCCTGAAATGCGTCCTGGAGGCGGCCGGAAAGGCCATGTTCGGCGAGCGTTACGCCATCAAAGCGTGCCGGGAATGGCTGGGCGTCCCGGATTCCATCGGCGAGGACGGACGGGTCATGGGCGGACTCATGGAAATGCTGTTACAGTCCCTGGTCTGCAAATACGAGGTGGAGGCATTTAATAAGGAAGAAGTCATTCTGGTCATCGACCGGGCGGGCCTGGAGATCACGGCCACCAAGGATGTGCCGGAGGTTCATCTGTGGATGTGGCGGGGTATGATAAAGACGCTGGTCAACGTGCAGTGGTCCCTGTGGGAGGAGGATTCCCCCGCCGGGAAGATGCGGGTCAAGATCGCCAAAAAGATCGACAAATTCATGTAGGAGGGAGGGTGCAAAATGTATAAGAATATTTTTAAATATGACGAGATGAAGCGGGCGGAGCACATGGCGGTGCGTGAAAACGTGGGCTGGTATTTCTGGACCCATCAGCTTCTGGAGATCACGGGGCCGGACGTGACGGCCTTTCTGGAATCCATGTATCCCAACAAGGTGGGGAACCTGGCCGTGGGCAGAGACCGCTATACGACCATGTTAAACGAGCAGGGGGAGATCATCGACGACGTGGTCATCATGCGTCTGGCCGAGGACAAATACTGGGTGTCCACCCTGTTCGCCTCCAAGACCGACGACTGGTGGTATTACCATCAGGGGGATCATGATGTGGACTGGACGGAGGTGACCGACGACTGGGCCATGTACGCCGTGCAGGGTCCTAAGTCCAGGGAAGTGGTGGAGAGCCTGGTGGAGGATTCGGTGGAGGGCCTGAAATTCTTCGCCCACATGGACACGGAGATTCACGGGATCGCCTGCAAGATCAACCGGGGCGGTTTTACCGGGGAGAAGCTTGGCTATGAGATCTATGTGAGCAAGGAGGACGGGGAGGCCCTGGAGGAGGTCCTGGCCCCTGCCGCGGAGAAGGCGGGAGGGAGAGAGGTCACCGAGTTCCAGGTCATGGCTTGGACCCTTCCCACGGAGGCGGGCTTCTATTACATGCGGGATCTGGCCCACACCAATCCCTTCGAGGTGGGCCTCGCCGGTGCCATTGACTGGGAGAAGGATTTCCTCGGAAAGGCGGCCCTCCTCAAGGTGAAGGAGGAGGGGCCGGAGAGGGAGATGGTCGGCTTCGAGGTGCCGGAGGCGGACATCTATATTCGCTCCAAGCAGTACGGCGGCCCCGGTGAGCCGGTCTTTATCGACGGCGAGGAAGAGGAGGTGGGCCGGGTCTCCAAGCTGGTCTACTCCTATGTGAAGGAGGTCAACAACGGCTACATCCTGGCGAAGAAGGACAGGCTCCACGTGGGCGATCGGATCAAGATCCACGGCTATGACGCGGTGATCACGGAGCCAAAGTGGGTGTAGGAGCGCAGTGAAACAATAGGAGAAACAGAGCGTGTAAAAAAAACGGAACGTATAGAAGAAACGGGGAAAACGGCAGGGCTTTGGCTGTGCCGTTTTTTCTGTTAAAAAATATGCTTCCCTGACAGTAAAAGGTCTTTCAAAGCACTCGTATAAAATCTGCCTCATATGGAATACTACAAGCAAAATATCGGAGACTATTGAAAAAATGTCCCGAATAATATATAATATTCGGGACAAAAGGAGGTGGACAAAGTGGCAAACGGTTATTCCAGGCAGATTCAGGAACGAATCGGGACGGCGGCGGGAGGGACTATCTTTGTGAGCTCCGACTTTGCGGACATTGCAGATACGAAAACCATCAGGCGGAACCTGAACCGTCTCGCACAGGCCGGGACGCTCAGGAGGATTCTGAAAGGCGTCTATGAAAAACCGGAATACAGTGAGCTGCTGAAAGAATATGTAGCAGCAGACCCGGACGCAGTGGCCAAGGCGCTGGCCCGGAGCTATCACTGGACGATTGCACCATGCGGGAACACGGCCCTGAACCTGTTGGGGCTTTCCACACAGGTGACGGCAGTATGGTCCTATATCAGTGACGGGCCGTATAAGACTTATGAGTGGAATTCCACAAAGCTGGAATTTAAGCATCGGACCAATAAGGAGATCACGGGTCTTTCCTATATGACAATCCTTGTGATTCAGGCGTTGAAAACCCTGGGAAAAACAAATGTCACTTCCAGGACGATCCAGGCGCTGAAGGCTCGGCTGGACGAGGGGGATAAAGCCGCCATGTTAAGGGAGGCGGCAGAGTCCACGGATTGGGTATACAATATCATCAGGCAGATTGCCGGGGAGGTACAGGAGAAATGAAGAATGCTGCACGGTTTTCAGATAATGACAGGCGGGTGCTGTTCCGTAACACAGCGGATAAGATGGGGCTGAACGACGCCATTGTGGAAAAGGATTTCTGGGTGTGCTTTACGCTGGATTACCTGTTCCACCGTTCGCTCTGGAAAGATTCCATTACCTTTAAGGGAGACACCAGCCTGTCCAAAGCCTTCAACCTGATCAGCCGGTTTTCAGAAGATATCGACCTGATCTTGGACTGGCGTGTATTAGGATATGGGAAGGATGAGCCGTGGGAGAAACGCTCCAACACAAAGCAGGATATTTTCAACAAAGAGGCCAATGCACGGGCGGAGGCATTTCTGGCGGAAACTTTCTGCCCGGCGGTCAGGGAGGGGCTGTCCCAGGAACTTGGCCGGGAGGCTGATGTCCATATGGATGGGGAAGAAGGGCAGACGGTTATTTTTGCTTATCCCAAGCTGTTTACAGGCGTGGGGACGCTGCAGGTGATCCGGTTGGAGATTGGTGCGCTGGCGGCATGGACACCGGCAAGGCCGGTGGAGATTGTGCCATATGCCGCAGAGTATTACCCGGATGTATTTGAACAGAGGGACACGGATATCCTGACGGTCGCGCCGGAGCGGACGTTCTGGGAAAAGGCTACGATCCTGCACCATGAGGTCAACAGGCCGGAACATCTGGAGATGCCGCAGCGGTATTCCAGGCATTATTACGACCTGTACCGTATGGCTGCGACCCCGGTAAAAAAAGCTGCTTTCTCCCAACTGGAACTGTTGAAGAAAGTAGTGGATTTCAAAATGAAATTTTATCCCAGGGGATGGGCGAAGTACCAGGAGGCAGTGCCAGGCACCTTGAAGCTGGTACCGCCTGAATACAGGTTCCCGGCGTTAGAGGCGGATTATGATGCCATGAAGGATATGCTGTATGGGGATGTCCCCACATTCGGGGCGGTCATGGCGGCGATCCGGGAACTGGAAAAAGAAATCAATACACTGTAACAATTACATAACCATTTATCTGCCGGCTATTCTAAGTTGCTTTAGGATAGCCGGTTTTCTTTTGCCAAAAAGGAGGGATGCCACATCACACAAAAAGAAGTAAATGCAGTATTTGACGAACAGGTGAAACGCTGTGCCGGTATTTTGCAGCAGAAAACGAAGGAATATACCGGGGATGACACGGACCGCCTGGGGGCTTTCAAGGCGGCCGCAGCCTTGCAGCATACAACCCCGGAGCGGGCCCTTGCAGGGATGCTGGCGAAGCATATCGTGTCTTTGTATGACATGTGCTTTGCGGACAGCGTTTCCTATGAGGAAAGCGTGTGGGATGAAAAGATCACGGACAGCCTCAATTATCTGTTCTTACTGAAAGCGGTTGTAAAGGAGGGGAATACCAATAAACAGGATTGAAGTAAAATATTGAACTGCCAGGCGGTTGCCGAGGCGGAGAAGAACATGGTCTTTGCGGCCCGGCTTACCCAGCGGGGGCACCGGATCGCCACAATGGAGGACCTGCTGGCGCTCTATGAGAAGTCGTTCAGCACGGATACCGTGGAGGCCATCGGCGGCCTTCCCCATCCTACGGTCCAAAAATTTGCGGTGATCACGGTGGCGGTTGTGGGGGCGAGCAGGCGGTTCCTTGCACAGATCACCAGACATCAGAACGAGGTGAAGTTTATGAGCGCTTCGCTGCAGTACAGCAATTATGCAGGACAGGCGGATTTTGCCATACCTTATGAGATACTGGCTGCTTCTGGTTCTGTCCGGGAGCTGTATCTGGAAAGCTGCCATAGGGGGATGGACTGCTACGGGGAACTGTGCGGCGCCGGAATCGGCCATGACGCGGCGGGCTATGCCACGCCCCAGGGCTTAAGAAATGTGCTTCTGATAAGCGCCACGCCCTACCAGTGGAAACACATCATCGGACAGCGGATATGCCGGAGGAACACGGACGAGACAAGAAGCGTGCTCTTGAAGGTCTGGCAGGAGCTGTACCGGTTGAGCCCGGTTCTATTTTCCGTGCAGCTTACGGGAGCCTTCTGCCAGAGGGATAAGTGTCTGGAGGGAAAGCTGGGGTGCGGGAAAAAGTTGGGAACCTCCCAGGGGCCTTCGGAGATCCTGGCGGCAGATTACCCGGCGCTTTTTAAGGGAGGCGCCACATGAAGATAAAGCTCATTGATTTCGGCGTGAGGGAGGACTGGCGCCCCTACCGGCCCCACGGGAACGACGCCGGGGCGGATGTGTATATGCCCTATGACTGTACCCTGAAACCTGGGGATGTGGAGAAGGTGCCGCTGGGCTTCGGGATTGAGGTGCCGGACGGCTATGCGGGGTATGTGTTCCCGCGCAGCAGCATGGCGGCCAGGGGGCTTGTCTGCGAGCTGCCCCCTGTGGATTCCGGCTACCGCGGGGAAATCCATGCGATCATCAGCAATGTAAGCAGCAGGACCCAGGCCATCAAGAAAGGGGCGCGGATAGGACAGCTTATCATAACGCCGGTGGTGATTGCGGATTTTGTTTCCGGGCTTGGAGAGGAAAGGGGCACGGGAGGGTTTGGGAGCACCGGGGAGTGATAAGGGAAAGTACAGAAAAAGGATGGAAAGCGGCACAACCCTTTCGGGAGGCGCCGCTTCTGCAATCAGAACTGTTTTAAAATGTCGTGATGGCCCACGTCCACCAGGATAATCATTTTGTCGCCCTCATAGTACCAGATAATGCGGATGTCCATGTTGACGCTGCACTCGAAAAGGTCCGTGGTGCCCTGGATCCGTTTGGTGCGCAGCGACGGGTGGGAGGGGTTCTGCGCCAGGAGTTCCAGTTTGTTTTTTAGCTGTTTCTTTTCCTGGGCGGTGAGCCCCTTGAAATGCTTCTGGAACCGTGGCGTGAAGGTAAATTCGTATGCCATCAGTCTGCCTCCAATTTATCAAACAGGGCGTCCACGCTGTCAAAGACGGGCTGTTCCCCGGAGGCCAGTTTCGCTTTTACACCGCTGATTTCCTCTTTCAGCTCATTCAGGTATTTTTTCGGATAGACGGCAACTGGCATGAGGCAGATGGAGCCGTCCTTTTCAAAGACATCCAGTTTGTCGCCTTCTGACAGGCCGAGTTTTACAATGATTTCCTTTGGGATTGTGATCTGTGCCTTTTGGCGGAGTTCCGCAAGCATAATATCAGCTCCTTTCCTGTGCCCGTAGTCTTGGGGCATATGGGTATTGGTGTATGGTTTTAAAGTGAGAAATTCCAACTTTCTTACTTTTAGTATATCCACTTTGCCGGGAATATGCAAGAGGGCAGAAACGTTTACAAATAAAATGCGGTTAGGAATTTCGGATTAAAAAGTGCTGGGGAATGAGAACACTGCCAGGCAAGGACAATTCTTGGTTTTTCGCCGGTATATGGATTGGGTATATCCGGGAGATTGACGGATAGAATAAAAAAGAGCGGCCGTGTGACCGCTTTACCTTTTGGTATTCAATTCCTTCATAATGCCGAGGATGTATTCAAATGACCGGGAATCCAACTGCCTTGCCTGTGCGATAAATTCCTTTAAGGCTTCCGGGTTGGCATTCCCTTCGTCAAAAAATTCCTGCGGCGTCACGCCCAGGTATTCGCAGATATAGAAAAAGGACGGCATGGAGGGAAGTGATTTTTTGGCGAGATCGAGCGCCATCATCTACAGCCTGGTAGAAACGGCAAAAGCGAACAACCTAAACGTGTTCCAATACCTTTACACACTGTTGCTTTACATGCCGGACTATAGACAGGAGCCCGCAGGTGTGGAAGCAATGATGCCGTGGAACGACTTTATAAAGGAACGATGTTCCAAGGTGATGGACACGGAAACAGAAACACCGGAGAACCGGGGGCAGATACCGCTCTGATAGCTGCCCCTTATTTGTGATGAAAAAATAATCACTGATAAAAAGCTATATTCGTTTATAGTTCCAGGATTCTATGGAGCCTTTCCAGTTTTGAACTTATAATTCTTATATACTTCGGTTCATTAAGAACTTGATTATAAACAAATCTTGAATCACGTCATTCACTTGTCAGTCAAAAAGATTATCCCACAGATTTTAGAATATGTAAAACCGGTAGGTTATTCATCGCTTACTTTGTTTCCGGGCTTGGGGAGGAAAGAGGCACGGGAGGGTTTGGGAGCACCGGGGAGTGATAAGGGAAAGTACAGAAAAAGGATGGAAAGCGGCACAACCCTTTCGGGAGGCGCCGCTTCTGCAATCAGAACTGTTTTAAAATGTCGTGATGGCCCACGTCCACCAGGATAATCATTTTGTCGCCCTCATAGTACCAGATAATGCGGATGTCCATGTTGACGCTGCACTCGAAAAGGTCCGTGGTGC
>CAMSZT010000010.1 GCA_947066815.1 uncultured Lachnotalea sp.
ATGCATGGTCCGTACCCCTTCCTGTGGATAAAAAAGCATTTGTCGTGTAGACGTTACCTCGACAGTCTATAGTCTGCCGGCACTTCCCGGCAAAGGACTGTCCTGTTTTAAAAAAAGGCATTTCAGTGGTTTAAAAATACCTTTGCGTACTCGTTTGTGATGTACTCCCAGCCGTAAGCGTTCCGGACCCGGCACTTTGCCCGTTCCCCGAGCTCCGCCCGCTTCTTTTCGCTTAAAGCATCAGCCCTGTCCAAAAGTGCGGCCAGGTTTCCGGCCTCTTTTGTCCAGTAGAGGGCGGCGTCCTCTCCCACCTCCCGATTGAAGCTGACCTTCAGGAGCAGGTTCAGGTCGGTGCTGCCGAGGGCCTCCAGAAGGGAAGGGTTGGTCCCTCCCACCTCGTGTCCGTGGAGATAGCCGTAAGCGTTCTCCCGGATCTTCTTGAGAAGCTCCTGGTCGTACACGGTGCCGGCAAATTTGATCCGGCTGTCCGAGCGAAAATGCAGCCGCTCCTCCAACTTTGCCGCGAATTTATCATTTACCGTCGTGATGATGGCCAGGTCCTTCTCGGTCTTTGATCTCATGAATTCCCGGATCATGGTCTCGAAATTGTTCTCCGGGACGAAGCGCCCCACGATCAGGTAATAGCCCTTCGGCTTCAGTTTCCTGTCCCTCATCCATTTCCGGTACTTGGGGTCGTCGTCCGCGAGGGGCGACGGCGTGATCTCCGAACCATAAGAGATGTAGGTCGTCCTGGGATGATAAGAAGCATACTGCGTTTGGATGTAGGCCTCGATATTTTTGCTGTCACAGATCAGCAAATCGGAGTGCTTCACGGTCAGCCGTTCGGAAAACCGCCAGTACCTGCGCACGATCCAGCTCCACTTCCTCCTCAAATATTCATGGCCGTCCGGGTTTGTGTACAGGACCCCGCCCAGCCTGTGGATCTTTTTCTGAAAATGCCTCATGAAAGGGCCGATGCGGTAAGCCAGGATATAGACGATCGGGTGATCCACATGATTCTGTCTGATATAAGCGATGCAGGCGCGGAGCGAAGCGATATCGTAGACGATCGCCTGGGCCGCCCCCAGCTCCAGAGCCCGGATCCGGAAGCATCTCGCGTTGTGGTATTCAAATTCTCCGTTTTCTGTGTCCTTGCAGGCGACATGATATCTTAACTCCGGATGATCCTGATGATATTCCGTCAGCTTGTCCACAAACGTCTCATATCCGCCGTACGCGCCCGGGATGCCCTTGGAACCAATGATAAATACCTGCTGCATAACCTCTCTCCCACACCCCCGCGTTTACAGGAAGCCTGTACTGCCTGTCCTGCTATTCTGACGGTACAGCCTCCGCTGCCACAAGATGATCGCCGGAATAAAAGATCCGATAGTCATCGATCAATGCTGCCTCCTGATAATTATACACGCCCGGCACACTTTTTTCAACCTCATTCCACTCATAAATTACGACAAATTCGTATCCGAGCTCGGAAGCCCGTCTGAAAATAAAGTCGTAGTCCGCCTGGCCGCTCTCGATCTCATAGTACATCCCCCACTGGTCCTCGTTGGCATCCAGGATATACCCCTGTACATTTCTTCCGTACATGGTCTGGATCTTCCCGGAATACTGCCTGGCCTGCCACAGGAAAGGCGCCGGGAGGATACATCTGGGGGATTCCTCCAGCTCCAACATAAAATCACAGACCTCCTTCACCGGTTTTTCCACCTTCTCCGGATTCTGGATCAGCGTGAACCCGCCCTTCTGATAAACATTGGTCCCGTTGATCACCAGGAGCGCCCCTGTCATGAGCAGGACCAGGAGCTTACTCGCCATCTTTCCGCTTGCCTGCACCAGCTTTGTCACCGTGTAAGCAATCACCAATGCGTCCGGGACCAGCCAGAAGAGCCGCCAGTATATGATCTGATGGAACACCAGAAAATACAAAAGCGGATTCGCGACACAGAACACCAGAAGCGCGGCCGGATACAGAAAACGCTTTCTCTCTTTTTTTTCATGCGCATATAAATAGATATAACAGACCATTGCCATCATCAGAAAAAAGCCGTCGCCGTAATACTGCTGATACCAATAGGTGATCTCATTCATCGCCGCTTCCATTGCCGTCTCCTCTGCATCCCTGCCTTTTCTACGGTTTTATCAGATAATAGATCAGATAATAGATCCCGTTGGGGATGATCATCAGCCAGAAATTCCGGGTGATCCTCCATTTTCTCTTGAAGATACCGTACAGCAGGCCGAAGCATCCAAGTAAAAGCGCCCCGATGACCACTCCCATCCCGGACATCAGGCACATGGAAAGATCCAAAAACATCAGACAGATGTAGTCGCTTTTTCTGTTGTAGCGATAGATCCGCATACAGATCAGGAGCATCGCAGGGATCCCGAGGCCTGCGACCGCGGCCTTCCCCTGCCACAGACGGACCATGGTAAAGGTTTCCGCGCTGTATACCGAAAAATATCCGTATAGATGCAAAAACATCATCACATCCAAAAAAATGCACCGGTGCAGGACGTCCTTCCCGAAAAATTCTCCCGAAAGCATCCACCACACCCCGAGTATCGCCGTAAAAAGGGCAAGGGGCAGGATCGTGTGGGCGATGACTGTCGGGGAAATCCCTGTCAGCTTCCCGCAGTAAGCCAGGTATACGGCCCAAGGGGCCGTCACATCCTTGCTCAGCTCCCCCAGCCATGTGCCGATCTCATTTCCGGTATTGGGGTCCGTCAGGAACATCCGGTTTGTCCGCACGATATCCACCGCATTCACCACAAACCGGGAATCATCCGCATCCATGTGCTGCCCCAAAAGCACGGCCAGCATAAAGGAGGCGATCAAAACTCCTGTGACCAGAATCACCGCCCTCTGCTCCCCTGTCTTCTTCCCTCTCTCGATCTTCGGAAAATCCCGCTGGTACAGTCCGTATCCGCATAAGAACAAGATCCACGAGGAAAGCAGGATGATCACCGTCCAAAAGGATGCCTTCAAAAGCACAAGAGGCACCGTGACCAGCTGGCAGAACGCCCATATCGCCACCAGTCCCATAAGGTAGAGCTTCGGAACCGTCTTTTTGATCTGGAGGGCATCGCAGAAGCCGTTTCCGGCCACATAGGGCACGATCCAGAGCACCAGCACCGCCAGCGCAACATTTAATATCACCATAAATCCGTCCTCTGGCAATGTCAGCCTATGACCACGCTTCCGAGGATCTCCACCTGGTTCTGCCGGCAGATCTCCACCTCTTTGCGCAGTTCGTCGTAGCGGGAACCCCCGATCCGTTCCACAAGGACTACCCCGTCGGCCGCCGCCAGGGCTTCCAGGGACTCCGGATCGCAGGTGACAGATCTTCCACACCGAACAGAAGCGATGTCCGGTTTCATTTTATCACAGAGCAGCGCCTTCACTTGCTCACATGCTTCGTCGCCGCACACCCCTGTCAGGTAGATCGACTTCATATCTGATTTTTTTGCACCGATCCGGATACCCGCACAGATCATGCGGATCCGCTCCTCCTCCGAAAACTGCCGGTCTTTGTCCCCGAAGCCGGAGGAGATCCACCGGTCCACCACACCCAGGAACTTCCGTTTCGGCTCTGCGGCAGGAAGGGTTCCCAGGCTGGAAATCCCGAAGCATTCCTCCAAATCCTCTTTGACCCGGAGTCTCGCCGAAAGAAGGTAGCGGCAGGCCAGATAACAGCAGGCGAGGAACACTCCTGCCGCCGCCCCCAGGAGTATATATTTCTTATGGAAGAGCTGCACCTTTACGGCCGGCTGCTCTGTCTTCCCTAAGGTCCCGGTCTCCTCTTCTTCTCCCTTTGCCTCTGCCAGGAGCGCGTAATAATACTCCTTCTGGGGATCGGTCATATTGTTCGCAAGGCCGTTCATCGTATTTCTCAGGCCGTTGTATTCATCCCGCTTCTGCCTCTGCTCTGTGATCAGATCCGGGTTGACATTCTCATAGTAAGCCTCCTGGAGCAGGGTAATGTCAAAATCACCGTAGACAGCCTGCAGCTCCCCGGTATTTTCCCGGACAGCCTCCTGGAGGATGGCCGAGATCGCCCGGCAGTCCTCCTCGCTCAGTCCGTGGACGATCAGAGTCAGGATGCTGCCAGTCCCGTCCGCGGAGACAAGCTCTCTCATATAGGAAGGTTCGCACTCTTCACCCGTGGACTCTGTCAGCGCCTCCGCTATCTCCTCATAAACAGAACCGTTTAGGATCTTTCCGGCATAGGAGGTGAGGATATCTCCCGTAGAATCCCTGGCCGCCACCACCGGATAGACCGCCTCGTAATGGCTGTCGATCAGATACTGGAGCTTCAGGGTCGGCACCCGGGCAGGATCAAATTTCATCCGCATGGAGCCGGACAGATACTCCTCCAGAAGCTCGCTGCTCTCCTGATAGTCCAGATAGGTTTTTATCGCGGCCTGCGCCGCGGCGATCTCATTGTCCGGCAGCTCCGATTCCAGCTTTTCGATCTGCTCCTTCCTTGTCAGAGGCGCTGTCTCCAAAGGCCGGTCTGCAGCCTTTCGGTTTTTCCTATATCCCACCCCGCCGAACAGGACCGCTCCCAGGAGCAGGCAGACAAGGATCAGCCTCCATCTGAGCAGGATCCGGTACAGCAGGTCTTTCAGGCTTATGGTCATTTCGTCCGTTCCGTTCATCGTCCCAATTCCCCCAATGTTTCTATCTCGCTCCGCTTCCCCGGAAGACAAGCAGGATCGTCTTCAGTATGATCTTTACGTCCAGGAGCAGCGACCAGTTATCGATGTACTCCAGATCCAGCTTCACGACCTCGTCAAAATCCTTGATATCGCTGCGCCCGCTGATCTGCCAGAGGCCCGTGATCCCCGGCCGGAAGCTGATCCGCCGTTTCTGATGGTAATTGTACTGCTCATATTCGTCCATGGTCGGCGGCCTTGTCCCCACCAGGCTCATATCCCCCTTTAACACATTCCAGAATTGGGGGAGCTCGTCGATGCTGGTCTTTCGGATAAAGGCGCCCACCTTTGTGATCCGCGGATCGTGTTCCATCTTGAACATCAGCCCGTTCACTTCATTCTGGGCCATCAGCTCTTTCTTCCGCTCTTCCGCGTCGGCATACATGGACCGGAATTTATAAAACTTGAAGATCCGCCCGTTGACTCCCACCCGCTTCTGGCAGAAGATCAGGGGGCCCTTTGATTCCAGAAGGAGAAAGGGCGCAAGGAACACCCCGATGACCAGGGTGATGGCAAGCCCCACCAGCGCGCCCGCGATATCCATCAGCCGTTTCACGATCACCATCCGGTAATCAAAGAGCCGGCTGGAAAAGGCCACCACATGATACTGCTCCAGCCTGTAGATCTGTTTGGTCCCGTAACTGTCCAGATTGAAAAGATCCAGGCTCAGGCTGACCACGACTCCCATCTTTTCCAATTCCAGGATCATATTCTTTAAATAAGATTCTCGCTTCTGTATCTCGTTCACATGGATGAACACCTCGTCCACCACATGCTGGGTCGCAAACTCCAGATAAGTCTCCTCCCTGGCGGAGACAAAGGGAATCCCATATTCTCCCTCCTCCGGCGGCTCCGTCTCGTCGAGGAGCATAACTCCGACGATCTCCCAGCGCACCTCCTTGGAATTGCGGAAATGCCGCAGCACCTCCCGCAGCTTGTCCTCCGTAGTCACGATCAACAGATTCGTCTTCTTCCGGATATTTAAATGGAAGAAACGGTCCCAGTTCCGGATGAAGATATGGACCATCCAGATCAGGCAGGTATTGATCACAAAAAAATATCCCATGACCAGCCGGGAGATAAACATATCATTTTTGACGGTAAATCCCAAAAAGATGGCCGTCGCGATCAGGATCAGATTGTACTTGATGCTCAAAAAAGCTTCCTGATAGCGGTCCCTCCGGTAAAGGCCGTCATATACCCGGAGGATATAATAAGCTGCCACATGGATCACTGCAATGATACTGAACAGGACATCAAAATCCACCACGTCCACGAACAGACGGATACTCTGATACCGCAATGCTCCCGCGACCGTAAGGCTGCAAAAGGCCGCCAGCATATCGATCAGACAAACCACGATCTCCATGATTTGATTTTTCTTACGGTACATACCCCACCCCGATGATGATTATTCTGTCGTACCACAAACCGACACTTTTTCTATTATACCACAAAAGAGAGCCTGCGCAATGGAAAAACACAATTTTGTAACGTTTTAGTAACATTTTCCCATTTCACCCAGTCTTTTCCAGTATTATTTCGGCTCCCCGCCATAGAGGGGCTCTTTTGTAAAATTCCGCAGGGAAAAATCCGAGGCCAGCAGGGTCAGGTTCGGATTGTAATAGGGATCCCCTGCCGCCAGGATCTCTTCCCACCGTTTCCGGAAGGTCTCCACCTCGCTGTCAAAGCGGAGGATCTTCTCCGGCGTATCTTCGGTGCCCCGGGATTTTGACTCATAATGATAAAGCTGCGCAAAGGGATCGTAGACCACCAGCTTTCCGAAGCCCCTCACCTTCAGGCAGTAGTCGATATCGTTAAAGGCCACCGCCAGCCCCTCGTCGAAGCCGCCCACAGCCTCGAACACGCTCCGCTTTGTCATCATGCAGGCCGCCGTGACAGCGCTGTAATCCTGGGCGCACATGGAGCGCAGGAAATAGGTCTTTTCGCTTTTGTGGAAACCGATGAAGGTGTGCCCCGCGATCCCCTTGTAGCCCACGACCACGCCGGCATGCTGGATGGTATCGTCGTCATAAAAAAGCTGCGCCCCGACGATCCCCACCTCGTCCCGCTGGCAGAAGCTTAAAAGCTCCTCGATGCAGTCCGCATTGATCAGCTCCGTGTCGTTGTTCAAGAAGAGCAGGTACTCGCCCTTCGCGTAAGACAGGGCATGATTGTTGATCGCCGAGAAGTTAAAGCCGGTTCCCTCCCAGCGGATGACCCGCAGCCTTTCGTAACGCTTCTCCAGCTCTTCATAGCACCGGAAGGTCTCCTCCTCCGTACTGTTGTTCTCCACCACGATCACTTCCAGGTTCCGGTAGGAAGCCTTTTCCAAAAGAGAGGTTACGCAGACCTTCAGATCGTCGGTGTGGTCCTTGCTGGGGATGATCACGGAGACCAGGGGGGACCCTTTCAGCGGATACCGCACCCGGTAAGCGCCCAGCACCTCGTTCTCCTCCACCTCCACGGCCCCGATGCCCACCCGCTCACAGTGGGCCTGGATGGCTCTCGCCCCGGCCTCAAAGGCATACAGCTTCTTCTCCGGGTCCTCGGCCGTGGAGCCCTCATTGACCCGCCAGTGGTAGAGGACCTTCGGGATATGACAGATCACCTCTGCCTCCTCCGTGCACCGGAAGATGAAATCATAGTCCTGGGAGCCGTCGAATTCCGGCCGGAATCCCCCCACAGCCTTCACCAGCTCCCGCTCCGCCACAAACAGATGGGAAATATAATTCATGCTCCGGAGCAGGTCCGGGTTGAAATCCGGCTTGAAATGGGCGTCGAAATAAAAGGCCCGTCCCCGCCTTGCGGTCAGCTTGTCCTCGTCGGAGTAGAGCACCTGCGCCCTGCGGCCCTCCTCCGCCTCCCGGTCGATCCGAAGGGCGCACTCGTAGAGCGCGTCCTCCGAGAGGGTATCGTCATGGTCCAGGAGCACGATATAGTCCCCGGAGGCCATGGCGAGGGCCGCGTTGGTGTTCCCGGCGATCCCCAGGTTTTCCGAAAGGCGGGTGTACAGGATCCTCCCGTCCTCCTCCTGGTATCTCCGGACCTTTTCGGAGAACCGCTCTCCGTCAAATCCGTCCATGCCGCTCCCGTCCGCCAGGCAGAGCTCCCAGTTTCCGTAGGTCTGTCTGCGGACGGATCGTATCATCTCCGCCAGGAGCTTCTCCGGCGTCCGGTAGAGGGGCACGATGATGCTGAACTTCGGAGCGGCCGCAAACACGGCCTTCCTCTGCCTCTCCAGCTCTGCCGGGGAGGGCTGCACCTGGGTCCTCCAGTCGTTATATTTCTCTTTATTCTTCTTTAATTTACCGGACAGCTTTTTGAAAAATGCCCTCCAGCCATACTGTCTCAGGATGGCAATTCCCCTCCGGATCGTATCCGGCCGGAACAGCTGTCTAAGCCGCACAAAGCGGACTGCCCGCCCTTCCCTCGTCCCGCCGGCCTCCAGCCTTCCCCGGACGGTCTTCCCGTCGGCGTGGAACACAATCTCGTATGTCTCATCCGGTTCCCGGGAGAAGGTGATGCAGAATCCCAGCTTTAAGGGACTCTTCCCCAGGAAAAATTCCCGGTTTACGTCAAAGCGCCCCGCGTCCGCGCGGGTAAAGGGGACGCTCCCGCCCCGCTTTCCCACGATCTCGATCTCCACAGGGACATCGGGGGAGTCGCTGACCGCCCATCCCGAAACCACCATCTCAGAGTCTCTCTGCTTGATATTGTCGATATAATATTTCACGGCTCTCCCTCAGATCCTGTACATTCTCCCGCTGCCGGAAGTGCCTCCTCCGGCAGAAATCTCTCCCGCACGGACGCTTCCGGCCCCGTCCTCCGTTCCGCGTACGGCATCCCGGCCTCCCCTTCCGCTCCCGCGGAGGAAGTTTCCGCATCCGCTGTGTGTTCTGCGGAGGAGGCTGCCGGTCCCGCTTCCTGACCGGAGGAGGTTTCCGGTTCCCTCTCCTCTCCGACGGAAGGTGTCTCCGGTTCCCCTTCCTGTTCTCCGGAGGAGGGTTCCGATCCCGCTTCCTGCTCTCCGGAGGACGCTTCGGTTCCCGTTTCCGCGGAGGAGGTTTCTCCTGCTTCCGGTCCGGCAGGGAGGGTTTCCTGCCCCGCTTCCGCGGACGGCGTCTCCGGCTCTGCAGGAGGTGTCTCTGTCTCCTCTGTCACCGGAGGCGTCGCCTCCTCCGGCAGGGCGGACCGGTAGGAATCGCCGCTCCCGGCAACCCAGGTCCCCTTGGGGACCAGTTTGATCTCGATGGCCTCCAGACGCTTCGCGTGGCCCATGGTCCCTGCCGTCTCCCCGTTCTTTGCCCAGCCGAGCCACCCATAAGTCTGGGCGTGGACCCGGTAATAAATGTCATACTGCTCCGCCATCTCTCCCGACAGGGTGATCTGGATCGCCTCCAGACGCTTGGCCTCTCCGGTAGTCCCGCTCACCTGGCCGTTCTTTACCCAATCCCGCCAAGCATAGGTCTGCACATAGGTCCGATAATTGACATCGCCGGAAACCCCCATATTTCTGAGGAAGATCCGGATGCCCTCCAGACGCTTTGCCTGGCCGATGGTCCCGTTGGTCTGCCCGTTCTCCTTTTCCGGCTGCCAGCCATAGGTCTGGGCATGGGTACTGTAAAAGATCCCGGTCGGCTGGCGGAAGGCTCCCGCTGTGCTTCCCGGAGCCCTCCCGCCCTTTTCCACCAGGCGGATCTCGATGGCCTCCAGACGCTTCGCGTAGTCCGCCGTCCCGGCGGACTCCCCGTTCTTCGCCCAGCCGAGCCAGCCGTAGCTCTGGGCATGGACCCGGTAATAGACGTCGTATTTCTGTCCCATCTCTCCCGACAGGGTGATCTGGATGGCCTCCAGACGCTTGGCCTCTCCGGTGGTCCCGCTCACCTGGCCGTTCTTCACCCAGTCCCGCCAGCCGTAGGTCTGTACATAGGCACGGTAATTGATATCGCCGGAAACCTCCTGGTTCTTTAAGTAGATCTTGATGCCCTCCAGGCGTTTGGCCTCCCCAACCGTGCCGCTGGCCTGTCCGTTCTCCTTTGCAGGCTGCCAGCCATAGGTCTGGGCATGGGTCTCATAAAAGACCCCGTGGGGCCGGTAGAAAGCGTTTGCTGTACTGCCGGGAGCCTTTCCGCCTTTTTCTGTGATCACGATCTGGACTGCCTCGACCCGCTTTGCCACCTCCGCCGTCCCGGCAGACTCCCCGTTCTTCGCCCAGCCCATCCAGCCATAGCTCTGGGCATGGACCCGGTAATAGATGTCGTATTTTTCTGCCAGTTCCCCGGTCAGTTCCATCTGGATCGCTTCCATCCGCTTCGCCTGGTTCATCGTACCGCCCACGGCCCCGTCGGAAACCCAGTCCAGCCATTTGTAGGACTGTACATAGGTGCGGTAACGGATACCGCCGGAAAAATGAAGGCTCGACACACTGGCTTTGACGGCCTCCATCCGTTTGGACTGGCCGGTCACACCGCCCACGGCCCCGTCCGAGACCGTATCCAGCCATCCGTAAGACTGCATATAGGGCGTATAGCTGACCGTGGGAGCCGCCCAGTGGCAGGCGGCGGCGTTTCCGGTCCCCTCCGGGACAAAACCTTTGGCCACCAGCTTGACCTCGATGGCCTCGGCCCGTTTTCCGATGCCTACGGTCCCGGCCTCCTCCCCGTTTTTTGCCCAGCCGAGCCAGCCATAGCTCTGGGCGTGGATCCGGTAGTAAAGATCGTAGTGATCCGCGGCCTCCCCCGTCAGCTGGATCTTCACCGCCTGCAGGTCTCTCCCGCCGCCGGGGATCCCGTTCCCGGCCTTCCCGTCCTGCCAGCCGAGCCAGCCCTGGCCGGCCATATGGACATCCAGACGGACGCCCCCTGTCAGGCCGGCCGTATCCAGCTGGAGCTTGAGGGCCTGCAGGCTGCGCTGCTGATTCTCTGTCCCCGCCGTATCTCCGTCCGCCGCATAGCCCTGCCAGCCGAGGCCGGTCACATAGCCGCTGTAGGAAATGCTGGCATTGGTCCAGAGCTCCGACGTATCCTCATAGATCCCGGAATTGCTGATCACCGTATACTGCCCCGAACCCAGCTCCAGGAAAAAGTATCCGTTCTCATACCGGCTGCTCCTGGGAGCGCCGTTCACGGTCAGTGTCGTATTTCCGGGCAGATTCGTCGGCAGATACACCTTCGCCGCCGTATTCCCGGGGATGGAGAGCACCATCTTCAGACGGCCGTCCCCCAGCATCTCGTAGGAAACCTCGATGCCTCCTTTCACCGTGGGCACCTGGATCGAACCGAACCGGATCCCCCCGGGCTGGAGCTTCACCTGGAATTCCTCAAAGCCTCCCGTCAGCGGCTTGATCCCGAACATCCCCCGCGCCAGCTGGCTGGCCGGCGCAGAACCCCAGGGATGGGAGTAGGTCATATTGGATTTGTTTTCCGGGTTCCATGCCTCCGTGGTGACCGTGGCGTCCAGCTCATACATCATGTAAGCCCAGCTGCGCACGCCCTCATTCACATTGGGATTGGACATGACCTGTCTCGCCAAGGTGCCGTTGTTGCTCTCATACAGCCCCTGCAGAAGGAAAAAGGCCCCGTATACGCTCATCTGCACCTGCCCGTCCCTGCGGATGGATTCTGCCATGGCGTCTGCCATACTCTGACCGCTGTAGATATCATAGGCCAGGGCATAAGCCGTCGCATGCTGTGCGCTGTGGGCCACGACCTTTCCGTCGGCGGTCAGGCCGTCATAAAAGGTCCCCGTATCCTTCCGGTATAACCGGGAGATCATGGAACTGCGGATGACAGCCGCCCGGTTCCGGTAGGTGCCGGCGTCCGACGTCTTTCCCAGCCGTTCGGCGATGGACGCCATATCCTCGTAAGCTCCCACGCAGACGGCATTGAATACCGTATTGTAAAAAGCCTCGTCACTGTAGCCGTCCCGCTCCGTGGCCGGCCAGTCGATCAGAAGGGTTTTTTTGGGCCGCATCATCAGCCCCAGAGACGGATTAAAGTAGGAGTCATACAGCTTTCCCTTCAGAAGCTCATAATGCTCCTCCAGGAATGCCGAGTCCCCTGTGTAGAGATAGTCCTGCCAGGCTCCCATGATGCAGAACAGCTGGTACTCTGCGGGCCACTGGGGATTATTGCCGGTATAGTCCAGCGAATATCTCGCCAGGCTGTAATCGTCCTCAAAGGAATAGCTGGAAAGCATATTGAGCAGGACATCCCCCTCATAGGCTCCCCGCTCCCGGCTCTGGGAATCCACATACAGATCCTGATTGGTGGCCTGGATCGTATATTTGGTCATCCCATACAGATCATTGAGGACAGCATTGCTGCTGTTAAATGAGGATTCTTTTTCTGAAAAATCCTGCCGGACGGCCATTCCCCGGACCATCCCCGCCGACAGGGACACCGGGCAGTTATCGATCTGGACATAGCGGAAGGTTTTCATCCCGATATCCCCAAGCTCCTGGGAGCCGGCCCTCAGGGTCCAGAGCTCCCGGTACACATTCCCCGTCCGCATCCGATAGCGGACCGTACCGTCCTCATTTAATTCCTCCCCGTAGGACACCGTGATCTGGCGCTGGGAAGGTGAATTCAGCGTAAGCTTCAGGCTCCCGACGATCTCCTTTCCCAGATCGATCACATAGGAGCCGTTGGAAAGCTGTTTTACCGACGCCGCAGGCACCTCATACCGGGTCATATTGTCCGCCGGATAGGGCGTCAAGGTCCCTACGGAATCCAGGGCTACCGCCGCCGAAGCCCGGCTCCAGCTCCCGTCCGCATAGGAGGTCTCGTTCCAGCCATAGGGATAGAGGGTCCCGTTCATATTCTGGCTGGCCGCGTAATAATAGCTCCCCACCCCAATATTCACTCCGCTGTTCCCGAAGATCTGATTGGCATCCAGAGCCTTCCAGCTTCCCCGGTCTCTCCCAGAGTTGACAATCACCTCGCTGCTCCCGTCCGTATAAAAAACGGTGATCTGGCAAAGGAAGCTTCTATATTCCTCCGCATAACAGACCGCGCCGACCGCATTGCCGCCCGCCTTCACAAGCTCCGTGATGTCATAGGTGTTGTAATACAGGCTCCCGCCGTTGATCCGGCTGGGCCCCAGGCCGGCCAGAGTCCCGTTGACAGAGAGATCATAGACAAACTGATGGGTCTTTTCCGGGGAGGCCGCCGTCACGCTGGCGATCACCTTCTCGATGCCGCCCTTCACCTGAAACGTGCTGCGCAAAAAAACAAAGGCATTCCCGGAGTTCCCCCAAATGCCCTGTGTATTCGCCCATTTTGTCCCCACCGCCGTGGAAAAGGCCTGCGGCGCGGAGAGCGCGCCTGCCTGCCCGTCCTTATCCTTTGTCTGAACGCTCCAGTAATACAGGCCGTTATCCGCAAGCTTTGCGGACAACTCCCGGATGCGGATTCCCGTGCTGCCGCTTCCGGCGACCCAGCCTGTGTCATGCAGATAACGCCTTGCCGTCATATCGGCCTTCGTCTTTCCAACGACGATCCGATATCCGGTCTGCTTCTCGCCGCTGTCTTTATCTACAAAGGCCCAGGAAAAACGGATGTCTTCCCTGGGAACGCCGAGCGGTTCTTCCAACAGATTGATCTTCAGATTTTCCGGGGCCTCCGGCGCCCTCCCAGCGGCACTGGCTCCCAGAGGGAGCAGCGCCGCCAGAAAAAGTGCCCCGGCCAGCAATGCTTTTAGCTTCATGTTTTATACCTGTCTGCTTTCCTGATGTCAATAAACCTTATAACATAGATCCAGATCGACGTTTCCGGGTACTCCCGCTACCCTTCCTTTATCTGTAAACTGCCACATAGTCACACCCGGCAGATTAGGATACGTTTCCCCTTTGGCCTCATCGCCCTCATACCCTTTATTGTACACGGTTTGTCTGGTAGCCGCATCACTGAAGTCCAACACATCAGAACTCCAACGATATCTGGCCAGCCAGATATCATACACGGAAGATATCCCGTCATAATCGAAAGGAGCATCTTTATTTACCTGTCCTGTCTTGGGACTGCCGCCAAGTTTACTGGGGCTTCCGTACACAGCCGGAATGTATCCTGCTGCCCGGATCTCCTCACAAAATGCTTTCGCCATCGCCATATTATTCAGCCTGGAGGCCGCGTTCATACATTCCTTTCTCTCCAGATCAAAGGCGATAGGATACTGCACATTATATCCCTTCAAGAGGCTGACCGCATACTGTGCCTCTGCCCTGGCCTCCTCCGGTGTCGAGGCAAAATTATAAACATATCCCCCTATGGGAATCCCATTGGCCGCTGTTCCCATAAGATTATCATCCAGAGAAAGATCCTTCTGAATATAAATTGTTGTCCCATTCACATCACGGCCATTTTTATCCTGCTGAGTCAAGCGGAGCATTGCAAACTCAATGCCGTCCTCTTTTGCACGCTTCCAGTTTGTCCCGTGCTGATAATGAGAAACATCCATTCCCCAGAAAGCCACATGATATTTATAGTAAGTATTTTCTGTGGATCCCGGCGCCGCCCCGCCTTTTGTTACCAGCCGGATCTCAATGGCCTCCAGCCGCTTCGCATAGCCTTCGCTCCCGACAGACTCCCCGTTTTTCCCCCAGCCGGTCCAGCCAAAGGTCTGGCAGTGGACACGATAATAAATATCATAAGCCTCAGCCATCCCCCCGGTCAGGCGGATCTCAATGGCTTCCAGGCGCTTCGCTTCCCCGGTGGTCCCGGCAACCTGCCCCGCTTTTGCCCAGTCCTGCCAGCCGTAGGTCTGCACATGGGTCCGGTACTCCACATTTCCTTCTGTAAAGGAATGATTTTCCAGGTGGATCTTGATCCCCTCCAAACGCTTTGCCAACCCCGTCGTACCGTTCCGCTCCCCGTTGGAACTCTCTGCCTGCCAGCCGTAGGTCTGCACGTGGGTCTGATAGACCACCTTCAGGTTTTCCAGGTAAGCCCCCTCCGTGGTCCCCGGAGCCGGCCCGTCTTTCTCCACCAGCACGATCTCGATGGATTCCAGACGCTTTGCATACCCCTCGCTCCCGGCAGGGGCTCCGTTTTTGGCCCATCCGGTCCAGCCGAAGGTCTGGCAGTGGACCCGGTAATAAATATCATATTTCTCGGCCAGCTCCCCGGTCAGACGGATCTGGATGGCCTCCAGGCGTTTCGCCTGTTTCGTCGTACCGCTCTCCGCGCCGTCCGATACCCAGTCCAGCCAGCCATAGGTCTGCACATGGGTCCGGTACTCCACCCCTCCGGATACAGGAGCCTGATCCAGCCAGATCTTGATGGCTTCCAGCCGCTTATACTCCCCGGTCGTTCCGTTTTTTTCACCGTTTGAAGACGGGTTCAGCCAGCCGTAGGTCTGCACATGGGTCTGGTAGGAGATCTTAGGGGCTGCCGCACCGTATAGGGCGGCGTCTTCCGATGACTCCTCCGTGCTCCCCTCTGTCTCCTCCGTTTTCTCTGTCTCTCCCGTCGTTTCCGGCTCCCCGCCCGCGGTTTCCGCTTCCGAACCGGACTCCGCTACACTGGAAGTCTCCGCTTCCGTGCCGGCCGGCACACTCTCCGTTTCGGATGCCGTACTGCCGGCCTCCGTCGTCTCCGGGATTTCTTCCGATGTGGCGGAAGTTTCCTCGAAAGAAGCCTCCTCTGCAGTCTCCACGGTATGTATCGTCTCTGCCTCCTGAGCGGCAGCGGCGCACAGGGGGTGCGCCAGCAGAACCAGGCAGAGCAGCCCCGCCTTCACCCGGCTGTTCCAAACATGTCTCTTCAAAAATGATTCCTCCGTATATCCAGATTCTCTTTAATGTGTATCACATCTTACTATTATAGCGGGAATTCCCCTTTCTTGCAATCATAAAAATTTCCCAATCCTTTTGCTCATTATAACGGAAAACGCTGCCAGCCGTTTTTCGCCTGACAGCGTTTGGTCACAAAAATTTTGTCAGCCTTCCGATCAGAGGAACGGATCCGTCGGATCCCATGTCTGGGTTTCCGGGATCGGTACCAGCACCGGCCTGTCAAAGGGGCCCGGATCCGGATCGTTATATACGGTCACGAGTGTCCCTACCGGACATCTGTCATAGATCCAGTAAGCCTCCCCGCACAGCAGACGGATACAGCCCGCCGAACGGACCACTCCCAGGCCGTTATAACCCAGCGGGATCATCGTCCGGTTGTTCCTGGACGAATACGTGATCGAGTGGAACAACATGCCCGGACTCGCGGTCAGCCTTGTGGCAAACTGGGCCTGGGTGCCGTTGAACATCCCCTGCCAGCGGTATTTCGCCAGAGTGGGACGGGTCCCCAGCGGTGTATCATCTCCCGTAGAGCATAACATCGCTTTTACCGGGATGATATATCCGTTGGCACCGTCAGACGCATAGATCGTCACGCAGTTGGCCTCCTTGTTCACCTTGATGTGGTAGGAACTCTGACGGCCGATGATATCGTCCACATTCTGGCACAGGGAACCATCCGCATTGAAATAATACTTCAGGCCGCCGATATATTTCCAGCCTGTCGCCGGTGTCCCGTTGATCATATAATACCGTTTTCCGTTTTTCCTCGTCCATCCGGTCCCGCCTCCGCGGACCCCGTTGGCCGAATAATAGACATTCTGGTTCCCGATCTTATAAACGCCGGGGCCGGTATAGGTATGATACGCTGTTTTGCCGACAGAAACCGGCGCCACTCCGCTCTTTGCCCCAATCTTGATCTCGATGGCCTCCACGCGGAGCGCAAGGCCGCTGGTCCCGGCCATCTCTCCGTTTTTGGCCCAGCCAAGCCATCCGTATCCCTGGACATGAAGACGATAGTATACGTCGCACACTCTGTCCAGGTCTCCGGTCAGGCGGACCTGCAGTGCCTCCAGCCGCTTCGCCTCGCCGGTAGATCCGTTCAACTTCCCGTCGCTGGTCCAGTCTTTCCAGTCGTAACTCTGGACATGGGTCCGATATTCGATGTTTCCGGACAGATTGGTCTCCCCTGTCAGCTTCACCGCGAGGGACTCCATCCGCTTGGACTGGCCGGTCACTCCGCAGGTCTCCCCGTTCTTTACCCAATCCATGGTGCCGTAGCTCTGAACATGGGACTGGTAGGTCACTCCGGGAGCGGAAGCGGAAGCCGTGTTCCTTCCCAGGGATGCCGGCGCCTCGCCGCCCTTTTTCACCAGCTTGATCTGGATGGCCTCCAGACGCTTTGCCAGGCCGCTGGTCCCGGCCATCTCTCCGTTCTTGGCCCAATCCAGCCAGCCCAGGGTCTGTGCGTGGACGCAGTAATAAACGTCATATTTCTCGGCCAGCTCCCCGGTCAGATTAATCCGGATCCCCTCCAGACGCTTGTACTCACCCTTGGTCCCAGACATCTCTCCGTTTCTCTTGACGTCCTGCCAGCCATAACTCTGCACATGAGTCTGATACTCGATATCGCCCTTCAAGTCCGTGTTCGTGACCTTGATCATGATCCCTTCCAGACGCTTGTACTCGCCCTTGGTCCCGGACATCTCGCCGTTTTTCACCCAGCCCTGGCGCCAGCCATAGGTCTGGACATGAGTCTGGTACTCCACATCGGGAACGGTCTCCGGCTCCGCACTTGTCTCCGTGCTCTCCTCCGATCCCGCACTTGTCTCCGCAGTCTCCGCTTCCCCTGTCTGTGCGGCCCCCTCCGTGCCGTATACAGGAAGGCTTTCCGAGATATCCTCCGTCTCCGGAACTTCTGTCTCCGGAGCCGATGTCTCCAGAATCTCTGTTTCATCCGCTGCCCCTTCTGCGGCAGACTCCTGCCAGCCTTCCGTCTCTTCCTGATCCGTCCCGGAAGGCCTGTCCGCTTCCGTCCCGGTCTGCAACTCCTCCGTGGATTCCGGGAGCGTATCCTCCGAGCTCTCTGTGGCAGACGCGGACAGCATCTGACTGAACACACACGCAAAGACCAGCAGCACCGCTGCCAGCCTGCGGCCTCTCTTCCACAACTTTTTCATGATCTTACCTCTTTTCCCACAAAATACTATATTTTAGTATATAATACTTTGCCGCAAATATCCAGCCCCTTTTCCGAAAGATATTCTTAAATTGCCGGAAATCTTGTCAACTTTTCTTTTCAAGCCGGATCTCGATGGCCTCCAGGCGCTTCGCCCGGCCGACCGTCCCGGCCGTCTCCCCGTTCTTCACCCAGTCTTGCCAGCCCTCACTCTGCACATGGACCCGGTAACAGACATCGTATTGGTCCGCGAACGCTCCCGTAAGCTCGATCCGGATCGCCTCCAGGCGCTTCGCCCGGCCGCTGGTCCCGGCCGCCGCCCCGTCCGACTTCCAGTCCTGCCAGCCCTCACTCTGCACGTGGGTCTGATAGCGGATCCCTCCGCTTACCGGAAGGTTGCTCAGACTGATCCGGATGGCCTCCAGGCGTTTGGCGCGCCCTGTCGTCCCCGCCGGGGCTCCGTCCGAAACCAGGCTCTGCCAGCCGTAGCTCTGGACGTGGGTCTGATAAGATACCCCCGGCTGCGCCTTCCGGAAAGCATCCTCCATGCTTCCAGGTGCCTGGCTTCCTTTTTCTACAATTTTGATCTCGACGGCCTCCAGACGCTTTGCGAGCCCCTCTGTCCCGGCGCTCTCCCCGTTTTTCGCCCAGCCAAGCCAGCCGTAGGTCTGCACATATACCCGATAATAGATATCGTAGTCCTCCGCGCCGTTTCCAGTCAGACGGATCCTTATGGCTTCCATCCGCTTTGCCTGATTCTCCGTGCCGGCCAGGTCCCCATCTGACACTTCACTCTGCCAGCCCTGGCTCTGCACGTGAGCCTGATAGGCAACTCCCACATCCGCATTTCCTGACACGCGGATCTTGAGGGCCTCCAGCCGCTTGGCCTGGCCTCTGGTCCCTGCCTGGACGCCGTCCGACACCTCGTCCTGCCAGCCCCGGCTCTGCACATGGGCCTGATAACGGAGAGACAGGACGGCGGCCCCGACCTGCACCTGGCAGCTTCTTGTGATCCCGTCCACAGAGGCATAGATCCTCGCCGTCCCCGTCCGGAGTCCTGTCACCTTTCCGAAGGCGTCCACCGCTGCGACTCCCTCGTCGCTGCTCCTCCAGAGGACCGTCTTTCCCTCCAGCCCCGGCAGGGCGGAGAGGGAGAGCTGCTTCGTTTTTCCTTTTTCGATCCTGCACTCTGTTTCACTGATCCGGACCTGATAGAGGGCAGACAGGATCTCCGGATTCATGAGACTGGCCCCGATCCGCTTCCATTCCTCCGAAGGGGCCTCCGGCCGGTCGATCTGATACCAGACCGATCCGCTCTTGACAAACTCATAGTCGTATGCCGGTTCCCTCCAATAATAGGCGTCATAGGTGGTCTCCGTGCCGGACAGCCCCGGATCGTTCCATACCGTGTGGCCCGTGCTCCGGATCCCGCTGTCACTGAGCATAAAATTCCTGTGCAGCACCTCCCCCGGCCGGTCCCGGTCGTCCCAGGTGCAGTCCACATGATAGGCTCCCACACCCAAACTCCTGGACCTGACGGCGTCTGCCCCGCCCTCCAGGAGTACCAGGTTCCAAGCGTGGTCTAGCTCCGTGCTTGCCACAAATTCCGTCCAGATCCCCAGCCGTTCCGCCAGAAGGTCGAAGGCCAGAGCGTATCCCTGGCACACGGCCCGCCCCTCCACGAGGGCGCAGTAGGCCGTATAGCAGCCGCTCCCGCCGCCCCACTCTGTGGCACTTGTATAGACTGTCCCTGTCACCAGCGCGTCATGGAGCACCAGAAGCTTCTCCACCTCCGTCATGGAGGGATCTGTTTTGGTCAGGATCCCGGAAATCTTCTCCTCCATGGCCGCCTTCATGGAAGCGATCCGGCCCGGATCCTTTTCCCGGTAATCCCACACGACGGCAAGGATCTCCCCGGAATTTTTATAGCGATAGCTGTATTTATTGGACACATAGAACAGCTCCGGATGTCCGTTCACCACATGCTCGAACATGTTTTTCAGATATCCCGCCTCCGCTGTCGTGAGCCCCCAGGCCGAAACGTCCAGCTCCGGCAGGACCTGAGTGAGGGACTGACAGATCTGCGCTTCCATCTCCTCAGTCTGTAAAGAATACGCCGAGATCCCGGGATCGTCCGTCCCCAGGGCGCCGGCCTGATAGAGGTCCGCCGTGACGGTCTGCGTCATTTCCGGTTCCTCCGCCATGCTGTTCTCCGCGGGGATCCCGCCGGCCGTCTCCTCCTCCGCCCGGGCAGCCTGCCCGAAAACAGAAAAGAGGGAGAAGGCCGTGACCGCCAGTATAAATGCCTTTCTTTTTCTCATAAACACTCCTGCTATTTTCCTTTAATTCTTCACATAATGCCCTTCCGTGGTGCCGGGAGCCGCTCCGCCCTTCGGTACCAGCCGGATCTCAATGGCCTCCAGACGTTTATACAGCCCGCTGGTCCCCGCCGGCTCTCCGTTCTTAGCCCAGCCCATCCAGCCGTAGGTCTGGCTGTGGACCCGGTAATAGATATCATACTGGGACGCCGCCGCCCCGGAAAGCTTAATCTCGATGGCCTCCAGGCGCTTTGCCTGTCCTGTGGTACCGCTGACCGCGCCGTTTTTCACCCAGCCCTGCCAGCCATAGGTCTGCACATGGGTCCGGTAGGTAACCTCCCCGGAAAGCCGTTCCAGACTGATCCGGATTCCCTCCAGCCGCTTATACTTTCCTGTCGTCCCGTTCATCACACCGTTCTCGGAAGCTTCCAGCCAGCCGTAGGTCTGACAGTGGGTGCTATAGGTGACCGTCGCCCCTTTTTTCCGGAAAGGCTGCTCTGTCTTTCCCGGTGCCGCGCCCCCTTTCGGAACAAGGCGGACCTCGACCGCCTCCACCCGTTTGGCATAACCCTCACTTCCGGCGCTCTCTCCGTTTTTGGCCCAGTCCAGCCAGCCAAAGCTCTGGCAGTGAGCGCGGTAATAGATATCATACTGCTTTTCTGCCTCCCCGGTCAGTTTGATCTGGACAGCCTCCATCCGCTTGGTCCCGCCCGGGATCCCGCTGATCGCCCCGTCCGATACCCAGTCCTGCCAGCCCTGGGTCTGCATATGAGTGCGGTAGGAAACGCCCCCGGAGAGTTCATTTCCGGAAAGCCTGATCATCAGCGCCCGGAGCATTTTATAGCTTCCGGTGGTGCCGGCCTTTTCTCCGTCTCCCACCCAGGGTTCCCATTCCTTCCCCTCCACGTCGGCCCGGTAGGCGATCTGCATTTTTTCCGGCGGGGGAGCCGTGACGCCGGTCTCGTAGTAATCCGGGGTGGCATATCCCACGATCCTGGCATTGTCCAGCTTGTAGTTCCGCTCCAGCACGCCGTACAGGCCTTTGGCCGCGTCGTAGGTCGTATTTCCCTCGACGGTGTAGACCTTCCCGCCGGACACATCGGTCACGATCCCCACATGGTTCACATAGTTGGAATTCTGGCTGTTCTGGAAAAAGATCAGATCCCCGGGCTTAGGGGTGTAATCCCCCTTGTCATGCCAGTATCCGGGATTGGTATCTTTCTTATACCATTCCACCATATTGCGCGTGCCGGAATGCATGCGGAATATGGAAGCCGGGATGTTTGCCTGCTTTGCGCACCAGCTTGCAAACATGGCGCACCAGGGCGCCGAGGGAAAATAATCTCCGCCGGCATTACTGTAAACATTATACCAGGACCCGAACTTTGTGGGAGTATCCTCTTTCTTGTAATACCCCACCTGGGTCTTGGCCACGGCAATGATATCGGTTACGCGGTCCCCGGTGTTGACATGGGTATTGGGATACCCCTCATCCGGGTCCGTCTCCAGATAAGGCTTGGCGGTGGCTCCCGGCGCCGGATCCCCCTTTGCCTGGACCTTCACCTGCACCGCCTCCACCGTCCTGTTCCAGGAAGAAGCCACACCGGCGTTCCCGCCGTTCTTCGCCCAGTGGAGCCAGCCGTACTCCTGGATATACACCCGGTAATAGATATCGTACTGTCCCGCCGCGGCTCCTGTGAGGGACGCCTTCAGCGCTTCTACCCTCCGTCTCTCCCCGATGGTTCCCGCCGTGGAGCCATTGCTTCCGGAAACCCAGCCCTTCCCGGCGCTGTAGACCTGGTATTCCACTCCCAGATCCTTAAGCCCTTCCACATCCTCCACACCGGATATCTGCATCCGCAGGGCCTCCAGACGTTTTCCCGCGTCCTCTTTTCCGCAGGACGAGCCGTCCTTTCCGCCCATCACCCATCCGTAGGTCTGCATATGTACGTCATAAACGATGGAAGGGACCTGAGCTCCATAGAGGGCCGCCTCCTCTTCCGAGACGCCGGTCTCCTCCGCGCCCGCTGTCTCCTCCGTACTCCCGGTCTCCTCCGCGTTTTCTGTCTCTCCCGCGGAACCGGCTTCTTCTATGGATCCGCTTTCCCCGGTCTCCGCCGGAGACGTCTCCTCCGCGCTTTCTTCCGTCTCCGCCGGAGACGTCCCCTCTGCGGTTTCCGTCTCCTCCGTGCTCTCGGAGCCGCTCTCCGTTTCCTCTGCCGGGTCTGTCTGTTTTTCCGGACCGGTCTCTTTCGTCTCTGCGGCCGGCTCCGTCTCTCCCACAGACTCCGTCTCCTGCTTTGCTCCCGTCTCCTCTGCCGCGGCCGTCTCCACCGCCCGGCTCTCAGGCAGGATTTCCCCCGCCGCGCCAGCTCTCACTCCGGCGGACGTCCATCCGCCCAAAAGCATGGCCATCGCCAATAGAAACGCAAGTACTCTCTTCCTCTGTCTCATCAAAATCCCTCTTCTCTGTCAAGCTTCGCCTTCAAGCTTTTCTTTCAGGTCTCTTTGCCAACGGTTCCTCTTCCAATACTCTCGTAGGTGATCCCGCTCCCCTCAAATCTCTCCGACGGATAGCAGTTCCTCCCATCTATGATTATCGGCTTTTTCATCAGTTTCACAAAGAGCTCCGGCCGGATTTCCTGTATTTCCCTCCACTCGGTGAAGATCAGACAGAGCTCTGCCCCCAAAAGCGCCTCCTCGACGGTCTGGCAGTAATCGATCTCCGAGGGGTAAAGCTTCCGGTAATTGGTCTCCCCGATGGGATCCCAGGCCCGGATCTGCGCCCCCTCCTCCAAAAGGATCGGAAGGCTGACCAGGGAGGGCGCTTCCCGCAGATCGTCCGTGCCCGGCTTGAAGGTCAGGCCCAGGACCGCGATCTTTACCCCCGCAAAATCCTCATAATACTTCCGCGCCTTCCGGACCATCTTGAGCTTCTGGCTCTCATTGACCTCGATGGCCGCCTTCACGGTCTTCATCTCATAATCATAGGAATTGGCCAGCCAGTGGAGCGCCTTCGTGTCCTTGGGAAAGCAGGAGCCGCCGTAGCCGATTCCCGCCTTCAGGAATTTATTCCCAATCCTGGCGTCAAAGCCCATCCCGGCGGTGACGTCCTCGATATTGGCCCCCACCAGCTCGCAGAGGTTGGCGATCTCATTGATATAGGAAATCTTAAGGGCCAGGAAGTCATTGGAGGCATACTTTACCATCTCCGCGCTCTTCCGGTCGGTCACCAGCCTGGGGGCGTCGAATTTCTCATAGACCCGCAGCATGACCTCCTTCGCAAAGTCATCCTCCGCGCCGATCACGATCCGGGAAGCGTGGAGGGTATCCCGCACTGCCGTCCCCTGGGCCAGGAACTCCGGATTGGACGCCACCGAGATCTTAACCTGCGCCTTCTGTTCCCTGTGGATCAGCTTCTCCACCTTGTCGTTGGTGCCGATGGGCACCGTCGACTTGACCACCACCACACAGTCCCGTTCCACTGTGTGGGCGATCTGCCTGGCCGCCTCGTAGACATATGTCAGGTTGGCGGAGCCGTCTTTCTTTTCCGGCGTGCCGACCCCGATAAAGACCACCTCCGCATCCCGGTACGCCTCCCCGTGATCCGTCGTAAAAGTCAGCCGCTCTTTATTTTTTTTCATCAGCTCCGACAGGCCCTCCTCGTAAATGGGCGAGATCCCCTGTCTCATCATCTCGATCTTTTTCTCGTCAATATCCACACAGCACACAGAATGTCCGTGCTCCGCCAGGCAGACGCCGGTCACCAGCCCCACATATCCTGTCCCTGCCACTGCGATCTTCATAATCTTTCACTCTCCGTTCCTCTGCCGCTTCCAATCGTCTGCGAGAGCGGCGATCTTGTCTGCCAGTGCCTCGGCATTTCCCATTTCCACAAAATGTGTCCTGCCGTCCCCCTCCCGGTAAAGCTCCCGGTTTGCCTCATTGTCCCCCAGGATCATCGGTTTTCCCATGGCCCGGTAAATATAGGCCTTTCCCGGGATCGTCCGTTTTGCCTTTCCGATCGTCCCGTGAAAATGCCCGGCCAGGCACAGGTCCGCCCCGGCGACCGCCTCCGCCAGCGCCTCCTGGGAAAGCCAGGGGATATACCGGACATGGAAGGTGTCCGGTTTCTTTACCTGTCCCCCGAGGGGGCCGATCATGTAAAAAAAGATGTCCTCTCTCATCCGCAGGCGCTCCATCGCCTCCAGGATCACGGGCACACCTTGAAGAGGGAGAACACTCCCAAAATATAATACCACAAACCGGTCCTCGAATCCACCCTCTTTTTTCTGCTCCCTGGGATAGTAGATGGAAGCGTCGGCCTCCAGGTACAGCGTGTGCAGCTTCCCTGCCGCCGCCCCCAGCTCCTCCGCGAAGTAGGCGCCGTGGGCTTTTGTGTCGGCCACGATCTCGTCTGCCAAGGCGAGAGTTTTCCTGTCCAGCCCCTTCAAAAGCCTGGCCGGAAGACTTCCGTTCTTAAATTTTTTTCTGTCCCACACCAGCGTGTCGTACATAGAGATAAAAAAATCGATGGCCAGCTCCCGCTTCCGAAGACGCCTGAAAAAAGGGACGACCAGCTGCGGCGCAAAGCCCACAAAAACCAGGTCGTAAGGCTTCATGCTTGTAAACAGCAGTTTTCTATAAACGGAGAATAGCCTTTTCGCATAGCTTTTCTGACCGGAACCGATGACCGCACAGGAGGCGGCCCGCTCCCGGATCAGACGGAGTTCCTGGCTGTTGCGGATGTAATCCAGATTTTTTGTGGTGATAAAAAGCACGTTTTTATGATCCAGAAATTCCAGCATGTCTCCTCCTTCTCCCGGTGATCCAATAGTACAGTTTAAAGCCCGAAAAAGCGGCGATCTCCCCCAGGATTGTCCAAATCCTGGTGGTGACCACGATCAGGAGCACCAGCTCATGGGCCTGCCGTTCTCCGAGGAGGATCTTAAGGATCCCCTCCCGGATCCCCATGCCGTTGGGCGAAGGGCTTAAGAATCCCGCCACCCAGGAGACCGGATAGGAGAGCACCAGGCAGATCCCCTGCAGCAGATCAAAATCGGAAAAAGCCGCCACCAGCACCAGAAGTCCGGTCCCGGTCACCAGCCAGGCTCCCACATACCGCAGGAGCGCCTGATACACAAATGCCGGTTTTAAACGGATGTCCCCGCAGTCCTTTTTCATGATCCCGGAGAGGACCCGGATCCCCAGATCGATGCAGCGCGGCAGCAGAAGAAGGGCGGCTCCCGCCGCCAAAAAGCAGACCGCCGCCAGCCAGGTATTCTCCCCTCCCTGAAATAAAAAAGGGATCAGGACCACAAAGAACAGTCCGCTGGATGCGATCTGAAACACATATTCCAGAATGATGCTGACAGTCGTCGCCTGGGCGGAGACCCCCTTCTTATTACAAAGATACGCCTTGCCCACGATGCTCCAGATCCCGCCGGGGATGTAGCGGGCCAAGGCGCTCACCATATGGGCGTTCAGATATTCTCTCCTGCCGGGTCCCGCCTCCATTTTCCACAGGAGCCAGGTCCAGTTATAACCGGTAAACAGGAAGGCCAGTCCGTAGAGGATCACCGACAAAAGAAACAGAGGAACCCTCATCCCTGCCAGATAGGGAACGACCGACTCCCAGTTGTCGATGATGTCCTTCACCATAAACCAGAGGATCAGAAGCCCCACAACAAGCCCGGCCGCCTTAAACGCTGTCTTTTTCCAGCTGCTCTTCTTTTTTTTCGGATTTGTTTCCAAGTCCGTTTTCTCCCGATCTTTCTCCGCCATTGTCCCGACCTCTTCCCTTCACTCCGTCATACTCCATCCTTCTCACATGGTACTGCACGTCCTCCAGAAGCTTCCGGTTGGCAGCGATCACGTCCGCCAGGAAACCGATCACGATGGTCTGGAAGCCCAGAAGGAGCAGGGTGCTGCACAGGATCAGCGACTGGACATGGCCGCCGCCCGTCCCCATGAAAAAGTAGACCAGGAAACGGATGCCGAGGGCCGCCCCCAGAAGGAAGATGACACTGCCGACAATGGTAAAAAACTTCATCGGCTTGTACATCATAAAAGCCCGGAATATGGTCACCATGGACTTTTTCACATAGCCGAACATGCTGTTGAAGAGCCTGGAGGGGCGAAGTTCCTCGTTGGTCCGGACCGGGACGGATTCCATGGCGATCTTGCTCCTCCCCGCCTGGACAATGGTCTCCAGCGTATAGGTATACTCGTTGACCACGTTGAGCCGCATGGCCGCATCCCGGCTGTAGGCCCGGAACCCGCTGGGGGCATCCGGGATGTCACTTTTGGAAGCCTTGCGCACCACATAGCTTCCCAGATGCTGGAGCTTCTTTTTCAAAAAGGAAAAATGCTCCGTCTGGTCGATGGGCCTCGCGCCGATGACGATGTCCGTCTTCCCCTCCAGGATGGGACGCACCAGCTTTTCGATATCCTCGGCGCAGTACTGGTTGTCCGCGTCCGTGTTGACGATGATGTCCGCCCCGTTCCGCAGGCAGGCGTCCAGGCCGGCCATAAACCCCTTGGCAAGTCCTTTATTCTTTTTAAAATTCACCACATAGTGGACGCCCCAGTCTCTGGCCACCTGCACGGTCCGGTCTTTGCTCCCGTCATTGATGATCAGGTATTCGATCTCATCGATGCCGTCGATGTGCTTTGGAAGCGCATCCAGGGCGATGGTCAGCGTTTTTTCCTCGTTGTAGCAAGGAATCTGGATGATCAGTTTCATTGTTCTTTCCTCCGTCTGTTCTTTATCCGCCTGTACACATACGGCGCCGCCGTTCCCACAGACAGTCCGATAAACATTGCCGCCACGGCAAACCCTCCTGCCATGTAGATCAGCCGGTTCTGCGAATTCCATGCTTCCACATAAGTATAAGATACCCCGAAGGTCAGCGCCGCAAACACCGCCGCCATTCCCAGAAGGATCAAAGAGACTTCGCCAAAGTGATAACGCTTCCGGTCCTCCCTGTCCAGAAAATATCCCAGGGCGACCACCGCCATCCCCAGTACTCCCAGAAGGGCCAGGACGATGCCGGTACCCCGGTATAAGAACGCCGCCCCCGTAAAAAATGCAACCGCGGGCCCGGACTGATCGATCAGGGGATCCGCGATCTCGTCCACCTCCAGCCGGTCCGCGTGGAGGATATAGGTCTCCGACTCGATCTGGTTTTCCAGGTTCCTCTCGTCGAGAAGATCGACCGTATCCGAGAGTACGCCGTCCACATAGATCTCCAGCTCCAGCCGTTCAAAGTCTCCGGTCTCTGTCCTGAGCTCAAATCTGGAAATCCCGGCATTTTGATATTCCAGGCCCTGCCCCATGAAATACTCATAGACATCCGGGGAGAGGCCCGAAACTTCGATCCGCCTGGCCTCACTGCCGTCCGCCACCAGATACAGATCCACCTGCGCACCCTCCTCCAGTGCAAAACACCATCCGTTTAAATAGATCTGCTGCCTGGAGGGCCGCACACAGGGACGTCCGTAAAGGATCTCGATCTGCCGCAGCTCGCTCTCCGTCCCGCTGCTCTCTGCGATCCCCGGGACAGTCCCCCGGTAATTCACGATCCAGCCCACGGTCTCCGCTATTTTATCTGCCAGAAGGGAGGGATAATAATCCTTCCATTTATTGAACAGAGAAGAATTGACGATCCGCTTCTGCTTCCGGAGCTGTCCGCCCTCAAAAGCACGCTCCAGCTCCCCCGCCGCCTTTTTGCAAAAATCATCTGCCGCGACCGCGTTTTCATAATATCCTGCCCGGTCCAGCGCGTCCCGCAGGGCCCACAGGAAATACCCTCCCTCGATCTCTCCGTCATCCTTTCCCGTCCCCCAGGTCTGCCAGCTGCTCTCATACACAGCCTCGATCTGAGGCTTGATCGAGGCGAGGGAGGGGCTGGCCTCATAGAGTTTTTCCACCGTACTGTGGTTGACCTGCACATATTCGATCTCCTCGTCCTGTTCGACGGAATAAATCGTATTGATCAGGTTCCCAAAGGCAGAATCATCCAGCTCACTGGTGGTAAAGACCCCATAATGATAGTGGTTGACTGCCCTCAGCACTCCGTTGCCGAGCGGGATGCAGAGCAGCGGAAACACAAAAGAGACGGCCTTTATCCAGGATCTCCGGCTCCTGACCTTGTTTTCCAGGACAAAAGCCAGGACCGTAAATACTACGGCCCCGGCGATAAAGGGCAGCAGCCAGACCGAATCCTCCCGCACGTTCCAGAAAGCCACGGCAAAGACCCCCGCGGCGATCTCCCACGGGATCAGTTCCCAGAGAGACCGGCTTCTCCGCAGATACACGGCAGACAGGCAGGCGGTCGCCATCATGACCAGAGGAGGGATCACTCCCATGCGGGACGTCCCCTGCACGTAAGAGCCCCCGTACATCACCGGGAGGAACAGGAGATACACATAGAGGATCCCCTTTACGGCCCGGCCCCGGAACACCTTCCGGAACGCCGTCATAAAAACACAGACAGACAGCACATGGAACAGGCCCAGACCCCAGAGAACGGGAAGCCCTATGCCGTGGCACAGAGCGGCGAAAAGCGCATACACCGGGCGCTTGATCAGCGTCCGGTTCCCGTAGGCTCCCAGCCACTCGCCCTTCACCAGGCTGACTCCCCATTCCACGAACAGGCTGTCGTCATGGGGAAGCCCGGAGGTTCCCCACTGGGGAAGCCGGAAATACCACCAAAGATAAAATACAGTCGCCAGACCGCAGACTCCGAGCAGGATCCGGTTCTCCCGGACGTATTCCTTCCAGCGCTCCAGATGATGCCCCCTCCTCCTCTGAAAGCGCTTCCGGCAGTACAGGCACAAAAGGATCGCAAGCCCGTAGCCGGCCGTCCCCAGGAGCAGAAACAGGATCTTGCAGTTCCGGTCCCCCCGCAGGGCCTGTTCGATCTTCTGGATTACGGTCCCCTCGATCCCGATGGTCCCGTCCGCAGCGGGGATCAGCCTGCCCGCCTCCAGCTCTTCGCGCCCAAAGCTCCCTGCAGGGATCCCGAGATTATAGATCTTGATCTGATCCACCACGACCGTCCCGGAATCCGGTGACAGGGTCATCTGCCTCATATCCCGAAATTCCGCCGGGATGAGAAACCTTGCCTGCCCCTCGTAGATCACAGACTTGATGGTCCCTTTGTCGGAATCCACGGTCAGCCCGATGCTCTCCGCCTCTTCCGTCTCGACCTCCATGCAGACCAGTACATAGGGAATCTGATAATCCCTCACTAAAATGCAGACCGCCAGGAGCAGATAGAGTCCCAATATCCCAATTGCCGTTTTCTTTTGCAAGTCCTTCATTCCTGTTCCTCCAAATCCCCGGACCCTCTATGGCAGCTGTACCGGCAAAGCGCCGCATGAATTCAGTTCCAGCGTCTCCTCTGTCCAGCAGGCCGCTTCCTCTCCGGTTTTCGGATTCCGCATAAACACCCCGATCCAGAACCGCGCCCCAAGCCTTCTCAGTTCTTCCGGACAGGCTGTCACCGCAAAACCGCTGTTCATCAGGCTGTTTTCCCCTCCGCAGCCTGCCGCCACATCCGGCCGTGCCTTCCATACCGCCGAGAGCTCCCACAGGGTGCCTGTCTCCGTCTTCAGCAGGATCCCACGCACCCAAAGGTAATTGTCCGGACGGTCCGGCAAAAACGCCCAACCGGAAATGCGGACGGAATCTTCCGCCTCGACCGTCTCCAGGTTCACCTTCATGTCCTTCGGATCCGCCGTCTTCCCTGTCTCCCGTCTCCGCAGACTTCCCATTTTCGGAATCTCCTCTTTTTCCAAGGATGCCCGCGGCCACCGATGACCGGAAAGGATGATCGGCCGCTCCTGTCTGCCCCTGGTCTCCAGAAGGATACCGACCTGATATTCTCCACCCTCATCGAACCGACAGGCCTCCACGTCGCAGCAGAACCCGGAAAAGGGAATGCCTTTGGAATCCGGAAAGGCGGATGCCATATCCTTCCGGAATACCTTCTGCGCCTCTACCTCATAGGATTTCCCATTGTTCCCCAAAAATGCCAGGGAGACCTCCGTCTCCAGGGAATGCTCTCCGCTTCCCTCATAAGCCCATCCGTGCACATGGATCAGGGATCCTGTCTCAAAACTGTCGATATAAAAAGGGATCCCTGTTCCCAGCCTTACATGCTCTGCCCGAAATTCTTTTACTCTGCCCGGAGCAAAGGCCCTCTTCACCCGGATCCCGTAATCCACGGTTCCTCCGGTCAGATTGGGGCTGTAAAAGGGATCGGCCTCCCGATACCAGGGATGCTTTCCGTAGAGGAGTTCCCTCTCCCCCCGAAGCCTGTCCGCATTGTCCTCGCCGCGGCTCAGGGATTCATAATGATACAGGACCACGTCATTGCGGACGGAATTGTAATATCCCCTCTCATACAGCCTGAGACACAGGTCCACATCATTATACGCCACCGGGATCTCCTCGTCAAATCCTCCGGCTTCCCAAAATTTCCGGGCGGAAACCAGAAGGCAGGCTCCCGTCACCGCCGAATAATTCCAGGTGATGCGGTTCTTTCCAAAATAATGAACCGCCCGGTCGTCGGCCCTCTGCAGCCCGTGGCAGGGGCCGGTCTCCAGGCCGACCACTCCCGTGTGCTGCAGCTTATGGCTTTCCGGGTAGAGAAGCTTCGCCCCCACCGCCCCGGCATGTTTTAAGGCAGCCTGACCCAGCAGGATATCCAGCCAGTCCCCGGAGCGAACCTCCGTATCGTCATTTAAAAACAAAAGATACTCTCCCGAGGCGGACGCAGCGCCCCGATCGCACATGGAGGAAAAATTAAAGGGTTCCTTCTTATATAAATACATGCAGTGTTCCCTTTTACAGAGTTCTGTCACAAGAGTCTTGTTTTCCGGGGAACTCCCGTTATCCACAACGATGATCTCATAATTTTTATAGGCTGTGCGCTTGCGGACCGACAGGACACATCGTCTCAGCACCCGGACATTGTCTTTGGAGGGAATGATGACGGAGACCAGCGGCTCCCCCTCCGCCTGATACACCACCCGGTACTGTCCCATATCCGGAACGGATACCGTTTTTCCGGAAATCCCCCTTCTTGCAAGTGCCTCCTGTCGGACATATCTCAGGGCTTCTGCCCTGCGCCTTTTTCCCTGACGGTCCCGAAACACCGTCTCTCTGCGCCTTCTCCTGTGGTACAGCACCTTCGGCACATGTCCGATCCTGTGGCTATCACAGTTTTCCGTGAACCTCAACAGAAGATCATAAACCTCCGCCTCGGATAAACCGGCCCGGATCTCTCCCGCCGCCTCGGCCAAAGACCTTCTGTACAGGGCCAGATGCGCCGCATAGGGGAGATCCATCAGAAGATCCGGGGACCAGTCCGGCTTGAAAAAGGGGGAAAAACGCTCCTTTCCGTCCTCCGAGATCTGGTCCTCGTCGCTGTAGAGCAGATCGTGCTCCGGATCCTCCTGCAAAACCTTCACCATCTCATAGAGCGCGTCCGGAGCCATCACATCGCCTGCGTCCAGAAAAGCGATAAACTCCCCTTCTGCCTTCTGACCCGGATCCGAGATCAGCTCCCAGTTCGGATAGGTCTGGTTTTCGACGGATCCCACAGATGCCTGAAGATCCGTCTTCTCCCCGGTTTCCCCGGAAAGAAAAACCGAGATAAGCGGAAGAGATCCGGACAGCGGATCTTTCTCCCCTGCCTTCTCATTCTCCGCGATCCATCTGTCATAACGGCTTCCAAGCTCCTGCAGCATCCGGGACTTTACAAATCCATAGCCTTTTTTCCCGTATTTTTTCCGGATCTGCCGCAGATCGTCATAGGATCCCGTCCTCTTCAAATAGTTCTGATCCATCGTCTCCTCACATCTGCCCTATCTTTCTTTTGACCCTCTAAAGATCCGTTTTCCCTTTGCACATACCCGCCACCAGAATCTGCTCCTCAGCTGATCCAGATACTGTTTCATCTGCGCATTTTCGTCTGATAACGCTTTGTTTTCTGCCGACAGGAAATCCCTCCCGGCCGCGAGTTCCTTCTTTTCCGCCTGCAGCTCCCTTAAGGCGGCCGTGAGCGCCGTCATCTCTTTCTTCCAGGTTCCCGCCATGGCCTCCGCAAAAAACGACACGGTCACGGTTTTCAGCTGTTCCGTCCCGCCCAGTATGAGCTGCGGATCCTCTGTGTCGAACACATAAGTCCCGTCCTCCAGGCGCAGGCCGTTGCTCTCTTCCGGGACAAGTGCTCTCTCCCCGCCGGATATCCGGAGTCTCCGGACGACTGCCGCCGAAGCCGCCGGGTCGATCCTGAGCCTCTTCGTCCCTTCCGGAAGTTCTGCCCGCACCTCGATCTCCTGTTCCTGATAAAAATACGTTTTTTTGAGGGAACGCTCCTCACAAAATCCTGTCCCGTCGTCAAAATAAAGCTGAAAGGTCTCCATGCGGCCGGCCAGGAGCATGTCCCTCGCCGGGATCCGGGGCCGCAGCATGGTCTTCTTCAGTTCCGACAGCGTGTTTTTGTCCCCGGCCACATACTTCTGAAAATTCTCTTCCATTTCCCCGTACATGGAAATGTCCTCGTCCGAAATCCCCAGCAGGCGGAAGATATGCAGGTCCAGCAGGCCGTCCCGCTTGGTGCTGCCGTGCAGATAATAATGCACCGCCCGATATACGATATACTCAATGGGTACCGGAAAGTCCAGGATCCACTCATAGTCGAGGACCGTCCAGCGCTCCCCCGGCAGGAGATTCCCGAAGATCAGGTCGATGTTGGAGATTTTGAAGGACATACAGTCCATGAACCGGGTATTCTTTCCAAATACCTCGTCAAAGGCCTCTGTGTACTGAAAGGGGATATTGTCCGGGAGCCCGTACAGAAGATCCCGGTACTTTTTGATCTCCTCCACGATATCCAGATAGCGGCCCTTCTGATACAGGACGTCCAGATGATGCTCCAGGGTCTCTCCCCCGACAAATTCAAATTCCACGCCCTTTTCCAGCTTTCTGCACCGGTTCGGCGCAAAGAGCGTCCCGGCAAAGCTCTCCTCCATCTCGAGAAAATGACGGTAAAGATTTTCCACATGGCCTTCTGCCTCTTCTGTCAGAGGGAACTTCCTGACAGTCCTCGTCCCGTCCTCCTCCGCGCATATGACCGTTTTGATCCGAAACCTGGCCGCCCTGTCGCCTGAATATTTACAGTATACCGGATTCATGGCTTCTCCTCCCTGATAATGACCAAAAATGAATTGGAAAATGCGGGAAACTGCCCCTCCTCGATCACCGTGTCAAACACCTTCGCCTCATCGAAGGTCAGAAGGCGCCCCATGTCAAAATTATTAAAATTGTTGTTCAGTTCTCCTGCCTTTGGAAGATAGTCATCGGAATAGATGCTCATCGGAAATTTATAATCCGGATAGGGGTAATAAAATTTTTCTACCCTGCAGCCGCAGCGTTTTACGATCTGCTCCAGCCCTTCTTTTGTAAAGGTGCGGGCATTTTTCGTGTTCCGATAGCCCTCGATCCCTTCATAGACCTCCTGCTTATGATCCTCCACGCATCCCGCCCAGTATTTCAGCCCGAATTTATTTTCAATGGCCATAATAATCTTCCCGCCCGGCTTTAAATGCCCTTTCAGGGAACACAGGAAATCCTCATAGGGATCCTCCGTCCCCATGTAGCCGATCGCATATTCAAACACTCCGATCAGGGTGATGATATCATAGGTCTCCGTGAGACCGGCCGAAATGTCCCGGTAATTTCCAAGGAGGATCTCAATATTGCCAAGATCCTGATGACGGTAAGCATTGATCATAGAACGCTTTCTCGAAAGGTCGATGCAGGTCACCCTCCCGTACTTTTGGGCCAGTTTCCCCGTGATGGCGCCACACCCGGCCCCCACCTCCAGCACGGAGGCCTCTTTGTCATCCTCCATCCAGTCAACGATGTTCTCCCTGTTTGCCGACAGATGGTACAATATGGCCCAGTCCTGACGTTCTCTTATGACCTCTTCATATCCGGCCGCACTGTGGTTCTTCACGATGTCCAGCAGTTCGTCCTCCACCAGCCCGTCGGAGTAGAAATCCCTTCCCCCGTAAAACCGGTCATCCAGACGGATCTTTCCTATCATTTCCATAATCTCCGCTCCCTAAACGATCTCTATTTCTGAATCCATGTCATAAAATCCCACGGAATTTTTATCGGATATCACCGTGATGTTGCAGACGTCATACAACCGGTGGTAGACCTGAAAATCATCCCCGCTGTAGCCGGTACAGCCCAGGGACAGCAGGTACTCCCCGCCCTGCAGGTTCATGGTCTGGACAAAGGAAGCTGTCCTCGTGCTCCCGGCCGCCGTGTGGTCCACATAGACATGCTCGAACATGGTATTGGTGCCAGTGATCTCCGTCCCCCGAAGATCCTTGATCGTAAAGGCAAAGATCGGATTGATGATGTCCTGATGAAACAGGACCTTGAAGCGGATCGTAAACTTCTCTCCCTTCACAATGCTGTTGGTGATCAGTCCCTTGTCGTCGAGCAGCGCGTAATCGACGATGTGCGCCGCCCCGTCCCCGTATTCGAGGCAGTCCGGATTGTTGTTTAAACTGTCCTTCCAGAGCGTCCCCCCCGGGATATGTGCCCTCTCCTGCTCCCCGCCGGCTGCCGGGGCCGTGTCAAACTGATGGACGATCAGCTTTTTGTAGGCGTCGACCACTTCCTTGGGCGCCCCCTCCATGGCCTTCTCGCCCTTGTTCAGCAAAATGACCCTGTCGCAATATTTGGAAACGCTGCCCAGGTCATGGCTGACAAAGAGGATGGTCTTTCCCAGCTCCTTGAACTCCTCAAACTTTTTGTAGCACTTGGCCTGAAAAAACACGTCCCCCACCGACAGGGCCTCATCCACGATCAGGATCTCCGGATCGATGTTGATGGCTACGGCAAAAGCCAGCCGCACAAACATGCCGCTGGAGTAGGTTTTGACCGGCTGGCGGATAAATTCACCGATATCGGCAAACCGGAGGATCTCCTCCAGCCTTGCGTCGATCTCTTCTCTCCTGAAACCGTTCATCGTGCCGTTGAGATATACGTTTTCCAGGCCTGTGTATTCCATATTGAACCCGGCCCCCAACTCCAGGAGGGCCGAGATCCGCCCCTCGATCTCAACCTTCCCCTCTGTCGGGTTCAGGATCCCGGTGATGATCTTTAACATGGTGGATTTTCCGGAACCGTTGGTGCCGATCAGCCCCACCGTCTCTCCTTTTTGTACGGAAAAGGACATATGGTGCAGCGCATAATGCTCCACGTATTTTTTCTTTTTGGATAGACCGAGAGACTCTTTCAGCCGGTCGCTCGGCCTGCTGTATAATTTGTACATCTTGCTGACGTCTTTTACGTCGATCGCATGTTTGCCCATATCCATCTCCCCACTATAATACGTCCGCAAAATGGACCTTCAGCCGTTTAAAGACCGCTGTCCCCAAGGCAAACACCGCCAGGGTGAACACCCAGAAATAGATCGTCAGCTTCGGATGCTCCCAGAAATTCACCTTGTATACAAAGACATCCCGGTAGCCGGATGTGATATAGTACATGGGGTTCAGCTTAAAAACTGCCTTGACGGCCAACGGGATCTCCATGGTCTCCAGGTTCCACATGATCGGCGTCATCCAGATCCCCACCTGCAGGATGATGCTGATGATCTGCGTCAGATCCTTAAAAAACACCACCACCGCCGAAGTCGCGTAGGAAAGCCCCAGCACCAACACAAAGGTACAGAAGGAATAATAAACAAGCTGCAGGTAATAAAGATCCGGGAACTTCCCGTAGCAGCAGTAAATGACGACGACCAGGACCACAAAGGCCGCATGGACGAACAGCGCCGAGATGATCTTGATGACCGGCAGGATGCTGATCCGGAACACGACCTTCTTCACCAGATAGGCGTACTCGTTGAGCGTGTTGGTGCCGGCCCCCCAGGCATCAGAAAAGAAAAACCAGGGGACGATGCCGGCGATCAGCCACAGGACAAAGGGAACCTCGACCCCCGCTCCCATGGAGATATCCGGCGACTTTAACCCCTTCTGGAACACAAACCAGTATACCAGCACAGTCACGACCGGCTGGATAAATGCCCAGACCGCGCCGAAATAGGAACCGGCATACCTGGTCTTAAAATCATTTTTTGCTAATGACCATATCAGCTTCCTCTCCGAACAGATCTCTCTGAGCAGAGGAAACCGCTTCTTTCCTTCTGGCATAAACCTACCCTCTTTTGCCGGCCGTATAAGCCGCGATGCCGTCCCATTTCCGGTCTTTTTCCGAAATGATCAGATCCTCTTTTCCCATCCCCTCCGGCATAGGCCACTCCACGCCGATCTGCGGATCGTCCCATTTCAGACCGCCCTCGTCGTTGGGATGGTAAAAATCCGTGCATTTATAGGCAAACTCCGCCGATCCGGAGAGCACCACAAAGCCGTGGGCAAAATTCTTCGGGATGAAAAACTGCTTTTTATTTTCCGCGGAGAGGATCACGCCGTGCCATTTTCCATAAGTTTCGGAACCGGGACGAAGATCCACCGCCACGTCAAAGACCTCGCCGCTCACCACCCGCACCAGCTTGTCCTGGGGGAACCGGATCTGAAAATGAAGCCCCCGCAGCACCCCTTTCCTGGAGCTGGACTGATTGTCCTGCACAAACTCCAGGTCGATCCCGGCCGCCTTGTAGTCGTTATAATTATAAGTCTCCATAAAATATCCGCGCTCGTCGCCAAACACCGCCGGCGTGATGATCTTCAAGCCCTCGATCTCACAGGTTTCCACTGTTATCTTTCCCATTTCATCCTCCTTCTAAATCTGATCTTTTATGTTTTCCCCCCACAAAAGAAGCCGTCTTTTTCATAATTAATGGTTAGTATAGCACAGAAGACTCCCTTTCGTCTACTTTAAAGAGCAATCTCCTGAGGACAGGGACAGATTCTTGTTATAATACGGGTCGCCCGCCGCCAGCAGGCTCCCCCACCGCTCCCTCATAAACGCCTCCTCCTCCGAAAACCTCTTTTTCTTTTCCGGAGTATCCTCGCTCCCCCGGCTCAGGGATTCGTGATGATAGAGACAGGCCCGCGGCTCATACATAACCAGGAGTCCCGCCTCCCCGAGCCTCAGACAGAAATCCACATCGTTGAAAGCCACGGTCAGCGTTTCCTCCAGCCCTCCAAGCTTCCGATACTGTTCCCGCTTCGTCATCAGACAGGCTCCCGTCACGGCACTGTAATCCTGCTGCAGGATCGCCCGGGCGAAATAGCCGGGGACCCATTCCGGCTGCCTGCTGAAAATGTGCCCGGCGACCCCCCCCAGGCCCAGGACCACGCCTCCATGCTGGATGGTGTCGTCCGGATAGAGGAGCTTCGCCCCCACCGCCCCGACCTCCGGCCGCTGGCAGTCGGCCAGCATGAGCCCCAGCCATTCCGGCGCAAGGACCTCCGTGTCGTTATTTAAAAGAAGGCAGTACTCTCCCCCGGCATTTTCCACACCGAAATTATTGATGGCGGAATAGTTAAACGCTTTCTCCCAGTGCAGGACGCGGATCCTGTCGTCCTTCTCCAGTTCCCGGTAATAAGCAAAGGTCTCCTCTTTTTCACTGTTGTTCTCAAGAATGAGGATCTCATAATTCCGATATTCCGTTTTTGACAAGATGGATCCCACACACCTGCACAGACATTCTTTTTCATCCCTGTTTGGGATCAGGATCGACACCAGGGGCTCTCCCTTTAACTTATAGTCCACATAATAGTACCCTAGCTGCTCCTGCATTCCCACCAACGCCGGGACCTGCCGTCTCTTCAGATGCTCCTCGACCGCCCGCCGCCCGGCCTCATAGCAGTACATCTTGCTCTCCGGATTTGCCGCTGTGGAGAGAGGATGCATCCGCCAGTGATACAAAACCTTCGGGATATGCGCCACCTTCCCGGACTGCTCCACGCACCGCAGGATAAAATCATAATCCTGCGCACCGTCAAATTCACTGCGAAAGGCGCCGGCCTTCTCCACCACGCTGCGCTTTGCCGCAAACAGATGGCAGATATAATTGTTGGAGCGCAGAAGGTCCAGGTTGAAGTCCGGCTTAAAATGGGGATCAAAATAATGCTTCAGGTCCAGTGACACCTTATCCTCGTCGGAATAGGCCACGTCTGCCTCCGGATCCTCGTTGAAAACCTTCACAATCTCAAAAAGAGCCTCTCTGGACAACAGATCATCATGATCCAACAGCATGATCACCTGACCGCGGGCCATTTTAAGGGCTTCATTGGTGTTGCCGGAGATTCCCTTATTCTGCGCCAGCTTTTTATACCGGATCCGCCCGTCCCTCCGGTATCTTTTCATCTCCTTTTCTACGGTATCGTCCTCGGCCGCCCCTCCGTCCGCGATACAGAGCTCCCAGTTCCCGTAGGTCTGTTTTTTTACGGAATCGATCATCTGATGCAGGAATCCCCTCGGCGTCTTATAGGCGGGCACGATGATGCTGACCAAAGGCTCATAGGCAAAGCTCCCGGCGGCCTGTCTTTCCAGCTCCTTTTTGGATGTCCTGTGCTTCAGCCGCCAGACATCATACCCATAGGCCCCGGAAGCATAGCGGATCTTCCACTGGTCCTTAAGCGCCTCCACACCGGACTTTCTCAGGGTCTCAAGATCCGTCTTAAGTTCCTTCAGGCGGTAGCTTTTTAATATCTTTTTGGCGGGCATATAAGGGCGCATGGCCTTTTCCTGCTTTTTCTTCAACTCCCGAATGTCCAGGAAAAGCCGGATCTCGTCGGTCCCGTTCTCCATGATCCAAAAATAATCCTGTCCCTCTTCGTACCGGAACCGGATGTCAAACCCGCAGTTTAGATCCCGCCCGTCTCCCCATACGCTGAAACTGGCATCTTCCCGTCTCGTTTTATGAAAGATGAGAGGCACCTCTTCTCCCTGCTCCGTACAGACCCGATAAACGGGCGGCTGTCCGCAGGCGGTAGAAATCCCCCAGCCTCCCATCGATACATGATCTGAGGTGAGCAGGATCTGATCCACTGAATATTTTAAAGATTCTTCTTCCGGCATTTCTTTTTCTGTTTTTGTCTCCAGACCTGATGACATGATCCCCATTCCTTTCTCAATTCCCATACCCGCTCAGCTGCAGCCGCCGAGCATCATCGATACCGCCCTCTGCACCGCCAGCCCGTTAAGGACCACCGCGGCAAGGACGATCCCTGCGTCCAGGGTTCCCTTCACCGCCGCGCTTCCGCCCACCTTCAGCCTTTTATTCCGCAGGGTCAGGAGGAAGAGCGGGAGGACCGGCAGAAAATACCGGCCCTGAACGCCCCGGATATAGAGTTCCCCGACGGGCGTCCACCCGAGCAGCATCGACAAAAGGACCAGAAAGGACACCCCCGCACAGATCAACAGACACCAAACCCGCTTTCCGGCAGACAGAAGGATACCGTCCTCCTCCTTGAGCGCCGCCAGAAATAAAAGAGCAGTAAAACCGGTCACACAGAGAGAACGCAGGGGAATATTGAGCGCCCCCAGTTCCCCGCCGATCATCGTCTCCCAGAAAAAGCTGGTCTGGGTGCGGACCGTGTTCAGCAAAAGATACAGAAAATGGAGCGGGCTTTTGAGGAGCATCCCCAGGGTGTACCCCGGCGCGTCGGCCCAGGCGATATAGTTCTCCCCGCCCCCTGCGTATTCCGTCAGGGCCGCCATATTGTTGACTGTCAGGGAGAGCGCCGCCAGGAGAAACACCGCTGCCGCGGAGATAAGATAGAACCGGCGGGAGGGGAATTTTTCCTTCGGAATCAGGAGACAGAGCCCAGCCAGCAGAAAATAGACCACCTTGCAGGGCACCAGCGCCATCAGAAGGACGGCGAGCACTGCCACCTCCCGCTTTCCGATCCGCTCCTTCACAAAGGCATCCTCAAAGCAGACCGCCGTAAAAAGGAAGGACAGGGAGAGGGGCACCACGTCGTAGGACATGGAGGAGGCCAGCTCCAGGGACATCGGCAGCATGGCCGCCGTAAAAAAGATCATCTTCCCGAAGGGAGCCCGTTTGATGGCCTGGTACATACAGGCCGCGAAAAAGAGCAGGTTCCCCAGCCGGCCGAGGAGCATGGTCCCGGCCCACCCCAGATGGAGGATCCGTCCCAGGGTGATGCCGGCCGCCTGGGGCAGATGGGGGATGGGCCCTGTCCCCATGGGCTCATAGGTAAAGCTCACCAGCCCGGGAGCCTCGCAGGGCTTAAAAAGAGCGTCGTAAAAGGCCCTATAGTTCTCTTTCGTCTGGCCGTTCAGCGCCCCCAGAGGGGCGCCCGCGTCCTCAGCCCGCATCCGGATCATCCCGTCCTCGTCCAGCGAGTCCATGAACAGCATCTCGTCCGACCACCGGTAAGCCGTAGTATAATGGACGATCTCGTCCGGCGCGCTTAAAGGCGGGAGCAGGAGCATCCAGGCAAGGCCCGATGCCAGGGCACAGACGAGGAACAGCCTTTCCGGTCTGGCCTGCTTCTTTTGGGCACCCGTGTATATAAAAAAGGCTCCCAGCCCTGCCGCAAAGGCCAGCAAAAAGAGGGTGGCTCCGCAGTAGACCTTCAGCGCCCTGCTGCTGTAACCATCCAGCACGATCCAAATCTCCGTCTTAAAGCCGAGGACCCAGAAAGCCGCCAGGAGCAGCGTCCCAAACGCCAGCAGGATCCACAGCTTCTGCCTTTTCAGTTTTTCTCCGATCTCTCTCCAGCTTTTCATACGCTCCCCCGGGCAGGGCTTCCTGCCATGTTTCCTCTTAATTCATGTAATTGCGGGAATATTCTGGCAATATGTCCGTCCAAAGCCTGCAGCGCCAACCGTTCCGGCAAACCCAGAACCACAGAAGCCACTCGGGATCCGTCCCTCCTGTCTTCCCTGGTCTTGCCTCCACGGCGCAGAGGGCTTTTCCCGGAAATATTGCCAGAATATTCAACAAATCTATGAATTTCGCAATTACCATTTCTCCGTCATCGTTTTTTCGCATTGACCCAGAGATAGATCTGGATCAGCTCGTTCCTGGCGTGGCGGATCAGCATACTGACCATGAGCTCGAACCGGTTCAGGTGCACGGCCCCGAGCCCGTTATGCTTTTTCAGGAGCTTTTTATGCTCCAGATTGTAGGTCTTCCGGTCGTCGTTGATCAGGTTCCCGGTGTTGGAATCGTTGCGGACCCGGAACCCGTTCAGCTCCTCATGGATCACATAGATCTTTCCCAGGCAGGCCATCCTGAGCCACATGTCAAAATCCAGGATATAGGGAAATTCCGGATCAAACCCGCCCGCCCTCTCCCAGGAACTTCTGGGGAAGAGGGTGTTGCAGGGTGCGCCGAAAAAGCTTTTGAAGATCAGCGCCCGCTTCGCCACCTTTTTTCCGTCTAAAAGGCCGGATCTGGGATACCGCTTGAAGCAGCCGGTCCGTTCCCCCTTCTCATCGATCAGCGCCGTGTCGCTCATGACCAGCGTCACCTCCGGATGCTTAAGGAGCGCCCGAAGCTCCTTTTTGATGCTGTCCCGGTACAGGATGTCGTCGGCGCAGATCAGCTTGATGTAGTCCCCCTTGGCCTCGGCAAGACATTTGTTCCAGTTCCCGGTCATCCCCAGATTTTTCTCGTTCTTTACAATGCGGACCCTCGGATCCTTCACGGATCTTACCACCTCGAGGGTGTTGTCTCTGGAACAGTCGTCCACCACCACCAGCTCGATGTTCTCATATTCCTGGGAGAGTACCGACTCCATGGTCTTTTTTATATAGACGGCGCTGTTGTAGGCCGGGATACACACACTTACCAGAGGCTTCATGATCCGGACTCCTTTTCACGTTCATTGTCATCGATGGCGATCCGCTGCACCAGGTCCTTGACCTTTGTCTCCAGCTGGGAGATCCGCATAGACATGGAGAAATTCTTCACCAGCAGAAGAAAGATCATGAGCAGAAAGATGAAGTTCGCCGTGGACATGGTGCCGACCAGGCCGGAAAGCCAGTCCGCCGCCTGGGGAAAAACGCTGAAGACGACCAGGAGCAGGGCAAAGAACACCCAGAACATGGCGTCCTCGATCTTTGCCTTGGACTGGCGGATCTTGCGCAGCATAACGACGAGCACCAAAAGCGACATCAGGATCAATACGATCCGAAGTACCGTTGTCATTCTTCCCCTCCCCCTCCCTTCTTCTTATAGCGTCTGTCCCGTTTTCTGAAATTCTGGATGAGCAGGATGGAAAAAAGCATCTTGCTCATATATTTTGCGGCGTTGACCGGCTTTAAATAGCTCTCCCCGGCGATCCGCTCATCCATGGCCACCTGCACCTCCGCCACCTTTGCCCCCTGCCGGATCAGATAGGAGATCGTGTCCGGCTCCGGCCCGTAATTTAAGCCCAGGGCAAACTCCTCGATCATCTTCCGGCTGAACATGCGCATCCCGGAGGTGGGATCCTTGATCTTCACCCCCGTGGTCAGGCGGATGGCAAGGGCGATCAGATTGCTGCCAAACATCCGCATGCTCCTGGGTTTTTTCTCCGTGACAAAGCGGGAGCCGATGACGATATCGTAGCCCTCCTCCATCTTTTTCTTCATGGCTCCGATATATTCCGGCCGGTGCTGGCCGTCCCCGTCAAACTGGACGGCGTAGGGATAATGATTCCGCCAGGCATACTTAAGCCCCGCCTGAAAGCCCCCGGCCAGCCCCAGGTTGACCGGAAGGTCCAGAAGGTTGTAGCCGTTTTTGCGGCAGATCGCGGCCGTACTGTCCGCGGAACCGTCGTTGACCACCACATAATCCAGCTCCGGATAATGGCTCGCCAGGTTTCCGACCACTCGCTCGATATTCTCCTCTTCGTTGTACGCAGGTATGATCACCAAGACCTCCGACATGGTCAGTCCCCCCAATACCGTTTATTCATACTGCAGGCCCTTATAACTTTTTTCGGCAGCTTCCGGTACCGCTTCCCCAGGAAATACCCCGCATACTTGCAGGCGCTCGTCCAGAAGAGGGCCGGGAGCAGGAACCCGTTCCCGCCATTGATCAGAGAGAGGGCCGTCGTCTTTACCAGCCGGAGCCCTTCTCCCTCCGAGCGGATCCCTCCGAACACCTCCGGATGCTCCGCCTGGGAGACCGCCAGATCGAAATTCCGATGGAACTGTGCCGCCCCCGACAGATTGTGGGAGTGGAGGACCCGCGCCTCTGCCGCATAAGTAATCCCATAGCCGTCCCTCACCGCCCGCCCCGCAAAAATCATATCCTCATTGAAGATCGTCCTCTCCGGAAACCCGCCCCGGGCGAGAAACAGGCTTCTTTTGTAAAGAGCACAGACATTGGAGGCGAAGAAGGTCTTGATCCCCAGCTCCGGGATGTCTGCCGCGGTCTTGACGCGGCTCTCCTCCGGGTAATTAAAGCCCCTCGTGTACCGCTCCAAAAGCTTACAGTCCTTTGCCGGAAGCTGGCGGCCGTAGGAGACCAGAAGCTCTACGTCGCCGAGGCGTCCCTCCTCTGCCCCGCAGAAGGTCCCGCGGAAAGGCTTTAAAAGCTCCTCTGTCAGGAATTCATTTTCCGGCACGGCGTCCTGGGTCATGCAGAGGACAAAGTCACTGTCACAAAAGCCCATGCCCGCATTCCGGGTGCCGCCGTGGTCGAATTCCTCCCTGGAAAGGAAATGGCATTCCACCGGAATGCGGCTCTCCGAGACCCAGCGTCCAAACACCCCCTCCGGCATCTGCCCGGGAAACGGCTTTTCCTCCGTCACCATCAGCACGATCTTTTCCGGAAGGAGCCTCTGCCGGTTCAGCATGTGGAGCAGATGTCCCAGCTTTGCGTCCGGCCTGTACACCGGGATCAGGACATCCAGGATCTTTCCTTCTTCCTTTTTCATCGCCGTTCCCCTATCCCTCTCTTACTCTTCTCTTTCTTTTCGTTCTCCTCTGCCGCGCGAAACGGGGGTGTCCGTTCCCGGATCCGGCCGGGCCCGCCCTGCCGATACGGCCTTCCGGTACTGATGCCGGAAGCACAGGAAGAGCAGGGCCACAAGGACTGCCATCACTCCCGTGTAGCAGACGGCCCCGCCGAAGATCCCCAGCCTTCCCACCAGCAGGGGGGCCCCTCCCGCTGCCAGGAGGAAGGCGCTACCGTAGCAGAACAGGATCAGGACCTGCTTTCTCATGGTGGTCAGGGCATAATATAAGAGCATGACCGCCGCGTTGAAGCCGCCCCCCAGGATCAGGAGCACCAGGGCTGTCCGGTAGGGCGAAAGGTCATGGCCGAACACAAAGGACAGCACCGGAATGCCTAAGAGGAAGGCCCCCAGGCAGCAGACTGCCGTGAGCCCCGCAATCCCCAGCAGCAGCCTCCCCACCAGGGAACGGAATTTTCCCCATTCTCCCTGCTTACAGCTTGTCCCCATGGTCGTCAGGAGGGGCTTGAAGATAAAGCCGCTCAGAAGGTTGATGGTCGAGGTGGGCAGATACAGGTCCGTATAGTAGGTGACCGCCTCCGCGCTCATATGGGCGTCAATGGCATATTTGGCCGCATTGCAGATGTAGAGGTACAGGAAGCCGACCACAAAGAGGGCCGTGCAGTCCTTCAGAAGGCCGAACACCTTTTTCCAGGCTCCGGAGAGAGCGAGAGGCCCGAATTCCCCGATCACCGCCAGGTCGAAGGCGGCAAAGGCGAGCACGGCCGCCGCCACAGCTGCCCCGCTGGCCACAACGATATCTTTCGACCAGAGCACCGCGAGGATGAACACACTGCCGGAAAAGGCCGTACGGAAGGCCAGGGATTTCCCGGCCACATCCAGCCTCCCCTGCCGCTGGAATTCTCCCTCGAACACGTCCGCCGCCCCGTCCACCAGCTTATAGAAGCACATGAGCAGAATCACAGTCCCCTTCACCGGCTCCGGCCGCAGGACACACACATAGATCACCCCGGCGGCGGCCATGGCTGCACTGGTGAGGATCCTGGCCGAAAGATAATCCGGAAAGGAATACTGACCCGAAAGATCCGTCACCTGAAAAGCCCGCACCTCGTAGTAGCCGATAGTGAGGAGCAGCTGTCCCGTGGTAAAGGCAATGGAAAAGATTCCGGCTGCCGCCTCCCCGGCTGCCCGCGCCGCCGCCGCAAAGAGCACGATGCTTGCCAGCGCGAAAAGCAGGCTCCCGATCATATTCCAGATCACGTTTTTTCTCCCCTGATCCTCCCCGTTTCCCAGGATCAGGGCTCTCCACTTCTTCATCCGACCAACGATCTCCCTGTCGAAAAAGGCCGCGTCCGGGACTTAAAGCCCGGCCTGCACTCCGAACTCCCGCTTTGCCGCCTCCAGGGCGGAGCGGATCACCTTGTCCATGTCATAGTACCGATACTCGGCAAGCCTGCCGCCGAAGATCACTTTCTCCTCCCGCTCTGCAAGCTCCTCGTATCTTTTATAGAGGGCCTGGTTCTTCTCATCGTTGACCGGGTAATAGGGCTCCATGCCCTCCTCCCAGGCCGCCGGGTACTCCCTGGTCACCACAGTCCTCGGAATCTCCCGGTAGTCTCTGGTGCAGTCGAAATGCTTGTGCTCGATGGTCCTGGTATAGGGCACCTCCCTGGCCGTATGGTTGACCACGGCCACCCCCTGATGATTGTCCGTGTCGTAGACGTCATCCTCAAACCGGAGGCTCCGGTATTCCAGCCTGCCGAAGCAGCAGCCGAAATAGGCGTCCAGGGCGCCGGTGTAGATCACCCGCTCTCCCATGGCGTCAAACCGCTCCTGATCCGCCAGGTAATCCGTCTTCAGCAGCACGTCACAGCCCGCAAACAGCTTCTCCGTCAGCCCGTTGTAGCCGCCGATGGGGATCCCCTGATAGGGATCGTTGAAATAATTGTTGTCATAGGTGTAGCGGACCGGGAGCCGGCGGATGATAAAGCTGGGAAGCTCCTTACAGTCCCTGCCCCACTGCTTCTCCGTGTAGCCCTTGATCAGCTTCTCATAAATATCCGTTCCCACCAGGGAGATGGCCTGTTCCTCCAGGTTGGCCGGTGTCCCGGTGACGCCGGATCTCTGCGCCTCGATCTTCTCCATGGCCTCCTTCGGCGTGGTCACACCCCACAGCCTGCTGAAGGTGTTCATGTTGAAGGGCATGTTGTACATCTCCCCCCGGTAGTTGGCCACCGGACAGTTGGTGTAGCGGTTGAACTCCACAAGGCCGTTCACAAACTGCCACACTTCCCGGTCGGAGGTGTGGAAGATGTGGGCCCCGTAGCGGTGGACCGGGATCCCGTCCACATCCTCACAGTAGAGATTCCCCCCCAGATGGGGCCGCCTCTCCACCACCAGGCAGCTCTTTCCCTGTTTCACGGCATGAAAAGCCATCACTCCGCCGAACAGCCCGCCGCCCACGATCACATAATCATACTTTTTCATAAAAAGTTCTTCCTTTCGCAAGGACTCCGGCCCAAAGGCCGGAGTCCTTTTCGTCCTGTCAAACTTTATGGAGGCTCAAGCAAACCCCTTTCCTTTTCATAATGGTGCCGAGAAAGCGGCATTGGGGTTACTTGAACAGCCGGTTCAGGCCGCTGAACAGCGCCCGGTGGGAGGCCCTGGTGATGTTGGGGCTCACGCCGACGCCGTGGGTGACCTTCCCGGTCTTCACATCCATGACCTTGATATAAGCCGCCGCCTGGGCATGGGAACCCTCACCCAGTGCATGCTCCGAATAATCCAACACCTTCACATGGACGCCCGTGGTCTGCTCGATTGCCTCCCGCACCGCGTCGATGGGTCCGTTCCCGATCCCTGTGGCCGACCGGATGGAACCGCCGTACTTGAAGGTCAGCTTCGCCCTGGTATCCACCTCTCCCACATCCGTGGTCTCGCAGCGGATAAAATTGAAGGGCTCCTTGGCTGCCAGATACTCGCTCTTGAAGAGTTCCATGATCTGCTCCGGCGCCACCTCCCCGTGGGCCTCGGCCACCGTCTGGACCACGTCGGCAAACTCCTTGTGCATGTCCTTGGGCAGCTTGAAGCCATAGAAGGTATCCATGACGAAGGCCACGCCGCCCTTGCCGGACTGGCTGTTGATGCGGACGATGGGCTCGTAATCCCGCCCCAGGTCAGCAGGATCCACCGGGAGATAAGGGACCTCCCAGTAGGGGTTATTCCTGGCCTTCATGGCCTTTACACCCTTGTTGATGGCATCCTGATGGGAACCGGAGAAGGCCGTGAACACCAGCTTCCCGGCGTAAGGATGCCTGGGATCAATCTCCATCTTGGTGCAGCGCTCATAAACATCCGCGATCTCTCTAATATTTTCAATGTTTAACTCCGGATCGATCCCCTGGGTAAACATATTGTAGGCAACAGTCAGAACATCCACATTCCCGGTCCGCTCTCCGTTCCCGAACAGGGTCCCCTCCACCCGGTCCGCCCCGGCGAGGAGCGCCAGCTCCGTGGCGGCCACGCCGCTCCCCCGGTCGTTGTGGGGATGGACGCTCAGGATGATGGACTCCCTGTCTTTGAAATGGGTGTGCATCCACTCGATCTGATCCGCATAGACATTGGGTGTCGTCATCTCCACCGTGGCCGGGAGATTGACGATCATCGGATGCTCCCTCGTGGGGCCCCAGGCCTCCTGGACCGCGGTGCAGACCTCGAGGGCATAGTCAAGCTCCGTCCCCGTAAAGCTCTCCGGAGAATACTCCAGCACGATCTCCCCGTCAAAGGAGGCCGCCCGCTCCTTCACCATCCGGGTCCCGTCGACGGCGATCTGCTTGATCTGCTCTCTGTCCATGCCGAAGACCACATCCCTCTGGAGGGTGGAGGTGGAATTATAGATATGCACCACCGCCCGTTTGATCCCCTGAAGGGACTCAAAGGTCCGGTCGATCAGGGGCTCCCTGCACTGCACCAGCACCTGCACCAGCACATCGTCGGGGATCAGCCGCCGGTCCACCAGCTGCCTCAGAAAATCGTATTCGATCTGGGAAGCCGCCGGAAAACCGATCTCGATCTCCTTAAATCCCAGCTTCACCAGGAGGTTGAACATCTCGATCTTCTCTTCCACCACCATGGGCTCAATGAGCGCCTGGTTGCCGTCCCGAAGATCCACACTGCACCAGACGGGCGCCTTCTCGATCTGCTTCCCCGGCCAGGTGCGCTCCGGAAGATCCACAACGGGTACTCTCTTATATCTCTGATAATGTAACATGATCTATCATCCTCTCTTTCTCACATACATTCTGTCCTGTTTTCTTTTCCATCCATATCCTGTGGGATACATAGTCGATAGATCACACCGTACTTCCTTATTATATACATCTTGGTCTTTGAGCTGCCTTTTTCTGTCCCAGCCCCATCTGTCATCATTCCCATCTGTCTTTATTTTTTATCAAATAGGGGAAACTCTTCCCTTGCCATTTTTTCAGTATAGCATACCTGCCCCCAGATTACAATCCGGTTTTTTCCATTTTCTCGGCCGCCCATCCTGTTTTATCGCGGTCCGTGCGGCGGTATCAGTCCGTCTCTGTTTTCAGCCGTTCATTGACCCTCTCGGCGATCTCCCCCATCTTCTCCTCCAGATAAGGGCCCGGGCACTCCGTATCTTCCTTAAACATCTTATGGATGGTCAGATTCCCTGTCTCATCTCCGGTGAAGGAAAGCTCCCTGATCCCGTTCCGCTCACAGATATCCGTACAGAGATCGATCAGAGCCTCGTAGGCCGCGCTCCCCACATGCCAGTCGCCCCCGATCTCGTCGTTGGCCACCTCGATGGTCACCGCCTGATCATCGTTCTCCCTGCTGCTGGAGGTCCAGGCCCGGTTTTCCTCCTCCACATAGAGGGCGACCCTGCCGTCGCCGCCGACGGCATAATTGGCGGAGGCCCTCCTGTCCCGCTCGCCGAAGGCCTTTCCCAGCTCCTCCAGCCCCAGATCCCCGGCCATATGGTGGATCGTGATCTTCCTGATCTCACTCCTCCTGGGAAAATCCGCATTGGGGGACAGATAGACATAGTCCGTCAGCGGACTGTTTCTCGCCTTCACGGCCTCCCGCTCTGCCTCTGTCAGTTCCCTTCCCACCGTATCCGGAAGCCTGGTATCCGACCTCAGGCACAGAACCAGGACCACAACGGAAAGGACCACGAAGCCTGCCAGAAGAAGCCATACGCTCAGGAATTTCTTTTTGTCGTCCATCCTCCCCTCTCCCTTCTGCAAGATTTCCCGTTCCTCCATAGTCCAATCCATTATATCCGGTCTTTCTGACCACTGTCAAGGCGATTTTCCGTTGAGTTTCCCTCTGACCCCTGCTACAATAGGATTTAAGATTTTTATAAGAAACAGCCCCGGATTCTTCTAAGAATCCTGTTTTATAATACAGGCAGGCTGAAGGAAGGGCGGGAAGGCATCCCGCCCGCGAGTCAGAGGAGATACCGATATGAACGAATGTGTACTGGTGGTTGACGATGACAGGGAGATCGTGCGGGCCATTGCCCTGCTTCTGGAAAAGGAAGGCTATCAGGTGTGCAAGGCCTACGACGGCATGGGGGCGCTGCGGGTCCTGGCAGAGCAGCCCATCCGGCTCATCATCATGGATGTGATGATGCCGAAGCTTGACGGGCTCTCGGCCATGATGCGGATCCGGGAGCGGAAAAATCTTCCGATCATCCTTCTGAGTGCCAAGACGGAGGAGACGGACAAGGTGCTGGGGCTCTCCATGGGAGCCGACGATTACGTCGCCAAACCCTTCCATCCGGCGGAGCTTACCGCCAGGGTCAGAAGCCACCTGCGCCGCTACACCTATCTCGGCGACATCAACGCCAGACAGGAATCCGACGAGCTCTGGAACGGGCGGCTCTGTTACCGGCCGGGTGAACGGACCCTCTATGCAGACGGAGAACCGGTAAAGCTCACCGCCACGGAAACGAAGATCGTCGATCTTCTCATGCGCAACCGGGGCAGGATCTTTCCGGCCGAGGAGATCTATGAGCGGATCTGGGAGGAGCCCTCTTTCTCTCCGGAAAACACCGTCATGGTACACATCCGCCATATCCGGGAAAAGATCGAACTCAATCCGAAGGAGCCGGAATACTTAAAGGTGGTGTGGGGTATTGGATACAAAATGGAAAAGATCGAAACTCATTTTTAGCTTTGCGGCATTCTTTCTCGGAATGACCTTATTCATCAACAGCCTTCTCTCTGTGATCGGCATCGCAGTCTCCTCCGGGGGAGCTGCCCTTGACTGGCAGGGGACTTATCAGGACACGGCGGCCTTTCGCAGCTGCATGGCCGATTACCTGGAGGTCTTCCTCGGCATCGCCACCGGCGGAAAGGGCTGGAGGTCCTACGGGACAGCCGGCCAGTACGGGGACAGTCTCGCCGAAGGTTCTTCCTCCGAGGACCTCCTGGCAGAATATTACGACATCCTCTCCGGAACCGGCGGCGCCATCGTACAGGAGAAGGCTGAGACAGAATGGGAGTACTGGCCGGAGGCGGAAGCCCTGGAGGAGTCCGTCGTCTCCGTCCCCCAGGTAGAGCAGGACTTCCAAGACTGGTGGGGCAATTATCACGACGGTTACTGGTCCTCCTCCTCGGAAAAAAGCTTTATGCGGGAGGCCGCCCGGAACAAAAACCTCCGCTACGCCATCGTCCGTTACAACAAGCTTCTCTATACCAATATAGACGGCCTGAAAAAGCAGACGGGATCGCTCCTGGACAACCTGGACTTTGAAGAGCAGCTCTCCCCGGAAGAATACAACTTCATCCTCTGGTTCAATAAGGACGACGACGGCAAAACGCGGATCTTCCGGGACGGAGCGGAGCTTGAGATCTACGGGGACGGCATGTACACCCCGAACAAGCGCTGGTTCGTGCCGGGTTATACCAACTTTAACGTGGACCGGGCCGCCGAGGACACCGTGATCTTTTTGGCGGCGGCCAGGGAACCGAAGCTCTACGTGTCGGGAGATTATTCGGAATACGGGACCGGCCAGTATGGAGGACGGCTGTACTCCCTCTATGAGAACCAGAGGGAGGCAAAAAAAGAGCTCCAAAGGGCCGGCATTCTGCTCGGGGCGTCTCTCCTGCTCCTGCTCTCTGCCTTCTTTTTCCGGAAAGACCGGCGTCTGGCAGAGGCCGCCGTCGGCCGCCTGACGGGAAAGCTGTGGCTGGAGGCCAAGGTCCTTCTGTTCCTGATCCTCCCCCTGATCCTCGGCCTTTCCGGTGTCAGGCGGGTCCTCGCAGGCATTCTGTCCCTGCTCCGTTATGGGACAGGAGCCCTTGACTACATGCAGAACGCCTGCGTTTCCCTGTTCGAAAACCGGGCGGCCGTCACGGCCTGCTTCTGGCTCCTTTACCTGTGGTTCCTGGACCGGAAGGCCAATAAAGGACAGCAGAAAAAACCTCTGGTCACCGGACTTCTCACCGGAGACCTGGCCCTTCCGGTCCAGAAGCGGATGATCCGCAGGTACCGTCTGAGCCTGGCTGTCTGGCTGCTGATACCGGCCCTCTGCCTTGCGGCCCTTTTCCTGCCGGCACGGGGGTACCTGGGGTGGGCCTTTTCCCGCCATCCTCTGCCCTTCCTTTTCTTTGTCCTGGCATATCTGGCCTTTGGGGCCGCCGGTGTTTTCTGGCTGAAAAAGAACCGCCGGCTGGCCGAGGATCTGGGAGCCTTCTTCGGACAGGTGGACGCCGTCCGGAACGGAGATCTGACAGAGCCTCTGATCCTCCCGGAGGACACGGAGCTTGCAAAGGTAAAGGACAGCCTCAATGCGATCCAAAACGGCCTGGAGACCGCCCTCCAGGAAAAGCTTCGCAGCGAGCAGATGAAAGTGGAGCTGGTCGCCAACGTGTCCCACGACATCAAGACTCCGCTCACTTCCATCATCAGCTACGTGGAGCTCTTAAAGCAGGAGGAAGAGCTGCCGGAACATGTTAAGGAATTTATCCAGATTCTGGGAGAAAAGTCGGAGCGGTTAAAGACCATCGTACAGGATGTGTTCGAGATCAGCAAGGCGGCCTCCGGCCAACTCCCCGTCGAGCCGGAAAACCTGGATCTCGGAAAGCTCCTGCGCCAGACCCTGGCAGACATGGATGCCCAGATCCGGCAGAGCGGGCTCCTCATGAAGGTCTCCCTGCCGGAGGAGCCGGTCTTTCTCTTCGCGGACGGCCAGCGGCTGTACCGAGTGTTCCAGAACCTGATCCAGAATGCCCTCTCCTACTCCCTGGAGGGCTCCCGCGTCTTCCTCACGTTAAAGACGGAGGGGAGCGTGGCCCTGGTGACCATCCGGAATACCTCCGCCGGAGAGCTGGACGGATCCGTGAACTTTTCCGAGCGGTTCGTCCGCGGCGACGCGAGCCGCACCGACGGCGGCAGCGGGCTGGGCCTCTCCATCGCAAAGAGCTTTACGGAGGCCTGCGGCGGGACCCTGCGGATCACCACGGACGCCGACCTCTTCACCGTGACCACGGCCTTCCCCGTCTGCCAAGTCTCCCCCGGCCCGTAGGGCCGCCGGAGGCCCGGCCCACGTACAGGTACATGAGCCAGGTGAGGGCCAGCCAGAACCAGGTGGTGGGATTGCTGAACCAGGTGGTGAAAAAGGAAAACACCAGATACATGGCGATCTGGGCGTAGAACAAGAGCGCCACCGGGTTCCTGCCCCGCTCCTGGAGGGAGGCGACTTTTCTGCAGGCCATCCCCAGGATCAGCCCGAAGAGGAGGACTCCGGCCAGGCCGAGATCATAGTAGGCGTCGTAGATCAGGGTCACCGTGGTCAGCTCCGTCTTTGTGACATAGATCGGAAAGCTTACCAGCTCCGGCCGGAGGAATTTGAGGCCGGTCAGGGCAAAGACCGGAAACAGCTGGCGCAGCCCCATGGTGTGGGCGGGGAGTTCCCTTACCAGGCAGTTAAAATTATCGTAATTGTTGGCCACGTACATGTAGGGCTGGGTGATAAAGATAGGCGTGGCCTCATTCTTCATCTCAAAAATGCCGTTCAGATATGCCACATCGTGGTTCCTAGCGACGGTAAGCCCCACATACACCGGGATCAGCAGAGCGATCACCAGGAACACATAGCGGAGCCGGATGCCGGGCCAGCAGGTCACCGCCACGCAGACGGAGAGCAGCACCGCCAGAAGGAGCTGGAACCGGGACACACACAGGATGGGGACCGCCAGGGCCGCCAGACAGCAGATCCCAAGCCGCAGCCATTCCCTTTTTGAAAGCTTTCCTTTCACCCTCCGATAGATCACGGAGAGGGGCAGCACAAAAATGCTGCTGACCGTAAAATAGTGGACACCGGACAGATGGAAATAAGAATAGGCATGGGGCTTGTCGGAAAACAAAGGCACCTCCCGGATCACGGCCGCCTCCAGCAGAAAACAGGCGGCAGAGACAAAGAGGACCGCATAGATACAGTGAAAGATCCGCCCGGCCGTCCGCTCCCGTCCGCTTCCGGGATCCGCTTCCTCCCCTCCGTCTGCCGTCCCCTCCCCTTCCTCCGCTCCGTTTCGCTCAGCCTCCCGCCTTTCGGCGGCTCTTTTTTCTTCCAGGGCCCTGACTGCCTCATATCCTACAAGGAAAGCCGGATACACCAGGATCAGGCAGAGCCAGGTGACCGGCTCCCATTCCTCCGCCAGCCGGGAGAGCTTCATGGCCGACAGGCCGATCCCCCCGTTCCAGAACAGAGAAAACACAGCCTCCATCTGAAGGAGCTTCCTCTCCCTCCGATAATAGAACAGGTACTCGGCTCCTGCCAGCAGGATAAAAAGGAAACCGGAAAACAGATATCCTCCGGTCCCCGCCAGTACCGCCCCCAGGGCGCCGGCCAAAAGATGGGCCGCCGTAACGGCGGCCGCAGTCTTCATTCTCCCAGGCCATTTTTCACGATCGTGACGATGGCCTCAAGGGCTTCTTTCTCATCCGGCCCCTCACAGATAAACTCCAGCTCATCGCCGGTCTTGATGCATGCCCCCAGCACACTGAGCACGCTCTTTGCATTGGCCGTAATATTCTCAAAGCGGAATGTGATGGACGAGGCATAGTTCATCGCCTCCTTACACAGCACTCCGGCCGGACGCAGATGCAGCCCGGTAGGGTTTTTGATGACCACCTTCTCGCTAACCATGGCAATATCCTCCTTTTTCTCGCTTTCGTACTGTCTATCCGTCCTCCCGTGACTCCTCTCCGGAAAGATCTTCCGTCGCGGGGACTGTCGCAGAGACAGATTCTGAAGGTTCCCCCTCCGTCTCGTTTTCGCCGGATCCTTCCGTATCCCCATCCGTCGTCCCGGCCGTACTCCCGCTCTCCGGAGTGCTCTCCTCCGAAGAAGACTCTTCACTGGTCGGTCTCGTGACGATCACCCGGATCGTCCCCGCCGACACGGTGAAATAATCTCGGTATTCCTCCGGAAGCTCTACCATAGGCTCGAGGGGATAAGTCCCCGGCTCTTTGCATTCTTCCAGATCCAGGGTCACCCGGATATCTCCGGCGTCCACCTGCTCCATGTCCTCGGACAGCCCTTCCAGCATAACGGTGATCCCCTCATCCTCTCCGAACCGGTATTCCAGTTCATCGGACACGCCGAGCAGCCGGATCTGATCTCTCCTTATATAGAAATTTTTCCGTTCCAGCTTATCGATCTGGTAAGTGACCTCAATGGTTTCCGGCTGTCCGTCCGCCACCTCAAGCCCCTTCGGCAGATAATCCTGGACATGATACACTTTCATGACATTCTCGGAAGCGCCTGTCAAGTCCTCCTCAATAGTCAGCTTTGCAAAATCGGCGATCTGAGACCTGGGACCTGTCACCAGGATGGTCTGAGGCTCACAGGTATAATTGATGTACTTGCAGCCGTCGGCCACCGCATCCTGCCCGGTGACCTGGATATCCACACTGATCTGGTTGGTCTTCACCACCCCCAATGTGACCTCCGCCTCCGTCACGCTTAAGACGACCCTGGGATCCGTCAGATCCAGCTCATTCCTGCTCTCCTCATCCGTATAGAGCTTCACCGGCCCGGCCTCCTGAACATTGTCCGTAGCTCCGTTCACATCCAGCTCCACCCCTGCATGGTCGATCCTGGACATGACAGACTCCGGCGCCGTCACCCGGACATTCCCCGGCGATACGCTGCTCGCACTGAAGGTATAGGTGTCGTCCAAAGTCCCCACCGGGATCACACGGATCTCAAAGATCCTGGTCTCCATGCTCTCCACATCCACCCGGACACTCCTGGTGATCTGTGTCCAGGAACGGATCAGGCTCTTGTTGCCCACCACCTCGATATTGACCGCCACAGAGCCTGTTGCCCCGTAGATCTCACTCAGGTCGATGGTCGCCTCAAAGTCGTCGGCCGAGATCTTCCTTCTGTCCTGGCGTCTCGCGGTGACCTCCACGCTGACCGTCTTCTCCCCCGGCAGCTCATAGGTCAGATTGTTGTCCGTGATGGCCGTCTTCTCATTGATCACCCGGATAGGGATCCCGCTTATGGTAAAGGTATCTGTCGGGTTGTCGATGTTGATCACGACCCCCCACAAAAGTACGGCAGCGATCACGGAAATGATCTTCAAAAGCAGATTATTTGTCAGCTTTTTTTTCATTCTTCTGCCATCCTTTCAAGATTTTGAGCTTACGGCCCCTATTCCCGTCATGTTCCGCGATCAAAAGCCGCAGCTCTTCCCGAAGGGTATCCCTCTCCAGCTCCCGCTTAAGAGTCCCCTCAAAGGCCACCGACACATTCCCGGTCTCCTCCGAGACGATCACCGTGATGCTGTCGCTGACCTCGCTGATCCCCACTCCTGCCCGGTGCCTTGTCCCCAGCTCCTTGCTGATCTTCATGTTGTCGGAAAGAGGCAGGTAACAGGTGGCCGCCGCCACCCGGTTCCCCCGCACGATCACGGCGCCGTCGTGGAGAGGCGTATTGTGTTCAAAAATATTTAACAGCAACTGGCTGGTGACCACGCCGTCCACCTCGATCCCCGTCCGCTCGTATTCCGCGAGAGGCGTCGTCCGCTCGATGACGATCAGCGCCCCTGTCTTTACCTTGCTCATCTCAAAGGTGGCCTTCATGATCTCATTCATGGTCTTGTCGGTAAAACGGTTTTCCAGCACCTTTCCGCTGTCCGACACCAGGAACGTCAGCATCTTTTTCTGTCCCAGCTGTTCCAGGGCGCGCCTGAGCTCCGGCTGAAAAATAATCACCAGGGCGATGATGCCCACGTTGACCGTTTTATTGGCCAGCCAGAGGATCGTATCCATGTGAAAGATCCAGGCGATCAGGATAAATGCAAGCAGGACAAGGATCCCTTTTAAAAGCGCCCAGGCCCTTGTATTCTTGATCCAGAGCATCACATTATACAGGATCACCGCAATGATCATCATCTCGACCACGTCCGTGATCCTGATATCAGGAATACTCTGCACCAGATAGGTTTTCATCCCTTCATAGATTTTTGTTATGATCTCCATCCTGCCCTTCCCCGTTCTCCGTCATTCTTCCTGTCTTCTTTCCTGTTCCCTTTTCAAATAAGACTCTGGTCTGCTCCAGATCCTTCCGGGAGCTGAAAAGCTCCGCCGTATTGCTCAGCTCCTGGCGCAGTCCCATAAGCTCCTTTTCCACGTTTTTGTCATAGGAAGTCTTCGCGTTGATCTTTGTCACGGTCACCTCCGGCTGGGTCACGACCACCTTCGGCACCGCCTTGACGTAATAATAATAATCGTCGTCCTCAAACTGTACGTGCTCCGTCCGGGAATAGTCCAGATGGAACACAAAAAACTCCAGGACCAGGCCGCAGACCGCCGCTGCCGCCGCCCCGATGATCAGCGTGTTCACAGGATAACGGACATCCGCTACAAAAACTCCGGCAAACAGCAGGGCCACATTGGTCACGGTCCCCACCCCGATCGCAATCTCCCAGGCATGGCTGACAGAGAGCCTCCGAATCAGCCAGACCACCAAAAGGGTCAGGGAGCAGGCTGCCGCCATCACCCACATCTCTTTGTTCTGCAGGATGCCGTTGATCATCTGGGTATACCGCCCCGGCATAGAAAGGGAGCCGTTGGAGGCCAGGACCCCCACGTTCTCCCGGACATATTTCAGCAGGTAATATACGATAACGCCGAAACCGGCGGGGATCACACTGAAGGCCGTCCCCACCAGCCCCATGACAAGCGGGACCACCAGAGGGATCCTGCACAGAAACAGGAGGGGCATCAGGATCAGGACAATGCTGTCTCCCGGCTGGAACACGTAATACAGGCAGAAAAACAGTATAAATACGGCCGCCGTCACGAAAAACACCTCCAGCGACACCGCATACATATGCAAAAGGACAAAAACCCCCGCCGCCACCACCAGAAAGCCGTTCGGCAGAAAGGCGCAGACCGCCGCCGCTGCCGCCGCCATCCAGTCATGGTTTAACCGTTCCATATAGCCGAGGCTCCGCTCGATCACGAGAAAGGCCGCAAGGGCCACGGCAAACCGAATCACCCGTATGATATGCCCGCCGAAACGGGCGTAAAATGTCTTGATCCGCTCACGCAGAACCAGAAGGGTCGTCATGCTTAAATTCCTCCGATTCCTTCCATACCTTCGCAGTATCCTGCTCGTACAGACGGTTGATTTGCTTAAGGAGCGCCTGATATTCTTTCACCTTTGCCCTGGCCTTCCGGTATTTCCTCCGGAAAACAAAATAAGACGCCACAAGAAAGCAGGTCAAAAGGCAGAGCAGGGCAACCCCCGCCCGGACCGCCATCTGGACCAGCTCCTCGATCTGTTTCGTCGTCATAAGTGGTTCCGCGTAATAGAGTACCCACATCAGGACAAACAGCAGATATCCAAAGATGAAACAAAGTGCGGAACGGATCATCTCGTAGCTGATGTAATCGCCTCTGTAAAAACGGTTCAGCTTGAGCGCCTTCCTCTCTTCCTTCACCCGGAAGATCTCCGCCTTCGTCATCAGCTTCGCGCGTTCTGCATTTACCATTCTACCCACTCCCCGCTAAGGTCTTATAACAGTATAACATACCATCCGGAAAATTTCGAGAAGATATTATGATTTTTCTATAAACAAATTCCGCGCCTGGCAGGAAAGGCCCGCCTTCCTCCGTTCGCCCCGCGCACAGCAAAACGGCCGGAGGTTTTCCCGCCCGCCGGCCGTTTCTTACCGCTTCTTCTATCCGCAAGTATAAAAAGCTCAGATCATCTTCTGGATCATCTCCAGCACTTCTTTGCCGAACTTCTCGGACTTCTCATCGGCATCCTCAAGGGAAGTCCCCTTGACGCCGTAGTAGAATTTCACCTTCGGCTCTGTCCCGGAGGGCCTCACGCACAGCCATGCATCGTCACTGAGATCGTAGTACAGCACGTTGGAGGCGGGAAGCCCGGTGGACGTCACGGCTCCCGTGGCCTTGTCCACCACCGTGTCCTTCTGGTAATCCCTCGCCGACAATACCTTATAGCCGGCCACCTCGTCGGGGGCACCCGCCCGAAGAGTTTCCAGGATCTCCTTGATCTTCGCCAGCCCCTCGATGCCCGCCAGGGTGATGGACTGGACGCCGTCCTTGTAATAGCCGTACCGCTCGTACATGGCGATCATGGCATCCCAGAGAGTCATGTCCTTGGTCTTATAGTAAGCCGCCGCCTCGCATAGGGCCATGGTGGCCACGATGGCGTCCTTGTCCCTGGCGTGGGTCCCGATCAGGCAGCCGTAGCTCTCCTCGAAGCCAAACAGATAAGTGCCCTTGCCGGACTCCTCAAAGCCCAGGATCTGCTGCCCGATGTATTTGAAGCCGGTCAGCACCTCAATAAGCTTCACGCCGTAGTATTTGGCGATGGCGTCCGCCAGATTGGAGGTCACGATGGTCTTGATGAGGGCGCCGTCCTCGGGAAGCCCGGAGAGCTCCTTCCTCTGCCCGATCTCATAGTCGGCCAGCAGGCAGCCGGACATGTTCCCCGTCAGGGTAATGTACTCGCCGCTCTTCGCATCCTTCACGTACACGCCGAGACGGTCCGCATCCGGGTCGGTGGCAAGCACCAGGTCCGCATCCTTCTCCTTGGCCAGTTTAAGGGCCAGGGCAAAGGCCTCCGCCGCCTCCGGGTTTGGATAGCTGACCGTGGGGAATTCCCCGTCGGGAAGCTCCTGCTCCGGCACCACGTACACGTTCTCAAAGCCAAGCTCCTTAAGCACCCGGCGGGCCGGAATGTTCCCGGTGCCGTGGAGAGGCGTGTAGACGATCTTCAGGTTCTTCCCCTCGGCCTCGATGCTGTCCCAATGCTTCACCTGCGTCTTAAGCTCCGCAATGTAGGCATCGTCGATGGCCCCTCCGATGGTCTCATAAAGGCCCGCCGCCTTCGCCGCCTCCTTCTCCATGGTCTTCATCTCGGCAAAGTCGGTGACCGCCTTCACCTCCCCCATGATCCCCGTGTCGTGGGGCGGCGTGATCTGGGCGCCGTCCTCCCAGTACACCTTGTAACCGTTGTACTCCGGCGGGTTGTGGCTGGCCGTGATGTTGATGCCGGCGATGCATTTTAAGGTCCGCACCGCATAGGAAAGCTCCGGCGTGGGCCGCAGGGATTCAAATACATAGGCCTTGATACCGTTGGCCGCCAGGCAGAGGGCCGCCTCGTCGGCAAACTCCGGAGACATCCTCCTGGAATCAAAGGCGATGGCCACGCCCTTCTCCTTGCCGCCCGCCTTGGCAATATAGTTGGCAAGGCCCTGGGTCGCCTTTCTCACCGTATAAATATTCATCCGGTTGATACCTGCGCCGATGATCCCCCGAAGGCCTGCGGTCCCGAAGGAAAGCTCCGTGTAAAACCGCTCCTTGATCTCGTTCTCGTCGTTCCCTATACCCCGCAGTTCTGCCTTGGTCTTCTCGTCAATATAAGGACTGGCCAGCCATTCCTCATAAGTTTTTTGATAATCCATATCCTGTACCTCCCTGAGACGGATATTTCCGGCTTCTTTGCCGGATTCTCTGATTCCGCCGTATTTCTTCAATTATAATATATCGCCTGCCAAAATTCAACCGAAATGTACCGGAAGCAGATTGCTTAAGGATTCGGATTTTTCCGTCGATATTTCTAACAAACGTCAAATTTTTTTGCCGTTTTCCGGAAACTCTTTGACAATATGACCAATTCAGAAAAGGACTTACTGCGATGACCGATCACAATAAAGCTCCGGAAAGAACTGCTTCCGTCCCCAGGACGGCCCACGTCTCCGTGGAGCAGTTGAAACTCCCCGGCAACATCCATCTGGTCGCCCTGGACAACGTGGGCGGCTTCGACATCCGCCCCGGCTTCTATGAGATCAACGGGGCCACCGCCATTCCCGGCGGCGTCAATTTCACGGTCCATTCCCACAGCGCCACCGCCATCGAACTGCTCCTCTTCCACCGGGAGGCGGAGGAGCCCTATGCGGTGATCCCCTTTCCGTCCCACTACCGGATCGGAAACGTCTATTCCATGATCGTTTTCAAGCTGAATATCGAAGAATTCGAGTACGCCTACCGGGTGGACGGCCCCTATGAGCCGGAAAAAGGGCTGATCTTTGACAAAAACCGCTATCTGCTGGATCCTTACGCCAGGGCGGTCACGGGGCAGAGCCGCTGGGGCGAAAAGCCGGCCAGAGAGCAGCACTACAAGGCCCGTGTCGTGAAGGACGATTTCGACTGGGGCGACATGCCCTCCCCCCTGCTCCCCATGGAGGATCTGATCATCTATGAGCTCCACGTCCGGGGCTTTACCATGGACCCCTCCTCCGGTGCCACCCACCGGGGCACCTTCGCCGGGCTGATGGAAAAGCTTCCTTATTTATTGGAGCTGGGCGTAAACGCCGTGGAGCTGATGCCCATCTTCGAGTTTGACGAGATGCAGGACTACCGGGAGGTGAACGGGGAAAAGCTGTACAATTACTGGGGCTACAGCACCGTCAGCTTCTTCGCCCCCAACACCAGCTACGCCGCCAGCAAGGAGTACAACCGGGAGGGCAACGAATTAAAGGAGTTAATTCGCCTCTTCAACAGCCACGGCATCGAGGTCTACCTGGACGTGGTCTTCAACCACACGGCCGAGGGCAACGAGGACGGCCCCTTCTTTTCCTTCAAGGGTTTTGACAACAACATCTACTACCTGCTCACCCCCGGCGGAAGCTATTACAACTTCAGCGGCTGCGGCAATTCCCTAAACTGCAATCATCCCATCGTGCGGCAGATGATCTTAGACTGCCTGCGCTACTGGGTCACCACCTACCGGGTGGACGGCTTCCGCTTCGACCTGGCCTCCATCCTGGGGCGCAACGAGGACGGCTCCCCCATGCGGGAACCTCCGCTTTTACAGTCCCTGGCCTTCGACCCGATCCTGGGGGACGTGAAGCTGATCGCCGAAGCCTGGGACGCCGACGGCATGTACCAGGTGGGCTCCTTCCCCTCCTGGAACCGCTGGGCCGAATGGAACGGCATCTACCGGGACGACATGCGCCGCTACATCAAGGGCGATGCCGGCATGGCACAGGCCGCCGCCATGCGGATCTCCGGCTCCATGGATATTTACCGGCCGGACCTTCGGAAAAACGCCTCCGTCAACTTCATCACCTGCCATGACGGGTTTACCCTGTACGACCTGTATTCTTATAATCAAAAACACAACGAGAAGAACGGCTGGAACTCCACCGACGGCTCCAACGATAACCATAGCTGGAACTGCGGCGTGGAGGGGGACACCGGCGACTCTTCCGTAAACGCCCTCCGGCTCCGCCTGATGCGCAACGCCTTCGCCCTGCTCATGACAAGCCGGGGCATCCCCATGTTCCTCGCCGGGGATGAATTCTGTAACACCCAGTTCGGCAACAACAACGCCTACTGCCAGGATAACCGAACCTCCTGGCTCGACTGGAACCAGTTGAAGGAGACGAAGGGCGCCGACATGTTCCGCTTCTTCCGGTATGCGATCCGGCTCCGCAAGGACCACCGCATCCTGCGGGCCAACTTAAGCGACGGAGCCCTGGGCTTCCCGGACACCAGCTTCCACGGCGTCACCCCCTGGCACAAACAGTTTTCGGGCCAGGACCACTATGTGGGCGTCATGTTCGCCGGAAGGGAGACGGCCGGCGACGCCCCCCAGATCCTCTACATCGCCTCCAACGCCTACTGGGAGCCCCTGGATGTGACCCTGCCGAGACTTCCGAAACCGTATTCCTGGGAAGTCCTCCTGGATACCTTTCAGGCTAAACAGGAACCAAAACCCCTGGAGGGCCGAAGCTTTCTGATCAAAGAGCGGAGCGTCATGGTGTTCGGAGCGTTCTGCGAGAAAGCCGCCGAGACGGCCGGGGCAGCCCCGCAGCCGTGACGGGTTCCTCCCCCAACCCGGCGTTAAAAAAACGGCAGGAAGGTTTCCCCCTCCTCCTCCCATGCATCCTATGAGAAAGCAGGTGCCCTTATGAAGATCACCGATCTGGACATCCGGAATTTCAAATCCATCCACCACATCCACCTCCAGGACATTGAGAACGCCCTGATCCTGGTGGGACAGAACAACACCGGCAAAACGACGGTCCTGGATGCCATCCGGGCTACTCTGGGCGACTACCGGATTGAGGATGAAGATTTTGGGGAGGACGGCGCAAACATCGAGATCGAGCTTACCCTGCACTTTAGCGCAGAGGATTTAAAGCTTCTCCATCGGAAAGGTGTCGTGAGCCAGTACCGGAGATGGGAGGCATGGGTATCCGATTTTCAGAAAAAGCTTCCCTCCTACCGGGATGGCTCTCTGACGTTTACCATGACAGCCAACAAAGACGGACGCATCCGTTTTCGGGACGGCTTCTCCAAGCACAATCCCTGCATCCCGGAGGTCTTCCCCAAGATCTACCACGTGGACACGGAGCGGAGGCTCACGCAGCTCCAGAGAGACCTTTTCCTTTTGCAGGAGGACGAAATCATCCAGAGGATGCGCTCGGACTGCTGCCTGTTCGACCAGGCCAAGCCCTGCAGCCGTTGTTTCCACTGCATCGGGCTGATCGAACAGAAACAGCCAAAAGACCTGGACGCCTTCGAAACCTCCAGGCTTCTGGACTACAAGCTCTATCAGCTGAACCTGGACGCCTTTGCCAGGAAGGTCAATGAATGCTTTCACAAAAATGGGGGAAAGGAAGAGATCCTCTACTCCATGAACCGGGACGTGGAACAGATCTTAAAGGTCACGACAGAGATATGGCAGCCCGCCCAGAACCTGACCCGCCCCATCTCCCGGATGGGAAAGGGAATGCGCTCCATCTACCTGTTCTCCCTGCTGGAAGCCTACACCCAAATTGAGGAAAACCTGCCCAGCATCCTTATGATCGAGGATCCGGAGATCTTCCTCCATCCCAGCCTCCAGAGAGTGTCCGGAAAGATCCTTTACCGGCTCTCCCGCAAGAACCAGGTCATCTTCACAACCCACTCTCCCAATCTTCTGCCCAATTTCAACAGCCTCCAGATCCGCCAGGTCGTTACCCTCCCGGACGGCTCCTCCGGTATCAGGGAACAAACCGACCTCGGCACCGTGCTGGATGATCTGGGCTACACGGCCGGTGATCTGATGAATGTGAACTTTGTATTTATCGTGGAGGGAAAACAGGATAAGAGCCGCCTGCCGCTCCTTTTAAAGCATTATTATTCGGAGACGACCGGTCCAAACGGCGACCTGTTTCGGATTGCCATCATCACCACCAACAGCTGTACCAACATCAAGACCTACGCAAATTTAAAGTACATGAACCAGATCTATCTGAGGGATCAGTTCCTGATGATCCGGGACAGCGACGGCAAAGACCCGGAAAGCCTCGGCAGAGAGCTCTGCCGCTATTACGAGGAGCGCAACCGGGAAGACATGGATAAACTTCCCAGAGTCCGACCGGAAAATGTGCTGATCCTAAAATACTATTCCTTTGAAAACTACTTCCTGGATCCGAAGATCATGGCCGCACTTGGAATACTCCCGTCGGAGGACGCCTTCTATGAAATCTTTCTGGAAAAATGGAAGGACTACCTGCACCGCATAAAAAGCGGACGGCATTTAAGAGAAGTTTTAGGCCGGGACCTCACAAGCGCCTGGGACGTCCGGACGCATATGGAAGAAATCCGCATCTATCTGCGGGGTCATAACCTGTTTGACATTTTTTACGGGAGATATAAGGAGCAGGAGGCAGAGCTCCTGGAACGCTATATCGAACTGGCGCCAAGAGAAAATTTCCAGGACATCTTTGATGCCCTGGAACGATTTCCTTATTTTGAGAGCAGACGGTTACTATAGTTTGGCCACGGGGAAGTAGATCCTCGTCTCCCACTCCTCCACCGGAATCTTGTCAAAGGCGGTCTTCATATAAAACTCGTAGGGAGCTCCTGCGATCTGGTAGCCGTTCTCCTGGATCCATCTCACGATGGCCGCATAGCCGTCGGAGAGGCCGGAATATCCGCCGAAGTGAGCTGTGGTCGCACAGAGGCCCCCTTCCAGCAGCCGGTCCGCCTGTTTCGCCTCCTTCATGACCAGCCCGATCTCCACGTCGCTGCATTCGTGATCAAATTCCTCGTCATGATAGATGGCCAGGGTCTGGCTGCCGGCCTCCAGCTTCTCCTCGACCACCCGCCGAAACAGCTTCTCATACTGGCCGCCGAAGTCCGCCACGGAAACCCGCTCTCTCACCGATATGATCGGCATCGCCTCCCGCTCTTCAAGGGTCACTGCGTATTTGTTCTGATAGCTCATAACGTCACCTGTCCTTTCAAAATCCTGCAGATGTCTGGTCAGCTCGTCCATCGCCTGGGTAATCTCCGCAAGGCGCTCTGCAAGCACCAGCCTCTGCCGTTTCAATTTCAAAAAGAGAGCACTCTCATCCGTTTCTTCCAGAAGAGGCCCGATGTCCGCCAGTGAAAAACCGTACCGCTTCAGCCTCTGGATCAGCAGCATCTTGGAAAGCTGCTCTTCGCTGTAATATCGGTATCCGGTAAACGGATCCGTAAATTTCGGCCGCATCAGCCCGATCTTGTCGTAATGACGCAGGGTCTTCACGCTGACCATACAGATCTTTGAAAAATCACCGATACTGAACATGTTTTCCTCCTCACCCCCGGCGTCCCGGAAGCTTTCCGTTCATGAACTGACTCTATCATACAGGCTTCCCCAAGGGCAGAGTCAAGAAGTTTTTTTATCTTCTACATATCATCCGGCACCTTCTCCACCTCATCCTCCCGATTGGAAATCTCCATCAAAGCCCGATTTTTAATGGTACGCTTTCTTTTAAAATAACAGGCAAAATACCAGACCAGCTCTCCTCCGATGACAGAGAAGAGAACCCAGACAAACCAGCCCCCCAGAGGACGACTTACGGCCGAGCAGATAATGACGTAATCGAGCATCAGGAGCAGGGAGGCTTCCGTCCAGGCCAGATAGGCCATGGTCATGAGGATCCCGGCGGCAAAATCCTCCTCCGTCAGAAAGGCAGCCAGCTTTTTTCCATACATTTTTTCCCTCGTGGCAAAATGCGGGATCGCCCGCATGCAGATGAGATGCATGACGTATACATACGCCATCACAAACAAGATTAGGATCAGACTCCCTCTGCCGCCCCAGCCGTCCGCCACTCCGGCTCCGTTAAAGTGGGTCACGATCTCGTCCGGGATCCGCTTCCAGAATACGATCAGAAGCAGACAGGTGAACCAAAAGCTTCCATGGACAAGTCCGTTTGCGATCCGAAATCCCCATTTCCCCATAAAATCCTCACTCCTTCCGGATATTCCTACTCCATCTGCCCTTCCCTGCCCTGTTCTGCCGCCTCCCGCCGCTTCGCACGCTTCCGTTTCCGCACGGCCTCCGTCAGCAGATACTCAATCTGCCCGTTGATGGAGCGAAAATCATCCTCGGCCCATTCGGCCAGATCCGTCCACAGTGTCTGGGACAGACGCAAAAGCACCTGTTTCTTTTCTTTATCCTTTTCATTTTTCTGTGGGGCCATAGACCTAGCTCCGTTTCTTCTATATGATATTGGGGGACAAAACATTGTTTGTCCCCACGACAGACTCAATATTTCACTCATAATCGGCAATCCGCTTCGCCCCATAGGCAAGCGCCAGCTTATAAAGCAGGAGAGCGGCCGCCGCAAGCGCCAGACAAACGATCCCGGCATAGACCGGAAGCGGAAGGGCAAGCAGATCATAGAGGAGGAACACCAAAATACCCAGACCAGCTCCCACGGCCAGATCCAAAAGCATGCCAAGTATCACCGTGAAATTCTGCTTGACCGCCTGCTGCTCACTCTCCCAGCTAAGCTTCGGATGGAACAGATCCACGAAAAGCTGGATGGCGCATTGGATCACATTGGCACAGACACTTCCCACCAATGCAAAGGGCAAGGTCCAGACCGGAAGGCCGAACAGAATCACACTCGCCACAAGAAAGATCATGCAGTAGAGGGTCGTACCCGCCACGCCAAAACTCACGGCGGTCAAAAGCTTCGCCCGAAGCTGAACCTTCATGGGCACGGGAATAACCTTCATAAAGTAAAGGTTTTTTCCCTCCCTGGAAATGGCCGTCCCGGCCACATAGTTAAACATTCCGGCGCCAAGGGAAATGCAGAGCACCACGAACAGCGTCAGCGCCGTCCCTCCTGTTCCCTCCATGGAGACCAGCTTCAAAAGCTCCCCGATGCTCACATCCCGGTTCTGAAAGATCTGGATGGCAACCGGGATCAAAATAAACAGCGGCCACAAAAACACCAGCATCACACAGTTCATAAAATAAATGGGACTGCGCACCAGCAGACGGACCTCTTTCCGGAAACAGGCACCCCCGGCGCTCTTCCTGCGGCTTAAGCGCCTGCTCTCCTCGGCGGTGATCCGTTTCCTTCCGGCCTTCGTCTCCCGCATGCCCATGGCACCCGCAAAATAAAGGCGCTCGGCGATCAAAATGAAAACCACCACGAAAACAGCCGTAATTGCCAGAAACAAGAGCAGGGACAAAAGATTACCCTCCGCCACCGCCTCCTCCAAAAACCGAAGAGCAGGGAAAATGCCGTTCATAAGGCCCATCAGGGAATTGCCGCCTTTCAGAAGAAGCTCCTGGAGCGCACCGCCCTCCAGATTAAGATTCCCCAGGCTGCTGAGGGCAAAAGCCAGGCACAGGGACAGGATCACACTGACGACCGTGATAAAATCCTTGTTCTTCGCCCGCTTGAACACCCGCATGATTACCATGGAAAGAATCCCGCAGTACACAAGAGGGATCACCGGCAGCAAAAACAGGGCCGCAACCGCCAGGATCCAAAAGCCAATCCCCGCCCCGGCCGCCACTCCGTAGCCTGCCAAAAGCGGAAGCAGGAAATAGAAGGAGGTCAGGTAGGTGAAAATCAGGGAGATCGTAAACTTGGCCCCCACGATCTGCCAGGGCCTCACCGGCAGATACATGAGCCGCTCAATATCCCCGGTCAGATAAAAGACAGAGATCAGCATGGGAAATCCCAGGATCAGGCTCAAGACAGAGCTTGCGAAAAACGCCATGGAGAGGACGAGCCCCTCCTGCCCGATCACCGCCATGGTCCGGTAGGCATCTCCGCCCAGGCGGAACAAAACGCCAAGAAGCGGAAGCAGGCAGACAAACAGAAAGAGCATTAACAGCGTGTTGCCCATCCGGAATTTCTTCTTTTTGTTGGAACCTCCAAATCCGCCCAGGCCGGATTTGAAAAGCTTCCTTGTCAGTAAGAGGTATTTACGCATGTTCCGTCACCGCCAGGAAGATCTCCTCCAGACTTGTTCCTTCCGGATAATCCTCTCTCAACCGCTCAAGCGTACCCTGGTATACGATATGTCCACGGTTGATAATGACCACCTTGTCACAAAGCTTCTCCGCCACCTCCAGCACATGGGTGGAAAAGAGGACGGTCCTTCCGCTGGCCGCATGTTCCTTCATCATCTCTTTTAACTCAAAGGCAGCCCTGGGATCAAGCCCGGTAAGGGGCTCGTCGAGGATCCAGAGGGAGGGATCGTGGAGCAGCGCCCCCATGACCATGATCTTCTGGCGCATGCCGTGGGAATAACTTAGAATCCGGTCTCCCAGCGCATCCGTCATCTCGAACCGCTCCGCCATGGAACGGATCTTCTCCGCACGGCCCTCCCCCGGCACGTCGTAGATGTCCGCCATGAAATTCAGATACTCCAGACCCTTAAGTCTAAGGAAACTGTCAGGATTGTCGGAGACAAAGCCGATCTTCTTCTTGGCCTCAATGGCGTTTCTCCGGATATCCTCCCCGTCCAAGAGGATCTTCCCCTCCGATGCCTCCAAAATCCCCATAATCATCTTGATGGTCGTGGTCTTTCCCGCACCGTTGGGCCCGATAAAACCGGTAATCTTCCCGTCCTCCACGAAAAAGCTGCAGTCGTCCACGGCCTTGTGAGTGCCGCTGTAAACCTTTGAAACATGTTCAAGCTGAATCATTCTCTTCACCTCGCCCGCCTGCCGGCGGCTTCCTTTTCTATGGATGCTTCTATTTCTACAGGTATTTCTAATAGATACTTCCGCTGTTGACAATGGGCTGCGCATCCTTGTTGCCGCAGAGCACCACCAGGAGATTGCTCACCATGGCAGCCTTGCGCTCCTCGTCAAGATCAACCACGTCATTGTCCGCAAGCTTGTCGAGGGCCATCTCCACCATGCCGACGGCACCCTCCACGATCTTCTGTCTGGCGGCGATGATGGCCACCGCCTGCTGCCTCTGAAGCATAGCCGAAGCGATCTCCGGCGCATAGGAGAGGTGGGTGATCTGCACGTCGCTGACCAGAAGCCCGGCCTCATCGACCCGCTCCTGAAGCTCACTCTTCATCCGCTCCGCCACCTCTCTGGTGCTGCCTCTGAGAGTCTTCTCGTCGGCATCCGTCTCATTGCCGCCGTCATCGCCCACGTCATAAGCGTAAAGCCTCGCCACGTTCCGGATAACCGCATCGCACTGGATCGAGAGGAAGGTCTTGTAATTGTTGACCGCAAACACGGCCTTCGTCGGATCCACCACCCGCCAGATAACCACGGCCCCCACGATCACGGGGTTACCAAGCTGATCGTTGACCTTCTGCTTGTCATTGTTGAGGGTCATGGCCTTCAAGGAGACCTTCTTGCTCATGGAACTGCCAAACTGGATATTTCCCCCAGAAAGGGAGGCCGGCGTGCTCTTCGCCGTGGGGTTCACCGCCATACAGAAGGGATTCACCAGATAAAAGCCCTCCTTGCGGATGGTCCCGTAATAGCTTCCGAATAAAACCAGCACCAGCGCCTCCTTGGGGGCCACCACCCGGAGGCCGCCGAGAAAGACCACGCTCAAAAGCACGAACACAATGCCGATTGCCAGCAAGATGCCAAATACCGCTCCCCTAAGGAGCAGGGCGCTACAAATGATAAGCGCAAGCCCCCCTCCGAAAAAGAGCAGCGAAAGCAAAAGTCCGAGTCCTCCGCTTGCCGGATGTATCTCCCTCTCTTCTGAATAATCCACCTTCATCTTCTCCTCCGATCTGCACCTCCAGGAGTGCCGTTTGATATTTTTTGATATCATTTTAATATCATCTAGATAATACCACCAGGGATCCGGTCTGTCAATAAGAATATATTTTTTCAGAATTGTTTCTAAAAATTTTCTGAATCCCCTTGCCTTTCCAGAAAAAGCGTGCTATAGTGGCAGGCAGAAAACATACAATGAAAATAGAAAATGATCCAACGATCACTTGGGTCTCTGCAGAGGGAAGGAAGGCATTTGAGTGTGAAAGCGATGAAAACTGTGAAAAATTTCTTTGGCCGGTATCGTCAGGCCTGGGTTCTTCTCTATGTTTTTATTTATTTTCCCTGGTTTTTCTGGCTGGAACGGCATGTGACCATCGGGACTCCCTTTACCAATATCCACATCGCATTCGATGATCTGATCCCGTTCTGCGAGTACTTTGTGATACCTTATTTTTTCTGGTTCTTTTTTGTAGCCGGATCGGTTGCGTTTTTTCTGTTTAAACGGCCGAAAAAAGAATTTTACCGGATGACGGCTTTTTTGTTCATCGGGATGACCGTCTGTCTGGCCATCTGTACCCTGTTTCCCAACGGACAGACCATGCGGCCTCCGGTCAACCCGGAGAAAAATATTTTCTCTAAATGGATCGTCGCGCTCTACAAGACGGACACTTCCACCAACGTGTTCCCCAGCATCCACGTTTTTGCGTCGCTGGGTGTAAATCTGGCCTGGTGGAACAGCGAGATTTCCGGAAAGCATCGGTGGATCCGTCCCGTTTCTACCGTGACAGCCGTTTCCATCTGCCTGTCCACCATATTTTTAAAGCAGCATTCGGTACTGGACGGACTGGGTGCCGTGGTCCTCTCCATCGTCCTCTATTTCCTGATCTATCAGGCAGAGCTCACGAGGGAATTTTTCCGGGCGAGGACGACAAAAAAAAGCCGCACACGCCGCCCCAGGCGGGTGTACAGCTTTAAGCGGAAGATGTGACCCCAAATACACGAAAGAAAATCGGGGCCTTCATAAAACAAAAAACAGTCAAAAATGCCCATTCTTTCCTGTGGGCAGACGAGCAGAAAAAGTCACAAAACCGACGTGTCGTGGTACAGATCACACACAATTCTATTCCTTTTTCTCTTGCTCTTCCATCTCAGACATTTCTGTCACGATCTCCTCCGGATGGACCTCCCTCTCGATCAGATACACGGTCCCGACCAGCAGGGCGCAGGCGGCAAAAGTGGTGAGCCAGAAGGGAACCGCGGAACGGTAAACGCCGTCCAGGATCCCTGTCTCCGACACGATCACGGAGAGCAGGTTTGCCGCCACATGAAACAAGATGGGCGCCAGCATGGTGTGGAACCGCTCATAGACATAGATCATCAAAAGGCTCAGGCAGAAGGCGTAGATGCCCTGCACCAGATTCCCGTGATAGAATCCAAAGATCAGGGAGCAGACCACACAGGCCGTGGAAACGTTCAGATACTCCCGCATCCTCCGGTACATGAGCCCCCGGAAGATGAGCTCCTCCACAACCGGGACGATGATCCCCAGGCCCACCAGCTCCACCATGAGTTTCCCTCCATAGATCATCTCCGAGATCTCCGCATAGGCATCCGACACCTGGTAGAGCCCGCTGACAGCCACCAGATTATTTCCCGCCAGACAGGCCGTCATTCCAAGGAAAACCGCCAGCAGGTATTGCCAGGAGGGCGCCGCCGCAAACCGGCGCATGCGGCCGGCCAGCGCCTCCCGCCTCCGGTCCCGTCTGTAGTACAGGATCAGAAGGGGAAGGGTGATGGCTGCCGCCAGGACCTGCATCTCCAGGGCAATAGAGATGGTCTGCTCCAGCATGCTGTTGATAATACTGTTCATTTCGCTGTTCAAGGTACTCACATCGTACTTGGACACCGTAGAAAAAGCAATCCAGACGGCGGCGATCACTTCTATGATAAAGCAGACCACCAGATAGGTAAGCCCCGGATAGATCAGCCTCCAGATCCGTTTTCCCCAGCTCTCTTCTCTCATACACTACCTCCTGCATATGCGCCCCTGCTTCTCACAGTGGCGATATCGATCAGCGTCAGCCCCTCCTCCCGGTTCTCAAGGCTTGTTACCAAAGCCCTGGCCGTGTCAATGGCCGTCAGCACGTTGACCCCGGTCTCGATGGCGTTGCGGCGGATGACAAAACCGTCATGGCTTTTCGCCGCCCCCTGATTGGGAGTATCGATGACCAGGTCGATGTCGTGCTCCAGGATCAGATCCAGAAGGTTCGGGGACTCCTGCTCCAGCTTGCCCGTGCGGATGGCCTTCACCCCCTTCTCGTTGAGGACCTTGGCCGTGCCCTTGGTGGCGTAGATCTTGTAGCCGAGGGCCTCAAACCGCCTTGCGATGTCCGCCGCCTCCAGTTTGTCGGCATCTTTCACCGTGATAATCATCTTCTTCGTCCTGGGCAGACGGATACCGGCCCCCAGAAAGGCCTTGTAGAGAGCCTCGTTGAAGGTATCTGCGATCCCCAGGCACTCGCCCGTGGACTTCATCTCCGGCCCCAGACCGATGTCGGCCCCCCGGATCTTCTCAAAGGAGAAGACCGGCATCTTCACCGCCACGTAATCCGCTTCCGGCTGGAGGCCCGGCGCAAAGCCCAGCTCCTTTATGGCCTTTCCGATCATGACCTGGGTCGCCAGCTTCACGATGGGAATCCCCGTCACCTTGCTGATGTAGGGAACTGTCCGGCTGGAACGGGGATTCACCTCGATCACGTACACCTCGTCGTTGCTGACGATAAACTGGATGTTGATCAGACCACGCACGTGGAGAGCCCTGGCAAGCCGTCTCGTGTACTCCTCAATGACCCGCTTTGTCCGGTCAGCGAGGCTCATGGCCGGATAGACGGAAATACTGTCGCCCGAGTGGATTCCCGCCCGCTCGATGTGCTCCATGATGCCGGGGATCAGAACCTCCTCCCCGTCGCAGACCGCATCCACCTCGATCTCCTTCCCTCTCAGATATTTATCCACCAGGATCGGATGCTCCTGGGCGATACGGTTGATGACACCGATAAATTCCGTCACGTCCTGATCGTTGATGGCGATCTGCATACCCTGGCCGCCCAGCACGTAGGAGGGACGCACCAACACCGGGTAGCCCAACTCATTGGCGGCGGCGATGGCCTCCTCACAGGTGTAGACCGTGTGGCCCGCCGGCCTGGGGATACAGCATTCCTCCAAGATCCGGTCGAAGAGTTCCCGGTCTTCCGCCGCATCCACGTCCCTGGCCGAGGTGCCGAAAATGGGGACGCCCATTTTGAGGAGGGCCTCCGTAAGCCCGATGGCCGTCTGCCCGCCGAACTGGACCACGGCCCCGTCGGGCTTCTCAAGCTCCACCACGTTCTCCACGTCCTCCGGCGTCAACGGCTCGAAATACAGCTTGTCGGCAATGTCAAAATCCGTACTGACCGTCTCCGGGTTGTTGTTGATGATAATGGTCTCATAGCCGGCCTCGGCAAAGGCCCAGGTGCTGTGGACGGAGCAGAAATCAAACTCAATCCCCTGGCCGATGCGGATGGGGCCGGAGCCAAGGACCAGCACCTTCTTCCTGGTCTTCTCCCCCACCGCCTCGTTCTCGCTTCCGAAGCAGGAATAATAATAGGGAGTCTCCGCCGCAAATTCCGCCGCACAGGTGTCGACCATCTTGAAGGCCACATGGATATCATATTTATCCCGCAGATATTTGATCTCCCGCTCTGCCCGTTCCGTCAGGCGGCCGATGACCGCATCCGGGAACTCCATCCGTTTGGCCTCCGCCAGAAGCTCCCCCGTGAGGGGCTCCGTCTTAAGGCGCCCCTCCATCTCCGTGAGGATGGCGATCTTGTCGATGAACCATTTGTCGATCCTGGTGATCTCATGGATCACGTCATAGGAGATCCCCCGCCTGAGCGCCTCTGCGATCACATAGATCCGGCGGTCGTCCACCCGGTGCAGCCGCTCGACAAGCTCCTCGTCCGTCTGCCCGGAAAAATCCATGGAGAGAAGGCTGTCCACATGCTGTTCCAGAGAACGGATGGCCTTCATCAGGGCTCCCTCGAAGCTGGTGCAGATGCTCATCACCTCTCCGGTGGCCTTCATCTGGGTGGTCAGCGTCCGTTTGGCACTGATAAACTTGTCAAAGGGCAGACGAGGAAGCTTTACCACGCAGTAATCCAGCATGGGCTCAAAGCTGGCATAGGTCTTTCCCGTGATGGCGTTTGGAATCTCGTCCAGGGTGTAGCCCAGGGCGATCTTCGCCGCCACCTTGGCGATGGGATAGCCGGTGGCCTTGGAGGCCAGGGCCGAAGAACGGCTCACTCTGGGATTGACCTCGATCACACAGTACTCAAAGTTCTCCGGATGGAGGGCAAACTGAACATTGCAGCCGCCGGTGATCTGAAGCTCGTCGATGATGTTTAGGGCCGCACTCCGGAGCATCTGGTATTCCTTGTCGCCCAAGGTCTGGGAGGGGGCCACCACGATGCTGTCCCCCGTGTGTACTCCCACCGGATCGATATTCTCCATGTTGCAGACGGTGATCACGTTGCCGTTCCCGTCCCGCATCACCTCGTACTCAATCTCCTTCCAGCCGGCGATGCACCGCTCCACCAGCACCTCGCCCACCCGAGAAAGCCGGAGTCCGTTCTGGAGGATCTCCACCAGCTCCTCCTCGTTCTTCGCAATGCCGCCGCCGCTTCCGCCCAGGGTATAGGCGGGCCTAAGCACCACCGGATAACCGATTTCATCCGCAAAGGCCACCCCCGCCTCCACGTCATGAACCACCAGAGAGGCGGCGCAGGGCTCCCCGATCTTCTCCATGGTATCCTTGAATTCCTGCCGGTCCTCCGCCTTCTTTATGGTCTCCGGCGTGGTGCCGATGAGCCTCACCTGGTGGGTCTCCAGAAAGCCGGAGTCCGCCAGCTCCATGGCCAGGTTGAGCCCCGCCTGCCCTCCCAGGGTGGGAAGGACGCTGTCGGGCTTCGTGGTCTCGATGAGCCGTTCCAGAACCTCCACCGTCAGCGGCTCGATATAGACCTCATCGGCAATGTCCTTGTCCGTCATGATGGTTGCCGGGTTGGAATTGAGGAGCACCACCTCGACCCCCTCTTCCTTAAGCGAGCGACAGGCCTGGGTGCCCGCATAGTCAAACTCCGCCGCCTGCCCGATGACGATTGGGCCGGAGCCGATCACCAAAACTTTCTTAATCTCAGGATTCCTAGGCATGCTTCCTCACCTCCATCATCTTTAAAAAACGGTCGAACAGGTACGCCGAATCCCTTGGTCCGGGGCAGGCCTCCGGGTGGAACTGGACCGTGAACAGATTTTTTCCCACATAGGAAAGGCCCTCGTTGGTCCCGTCGTTGACATTGACGAAGGCCGGGCGTGCCACCGACTCGTCCAGAGACGTTTCATCCACCACGTAGCCGTGATTCTGCGAAGAAATATAGACCCGTCCCGTCTCAAGATCCTTCACCGGATGGTTTCCTCCCCTGTGGCCGTATTTCAGTTTATAAGTATCTGCGCCCGTGGCCAAAGCCATGAGCTGGTGCCCCAGACAGATGGCAAAGGTGGGGATATCCGTCCGGTAGAGCTTTTTAAGCTCCGTGATGATCTCCGTACATTCCTTCGGGTCGCCCGGCCCGTTGGAGAGCATGATGCCGTCCGGCTCATCGGCCAGGATCTCCTCCGCCTTCGTGTAAGCCGGATAGACCGTCACCTGGCATCCTCTTTGATTCAGGGAGCGGGCAATGTTCCTCTTGGCGCCAAAATCCATCAGGGCCACCCGAAATCCGTCACCCATCAGAACATGCTTTTCCCGGCAGGTCACCCTCTCCACCACGTTCCCCGGAGTATACTCCCGGATCTTCGGCAAAATCTCCTCCAGAGAGGAATACTCCCTGGTGGTGATCATGCCGTTCATGGTGCCCCGCTCCCTGAGAAGCTTTGTGAGAGCCCTGGTGTCGATCCCGGCGATTCCCGGAATGTCATGCTCCAAAAGAAAGTGCTGGATCGTGTCCCGGCTTCTGAAATTGCTCGGCATCCTGGACAATTCCCGCACGAGAAAGCCGTCCGCCCAGGGCCGGTCCGATTCCATATCTTCGTGGCAGATGCCATAATTTCCAATGAGGGGGTAAGTCATAACGACTGCCTGTCCGGCGTAAGAGGGGTCTGTCAGAACTTCGAGATAGCCTGTCATGGAGGTGTTAAAGACGATTTCGCTGATGATTTCCCTTGGCGAACCGATCGCGGTCCCGGAAAAGACGGTTCCATCTTCCAGTATCAGAAAAGCTTTCATAATTATGTCCACCGTTTCCTTTCGTATACCCAAAGGGCGCCCCTTAACGCATGCGCTCTGCGCAGGTAATCAAGGTATACCCTCAGCGTCACTGATCCTGTTTTTTTGCTCAAATCTTAAAAATTTTACCACACCGGGTTTTACATTTCAACCCTTTTCCCCCAGGAAATTTCTTTTCATAAAATATCACCAAAAGCCCTTTTCCTTCATATAATAATAGAAATCCAAACTGCGGAGAGTTCCATTGATCTTAAGGGCTTTACAGACACCAGACACCACAGACACCGGAAAACTGTTCATCACCGTCAATTCTGCCTTAAACAGCTTTCCCATAAGCGACGCCACCGTCACCATATCCGTCACCGGAGGGGACGGCGGCTCCCAGCCATTGGAGCAGCTCACCACGGATACCGCCGGACAGACAGAGGAAGTGACCCTGGGGACGCCCCCTCTGGAATACAGCATGGAGCCCGGCGAGCCCCGGCCTTACACGGAGTACAACATCACGGTCCAGGCCCCCGGCTACGAGCCCCAGACCGTCGAGGGCACGGAAGTGCTGCCGGACGCCACGGCCATCCAGAACGTCCGGCTCCGCCCCCTCTCTGAGGAGGAAGGCGCCCCGGCGGACATCGTGATCCCCGACCACACCCTCTACGGGGAGTATCCGCCCAAGATCGCCGAGCCGGAGGTCAAGCCCATCGCCGAGAGCGGGAACATCGTCTTAAGCCGGGTGGTCACGCCGGAGACCATCGTGGTCCACGACGGGACCCTGAGCAACACCTCCGCCCCCAATTACTACGTGGGCTACAAGGATTACATCAAGAACGTGGCCTGCAGCGAGATCTACGCCAACTGGCCGGAATCCACCATCACCGCCAACGTCCTCGCCATCATGTCCTTCACCATGAACCGGGTCTACACGGAATGGTATCGGAACCGGGGCTACGACTTCACCATCACCTCCTCCACGGCCTACGACCACAAGTGGATCTACGGGCGGAATATCTTCGAGAGCATATCCGTGATCGTGGACGACATCTTCACGGACTATCTCTCAAGGCCCGACGTGAAACAGCCGATCCTCACCCAGTACTGCGACGGCAAGCGGGTCTCCTGCCCCGACTGGATGACCCAGTGGGGCTCCAAGAGCCTGGGGGACCAGGGCTACTCCCCCATCGAGATCCTCCGATACTATTACGGCCAGGACATGTACATCAATACGGCAGAGCAGATTTCCGGCATCCCCTCCTCCTGGCCCGGCGAAAACCTCTCCATCGGTTCAAACGGCCCGAAAGTCCGGCAGCTCCAGGAACAGTTAAACAGCATCGCCAGCGTCTACTCCTCCATCCCATCCCTGGTCCCCGACGGCATTTACGGGGAAAACACCAAGAATACCGTGGAAAAATTCCAGTCGGTCTTTGGCCTTCCCCAGACGGGAGTCGTGGATTTCAGGACCTGGTACAAAGTCTCCGAGATCTACGTGGCCGTCACCAGGATCGCAGAGTTAAACTGACAAAACCGGCATCATTACCGCCCCGTGCACGTCAAAAAATCCTGTCAGGCAGGTTCCTCCATCTGTCTGACAGGATTTTTTCAGCCGCCCAGCTCGATCATGCGGCGGATGCAGCGGCCAGCGCCCCCCATGGTCTCCTCCGGCAGAAGGATCTCCTCGCCGCCGGTCCCCCGCAGGCAGTGATAGACGTCCATCAGGGTCGTGGCACGCATGTCGGGACAGGTCAGATTGGCGGACAGGGGATAAAACCGCTTGTCCGGGCACTGATACTGCAGATGCTCCACGATACTGATCTCCGTTCCGATGATAAACTCCCCGGCATCAGAGCGTTTCGCATAGCTCATGATGCCAGTGGTGGAACCGATATAGTCCGCCTCCCGGACCACCTCCCCCCGGCATTCCGGATGGACCAGAAGCAGGGCGTCCGGATGCAGGGCCCTGGCGGCCTCCACGTCACGGCGGGTCATACAGGCATGTCTCGGGCAGCCGCCCTGCCAGAATGCGAAAGTCTTTTCCGGAATCTGCCCCGCCACATAATGCCCCAGGTTCGGATCCGGGATAAAGAGGATCTTTTTCTCCGGCATGGCACGGCAGATCTGCACCGCCGAGGACGAGGTCACGCAGACGTCGCACTCCGTCTTGAGCGCCGCAGTCGTGTTGATATAGGCGACGACGACATAGCCGGGATACTGTTCCTTAAGCTCCCGCAAAGATCCGGGGGACAACTGTTCGGCCATCGGACAGCCGGCCGCGGGATTTGCCAGATACACACGCTTGCCGGGGGACAGGACCTTGCAGGTCTCCGCCATGAAGCGCACGCCGCACATGACCATGTTCGAATGCGCATCCCCCGACGCCTGCACGCTCAGGCCATAGGAATCGCCGACGTGATCGGCGATCTCCAGGATCGGCTCGCTCTGGTATGCGTGGGCAAGAATGCAGACGTCCTTCTCCTTTTTCAGGCGCATGATCTCGCCCTGTAACTCATGAACTTTCATAAAGTCCATCCTTTCTTATCTTGAGTTTCCGTATTTTGTATCGTCGCGAGAAATACGGAAACTCAAGTTCTTATGCTTTGTCAGTCTCCGTTTTATCCGTCTCCGTCTTGCCTCTTTCCGCCTGCTCCGTCCCGTCGATCTCCCAGGCACGGAGGGGGGCCAGAAAGCCGGCCTGCTCCAGCCGGCGCTCGATAAGCCCCAGCCGTTCGGCGCTGGCGGCCTCGATCAGATGATAGTGATATCCGGCCGTCGCATTGCTCAGCAGCGTCGACTTCCCGTCCTGCAAAAGGGCCAGGAATTCCTCGATATCCTGGCGTGAGGCGATATCCATGGGCACGGTGATCCGGCCATAGATCCGATGCTTGATGCTGACGTTTTTGACCCGGCCGCCGCAGTCCACGATGATCCCCAGCTCCCTCGCAGCCTCGGCCTCGGCGTGGCAGACCTTGATCTCCCTGGTAAGAGCCTCCCGCTGCTGCATGATGTAGCCGCGGCAGGTGGAAATGATGTTCGTCGTCTGTGCACGGAGAACGGCAATATCCTGGACGATCACCTGGCGGCTGACACAGAACTTTGCGGCAAGCTCGCTTGCGGTCACCGGCAGGGAGGCCCGCTCCAGAATACCGATGATCTGCGACTGGCGCTCTTTGACATTCAAGGTCTCCACCTCCTCTAGATCACGTGTAGATTTTTCATGGAGATATCCAGGATCGGCGCCGAATGGGTCAGTGCGCCGCTGGAAACGTAATCGACTCCCAGATCGATGATGCGTGCAATGTTCTCACGGGTCACGTTGCCCGAGCATTCGGTCTCGGCCCGGCCATCGATGAGCGCAATGGCCTCCCGCATCTCCTCCGTCGTCATGTTGTCCAGCATGATGATGTCCGCCCCGGCTTCCACCGCCTCCCGGACCTGCTCCAGGGTCTCCACCTCGATCTCGATCTTGCGCACGAAAGGCGCATAAGCCTTCGCCATGCGGACGGCTTCGGTGATGCTGCCGGCTGCGCCGATGTGGTTGTCCTTGAGCAGGACGCCGTCGGAAAGATTGTAGCGGTGATTGCTGCCGCCGCCCACCCGCACCGCATACTTCTCAAAAATACGGCAGTTCGGCGTCGTCTTTCTGGTGTCCAGCAGCGTGGTCCTGCTGCCGGCGAGAAGCCCGGCGATCTCGTGGGTGTACGTTGCGATCCCGCTCATGCGCTGCAGGTAATTGAGGGCGACCCGCTCGCCGGAGAGCAGCACCCGGATATCCCCCCGCACCGTGGCCAGGAGCTGTCCGTTTTTGACAGCGTCCCCGTCCTGGCAGTGAAACTCCACCTCCGTGTCCGCATCCAGCAGCCGAAACACCTGCGCATAGACCCAGAGCCCCGCAATCATGCCGTCCTGCTTGCAGATCAGCTCAACCTCGCCGGCCCTGGGCTCCGGCATGACCGCATTGGTGGAGACATCCTCACTGGTGATATCTTCCTTCAGCGCCATCATGATGAGCTCGTCGGCATTCAACTTCATCGTGATCTCATTCATTTCGTATCCGACCTTTCTATTTCATGTAATATGGTTTCCCGGTAGGAGGAGAACAGCCCCTCCTGGTCCGCATAGCGCCCCAGGTCCACCTGGCAGGCCGGGTGGACCGGCGCATCATGGCGGAATGCGATGTCATCCGCCGCCCGCTGCGCAAAGACCAGCGATTCCAAAAGCGAGTTGCTCGCCAGGCGGTTGCGGCCGTGGACGCCGTTGCAACTCGTCTCCCCGCAGGCGTAGAGCCTGTCCATGGAGGTGCGGCCGGCCAGATCCGCCCGGATGCCGCCCATCAGGTAATGCTGCGCCGGGACCACCGGGATCGGCTCCCGGAGCACGTCAAAACCCTCCCCGAGACAGTGTTCGTAGATGTTTGGGAAATGCTCCAAGATCTTCTGCTTCCCGATGGGGCGCAGGTCCTCCCAGACGAATTCGCTTCCCTCAAGGGCCATTTTCTCTTTGACCGCACGGCTCAGCAGGTCACGGGGCTGGAGCTCGTCGGTGAAGCGGTCTCCGTTTTGATCCCTCAGGACGGCCCCCTCGCCCCGCACTGACTCCGAGATCAAAAACCGCCTGCCGGGAGTGCGGGAAAACAGGGTCGTCGGGTGGATCTGCACGTAATCCAGGTGCTCGACTGCGATCCCGTGCCGGAGGGCGATCGCCAGGGCGTCCCCGGTAATGTGCGGAAAGTTGGTGGAATTCTGGTAAAGGCCGCCCACACCGCCGCAGGCCAGCACCACGTCCCCCGCCTCCAAAAGCCGTATCTCACCGTCTTCATCCGACAGGACCACGCCGCCGCAGACATTTCCCTCCGAAGCGATGTCCAGCATCGTGGTATGCTCGGCAATGGTGATATTGTCCCTCTCCTGCGCCCGGCGAAGCAGCGTGCCGGTGATCTCCTGGCCGGTGGCATCCTCATGGAACAGGATCCTCGGGCGGCTGTGGGCCCCCTCCCTCGTGTAATCGAATCCTCCCCCGGGCTTCCCCGTGAAATTTACACCCAGGCGCACCAGATCCCTGGCAATATAGTTGGAACTGCGGATCATGAGGTCCACCGTCTTTTGATTGTTCTCATAGTGGCCGGCACGCATGGTGTCCTCAAAATAATCGGCGTAATCGCCCTCTCCCCGCAGCATGCACATGCCGCCCTGGGCCAGAAAAGAATCGGAATCCTCCGCCCCCTGCTTGGTAATGACGCAGACCGCAAGCCGCTCCGGCAGGTTCAGGGCGCAGTACAGGCCGGCGGCCCCCGTGCCGACAATGACAACGTCATAGGACTGGTTCATATGTAGCCTCTTTTCAGTGTCCTCCCGACGGGGACACCCTTATTTTTTATGACTGTCTCCTAATGTAGCACATATCATGATGGGTGTCAAGACATATAGCGTGAAACTCTCCCGCAGGGATTTCCGTGTTGTAAAAAAGCCGAAGAGTAACCCTTCTCTCCGCTGCGATCAGCGCCTTGAAGCAGGGATACTTCGGGTTGTCGATGGCCCTCCGGATGTTGTTGAGCTCCACGATCTTCCCCAGGTACATGACCGCCAGGCGGCCGTCCTTTGCCACATACCTGGCCGTCGCCAGATCGTGGGGGATGTAGACGAAGGAGATGTTGTACTTCTGGTTCATGCGGGTCATCAGGACGATGAGGGCGATCCGGAGGGACACGTCCACCATGGACACCGGCTCGTCGGCCACGATCACCTTGGGCTTCACGGACAGGGCCCTGGCAAGGAGGATCCTCTGGCGCTGGCCGCCGGAGAGCTGGTGCGGATACTTATACAAAAACTGCTCCACCGGCGTCAAGCCAACCTCTGTGAAATACTCTGTCAGCACGGCTTCCGCCTCTTACTTCCAGGGATCGGCCAGAGGCTTCTCCAAAGACTTCCCCGTCTCGTCCGCACCCCAGAACCACTCCGACCCCTCCCTGGGATCCAGGATACGGTCCTTCACATACTCCCTAGATAGAAAGGACCGCCTCCAGATAGTCCGTCCGCCCTTCCTGTCTCTCAAATCCGTTGTAAAAGCCCACCATGGCCTCCGCCTGCACCCACCAGATCCGGTCCGTGTCAACCCGCTCCCCCTCCTTTTCATTGAGCAGGGAGCCTTCCCGGTAAGCCCTCCGGTAAACCTGCTCCGTCAGGTTCCTCGTCACAGGCGAAAGCCTCTCCGTAAGCCCTTCCTCCCCCAGGACAGAAAGGGTCCGGTCCGTGAGCCAGGCCGCCTCAATGTCATGGCCGTAGGAAGAAAGATCCCGAAGTCATCCTCCGCCCTCCCGTCGCAGTCCACCAACCAGTACACGCCGTCGTACTCCGGGTCCAGAAAACGCTCCCGCAGGAACCGGTACGCATGGGCCGCATCCTCCAGAAGCCGCCCCTCCTTGAAATACCGGAACGCCCGGGAGAAAAACCAGAGGATCCTCCCCGGCGAGCCCTTTGATCCTCTCCGATGCCCTCCGGCCCCGTTCCCCCGAGGTCGGACAGCCCGGCCTTCCACAGCTACCGGATGCCAATTTCCGTGTCCTCCACAGTCACCATGCTGTTTTCCTTTATGTAGGAGACCACCTCCGCCAGTCTGGTGAAGGCAAGGGAGACATAGGTGTCCGCCGATCCATAGTAGATGGTGATCCGCCACGTCGCCGCATCGTGAATGGTGGCACAGGGGAACGCCACGTTGGGGACAAGGCCCCGCTCCTCATACCATTCCTCCGGAGTCAGAAGGAAATTTTTGCAGCGGTATTTCACAATAGAAGGATCGTCGAGATCCAGGATCGCCCCGCCGATGCTGTACACATAGCCGTTGCAGGTGCCACTGACCCCGTGATAGAACAAAAGCCAGCCCTCCGTCGTCTCAATGGGCGCAGCCCCGCCCCCGATCTTAAGGCCCTCCCACCATTCCTTCCCACGTCCCATGACGTGGCGGTGACGGCCCCAGTACACCATGTCCGGGCTCTCGGAAACAAAAATATCGCCGAAGGGAGTGTGGCCGCTGTCGCTGGGCCTGGATAACATCATGAACTTTCCGCCGATCTTCCTCGGGAACAACACTGCGTTCCTGTTAAAAGGAAGGATAGATCTTCACATAGCGCTCCGCAATGACCACGCCGATAGAAACCGCCCCTCCCTGGGAAGCGGAAGGCTCCGTCCCCGGATGGTACCCCATCTCCTCCGCCCTTTCCGCACCCGAAGACGGAGATTTTCACTCACTCCCTTTTTCCCCTTCAATGCATTGGAGATGCTGACGATGCTGACCCCCAGCTCCCTCGCAATGTCCTCCGGCTTTACGCTCCTTACCTGTCCCATAAGCCGATGAAAACACCTCCGTCTTCTTTCGGTTTCCCTAAATATCCCGTTTATTTACCATTTATTTAAGCATAATTTAAGTCATTCCGATAAAATTGTCAATCATGCCAAGAAAACGCTTTCATCGGCGTTTCCCTAAATCAAGATTCTCTCACCGTAAAAACAATTTCTCCCCGGTCTTTAGAAAATAACAGCACCCTCGGTACTGCCGTTCCCCTGCCAGGGCCAGGATGATTTCCGAAAAGACAGGGTCCAGGCGGTGGTAGACCCGCTTTCTCGGCCAGGGCAGGCCCTCCAGGTATTCCCTCTGCCGCTCATGAAGGACCCGCAAAAGCTTCTGATACTCCTTCGCATCCCCGGCCGCAAGAATGCCGAAATCACAGGAGACGTAGGCCGACTCCCTCCCGTTCTCCCCGCAGGCCTCCAAAAGATGCCGGCAAAAGGCCGGCACACTTTCCTCCCCGTACTCGAGTTCCCTCCACCGGGTCCTCCTGCGGTCCTCCTCCGGGATCAGGATACGCCGAAAGCTCGTCCTTCCGAACTCTCCCTGCTCCTTCACGTAAACGGCCCGCTCCCCGGGCCCCGCCGTCCCCGGCTCCGAAAGAAGGACCGTCCCCTGTTCCACCAGGGCCTCCCAGGCCATCTTCCGCACTTTTTCATAGGGGAGGGGGAAGTCCAGCCGCCCTGCGATCTGCCGCACCGTGAGGCCCTGCTTCACCAGATGGCGGACCGCCCCGCCCCCCGCCGCATCCAGCATAAAATCCGAAAGCGCCTGTTTAAAATATCTGTTCTCTGCCATGGCCATTCCCCCCGCATCCTCCGTCTCTCTACAGGGATTATAGCAGACACCTCCGCCTCCTGGCAAGATGCGGGCGGCCCGAAGGCGTAAACGTCCGCACCTCCGACTGTCAGGAAGCGCAAAGGTGCGGACATTCACGCCCGCACCAGATAATCCTTGCTGACCCAGCCCACATGCTCCCCGGCGATCCGCACCTGGTAAAAGCCGCCGCTCTCGCCGGTCACGTCCACCAGGTTCCCTTCTCCAAGCTTGGGCCAGGCGGCAAGCAGGTCGTAGGAGGCACCGGGGCCGGTCCGCACGTTGAGCCTGGCGCCGCCCAGCCCCGCCGCCCGTCCGACCCACACCGGGTACGTCCCCGGGTCCGCCCCGGCCTCGGTTATTTTTAAATACCAGGAGTTGACATAGCCCCTCGCACTTTTGACGTTGATCTTGGCCCAGTCATTCTCATAGAGTTCCACCACGTCCACCTCGTTGCCCTCGTCTAACTTCGGCCAGGCAGAAAGCAGTCCGTAGCTCATCCCGGGGCCGGTCCGCACGTTGAGCTGGTCGCCGTCCTTTAGCTTCTGTACCGTGCCGTGGGCCCAGGGCTCATAGGTCTTCTTGACGGCCGTGCCGTCCTCCGTCGGGATCTCCTCCCCTTCCAAAACCCGCCTCACGTCCCTCCGGAAATCCGCCATGGTCTTCCCGAACCGCCGGAAATAGGGCGCCGGGTCGTCATGGTCGGAGGCGAAGCCCTTCTCGTGGGCCTCGTAATGCCCGATCACCCGGTCCGCCGCCAGCCCGTATTTCCTGCAGAGACTTCCGTAATGGTTGACGGCGTTGTTCCAGACCCGCTCGAACTCCGCCTTTGTCTCCAGCTCGCACAGCTCATAGCCGATACAGTGCTTATTCCCCCAGCCCGTGCCGATCTGCCAGCAGGCCAGGGTGTAGGGGGCGAAATTGTAGATCCCCGTATCGTCGATGAAGCCGTGCACCAGTTTTTCCACGCCGGGCTTATTCCACCTTTTGTACCAGTTGTTGGTCCCGCTCACGGCCCGGATCACGGCCGGGTAGACAGAAGGGCTGTGGACGATCAGGTACTCCACGTTCTCCAGCCTCGTCCCCTGCCGGTAGCAGTCGTTCCTCGTGCAGTAATACTCCTCGATCCGAAGGCTCATCCCTCTCCGCCTCCCGTCCGGCTTCCCGCGCCCACTTTGGGGCCGATCACCTGTTTATAGACCTGATGGCTTCCCGTGGCCGCCAGGCCGGACACGATCCCCACCGCCGCTGCGGACAGGACGTCCCTCGCCGGGTAATCCGCCATCGTGAAAAATCCCAGGACGCCGAGCAGCCCTCCAAAAACTCCGCAGATGACAGGAATCCATTTCCGGTCAAGGGGCGTGGCCCGGACCGCCATAGCCGCCAGATAACAGATCACCGTGATCCCGACCACACTTCCCATGGTTCCGGTATCCATACACATTCTCCCTCACATAACATTCCTCTTCTTAAGGTATGTGCCGTTCAGGAAAATGTGCAAAGGCTCCCGGCAAAAGCGATCCCGCATTCCAGGGCGATCGCCATGTAACGGTCACCGTGGCTGATCCCGTAATCTGTCAGATCCCGGATCTCCCACGAATCGCCGTCCAGACTGTCCGCCCCATAGAAAAACTGGATGAGCGGGATCTTCCGGAACCTCGCCACGGCCATGGACGCAGAGCCTTCCATCTCGACGGCAATGCAGCCCTGCCGTTTTCGTTCCTCCACAAGCTCCCTCGTCTCCCGGTAGATCGCATCCGTGGTCCAGACCTTCCCCGTCACATAGGGGATCCCGTGCCGTCTCATACACTTCTCCGCCAGGTCCACGGAAAGAACGTCCGCAAAGATCTCCTCGCTGCCCGGAAGGTAATGATAGCTCGTCCCCTCGTCCCGGACGGCAGAGGAGGGGATGATGATCCTGCCGTCCGCCAGGGACTCGTTCAGGATGCCGCAGCACCCGAATTGAACAATCGCTTCCGCACCCATGGCGACGACCTCCTCCAGGCCGGCCGCACAGGCGGGAGCCCCAACCCGGGAGAGGAACAGGCCCATCTTTTCCTCCCCGTATCCGACTTCATACACCGGCACCGCCCCGTTTGCGGAATACAGGTTCGCTATGATCTTCACCGGATTGTTCCGTACAAAGGTTTCGATCATTCCCTCCGAAAACGTGGTAATGCACACCTTCGGAAATCCGTCCACCCGCCCCGTCGTGTCACAGGGATCGATCATTGCGTTTTTCTCCTCGCTGAAATGTTCAAAAATCGTCGCCATCGTCCTCACTCCTCACCAAAATTTTTCGGATCTCCCGCAGTATCCTCGCAGGAATCTCCTCGTCCACGGGCATCAATTTGCTGTACATCCGGACGCCCTGATACGAAAACACGATCAGGTCGAACACGGCGTCAATGTCGACTCTGCGGAACTCCCCCCGTTGGATCCCGTACCGCAAAAGCTTCTTCCACGCATCCCCGGACATGACATACTGTTCGTACAGGGCATTCTTCCCGCCCGCCACGTCCGGGCTGCTGAAATACTCATAGATCGCCACGCTCAGGGAAGCTTCGCCGTCCAGCATCTCCCTCCGGTAGTTCTCTAAGACCTCGTCCAGGATCGTCACCGCCGGCTCCCCCCGGCCGATCTTCTCCTCAAACACATCCTCCTGCCGGCTCATCATGTCCTCCATAATCTCCCGGAAGATCTGGCGGGTGCTCTCATAGTGGCAGTACAGGCCGCCCCGGCTTAAGCCCGTCGCCTCGCAGACGTCCTTCATCGTCACCTGCTTAAAGCCCTTCCCGGCAAACAATGAACAGGCACACCGTTTGATATGTTCCCTCGTCTCCTGACCTCTTTTATTCATAGCCCTCTCCGTTTCCGACACTCGTGTCTTAAAACATTATACGACACGCATGTCGGAAAGTCAAGTAGAAGTTCTCCGTTTGACAAATGGAACAGAATCGCTTATAATATGCTTAACAAGACAGCCGGTGAGGGAGGTTAGGGCTCCCCGTCCTGTCAAAATATTTAGCTAAGAAACAGCCGCCTATCCGGCCAAGGAGCAGGGCGGCTATTTCTTATGTTTCAGGTTCAGAATTGCCACGATCAACAGCGCCACGGTAAGGATCACCATGAATTCCTCATATGTAGACATAAGGCATCCCCTCCCTTCAAGACTCAGGGCGAGGAACCGCAGCCGCTCCACCGGCTGCCTGGTTAAGCATATTATATTGCCATGGTGCTGTCCCCATTTATGGGGTGAGCCATAAGTGGGGGTGTCCACCATTTGGTGGAGCCGGTGCCCCCGATCGGGAAGGCCGACGCTCATATTTATGCGGTGGTTAAGGCAGTCTGATCGTGGCAGGGATTCCCGCTACGGGTTAATCTTTCTTCTGGTATTCCGGTATCTTGGTCAAGTCTTCGACATAGTCAGCGGCTTTTTGCTGGCCGGTCTCGTTTAATTCTCTAAATTCTGATATTATATGCCTTTCATATAGATCAAAAGGTTGGAAGCCTTCGTCTTTCCATACTATAGTAAACGACAAAAGTATTTGCCGTTTACTATAAGCCCTCCGGAGGATGCGCACGATTTTTGTAAGGTAGATTCTGCGCTTACACGCAGCAAAAATCGGCGCAGCAGACGCCATAAAGAAAA
>CAMSZT010000011.1 GCA_947066815.1 uncultured Lachnotalea sp.
AAAGAGATTGGGGACGAGTATGGAGAAAAGCAGAATGCAGGATAAAGAGCAGGAATTAACAGCTTCTTTCTCATAAAAGCTGCGCTTGTCGAGGTCAGAAATAGACAACAATTCACAATAATGCGACCAGCTCAATTTAACAGACACTATCTGTTGAATTTGATAAGTCTGGTAAAACCGGCGCATAAACTGGATATTGGAAACAGAAAAACCTCTGCCAAATTCTTTTGTAAGTTCTTTGGAAATCTGACGTAACTGCTGTTTGCCATAAGCGGCACGCCCGTTGCTATTCTGTTCATGCTCAACAATGATACGCCCCACATTCCAGTAGGTGGACAAAAGTTCCGTGTTGATGTGTGTAGCAACCTTTTGCCGGGCGTTTAGTAATAGTTCTCTAATCTCGTCTATCATAGAATCAGTATATGCTAAATCACTCATAATATATCCCCTTTGCGTTTTCTGAATATTTTATAAGCATAGCATAAACGTGTCCAAATTGCTACTGTTTGATTTGATGTGATATACAAATGGCGAAGTCGGCTGATTGTAAATTTTTTGTGAATTTGATTAAAAAGTCCTTTATAAAACGTCACTGGCGGCGCAGCAAAGCAGGAAAACTGTCACTGGCAGTTTTCCCGCACGCTATGGCGAATCAAAAAATCAACGTGTATGCGAAAACAACTGCTCCCTGACGGAGACATAGAAAGCCTTCAACCGCACAGGTGGAAAAGTTTTTCTAAAGGGGGAGGCCCCTAAACTAGGACCTCCCCTTCCAGGTAACATTCTCTGATGTAATCTCTCGGCTGATAAAAAAAGTCTGAGTTATAATTGGAAATCGCAACGTCGATCCACGAGGAATACACCTCTATCAATGTCTGTATCACATCCTCCCCACAGACATCCTCGATCAGCCTTTCATAGACCTCGCCGATGGTCCAGTAATCCGGAACCTCATATTTGCAGCGCTTTACATTATCAAAGTCCCCCGGAATGATATCACAGGCGGTAATGAATTCGTCCGCTGTTTTTGCGATGGGCTCACAGTGAAACACATCCGCATACCGGTAAATGCGCCGCAGCGTTTTCTCGCCGAGAGCAGAAACCACCTCCGACCGCTTTCTCTTTTGCCGCCTTCCGATCAATTCAATCAGACTGCACGTAAAAAACAGATCGCTGTCATTCTTCATCGCTCACCTCATATCCTTTCCGAAACTGCAGCGTCACCAGAGCCCTCACCGTATGGAAACTGATTTGATGGGTCGGTCTCTTGAATTTGGCCAATACCCAGAAGGCTTCTCTGGATATCTTGCCATCGGCAAAATTCTGCACGTAATTGAATATGGTGTCATTTGCCATGGGGCCTTCCACAATATCATAATCATGCGGATTTCCCAGTCTGCATGAAACAATAAAGTCCAGCCATTCTTCTGTCATTTCCGAAAACTTTAACATACGAAGCGAGGAATCAGGCGTATAAATATACTCGTTCATCACACCCACACCGCCAAAACGAGTTGCCCAGCGTTTCGCCTGTTCCTGAAACAGCGTACAGTAAAAACCAAAATAAAAATCCTTGTGAAAACGTGCGGTGCGGATCTCAGGAAATTCCACCCGTCGTCTGCTGCCATGATATAAGATGATTTCCTCTTCCAAGACCTCCGGACTCCTTTCCACAGATTTGCGACAAAACCTGCCTCTCTTTTTTCATCTAAGCATTCAGCAGATCGGCAATATCGGAAAAATCAATGTACAGGTCGTCATAAATGTTGACCTTAATCGTGGATTCAAAGAAATACTGGATATTCAGCAGGTTTCCCTGAAAATAATTGACCGTCACTATTTTGCGGCGAGGATCCACGATCCAATACTCACGGACACCGGCCATTTTATAATAATACAGCTTACGGATATAATCATCTGAGGGATTGCCAGGGGAAACTATTTCAATGATAAAATCAGGCGCACCATTGCACCGCTTCCCATCCAGCTTGTCTTTCTCACACACGATCATAAGATCAGGCTGGACAATGGTGAGGGGCGTATCCTTCAATTTCACATCAAACGGAGCGTGGAACACCCGGCACGGCCCCTTTTTGCTTTTGAGATAGACATTGAGCAAAGTAGAAAGCTCCATGGAGATCGTCTGGTGCTCCTGGGACGGACTGGCCATGTAATGGATCTGTCCGTCAAAAACCTCCGCCCTGACATCTTCCGGGAGAGCTTCATATTCTTTTAAAGTGGTAACTTGAGACTGTGTCTGTAATGCCGGCATAATAACGCTTCCCTTCCGAGGCTGCGTGACCGCTACCCTCTTCCAAACTGTTCCCCGGATCCGTGGGCTTCCACCACCGCCAGGGCGTCCATGGAAATCTTCATGATATCCCTCGTCATGTCCTCGCTGAGGTTCATCCTCTGTGCCACCTCGGAGAGGGTCGCCTCCCTGCCGAGCTCCTTCACCAGCTCCTCCGTGGCCTCCATGATGGCGTTGGCCTGGGCCGCCAGATAGCTTCCCGTATCCCGCTCGCCCGTCTGCTCGGCCAGGGCCGCATCCATGGCACTGCAGATCTCCCTTGTGATATAGACGCCGAAGTCGCCGTCCTCAAAGTCCTCCATGGCCATGAGGAGGGCCATGTTCCCCTCCTGGACCAGATCTGCCATATGGACGCCCCTTCCGGCATACTCCTTCGCCAGCTCCACCACACGGCCGAGGTGTCCCTCCGCCAGACGGTTCCTGGCAGCCCGGTCCCCCCTCTTCACGGCCGCAAGGAGCTCCGGAAGCTCACGCCCGGAAAGCGCCTCGATGGCTTTTATCTCCTCCAGATACATCTTATAACATCTGGAGTCCTCCCCGGTCAGGCGCCTTTCAGAAGATGTCCCCGCTCTGTCCCTCTTCTCCTGCTTCCCAGCTGCTTCTTTACTCCCCGCTTCTTTGTCGCCGCCTCTCAAATAAGAAAGGCTCTCCGCATGGCTCTCGTGGCCCTCCACCGTGATCTGATTCAGCTCCAGATAGCTGTAGATCAGTCGCCACTGCTCCGCAGTGAGCTCCCATCCCGAAAAACATTCCCGGATCTGGGGCCCCGTTACCCTCAGGCCGGAAGCCTTCGCAAGGAGCAGAAGGTCGCCGAGGGCGGCTTTAAATTCGTTTTGATCGTTCATATTGGTACTCCTCTTTGTTCGGGCCCGGGCCGTCGGGGCATCCGTTCCTCGCAGACACGTCGATTTTGCGGATTTTGCTGCGCCGCCTATGGCAGGCAATTTCACCTCCATCAAACCGGGTCGGCTGAAATTGCCTGCGCTAGACGCAGCAAAATCCGCAAAATCTTCCTATCGTCTGCTCCGGAACGGATGCCCCGACGGCCCTCACTCCGAAAATGTCATGCTCCGTCCCAGGCGGGCGGCCGCCTACCATGCGGTTCTTCCAGCAGATATGCAAAAAACGCAAACTCGTCTTACACATTAAACAGCGCCGTGGCGATGGAAAAATAGATGGTGATGGCCGCCGCGTCCACGAAGGTGGTGATCAGGGGGGCCGCCATCAGGGCAGGGTCCAGCTTGCACCGCTTCGCCAGCATGGGCAGACTGCAGCCGATCAGTTCCGCCAGGGTTACCGTGCAGATCAGGGTCATCCCGATCAGAGCCGCCAGCTTCAGGTTCTGCTGGTACATGATATAGATCCGAACGCCGTTGACCACCGCCAGCGTGCTGCTCACCAGCGCCGCCACCCGGATCTCCTTCCAGATGACCCGCAGCGCATCCTTCAAACGGATGTCGTCAATGGCCATGCCCCGGATGATCAGGGCCGAGCTCTGGGAGCCGCAGTTTCCGCTGGTGTCCATCAGCATGGGAATAAAAGAGACCAGCACGGGGATCGCCTCGAAGGCCATCTCATATTTCGTGATGATCATTCCCGTCAAAGTCGCCGAGAGCATCAGGATCAGCAGCCAGGGGATCCGGTTTCCGGCATGGCGGAAAACGGAAGTGCTGAAATAAGAATCCTCACTGGGGGCCACCGCCGCCATGAGGGCGATATCCTCCGTCACCTCGTCCTGCATGACCTCCATGGCATCGTCCACGGTCACGATCCCGACCATGCAGCCCTCCCGGTCCACCACGGGCAGGGCGATCAGGCCGTACTTACGGACCAGCTTGGCCGCCGTCTCCTGGTCGTCGTGGGTGTTGATGGTGATGATATTGGACTCCATGATCTCCTGGACGCTCTTCCTCTCGTCTGAGATCAAAAGGGCCTTCGCCGTCACGATCCCCAGAAGCTTCTTATTCTGGATCACGTAGCAGGTGTAAATGGTCTCGCTATCGATGCCGACCCTGCGGATCTTCTCCAGGGACGCCTTCACCGTCATGTGGGGCTTTAAGTCCACGTACTCCACCGTCATAATGCTGCCGACGCTGTCCTCCGGATAGCTCAAAAGCTGGTTGAGCTGTCTCCTGGTCTCCAGGTCCGTGTTGGCCAGGATCCGCTCCACCACGTTGGCCGGCATCTCCTCCAAAAGGTCCGCCGTGTCGTCCAGGAACATATCGTCGAGGACCGCCCGAAGCTCCCGCTCCGTCAGGGCCTCCACCAAAATCTGTTGTTCCCTGGACTCCATGCAGCTGAAGGTTTCCGCCGCCTCCTCCTTGCCGATCAGCCGGAAGGCCATGATCATCTGTCTCTCCGGAAGCTCCTCCAAAAGCTCCGCCAGGTCCACCTGGTTCATCTCGGCAAAGGACTCCTTGATCCTTTTATACTGCTTGGTCTCAAGCAGCTCGCAAACATCTCTCTCTGTCATGTCCTGCCTCCTTTTTTAATACTGTAAAACTCCTGCCGCCGCCCGGCAGTTCATGGTACGCAAAACATGAAAAGAAAGCTGTCCCCGCTATGAAAAAGCCTTAAAACAGAATCCCGCTCCGCCGCAAATGCAGCATGTCCCCAGTACTGCCTTGCGCAAATTTCGGTGAAGTCAGCACCTGCTCTTTGCGCCATTGTTGCGTTGTCATCAGTCAACGATGCCACCGCATCGTCTCCTTCTTCCGCCTTACCCTGACACAAATATCAGGCACTGCTATTCACCGTTATCTGCGCAAGGCAGTACTAGTGAGTCTGTGAACCGTCTCCATCATGCTTTGCCTGCAACTGTTACTACCGTCCGGATCCATAAACTCACCACCTTTCCTGTAAATATTTCCACCTGTGCGGTTGGAACGCCTTGTTCTGGCTTCGTCAGGGAACAGCTGGTTGCAGCAGACGATAGGCAGATTTTGCAGATTTTGCAGATTTTGCGAGCCTAGCGTCATCGAACCGGCTGACCCGTTTTGATGGAAGCAGGTTCGGTGACAATAAGCGGCGCAGCAAAATCAAAAAATCAACGTGTCTGCGAAACCTGCTGCTCTCTGACGGAGACATGAGAAAGCTTCAACCGCACAGGTAGAAATATTTTTATATAGAAAGGCACGTCCTGACATGGTGACGTGCCTTTCCGCTTACTTCATTTATACTATATTTCGCTTTTCCCTGTCAACCCGTTTGGGAAACTTTTTACGCGTCCAGCTCCACCTTCACCCGGTCCAGATGCCAGATCTCATCTACGTACTGCCGGATCGTCCGGTCGGAAGAGAACTTGCCGGAGCAGGCCACGTTCATGATGGCCGCCTTCGCCCACCACTTCTCGTCCCGGTAAGCCGCATCCACCCGCTTCTGGGCTTCGGCGTAGGAACGGAAATCCTTCAGATTGAAGTAGGTGTCCGCCTTGTCGGTGCTCTGGGTGTTGAGCAGAGAATTGTACAGGTCACGGAACAGCTCCGTGTTGTGGGGCGCATAGAAGCCGTTGATGAGCTGCATCAGCACCCGGCGGATATCCTGGTCGTCGTTGAAGATATCCATGGGATTGTAGCCGCCGTGGGTCTCATAGTCAATGACCTCGTCGGAGGACATGCCGAAGATGAAGGCGTATTCCTTGCCCACCTCCTCCACGATCTCCACGTTGGCGCCGTCCATGGTGCCGAGGGTCAGGGCCCCGTTCAGCATGAACTTCATGTTGCCCGTGCCGGAAGCCTCCTTGCTGGCGGTGGAGATCTGTTCGCTGACGTCAGCCGCCGCAAAGATCCACTCCGCATTGGACACCCGGTAGTCCTCGATGAACACCACCTTGATCTTTCCGCCTATGGACTTGTCGTTGTTGACCACGTCGGCCACGGAATTGATCAGCTTGATGGTCAGCTTGGCGATCTTATAGCCCGCCGCCGCCTTGGCGCCGAAAATAAAGGTCCTGGGAACCATGTCCATCTCCGGATTGTCCTTGAGCTGGTTGTACAGGTACATCACATGGAGGATGTTGAGGAGCTGTCTCTTGTACTCGTGGAGCCGCTTCACCTGCACGTCGAAGATGGACCTGGGATCCACGTCGATGCCGTTGTTCTCCTTGATATATTTCGCCAGACGGAGCTTGTTCTGGTACTTGATGTTCATAAACTCCTGCTGACACTTTTCGTCATCCGCATAGACGGCCAGCTTCTTGATGTGGGGCAGGTCGGTGATCCACTCGTCGCCGATCTTGTCCGTCACCCACTTAGCCAGAAGCTCGTTGCCATGGAGCAGGAACCTGCGCTGAGTGATGCCGTTGGTCTTGTTGTTGAATTTCTGAGGCTCCATCTCATAGAAATCTTTCAGGACCTTGTTCTTTAAGATCTCTGTATGCAGTCTCGCCACGCCGTTGACGGAAAAGCTTCCGGCAATGGCCAGATGGGCCATCTTCACCTGTCCGTCATAGATGATGGCCATCCGCCTCACCTTCTCCTCGTCGCCGGGGAATGTCTTCCTGATCTTCTCCACGAAACGACGGTTGATCTCCTCCACGATCTGGTAAATACGGGGAAGCAGTCTGGAGAACAACTCCAGCGGCCATTTTTCCAGGGCCTCGGCCATGATGGTGTGGTTGGTGTAAGCGCAGGTCTTGGTGGTGATCTCCCACGCCTCGTCCCAGTCCAGACCTTCCACGTCCAAAAGGACCCTCATCAGCTCCGGAACCGCCACCGTGGGATGGGTGTCGTTCATCTGGAACACCACCTTCTCCGGCAGCATGTGGATGTCGTCATGGAGCATCTTGAACTTCTGCACCGCCCGCTGTACGCTGGCGGAGATGAAGAAATACTGCTGTTTCAGGCGGAGCTCCTTGCCCGCATAATGGTTGTCGTTGGGATAGAGGACCTCGACGATGTTCTTCGCCAGGTTCTCCTGCTCCACCGCCTTCCGGTAATCGCCCTTGTCAAAGGAATCCAGGCTGAAGGTGTTGATGGGCTCCGCATCCCAGATCCTGAGCGTGTTCACCACGTTATTTCCATAGCCCACGATGGGAAGGTCGTAGGGCACGGCACGGACTGACTGATAGCCCTCCTGGATGAACTGGTTCCTCCCGTTCTTCCATTCCGTGCGGACATAGCCGCCGAATTTGACCTCGACCGCATACTCGTCCCGGCGCACCTCGAAGGGATTGCCGTCCTTCAGCCAGTCGTCCGGAACCTCCATCTGATAGCCGTCCCGGATCTCCTGCTTGAACATGCCGTACTTGTAACGGATGCCGCAGCCGTAGGCCGCATAGCCCAGGGTGGCCAGCGAATCCAAGAAACAGGCCGCCAGACGGCCCAGGCCGCCGTTTCCGAGGGCGTAATCCCGCTCCTGGTCCTCGATCACATTGAGGTCAAAGCCCAGCTCGTCGAGAGCCCCTTTGATCTCGTCCCTGGCACAGATATTGATGATGTTGTTTCCAAGTGCACGGCCCATGAGAAACTCCATGGACATATAGTAGACCATCTTTGCATCCTGTTTGTCATACTGCTTGTGGGTGGCGATCCACTCGTCGACGATGACATCCTTCACCGCATAGGCCACGGCCTGGAACACCTGCTTCGGCGTGGCCTCGGAAATGGTCTTCCGATAAAGATTCTTGACGTTGCTTTCCACTTCCCGTTTAAAGTGTTCCTTATCAAACTGATAACTGGACATAAAAACTCCTCCTGCTGCAATTAATTTCATGATCCTGTTTCATTTGCCGGCCTCCCGCCGGCGTCCGGCGCCCTATACGGTCGCCTTCTCCACACCAAGCATAACACGTTCGCCGTTAATATTCCAGTCTTTTTCGTATCCGGCGACCTTTCCGATATAAATTTCCTCGGCCAGGACCTCGCCCTTGATCTCTTCCGTGTGGTTTTTCAGGATCTCGGCGATCCTGTCGTTCTCATCCTGGTACAGATGGATGTGGTCCGTGACCTCGAAGCCGGCCTCCTTGCGCATGGTCTGCACCTTGCTGATGATCTCCCGGACAAAGCCCTCCTCCAGAAGTTCCGGCGTCAGGTTGGTGTCCAGCACCACCGTGACCTCCCCGGAAACCTCCGTCACATAGCCCTCCTTCTGGACCATGTCGATCAGAAGGTCCTCTTCCGACAGAGTCACCTCCGTCCCGGCCATGGACATGGTGAGGAAGCCTTTCGCCTTCAGCTCGTCCATGGCGGCATTGCCGTCCAGCTCCGCAAGCTCCTTCTTGATCTGTCCCAGAAGCTTCCCGTACTTGGGCCCCACGGTCCGCATCTGCGGCTTGAAGGTGTAGGTGGTAAACTCCCGCACATCGTCGGTGAACACGGCCTTCTTCACATTCAGCTCGTCTTCTACGATCTCGGCATAGAACTCCGGCAGGGCGAAGGGCGCCTTCACGAACATCTTTCCGATGGGCTGGCGGTTTTTGATGTTTGCCGTGTTGCGGCAGGCCCGGCCCATGACCACCACCTTCAGCACATGCTCCATGTGATCTTCCAGCTCTCTGTCAATGTGGCTCTCGTCCGCTGTGGGGAAGTCACACAGGTGCACGCTCTCCGGAGCGTCCTTGTCGATGCTGCACACCAGGTTCCGGTAAATGTCCTCCGTCATGAAGGGGATCATCGGCGCCGCCGCCTTGCTGACCGTCACGAGGGCCGTGTACAGGGTCATGTAGGCATTGACCTTGTCCTGGGGCATTCCCTTCGCCCAGAACCGCTCCCTGCTCCGTCTCACGTACCAGTTGGAAAGATCGTCCACGAACTCCTGCAGGGCCTTGGCCGCCTCCGGGATCCGGTAGTTCTCCAGGTGGGAATCCACGGCCTTCACCATGGTGTTCATCTTGGACAGAATCCATCTGTCCATGACGGAAAGGGCACTGTAGTCCAAACTATATTTTGTCGCGTCGAAATTGTCAATGTTCGCATAGAGCACGAAGAAGGCATAGGTGTTCCAGAGGGTCCCCATGAACTTCCTCTGCCCCTCCATGACGGCCTTCCCGTGGAACCGGTTGGGCAGCCAGGGTGCGCTGTTGATATAGAAATACCAGCGGATGGCGTCGGCCCCGTAGGTGGCGAGGGCGTCAAAGGGATCCACCGCATTCCCCTTGGACTTGCTCATCTTCTGGCCGTTCTCGTCCTGCACGTGCCCCAGCACGATCACGTTCTCGTAGGGCGCTTTGTTGAAGATCAGGGTCGAGATCGCCAGCAGGGAATAGAACCATCCCCTGGTCTGGTCCACCGCCTCGGAGATAAACTGGGCCGGGAACTGGGCCTTGAAGAGTTCCTCGTTCTCAAAGGGATAATGATGCTGGGCAAAGGGCATGGCCCCGGAGTCAAACCAGCAGTCGATCACCTCCGGCACCCGCCGCATCTGCTTCCCGCACTTGGGGCAGGTGATGGTCACGGCGTCGATGAAGGGCCGGTGCAGCTCGATGTCGTCGGGACAGTTGTCGGACATTTCCTTGAGCTCCGCAATGCTCCCGATGGAATGCTGGTGCCCGCACTCACATTCCCAGATGTTTAAGGGCGTCCCCCAGTAACGGTTCCTGGAAAGGCCCCAGTCCTGGATGTTCTCCAACCAGTCGCCGAAGCGGCCCTTGCCGATGCTCTCCGGGATCCAGTTGATGGTGTTGTTGTTGCGGATCAGGTCCTCCTTGACCTCCGTCATCTTGATGAACCAGGACTCTCTGGCGTAATAGATGAGCGGCGTGTCGCAGCGCCAGCAGTGGGGATAGCTGTGCTCGAACTTGGGGGCGTCGTAGAGCAGTCCCCGCTCGTCCAGCCAGACGAGCACCTTCGGGTCGGCCTCCTTCACGAACAGCCCCGCAAAAGGTGTCTCCTCCGTCATGTTCCCCTTGCCGTCCACCATCTGCACGAAGGGCATGTTGCCGTATTTGCGGCAGACCCTGGCATCGTCCTCACCGAAGGCCGGAGCAATGTGAACCACGCCGGTGCCGTCGGTCAGGGTGACGTAACCATCACAGACCACGAAGAACGCTTTCTTGTTCTGCTTATCGGCCACCTGCTTCGCACAGTCGAAGAGCGGCTCATACTCCTTATATTCCAGGTCTTTTCCTTTATAAGTCTCAAGCACCTCGTAGGCAGGCTTCCCCTCCTCCGCCAGACGTCCGAGCACCGTGTCCAGAAGGGCGGTCGCCATATAGTAGGTCTTCCCGTCGGCGGCCTTCACCTTCGCATACTCCTCGTCCGGGTTCACGCAGAGGGCGATGTTGGAGGGCAGGGTCCAGGGCGTCGTGGTCCAGGCCAGGATGTAAGCGTCCTCGCCCTTCACCTTGAAGCGGACCACCGCCGAGCGTTCCTTGATATCTTTATAGCCCTGGGCCACCTCGTGGCTGGAGAGGGGCGTGCCGCAGCGGGGGCAGTAGGGTACGATCTTGAAGCCCTTGTAGAGAAGGCCCCGGTCCCAGATCTTCTTGAGCGCCCACCATTCCGACTCGATAAAGTCGTCGTGGTAGGTCACGTAGGGATCGTCCATGTCGGCCCAGAAGCCCACCGTGCCGGAGAAATCCTCCCACATGCCCTTGTACTTCCACACGCTCTCCTTGCAGTGGGCGATAAAGGGCTCCAGGCCGTACTCCTCGATCTGCTCCTTGCCGTCCAGGCCCAGCATCCGCTCCACTTCCAGCTCCACCGGGAGCCCGTGGGTGTCCCATCCGGCCTTCCTGGGCACCATGTAGCCCTTCATGGTCCGGTAGCGGGGGATCATGTCCTTGATGACCCTGGTCAGCACGTGGCCGATGTGGGGCTTCCCGTTGGCCGTGGGCGGCCCGTCGTAGAAGGTGTAGGTCTCCCCCTCCTTCCGGCTGTCAATGCTCTTCTCAAAGATGTCGTTGTCCTTCCAGAACTGTTGGATCTTCTTTTCCCGCTCTACAAAATTCAGGTCCGTAGAAACTTTCTCGTACATGTCATTCCTCCTGTAAGAATACGGTTTACGAAAAAAGGGCTTCGTCCAGAAAAGGACGAAGCCCAGAGTCTTCGCTATACCACCCGTTCTGCATACGCCGCCCAAGACGGTCATACACGCTCCCGATAACGGCGGATCCCGGCACAGCCTACCAAATGCCCGAAGCCCTCTTCGCCCGGCGGCTCCTCCGCCCGGACGGCCACGGCACCCTTCAGCCTGCAGCTTGGGAGTGATCTTCGATGCGGCCCTACTCGCCCCGGCTTCCCACCGCCGCCGGGTCTCTGCGCCTTTCCTGCCGCCCTACTGTCTCCTTCACAGCTTTTTTCGTATGGCTAATATTATAAATATGGAAGAAAGAAAAGTCAAGCCCCCTTCTGTTTCGGGTTTGAGCGAAAGTTTGACAAAACCGTCTATGAGGGGAAAAAAGAGCGGACTGTCACTGTTGAAAAACTCGGGACCGAAAAGGAACTGCGAGAACGATTAAATGATGCTGACCCTTACGAATGGGCCAGAAAGCATATCGTAGAACTTAACCTGGCTGAAAAACATCAAAACCGGGAAGTCATTGTAAGATTCAAACAGTCGAAGCGCCTTCCAAGGAGCACCGTCCCAGCTATAGCACCTCAATTTTTTCGTGATATCCATCATTGCCAGGTACAGCATTTTTAAAAGGCTGTTGTCGGTCGGAAACACGGTTTTCGATTTGGTCACTTTTCGCAGCTGGCGGTTGAATCCTTCAATGGCATTTGTCGTACTATCACGAAATCAGCATAGTACGACAAACATCATAGAGGGTCTGAACCGGCAGTATCGGAAGGTTACAAAGACAAAAAGTATGTTTCCGAGTGACAGCACACTGGAAAAGATGTTATATCTGGCCAGTGAAAACGTGGTAAAAGGACTCAAAGGTACCGGAACTGGGACCAGGTCCTGAACCAGCTGATTGTACTGTACGGAGAACGACTAACGCAGTACCTATAAAAAGAAAAGCCAGGGCGGCCATAACCAAATCATCTGGCCGCCCCAACCTTATTCCAGAGGCATTTACAGGATTGCCAGAAAATCCCAACCTTATTCCGGAGGCCGGGTGTACCCAAAGGGCAGGACCTGGGCAGAGCCCACAAAAAAGCAATCCTAAAAATGCCTCATTTTGACTTTCAATTTTACCGATCTCCTTATGTCACTACACATAAAAACCTTGATCCAATATCGTTCTTGCCTCTGTTTCGATCAATGCCCCACCCATGATATCGCCTACGCCTTTCTGCATATTTTCATATTTCTGCGCGATTTCTTTTACCACATCGTTAGAAAGCGCTATGATCGTCCTCTTATCAAATGCTCCGATCACTCCCCAATGTTCCATCTCGTCGAGCCTGTCCAGAATAGTACGCTTTTGAAATATTTTCAAGGCCTTGAATATGCAAATGACAGATTTGGCGCAAAAACCGCATAGGATTTCCATTACAGCCATAAAACATGTACAGCCGTAAAACATGCGATCGGATTTATCGCAAGCTGGAAAAAGCCGGGACCTTTTCTTATTCCTTGTTCTTAATTTCTGTTCCAGACTTCATATCCCTGCCTTTTGGCGGAATCATAAACCGGCCGCATATTTTTCAGCAGGATATGGTAAAATTCTTCTTTCGTGTTTCCTTTCCGGTAGAGCTCCTGTCCCGCCCACAAAGAATGTAAGTTGTCCCAGTAACAGGCTTCGTATAATTTCCGAATTCCCGCCTTTTCGTGAATCAGGCCATACATAAGAAACTGATTTTCCGCAAAACGTTTAAAAAACGGCTCCCACCGGGGAAGGCGGTTGCTCTTTGCGGAATTTAGTGCGGAATCCATAGGCGCCAGATTCCACAATTCGTCATTCATCACAAAAGACCATGGGACGAAGTGATCCACGTCATACTGCCGGGGCATGACCGGCTGCCCCGTAAACACGTCCCGCACTTCGCTTATGTCCAGAATTCCTTCCCAGAGTTTCCGGACATTATTCAGTTTCCTCATCTTTTCGTCCATGGGAGCCAACTTATGGACAAGCCCCGGCACCTCCGGATTGTTGTTCTGAAGCCATTTTACCTTCTCATATTGAATCCAGCCAAGAATCGCCACGGTATGATCCTGAATCATTTCGATCCAGGATTCCTGGAAGTAGATCGTTTTTTGCAGCTTGCTCTCCGTCCCCAGTATATATGGAAGCAGCACGACCTCCCTGTTGATTCGCTCTATGTAGGCAGTCAGCCTCCTGACGCTCCCCCACTCTGCCGGCTCTTCGCTTTTATTAAAAAAGCCGGCAAGCGCCCGATAAGGAACCATATTGGTAAGCTGCTCTTTGTATCCCTTTAATTCCCGGCTATGCCTCTGAATGGCATTCTTGATCTCAACCTTCGACGCATTGGCCGGAAGGCCGCTAAGCTCCGTCAGCCTCATGACTGCCCGCTCCAGACCGTCCCGCACCTGTCCGTCTGCCTGCATTCCACTTAAATGGATGTGAAACTCTCTGACTGAGTACCAGGCATTGCAGATCATCTCATCAATAACCGTATCAAAGGTGGTCTCCCGAAGGCCCTCCGAGATCAGCCGCACGATCGCTTCCAGCCAGTAGAATTTATAGCAGCAGGACGGGTCCTTCATCATAAGGGAGAAAGATTCTATGTCCAGCGTATTGTAATATTTTCCGTCAACTGTCAGTGGATATCCGATTTTTGAAGTATCAGATTCAGCCATCTCTCCCCACCCCTGCCCTGCCGCACGTCACCGGTAGCCCAGCACTCCCTTATGCGGACGCCGTCAAACTCTTCCAGAAACCGCCCAAAGGATTCCTCTGTAAAATCCGTAAAATATCTGCCCCTGCGAACGCCTTCAAATTCTCCATACTTGAACGATGTATAAATCACGCCATTTTCCCTGAGGGCCTGCAGCATTCTCTCCATAACTTCCTTTAATTCCTGCAGCGGCAAATGTAAAATGGAGGAACAGGCCCAGATCCCGTCATATCGATCCTTTTCTGTGAGATCCTGAAACAGCATCTGCCTCACGGGAACTTTGGCATACCGGCTTGCAAACTCGCACATTTTTGCTGAACCGTCAACCGCTTCCACCTGATAACCTTTCCTGTGAAAATATGCGGCATCCCTGCCGGAGCCACAGCCAAAATCCAGAATCCTCGCCTTCTCTGGCAAAAAGGCCAGAAATTTTTCCTGCGTTTTGCGAAAATCCACGGCAACCGTTCCGGCGATAAATGCTTCTGCGTTTTGATCGTAATAGGCGATTATATCTGTCATGTAAGCACCTCATTCCGCTCCCAGAGCTTTATATACCGCATTCTCCTCGCACCCGTCCGATTATCCAATTTATACGTCGTTCCCCGCTCAATCTGATTATACCTGTTTTCTAATATATTGTCACGTCAAAGTCCATAGGAACTATAAAGAATTTCAGTTTCAAAATCAATATACGCTTTCTATCACAAACAACTTGAGCGGGGAAATTTTCTCCCCGCCCATAAAACATTTTCCTATTTAATCCATCGCTTCCGCCTGAACCATCTACGCCCAATACACTCCCATCCTGTCCAGCACATAATACAAAATCCCCGCGATCCAGCTTGCAAAGATCCCGTAAAGGATCACCGGCCCGGCGATGGTGAAGATCTTGCAGCCGATTCCGAAGACCTGGCCCTCCTTCTTGTACTCGATGGCCGGGGCCACCACGGAGTTGGCAAAGCCGGTGATGGGCACCAGGGCCCCGGCCCCGCCGAAGGTGACGATTTTGGGGAATATATTTAAGCCGGTCAGGATGACCGTGCTCCCGATCAGGATCAGCAGGGTCCATGCACCGGCCGCATCCTTCTCCAGGCCGTTGTTCGTGAAGATATTCATGAAAAACTGGCCGATGGTGCAGATGATTCCGCCGGTCAGAAACGCCTTTACCATGTTGAGGGGCGTATTGTGGACCGGCGTGATCCGCTTCACATATTTTTCATACTCTTCCGGCTTCATGTCCGCGCCGGGACGCGGGATTTCCTTTTTCTCTTCCATAAAACTGATCCCTCTCTGTTTTTATAAAATCCTTCTCAATAAGATCGCCCTCTGCAAATCGCCGGCTTTTTAAGCCCTGGCTTTCTGAAAGGCCTGGCTTCTGAAAGACCTGGTTTTTTAAAGACCTGGCTTCGCAAAAAGCCCTTCTCTATAAAAGCCGGTCTTCCCTGCTTTTCGCGTCATCCGCCCAGGAAAAAATAGAGCAGCGCGCCGATGCCTTTTCCGGCCGCCATCGACAGGATCACATACTGGAGTCCGGTTGCCAGCCGGATCCGCCGGCTAAGGACGGGCAGCGCGTTCAGGGTCTCTGCCAGGGACATGATCAGGCAGCCCACAAAGATCCCGCCCCCCAGCCCCAGAAGGACGAGCAGGGTCACGCCTCCCGGAACGGGGATCTTGTAGAGATTGACCACGTTTCCGAAGGCGCCCCCGAGGACGATGCAGTCCTCGACGAGCCGGATGTGCTTTGCGGTGTGGGTCTTGCCGATCAGGCGCACCACCACGCCGATGGTGACGATGAAGGCGAACACGCCCGCCGCAATCACCCCGCCGGCACAGATCCCGATGGTCCCAAGCAGAATATAGTTAAGAAACATCAATGCCCGACTCCTCTCTATCCGCATTCTGGATCAGCGTGGTATTGACGTCCGTCTCGTAAGTGCGCATCTGCACCTCGATGGGGGTCGGATCCTTGGAGAGGGCCGCTTTAGAAAAATGATTGAAGAACACCAGGATCCCGATGGGAAGGCCGATGGAATAGGTCAGCTCCAGGATCGTCGGCCCCGCCGGGGCCGTTCCCATGACCTGAGCATAGATCTGGCGGAAGATATTGGTCACGTCGCCGTCGTTATTGAAGGTCATGATGGCAAAGGCCGCTCCGAAAAAAGAAACCAGGCAGACAAAGGCCGCCTTGATCCAATCCCACACAGGATGCGGCTTCACGTCCGGCTGATAATCGATGATGCAGTCCGTCTCGCCGATGTTGTTGATCTCCACCTGCTCGCAGAGCTTTTCCATCTTTTTGATCAGGTCCATGACCGAAACCACGTACCGCTCCTTCTTGTCCGCATGGATGTTCATGACCTTGACAGCCTTGCATTTACTCTCGATGGCCTTATCCCGGCACCAGATGCTCCCGAGCTGGCTTAAGAATACCTCCTTTTCGTGGACCTCCGTATTCTGGTTCAGCTTCAGGTACAAAACCTCGCTCATAAGCGGCCACCGGCCGGCCGCATCGCGCCCCTCACCATCACTCCGGCGCTCTGCATTCCGTTTCCGGCCATCCTGCCCGCTGCCCGCAGGCTGTCCCCAGCCATCTCTCCAACTGCCCGCAGGCCGTCCCCGGCCATCTTTCCAACTGACCGCAGGCCGTCCCCGGCCATCTTTCCAGCCGCCCGCAGCCTGTCCGCCGCCTCGTGTACCAGCGTACCCTTGTCCGCCCGCTCCGCAGGCTTTTTCGACATCAGGTAAGCGGCCGCTGCCAAAACGACCGCTGTCAGGACCACCAGCCCGATGATCCACCGCTTCGTTCCCGAACCACTCATATGACCAGCTCCTCCTTAAAATGATCTCTTTTAACGGTTATTATGGCAGAAGAAGCTTTTTTTATGCATCTGATATCGTCAAAAACAGAAAACTCCGCACCAAAAGCCGCTCTTCCCGGCGGATCAAAGCCGCCGCCTCATGGTCTGCAGGATCTTCTTTTCCAGCCTGGACACCTGTACCTGGGAAATTCCCAGTTCTTTCGCCACCTGAGTCTGGGTCTTGTCCATATAATAGCGCATAACGATGAGGCGGGCTTCCTGGGGCTTGAGTTCCTTTAAAAGCCTGGCCACCACCAGCTTGTTTAAAACGCCCTCGTCCTCCTCCTTCATATCCTCCAGCTTGTCGATGAGGTAGATGGCATTTCCGTCCCCGTGATAAATGGTTTTGTAGAGGGATTCCACCTCCGCCCCCGACTCCATGGCCGCCGCCAGCTCCGTCGGCTCCACCTGGAGGGAACTGGCAAGCTCCGGCAGGGTCGGTTCCCTCCCCAGGGAAGTCCCCAGCCTCTCCCGCTCCGCCCCGGCCTTCGCCGCCATCTCCTTCAAGGAGCGGCTGATCTTGATCATGCCGTCGTCCCGGAGGAACCGTTTGATCTCCCCGGTGATCATGGGGATCGCATAGGTGGAAAACCTCACGTCATAGCTCACGTCAAATTTATCAATGGCTTTTAAAAGGCCGATGCTGCCGATCTGGAACAGGTCCTCCGCCTCGTGGCCCCGGCCGAGAAATCGCCGCACCACGCACCAGATGAGTCCCATATTTTCCGATACCAGCCTGTCCCTCGCCTCTTTATCCCCCGCGTGTGCCGATCGGAGCAGCTCCATCGTCTCGTCCATACACGCCTCCTGATCACGGTCACCGGACCGGCCTTTCCTCCAGCCGTTTTACCATCCGCACCACCGTGCCCCGGCCGGGCGCCGAATCCACCCACACCTCGTCCATAAAAGCCTCCATAAAGGAAAATCCCATGCCGGACCGCTCCCTGGAGGGCTTCGAGGTGTAAAGAGGCTCCATGGCCTTCTTGACATCCGCGATGCCGACGCCCTCGTCCCGCACCTCCACGGAAAGCTCCCGGTCCTTGATGGTCAGCTTCATATGTACCATACCCGCTTCCTTCTCATATCCGTGGATGATGGCGTTGGTCACCGCCTCCGACACGGCGGTCTTTAAGTCCTCCACCTCCTCCACGGTGGGATCCAGCCTGGCGGCGAACACTGCCACCACCACCCTGGCAAACTGCTCATTGTGGGAGCGGCTCTCAAATTCCAGATATACGCTCTCCCCCTTTTCCTCCGGGCCTGCTCCCGCCTGCCCTGTCCCTGCTGCCGTACTTCTCATCTCTTCCATCTTTCTTTCCTCCGCCACGATCCCCATACCCATCTTATCTGCTCCCTTCCTCGTCTTGCCCGTCCCAGTCCCGGATGATCCGGTAGATGCCGGCCATCTCCAGGATCCGCTTTACCCTGGGGGATGGGTTCCGCACGAACACCTCTCCCCCCACGGCCGCCATTTCCTTATACCGCCCGAGAAGCATCCCCACTCCGGCGCTGTCCATGAAATCCGTCTTTGAAAAATCAAACACCAGCCTGGTGACCGGGCAGCTGACCCGGGCTTTCGCGATCCCGTCCTTCATGCGCATGCTGCTGTGATGGTCCACCTCTCTCGGCATAAACGCGTAAAGCACCGTGCCTCTGACCTTATAGTTTGTCCCGTTTTCCATCCAATCATTCCTCCTGATACAAAAAAATCCTTATTTTTAAACTGAAAAAGGGATACACACAAATTTATCCTTTGTATGTATCCCGTTATCCTGCGCTTCACTTTCCGGAAGCGGTCAATATCCCCTCTGCCGCTTCGCCTCCTGGCCCCACTGGGTATTGCTGTACACCTCGTTGTCGATCAGCTGATTGTAATAGCTGACCGCCGTCCCCCAGTCGTTCAGGTTCTGATAGCAGACGCCCATATAGAAAATGACCTCCGGGTAATCCGGCTGCAACTCCAGGCATTTGGCAAAATAGACCCGGGCCGTCTCCCAGTCTTTGCCGTCGTAGGAGCCCTTTCCCCTGACATACAGGTTCTGGACGCCGCTGTCCGTAAACTCCGAATTGAGCGCTCCGTAAACGCTCTGGAACTTCTCATTGGTCACCAGAGAGGCGTCGACCAGCGAAATGGCATCCATGGCTCCGATATAGTTCCCGTCCGCCTTCATGGTCAGCACATCGAGCAGCTTGTTATACTCATTGATGATGCCGCCCTCCCCGGTGTATGCCGCCAGTTCCGTGTTGAGATTTGCCTTCTCCTCCTCAAGTCCCCGGATCTGTTCGTCAAGGCCGGCGATCTTGGTATCCCGCTCGGCGATCTTTTCATTGTAGGAAAGGGCGTCCTCGTTGAACTCCGACTTGAGCTCCCTCTCCTTCACCGGAAGCACAAGGAAATAGCAGCTCAAAACTCCCATGATGATCCCGATGGTCAGGAGCAGGATGGCGGTCCAGTTTCCGTTCCCTTCCCGGTAGGTGGGAACGATCGCCTCATCCCTCGCCGCATTCTCCTGCATCTCCGCCTCGGTAAGCTCCCTGGCCTGTCTGCGGGGCCTCTCCCTCGCCGCCGTCCGCTTATCCTTCGCGAGGCTCTGGATATGATCCAGATAGGCGAGGGCCGCCGTATTGCCCACGTCAATGGTCAGGGCCGTTTTTAAAGTCTTCTCCGCCTTGGCGTACTCCTCCTTCTTCAGATACAAAAGCCCTAAAAGCTGATACGCCTTGACAAAGCGGGGATTCATGGCGATCACCTTCTTCGCCTGGAGAAGGGCCAGATCCTGGCTGTCATGGCGGGCATAATAAAGCGCCTGATTGAATTTCCTGAGAGTCTGGTTCATCTGGTTCAGCCGGGACTGCCTGGACTGCAGCTGCTTCAAATACTCCGCTGCCAGGTTGTCCTCCGGCTGGAGGTTCTTGCTGATGACCCATTCGGCCAGGGCATCCACCGTCTCTCCCAGCTCATAGTACACCAGCCCCAGCAGATTCCTCGCATCCGTATTCTTCTTATACAGATCCAGGCTTTTTTTCAGATATACGGCGGCGCCGCTAAGGTCGCGGACCCTCGCCTTTTCCAGCCCTACATTATAATATGTGTTGGAGGTGCGGATGACCTTCCGGTACAGCGACACATCCCGGCCGCATGCCTGGCAGTACCTCCGCTCTCCCATCGGATGATGGCAATATAAACATTCCATATACGTTCTTCCTACTCCCTGCCGTCCTGATCAAGCTGTTCCTTCAGAAATTCCACCATGATGTCCGTCACATCGGTGATGTCCCGGTTCACAATGGTATCCTCCACCTGATCGATATCCCGGCTGGGCTTAAACTTTGCCAGTTCTTCCTCAAAATTCAGCATCCTGTTTCATCCTCTCCAAACAAACAGTCCCGCGCCCGGGCCTTTCTTTACGTATCCCCCAGTATATCATAAAAACCAGATCCGCACACCCACAAAATTTCTTAAAATTTCCAGTATATGCCGGAAAACGGTCTTTCATGCCGGCTGATGGTATTCTACTACAAATTCCCATATTTTACAATGAAAAAAGGACGACAAAAACTGCCATCCTTCTCCGTCGGGGCGGCCTATCATCTGCCTATCGTCTGCTGCAAGCCGTTGCCCCCGACGGAAACATTTGTGTGCATGAGAAGCTCCTTAATACTCCCCGCCAGGTAAAGGGAGCCTGCGATAAACAGAAGATCGTCCTCTCCCTTCTTCTCCCTGGCAAACGCAAAGGCCTCCCCAATCTCCCCGAAACACCAGACCGGCCTGTCGGTCCTCCTCTCAAACGCACCCCGGATGTCTGCGAGGGGCAGGGCCCGGTAGCTGTCAAGTTCCGTCAAAATAAAACCGTCAAAGCCCGCCGGGCGGCAGATCTCGTCGATCATGGTCTCATAGTCCTTCTCCACTACCGCCGAGAACAGCAGGTATTTTTTCCCCGCACAGGGAAGCCTTGTCACCGTCTCGAGAAAGACCCGGATCCCGTCGTCGTTGTGGGCGCCGTCCATGTAGATCCCCGGAAGCACCGGCTCCATCCGCCCCGGCCAGGAGGTGCGGAGGAGGGCCTGCCGCACTCCGGCCGCCCATGCCGTCCCCGGCTGCAAACGATCCGTCCGGGGAAGGGGGAGCTTCTGCCGCAGGATCCCGGCCGCCGTCACCGCCAGGGACGCATTCATGGCCTGGTAATCCGCCACAAAGGGCACCCGGAGTTCCTCCCCGGCAAGCGCCCCCTCCCTCACCCGGAAGCAGATCCCCGACCGGCCCCTCTCTGCGATCTCAAAATCCGCGGGGTTCACCGGCCATGCAGGCGCTCCCAGCGCCGCCGCCTGCGCCCGGATCACCGCCGATGCCTCCGGCACGCTGTCGTCGTAAACCACCGGGCATCCTTCTTTGATGATCCCCGCCTTCTCCCCCGCGATCTCCGGGATCGTCTCCCCCAAAATTTCCGTGTGGTCTAGGCTGATGGAAGCGATCACGCAGACCAGAGGGTCCTCGATCACGTTGGTGGCGTCCAGCCGCCCGCCGAGCCCCACCTCCAGCACCGTCACATCCACCTGCCGCTCCTTAAAGATCAGCATTCCGATCAGGAACAAAAATTCAAAATAGGAGGGATGGACGATCTCCTCCCGCTCCCGGCACAAGTCGTACACCCGGCGGAAGGCCGCCAGAAATTCCTCCTCCGACGCCTGCTCCCCGTCGATCAGGAACCGCTCCGTGATATCCACCAGATGAGGGGAGACAAAAGTCCCCACATGATGTCCCTGTTCCAAAAGAATACGGCTGAGAAAGGCGCACACCGATCCCTTCCCGTTGGTCCCCGCCACATGAACGAACCGCTGTCCCTCCTCCGGATGTCCCAGAAGAGCAAGGATCCTCCGCTCATTGTCCATGGTGGTCTTCTTGGAAAATTTCGGGATCCCGTTGAGATACTCTTCCGCTTCTTTTATATCCATTCTGTTTTCGCCCTCTCTGCTTTTGTTCACCCTGCTTCTCCCATCCTCGTTTCGTTCTTCCCCGGAGTTTTTCTTCCCCGGAACGTATACCCAAAGGGCACTCGTGAACGCATACGCTTCGCGCAGGTAACTAAAGTATAGCACAGATCCGGCACATTTTGTATCTTCAATTTTCATCCGCACCCGTGCTATAATGGGGATATGACACGAAAAAATCAACCGGCAATCGCAAAATGTGAAATTGCGAGAATATCCAACAAATTTTTGAATTTTGCAATCACCTGACTTTTGTATGTTCACGAAAGGATCCAGACCATGAAATTCCTCCATTTAGCGGACCTCCACTTGGGAAAATCGATCCACGGCGTATCGCTGCTGGAGAGCGGCGACCAGAGAGCCTGGGTGGACGGCTTCCTGGAGCTTGCGGGAGAGCTCCGGCCGGACGCCGTTCTGATTGCGGGCGATATTTATGACAGGAGCGCCCCTCCCGGCGATGCGGTGGCGCTGCTTGACAGCATGCTGACCGCCCTGGCCGAGATGGGCGTTCCGGTCCTGATGGCTGCGGGAAACCATGATTCCGGCCAGCGCCTGGCCTTCGGGGGAAACCTCCTGGCAAAACAAAAGGTACATATTTCCGGCGTGCTTTCCAGGGAGCTTGCACACGTCACCCTCGAAGATCCGGACGGGCCGGTCACCTTCTGGCTGATGCCCTACGTGTTTCCGGCCCTCGTGGCCCAGAAGCTTGAGGACGGCGACATCCACGACTACGATACGGCCGTCCGGAAGCTTCTGGCCCGCCAGGACATTGACTTTTCCCGGAGGAACGTCCTGATCGCCCACCAGAATGTCACGGCAGACGGGAAGGAGGTCCTCCGAGGCGGCTCCGAATCCATGGTGGGCGGCGTGGGACAGGTGGATTATCGCACCTTCGACGGGTTTGATTACGTGGCGTTGGGACACATCCATTCCTCCTATCCGGTGGGCCGGGAAAACGTCCGCTATGCCGGCTCCCCCCTGTGCTACCACTTCGAGGAGACCAGGCAGCCCGCCAAGGGGCCGCTCTTCGTAGAGCTCGGCCCAAAGGGAAGCGCCCCGCAAGTAAGCGTCCGGACCATTCCCCCTCTCCACCCGCTCCGGAAAATCACGGGAACCTACGAGGAGGTCCGGGAGGCGGAACTAAAAAACACCGCCCGGGGCGAATACTTGAGCATCCTGCTGACGGACACACGGATCACCCCGGAAATCTCCGCCTTTTTCCGGAGCCTCACCGAAAGCCGAGGCAGCGTTTTGATGGAACTGCTCTCCGAATACCGGCCCTTCGGGGAGGCGCAGACCGTCCCGGCCGCCGGTGCGGCGGCTGAAAAGGCCGTGGAAGAGCTGTTTGTGGACTTCTACGCCGACCGATGCGGCGGCCAGATGCCGGGCCGGGAGGAACAGGCGCTTTTGCAATTCGCAGGCGAGCAGGTGCGAAACGGCGACCCGGAGACCGACAAAAATTCACCGACCCGGAAAGAGATCGAAGCCCTGTTAAACTTCGCACTGGGACAGGAGGGAGCAGAATGAAACCAATCTCACTGGAAATGACCGCCTTCGGCTCTTATGCGGAAAAGACCACCATCGCCTTTGACCGGTTCTCCCACGGCCTCTACCTGATCACCGGCGACACCGGGGCCGGGAAAACCACCATCTTTGACGCCATCATGTTCGCCCTCTACGGCGTGGCCAGCGGGCCGGACCGCAAACCGGAAATGATGCACTGCGACTTTGTGGACAAGTCCGTCGACACGGAGGTCCTGCTAAAATTCCGGCAGAGGGACAGAGAATACACGGTCCGGCGGACCATCCATTACCGCAAAAAGCGGGGAAGCGCCGACCAGTTCGGAGACGCCGTGGTGGGCGCCGTCCTCCATGAGCCGGACCGGGATCCCGTCGAAATTGCGACAAGGGTCACGGAACGCTGCACGGAGCTTCTCGGCCTGAATGCGGAGCAGTTCCGCAAGATCGTCATGCTGGCCCAGGGAGAATTCAAGGAATTCCTGAAGGCCGACAGCGACAAGAAAAACGAAATTCTCGGGAAGCTTTTTGACAATTCCTCCTATGTCCGCTACCAGACGCTTTTAAAAAGCGCCCGGGATGAGCTGAGAGAAAAACGGGAAGCCGTCAAGAAGACCATTGCGGACACCATGGAGACGCTTTTTCTGCCGCCGGAGGTGTCGGAGGGCGTCAGTCCGGAATTGTACCTTCCTGGACATCCCGGGCTGACGGAAAATCTGAGGGCGCTGACCGCCGAAGAGGAGCAGAGGCAAAAGGGCCTTGACGAGGAGAGGGAGCTGTTTGGGGCCCGGGAAAAAGCCCTCGCAGAGCGGAAGGGTTCTGCCGCCGGACAAAACCGGCTTCTGGACGAGCTTGCCGAAAGGCGGAAACATCTGGCAGAGCTTGCGGGACAGGCGGCGGCCATGGAGGAGCGGCGCACCGCCCATGAAGCTGCGAAAAAGGCCCTGCGGCAGGTTCTTCCCAAACAAACGGCGAGCGAGGAAGCCCAAACTGCACTGCAAGAGGCAAAAGAGGCGATCGCCGCACTGGAACAGGAGCTTTCCGAGCAGGAGCGGACGGTTGCAAAGGCCCGCTCTGCCGTCGAGTCGGATGATGACAAAAAAAGACAGATCGTCCGCTTAAATTCCGAGATCGACCGCCTGAAAGAATCCCTGCGCCTATATGAAGAGGTCGACGGCAAAAAGACAGAGCTCGCCAAGGTAAAAGAAAAAGCAGCGGAAGCAGAAAAGCGAAGAGCCGGGGCAGAAGATCTGGAAGTGTCAGAGGGCAGGAAGCTGGCGGACATCGGCAGCGAGTTGGAAACACTTGCAGATATCGACGCACAGGCCGTTTCCCTGAAACATGAGTATCAAAAGTCAAGGGACGATATGGCCGCACTGACCGGGGAAGCGGGAATCCGGGAGCAGGTCGGTTCCATTCTCCTGGATGAAAAGGAGCTTGCCCTGCTGCGGGAGCAGCTCCGGACATTGGCCGCCGATTCCGCAGAGGCGGAACGGCTCCACCATGACCGATACCAGGCATTTATCTGCGGACAGGCGGGAATTCTGGCGGACGGGCTGGAAAAGGAGCTTGAAGAGCGTGGCAGCGCTGTCTGCCCGGTCTGCCGTACCAGATTTTCCGCCGAAAAGGAGCACGCCTTTGCCCTGCCGCAGGAGGAAACGCCGACGCAGTCCCAGGTGGAACAGGCAAAAGCGGATTTTGACGCAAAAGAGCGGCAGCGAAATCAAAAGGCGGCAGCGGTCACAAAAGCAGAGGAAGCCCTGAAAAATAGAAAGACCGCCGTCCTGCGGGATGCGGGAGCGCTTTTCACCGATTGCAGGAACTGGGAGACGCTGGTCTCGCCCGGCTATCTGTCCGCACAGGAGGAACGGCTTTCGCAGATTGAGACAGAGCGGAAAAAGAATCTGGAGACGGCCGTCAAAAAACAGAAGCGAAAGAAAAAACTGGAGAAAGAAAAAGGGGAAAAAGAACAGGAGCTTAAAACTTTAAGGGAAGACATTGCCCGGTGGAAGGAGTCGTCGCAGAAGCAGGAGGGGGAGGCAAAGGCCCTGAGCGCCGCCATTGCAGAGCTGCAAAAGCAGCTGCAATATCCGGACAAGGCCGCTGCCGACGAAAGGATCTTTGGCAGGCAGAATCTGCGGGACAATCTGCAGGAACAGGTCGAGACAGATCAAAAGCGGTTGGACGATGCCAGGCAGAAGATGGACATCCTCCGGGGCGACCTGACGGGCAAAAAGGAGAAGCTCCCGGAGCTTGAAAACCGCAGGGCAGACGCAGAAACAGCCCTGGGGGAAGCCCTGGCCCGAAGCGGTCTTAAGACCCTGGAAAACGTGGCGGCCGCACTCCTTCCGGTCGGGGACATGGGCGGCGAGGCATGGCTGGAACAGGAGGCGGCCGCACTGACGGAATACGCCAATGACTGTAAAAACACGGAGAAACGGATCGAAGAGCTGACAGGCCAGACAAAGGAGCTTTCGTATACGGACCTGGGTGACCTGCAGACGCAGATCGATGAGGCCGCCGCTTCCTACAAACGGGCGAACGAGGCCTGCGCCGGTCTGGAAAAACTGCTGGATAACCACCGGAAGGTGACAGAGAAGGTCATTCGGTCCAAGGAAAAACTGGCAAACACGGAGCCAGCCTGGAGGCGGCTTGACCGGCTGGCGGATCTGGCCGTGGGCACAAGCAATGAAGGCGGAAAGTTCAGCTTCGACCGCTACGTGATGGGAGCCGCCTTCCGTGAAATTTTAGAAATGGCAAACCGGCGGCTGCTCATCATGAGCGGCGGAAAATACGAGCTGATCCATCGCCTCGGCACGGACCGCAGGAATGCAAAGTCCGGCCTGGAGATCGAGGTCCTGGACATGGCGACCGGAAAACAGCGCAGCCCCGCCTCCCTGTCCGGCGGCGAGTCCTTCCTGGTGTCCCTCTCCCTAGCCCTGGGCCTCTCCGACGTGGTACAGGGCCATGCCGGCGGCAGGAACCTGGATGCCCTCTTCATCGACGAGGGCTTCGGTTCCCTGGACGACGGCACGCTGGAAATCGCCCTGGAAGTGTTGAACCAGCTGACGGAGGGCAACCGCCTGGTAGGGATCATCTCCCACGTGGGCAGGCTGGAGGAAAGCATCCCGCAGAAAATATCCGTGAAAAATGGCGGGCGGGGCAGCTTGGTGACGGTGGAGTAAATTGTTTCATGCCAAAATTGGTAAAACAGCCTATGGCGGGCGGCGGCGTGGCCTCTTCATCGAACCGGGCCACGCCTCATTGCGGTATTTACGAAAAACTAACTTCTTGTACGATGTTCTGCCAGAAGAGCTGCCGGATCGCTTCCCGTTTTTTCGTCTGTCCCAGGCCCCACATCAGTTTTGTCACGACGGCTTCGCAGGTCATATCGTGGACGGGGATTCCGCCGCACTCCAATATCTTCCGGCCCGTTTCATATACGTTCAGACTGCTGCCCTCATAGCGGCATTGGGACCCGACCAAAACCGGCAGGCCAGATTGCGATGCCCGGCGAATTTCCGCAGTAAAATCATTTTTTAAGAATGGAACTCCGCCTAAACCAAATCCTTCAATATAGATACCTTCACAGCCACGTTCCTGTAAACAGCGAATCATATCCGGATTCATACCAGGAAATAATTTCAAGACGGCAATCCGATCGGAATACTTTACCTGCACCTGAAACGGAAGTCCTGTCGGGGGCTGCTTGAGCCGCAGTTGTAGACCAAACGCATTTACTTCGCCAATGCAAGGGTAATTGATGCTTTCAAAAGCATTGAAGCTGACAGTCCGAACTTTGGACGTCCTGCATCCCAGCATAATTTTTCGATCAAAAGCAACAAATACACCGCCATAGCCGCTGGCCGCCATCTGCAATGCACAGCGAAGATTATCGGCGGCATCCGACATGGGAACGCCGAGCGGCACTTGGCTGCCCGTCACGACAACCGGAATCGGAATATTCCTTAGCATAAACGACAGCATGGAGGACGTATAGGCCATTGTATCTGTTCCGTGAATTAACACCACGCCATCAAAGCTGTCAGCCTTTTCACCAATCCGCAAAGCCAGTCTGCACCAATCATCAGGAGTAATATTAGAGCTGTCCAGAGAACAGTAGTCCTCCGCTTCAATCGACAGAGCAGAATCAACGCCACCCAGCAAAGCACATATATCGCCGCTTGTCAGTTCCGGAGATAACCCGCATTCTCTGGGACGGGATGAGAAGGTCCCTCCAGTGTTGATCAGTAAAATCTTTTTCATAGTCATCTATTTCCAGCAATCAGTGTCTGTCAGTCCAATATCTGCCGCCCGGAACACCGGTTCATCTGTCGTTTTCCTGGCCTTATCGTAGTTTTTCAAGGCCGCAATGACCGGTCTCCGCATAGCGAAAACCGCCAAAATATTGACAATCGCCACCAATGCCATCAGGATGTCCGTTATATTCCATGCCATCTCAAATCCAACATGGGTTCCGATAAAAATGATAACCAAGGCGACAATTCTAAAAACAAAAAGAGCTTTACTGTTTTCCGTAATAAACTTCAGGTTTTGCTCCGCATAAAAATAATTCCCCAAAAGTGTTGTAAAGGCAAAAAGCATCAACGCAACCGTAACGATATGAATACCCGTCTCGCCAAACATGTGGAATACGGCCTGCTGCATATAGGGGGATCCGGCGTTGGCCGCATTTCCCTCCACACCGGAAACCAGCAGGATCATTGCCGTAGATGAGCAGATGATCAACAACACTGCATACAGTACGCCAAGACCTTTTTTGCCCAATCCCCGCTGTATGTAATAAGCCGGGCCTCCTAAAAATTTATCGCCGGATTTGATCTTATAGATTTGCGCCAGCGTACTCTCACAGAAGGCGGAGGCCGCCCCCAGCAGTGCCATGAGCCACATCCAAAAGACTGCGCCGGGACCGCCTACGGCAATTGCGGTCGAAACGCCTATGATATTTCCTGTACCCACACGGGAAGCAGTAGAAATCATTAAAGCCTGGAAGGAACTGATTCCTCTGTCGGAAGCCTTCTTTTCGGTTAATGTCCGCAGCCCCTCCTTCAGCAGCCGAAACTGGACACCTTTCGTAACAACAGTAAAGTAAATACCGGCAGCCGTCAGAAGTGCAACGAGAATATAAATATAAAGAAAGTCATTTAACCACGTCAATATTGCGTTCATACATGTCTCCCCCTTCACAAAATGGTTAATTTCACTGTGCCGGATTCCGAATCGCTCAAACCCGTTTTATATATAAACCGTCAGTTGTCCTGAACCGACAGTTTCAACACATCGGGACGGGAATAATGTCCCACGCCGTCAAATTCCATACGGCTCATAGGCACGGCATTCATATCCAGATCCGCATAGATAATGGCTTCTCTGTTCCATACAGGTTCATCTACATAGTGGCCGTAAGGGTCTACAACACAGCTGCCTCCGATGCACACCTCGTCCCTTAGGGCAGCTATTTCTTGCGGGCATTGCAGATCACCGGGATACATCTGTTTTGTGATGTACTGATCAACATTGACGACATAACAGTGACCCTCAATGGCGATATGCTTGATCGTGTCCTGCCACTCCGGATTGTCGTTGGTATTAGGGGCCAGGTAAATGGAAGTGCCCTTCGCATACAGCGCTGCCCGTGCCAGCGGCATATAATTTTCCCAACAAATCAAACTTCCCATCACGCCCCACGGCGTTTCTACAACCGGAAAGCTTCCCTCATAGCCATCGCCCCAGATCATGCGTTCTGCACCAGTCGGCTTCAATTTCCGATGCTTCGCCGCCAGGATTCCGTCCGGTGTAAAAATTAAGTTCGTGCAGTAAAGCGTGGCATTAACCTCGTCACGCTCCGTAATGCCAATGCTGACATAGGCATGAGCCTTTTTGGCTGCCTCGCCAAGCAGTTCCGTTTCCGATCCGGGAACAACAACAGAATTGTCATAATACCTCTTCCAGTCTTCTCGCCCTGCCTGGGTACGCGCCCCGACAGTAAAGCCAAATGTCATACCGTAGGGATAGCAGGGAATATAGGATTCGGGGAATACAATCAGCTCTGCGCCGTTTCCGGCAGCTTCCTCAACGGCACGGATGGCATTGGCCGTGGTGGCCGCTTTGTCAAACATGACTGGGCCGGCCTGTACCAGCGCGATACGGCAGATGTCCTTTTCAATATCTTTCATGGCAAAACCCTCCTGTTTCTCATTTACAAACAGGATATCACAAAGTATAATGACAAGGAAATTGAATTATTTGATTAGTTTTATCAGTTTTTATGATAAGGAGGACACGATGCTATGGAATTGCGCAATCTCCTGACCTACAGCAAGGTATGTGAGTCAATGAGTTTTTCAAAAGCGGCGGATCAATTGGGATACGCACAGTCTACGGTTACGATGCAAATTGCGCAGTTGGAGGATGAACTGGGTGTCAGATTGTTTGACCGCAACGGAAAACGCTTTCGGCTGAACGCAAAAGGCGAGGAACTATTGACCTATGCAAACCGACTAATTGCACTGTCGGAGGAAGCAAAGACCGCCGTGTCTGATACGCAAACACCTCGAGGTCTGCTTCGGATCGGAGTAATCGAATCTGTCGGGGCCTTTTTCTTACCGCCTATTCTACAGGAATATCTCATCAGTTTTCCGGATGTCCGTGTGCAGGTTTTGACCGCAACCACACGGGAAATTATGGGAATGTTACGACAAAACAAAATTGATCTGATGCTGACATTGGATGACCGGGTATATGACCCGGATTGGACTTGTATCTGGAGCCGGGAAGAAGATATCGTCTTTCTCTGCGCGCCCGAACATGCTTTTGCCGGACGTACAGACATCACGTTAGCAGAACTGCTGCAAGAAAACCTGCTGTTAACGGAACGCTGCTGTAACTATCGGTACCGTTTTGAACACATCTGCGATAGGTATCAAATGCAACTCCGTTCCTCTCTTGAAATTGGATGTACCAATACGATCCTTCAGTTTACAGAACATAATCTTGGAGTCACATTTTTGCCACGGCTTACCGCTCAGGCGAGTTTGCATACAAAACGGCTATCCGCTTTCTCAGTAAAGGAGGTGTCCATACGGATGTTGATCCAACTGGTTTACCGGAAAAGTATGTGGTGTACTCCGGCAATGAAAGCATTCGTCGAAAAAGTAGCCGGGTATTAAGTGATTCACACCCTCCCCCGTATCCATTTCCCGCTCTTATAGAACACGCAGGAGACCACCGTCGCCGTGGTCCAGCCCACCGGCCAGGACAGCCAGATCCCGGTGGAACCCAGGGCCGGGACCGCCGAAAAGGCAAAGGCCAGGACCACCCGCAGCACCAAATCCGTGAAGGTCGCCGTCATGAACTGCCGCATGGCCCCGGCCCCCCGAAGGACTCCGTCCGCCATCAGCTTCACGGACACCACAAAATAGAAAGGGGACACGATCCGAAGAAACTTCGCCCCGGTGGAAAGAGCCGCTCCTGCGCCGGCATCCTCCGGAAGGAACAGGCGGATCATGGCGCTCCCAAAGAAGAAAAAAGTGACGGCAAAGGGCACGGCGATCAGGAAGGCCAGCCGGATCCCCGCCCGAAGCCCCTCCTTCACCCGGCCGCACTTCCCCGCCCCCACGTTCTGGGCCGTAAAGCTGGAGAGACCGTTGGCCAGGGTCGTAAAGGACGTGATCGTGAAGGTATTCAGCTTGACGGCCGCCGAGTATCCGGCGATGACGGATGAGCCGAAGCCGTTGACCCGCCACTGGATAAAAATATTCCCGACGGAGATAAAGCTCTGCTGCAGGATGCTGGGCACGGCGATGCGGCCCACCCGTTTTAACATCAGGCCGGAAAACAGGGGCGGCCTCCCCTCCGTTTTGATCTTCCCCAGCCGGTACAAAAGAGTGAGAAACGCTAAGACACAGGCCACGCCCTGGGCCAGGAAGGTCGCCCAGGCCACGCCCGCCACACCCATATGGAAGGCGGTCACAAACCAGTAGTCCAGAAGGATATTGCTCAGGGAGGAACCGATCAGGAAATAGAGCGGCGTCCTGGAATCCCCCAGGGAAGTGAAGATTCCCGTACATATATTATATAGGAAGAGAAACAAAAATCCCCCGATGTAGATCCTCAGGTAAAGGGCCCCGTCCGCAAACACGTCCCGGGGCGTATTGAGGAGCAAAAGAAGTCCATCCGTCCCCAGAAGTCCGGCCGCCGTCAGCACGGCCGCCAGGACCGCCGAAGAAAACAGCGTCGTGGAGACGGCGGTCTTCATCTCCGTGTACCGTTTGGCCCCGAAAAGCTGGGAGATCACCACCGAGCAGCCGATGTTGCTCCCCACGGCCACTGCCATGAAGATCATGGTGATGGGATAAGAAGCCCCCACCGCCGCCAGGGCCGACTCCCCGGCGAACTTCCCGGCAATGGCGCTGTCGGCGATGTTATACAATTGCTGGAAGATCACGCTCACGAACATGGGAATGGAAAACCGCCAGAGCACCGAGGACGCCTTCCCCTCCGTCAGATCCTTCATCATCTCAGATTCCTCATCTCTCATCATAGAAGTTCCGGTTGCAATTTCATCTGTACGGAATTATACTACAATTATATCCATTTGAAAACTTGCATTTTTCACGCTCATCCATAGAAAATATAAATGAATCATAGATGTCTGCGGTCCTGGCAAGCCGCTTTCCGAGAAAAGGAGGACCGCCCCCATGTCCGTCAGCCTGGAATATTACAAAATCTTCTATTACGTCGCCAGATACAAAAACATTACCGCCGCCGCCAAGGCCCTGTTCCTGTCCCAGCCCACCGTCAGCCATTACATCCGGGGACTGGAGGAGGAACTGGGAGTCCCCCTGTTCGTCCGCGGCAAAAACGGCGTCGTCCTCACCCCGGAAGCAGAACTCCTCTTTCCCCATGCGAAACGGGCCTGCGAGGAGATCCGGGCCGCCGAGGAGCTTCTGGAATCCGCAAAATCCCTGACAGCCGGAAAACTGCAGATCGGCGCCAGCGAAATGACCCTCCACAATTTCCTCCTGCCCTACCTGGAACAGTTCAAAAACAAATACCCGGCCCTAAAGCTTAAAATATCCAGCAGCACCACGCCGGGAATCCTGAACGTCCTGCGGGAGGGCGCCGTGGAATTCGCCATCGTCATCTCCCCCCTGCCCGATACGGAGGGTTTTTCCGTCACGCCCCTGGCCGCCTTCCAGGACGTCGTCATCGCCGGAAGCCGTTTCCGGGAACTCCAGGGGCGCAGCATGAGCCTGCGAGAGCTGGCGGCTTACCCTCTGATCTGCCTGAGCCCCGGAACGGCCACCCGGTCTTTCCTGGAACAGCAGTTCCTGGACGAAGGCATTCCCCTGACGCCGGACGTGGAGCCCGCCACCACCGACCTGGTGACCCCCCTCGCCGCCCACAACCTGGGGCTCGGCTTCGTGCCCGAAGATTTCGCCGCCGAAGCCATAAAAAACGGCCGCGTGTTCCGCATTCCCCTGAAAAAAGAACTGCCGCCCCGCCACGTCTGCGTGGTGAGCGACAGTTCCCATCCCATCTCCCTGGCCGGGAAGCAGTTCATGGAGCTGCTCCCCACCTATACTGGTTAAATGTTCTATTTCCCGAGCTGCGCCAGCCGCTCCTTCACCTGGGCCATCATCTGCTCATACTTCTCAAGCTTCTCCCGCTCCGCCTGGATCTTGGCCTGGGGTGCGCGGCTCACGAACTTCTCATTGTCCAGCATTCCCCGAGAACGGGCCAGTTCCTTGTTTAACCGCTCCTCTTCTTTCTGGAGGCGTTCGATCTCCTTGGCCGTATCCACCAGTTCTGCGAGCGGCATGTAGACCACGGCCTTCGCCGTCACGGCGGAGACGGCGTCCTTTGGGATCCCCGCCTTGTCCGCCTGCACCGTCACCTCGCCGGCAGAGCCCAAGGTGGCAAAGAACACCTTGCCGTTCTCAAAGATTTCCCGGACCGCCCCGTCCCCGGAAACCACAAACACGCTGGCCTTCCGGCTGGGCGGCACGTTCATGGAGGTGCGCACGCCCCGGATGGCCCGGACCGCTTCCTTGATGGTCTCCACCGCCGTCTCGTCCTCCGCAAACTCCCACTCGGCCTTAAATTCCGGCCAGGAGGAGATCATGATGGATTCCTCCTCGTCCTGCAGGTTGCAGAAGATTTCCTCCGTGATGAAAGGCATGTACGGGTGCAGAAGCTTCAGAGACTGGATGAGCACCGTTTTCAAAGTCCAGAGGGCCGCCGCCTTCGTCTCGTCGTCGTCATTGTACAGGCGGGGCTTCACCATCTCGATGTACCAGTCGCAGAATTCCTCCCAGATAAAGTCGTAGACCTTCTGGAGGGCGATCCCCATCTCGTACTTGTCCAGGTTCTCCGTCACGTCCTTCGTCAGGGTGTTGACCTTGGAGAGAATCCACTTGTCAGCCCCGGTCAGGCTGTCCACGCCCACCTCGTGGACGGAGGCACGGGACATGTTCATCAGGATGAAGCGGGATGCGTTCCAGACCTTGTTGGCAAAATTCCGGCTGGCCTCCACCCGCTCCCAGTAGAACCGCATGTCGTTGCCGGGTGCGTTTCCGGTGATCAGAGTCATGCGCAGGGCGTCGGCACCGTACTTGTCCACCACCTCCAGGGGATCGATGCCGTTTCCGAGGGACTTGCTCATCTTCCTGCCCAGGGAATCCCGCACCAGGCCGTGGATCAGCACCGTGTGGAAAGGCTCCTTCCCGGTCTGCTCAAGGCCCGAGAACACCATGCGGATGACCCAGAAGAAAATGATGTCGTAGCCGGTCACCAGCACGTCGGTGGGATAGAAATAATCCAGCTCCGGCGTCTTCTCCGGCCAGCCAAGGGTCGAGAAGGGCCAGAGGGCCGAGGAGAACCAGGTATCCAGCGTGTCCTCGTCCTGGACCATGTGGGCGCAGCCGCATTTCGGGCAGACCTTGGGCGCTTCCTTTGCAACCACCATCTCGCCGCACTTCTCGCAGTAATAAGCCGGAATCCGGTGTCCCCACCAGATCTGCCTGGAAATGCACCAGTCCCGGATGTTCTCCAGCCAGTGGAGATAGGTCTTTCCGAAACTCTCCGGCACGAACTTCAGTCTCCCGGACTTTAACGCCTCGATGGCCGGCTTCGCCATCTCGTCCATCTTCACGAACCACTGCTGCTTCACCATGGGCTCGATGGTGGTCTTGCACCGGTCATGAGTTCCCACGTTGTGGGAGTGGTCGGCCACCTTCACCAGAAGGCCCAGCCCCGAGAGCTCCTCCACGATGGCCTTCCTGGCCGCATAGCGCTCCATGCCCTGGTACTTGCCGCCGTTCTCATTGATAGTGGCGTCGTCATTCAGGATGTTGATCTCCGGAAGGTTATGCCGCTTCCCCACCTCGAAGTCGTTCGGGTCATGGGCGGGCGTGATCTTCACACAGCCGGTCCCGAACTCCCTGTCCACGTATTCGTCGGCCACCACGGGGATCTCCCGGTTCACGATGGGCAGGATCAGCATCTTCCCCACCAGGTCCTTGTAGCGCTCGTCATCCGGGTGGACGGCCACCGCCGTGTCGCCCAGCATGGTTTCCGGCCTGGTGGTGGCGATCTCCACGAACCGCCCCGGCTCCCCCTTCACCGGATAATTGATATGCCAGAAATGGCCCGCCTGCTCCTCGTGGACCACCTCCGCATCGGAGATCGACGTCTGGCACTCCGGGCACCAGTTGATGATGCGGGAGCCCTTGTAAATATAGCCCTTCTCATAAAGGCGGATGAACACCTCCAAAACCGCATCGGAACAGCCCTTGTCCATGGTGAACCGCTCCCGCTCCCAGTCCGCCGAAGAGCCCAGCTTCTTGAGCTGCCGCACGATCCTTCCGCCGTACTCCTCCTTCCAGGCCCAGACATGCTCCAGAAATTCCTCTCTGGTCAGGTCGTCCTTGTTGATGCCTTCGCTGCGGAGCTTGTCGATGACCTTCACCTCCGTGGAAATGGCCGCATGGTCCGTTCCCGGCTGCCACAGGGCCGAATAGCCCTGCATCCGTTTGTAGCGGATCAGAATGTCCTGCATGGTATTGTCCAGGGCGTGGCCCATGTGAAGCTGGCCCGTGATGTTGGGCGGCGGCATCACGATGGTGAAGGGCTTCTTGTCCCGGTCCACCTCGGCGTGAAAATAATTCTTCTCCATCCACCGCTCATACAGCCTGTCCTCGATGGCCTGTGGATTGTAGGTCTTTTCCAGTTCTCTGCTCATAAATTCCTTTCCTTTCTCCGATATGTGCCGCTGGCTAATTTCCTCTTGCGCCCCCACGCTGTTCGAGCAGGGAAGAGGGGGTTTTCCCTGCTCGCCGTGCGGGGCGCACGCCGCATAGCGGCTAATTTCCTCTTGCGCCCCACGCTGTTCGAGCAGGGAAGAGGGGTTTTTCCCTGCTCGCCGTGCGGGGCGCACGCCGCATAGCGGCTAATTTCCTCTTGCGCCCCTGCACATAAAACGCCCTTCTCCGTCTTTTGACGAAAAAGGGCGAATGCATCGCGGTACCACCTTATTTCAACCACGGCCGCAGACATCCTGCCGCCGCAGTCCTCTCATGCCCTATAACGGGGGCAGGTCCGGGACCTCCTACTTGCTCTCCCGACGCAGACAGGACAGGCGTCCCGCAAGACCGCTCCTTTGTCCATCCCAGTCAAGTTTCAGAAATCCGGCTCAGAAGCTACCTTCCGCCGATGCGTCCATGGACGGCCTCTCAGCCGGTGGACCGTCCTCTCTGCATGTGCCCTTCGGCGTACTCCTCTTCCTCACAGCCTGTAGCTATTTGCAAATCTGCAAGGATTATACTATAGAAGGCGAAGTTTGTAAAGGGGATTTATTTCGCAGCGGAAAACTCCGCCGCCTCCTTCACCCAGGCCATCAGCTCGCCGTCCACCGCCTCCGGTTCGCCGATCAGGACGTGATGCGTCCAGCGGCCGGGATAAGGCTCCGTCGCCACGTCGATGCGGGGCGATTCCACTTTATGTCCCAGCCCGAAAGTCACCACGATGTACGCCTTTGGACAATTCTTCTTCTTCCTCACCCTCGCAAAGGAAACACAGGCAAATAAATGCCGGTTGCAAAACGAGATCTGGCTTTTCTGCACTTTGATCCGCACGTCTGCGATCTCGCCCGTGACCCGGCCCTCGAAGGCCTCATATAACGGAAGCGCCTCCATATGTCCGTCAAAGAATCGCAGTCTGTCGCCATCCATACATTTCCTCCCAAATGCGAATACGATAACTTCTCTATTACAGAGATTACCACATCAGGCACACAAGTCAAGAAAATTTTTATAAAGCCCTCTGTTCGTGCCGGAAAGCCGCCGTTCGTGCCGTCCCCCCGCCCCTCCGCACAAAAGCTGATATAATGTTGCCATTGAAAAAATTCACAAAAAATCACCTTATTACGGGAGGAAGACTCATGAACGCCCTGAAAAACAGGAAACGATCAATCGCATCCATAAACCCATCCATGCCATCCAGGAACCCGTCAGCAAAGAGACACCTCGTATTCATCCTGGCCCTGCTGCTGGCACTGTGCCTGCTTCCGCTCCCTTCCCGGGCGGCAGACGGAAACTGGACCGACGGGCTGGCCACGGCTCCTGACGGATATGCCGACGACGGCAGCGGCACCATCACCGTCACCACCGCCGAGGGCCTGGCCTGGCTGGCCGTCCAGACCGACGGCCTGAACGGCGCGGCGCCGGACGACTTCTCGGGAAAAATCGTCGTCCTCGGGGCCGACATCGACTTGAGCGGGAAAAACTGGACCCCCATCGGAACGGAAAACGCTCCCTTCCGGGGAAGCTTTGACGGCCAGGGCCACACCATATCCGGAATGACCCTCCAAGCGGACGGCACGGAAAAGACCGCCGGCCTTTTCGGCCGTGTCTTTTTCAACGGCTCTGCCGACGCCCCCGCCTATATCCGTGACCTCGCCCTGACCGACATCCGGATGACCATCGGGGCCATTCCCAGCTTTTCCTACGCCGGCGGCCTGGCCGGTGAGGCGATGGCCGGCTGCGGACTGATCTCCGGCTGCACCGTGAGCGGCCAGATCCAGTGCACCGCCCCCGTCAGCTCCCTCTACACAGGCGGCCTGATCGGCATGGTCAATCCCACAAGCAACGTCGAACGTGCCATCCGGCTGGAAAACTGCCATGCGGACGTGGAAATTTCCGGTTCCCTCTCCAAGGCGGGCGGCTTCGTGGGCGGAGTCGGGGACAACGCCGATATCGCCGGCTGCGGCGCCTCCGGGAACATCACCTGCCCCGCTTCCGCTGCCGACGTCCAGTCCGGCGGCTTTGCGGGCGAGATCGCCCCCGTCAACGGCTCCGTCTCCATCCGAAACTGCTACGCCACCGGAGATTCGGACGTTGCGTCCGCCGGGCCCTCCTACGCAGGCGGGTTCGCAGGCTACGTGGGGGGCACCGGCATCCTTCTGAAAAACTGCATGTCCTCCGGCAGCGTCTCCCTCTCCTCCGCCTCCCCGAATCCCCTGCTGTTCGCCGGAGGCTTTGGCGGCGTCCTGATGGACGGAACCACCTCTGCGGACTGCTATGCCACCGGAAGCATCTCCGTGAGCGGCGGAGCTGCCGCCATCGGCGGCGGTTTTTCCGGCACCTCCCAGAATAGCGCCGCCGTGAACTGCTATGCGGCGGGAAACGTCACCGCATCCGGGGACGGACAGAACCGGGCCTACGGCTTCACCGGAAATGCCTCCGCCGGCAGTGACTTTGAAAACTGCTACGCCCTGGGGAAGGAGATGTCGGCCTCCGGCGGAACCCCCACCGTCAGCCCCTTCCTGTCCACAAACGCTTCCGTCACCGTGACAGACTGCGGCTGGCATGCCGACATGGACTTCGGCTCCCTGACTCCCATATCCAACGGCGGAACAAACAACGGTACTTTTGACGCACTCCGTCCGGAAGAGATCGTCGAAAGGCTTTCCGCCCTCCCGGACAGCAGCTGGACGGCGGGAGAGGACGGACGGCCCATCTTAAAAGACGTACCCGCATCCGTTCAGACGACCGGCAAGCTGGATTACGTCTATCCGGTCGTCACCTTCGACACCATGGGGGGAAGCCCCGTGACCTCCCGGTCCGTCGCCTACGGCAAGACGGTGGCGCCTCCCGAACCCCCGGTCCGGGACGGATACCGGTTCGACGGCTGGTACGAAAGCAATGACGGCGGCACGACCCTGTCCGACGCCCCCTTCGACTTTGGCACCGCCGTCACCCGTACCATGACCCTCTACGCCAAATGGATCCCCCTCCACGCCATCCGTCTCCAGGCAGACCCGGCCGAGGGCGGCACGGTCGCCGGGGCAGGAACTTATCCGGCAGGAGAGACCGTCACCGTCACGGCCGTCACGGCCGAAGGCTGGCAATTCCTCCGGTGGACCGAAGACGGACAGGAAGTCAGCACGGAGGCAGACTATTCCTTCCCGGCAGAGGCAGACCGCACCCTCACCGCAGAGTTTAAGGCCCTTCCGGAAATCACGGTCACCCTGCTTGCGTCTCCCTCCCGGGGCGGCACGGTCTCTGGCGGCGGCACCTTCCGTGAGGGCCAGCCCGTCGCCGTCACGGCCGTCCCCGAAAAGGGCTACCGCTTTGTCCGGTGGAGCGAGAACGGAAGAACCGTGAGCGAAAGCCAGACCTTCCGCTTTACGGCATCCACGAACCGCGCCCTCACCGCAGAATTCGAATCCTCCGAAACGCAGACAGCGCCCGGCAATGACGAAAACCAGACAGATCCCGGCAATGGCGGTGGCCAGGCGGGCTCTGGCAATGGCGGCGGCCAGACAAGGCCCGGTAACGGCGGCAGTCAGGCGGGCTCCGGTAATAGTGGAGGTCAGACAGGCTCCGGCAGCAGCGGAATCCAGGCGGGCTCCGGTAATAGCGGAGGTCAGACAGGCTCCGGCAGCAGCGGAATCCAGGCGGCCCCCGGCAATAGCGGAGGCCAGACAGGCTCCGGCACCGGCGACACCCGCCCCTTAAGCCTCCTGTGGTTCCTGTTCCTCACTTCCTTCGGGACCCTCTCCGCCCTGTCCTTCCGGGCAGAACGGGCCAAAAAGCGCTGAATGGCCCGCCACGACAAAAGCCAGGATGCAGAACCTTCCGCATTCTGGCTTTCTGTTTCGAAATCTACTGGAAATCACCCGCTTTTTATGCTATACTTTCCGTAGAAAACAATCTATCAAACACCGCAATTCTATAAATGGATCAATCTGAAGCAAAGGAGAGAAAACGGCGTGAGACAGTTTTTTGGCATGAGCCAGAGCGGAAAGCTGGAGGAAGCGGTCCGCGGGCTTAGAAATCCCCAATTCATTATGTTATTGTCAAATGACAATCAGTTTGAGACACATGTGAAATCTCTGGAAACACTTTTCCCGGGAATTCCCAGCATCGGGTGCGTCGGGATGGGCTACGACACCAGGGTCGTCGAGCACGGCGTCTGCGTGATCGCTTTTTGGGACGGTGTCTCGGCTTCGGCGGGCGTGCTGGAACAGGTTTCCACCATGCCCGCCAAATACATCGAGCGTTTACAGGAGGACGTGGCAAAAGTAAACGGGAACGGCCGCGATACCGTGTGCATCGACTTCTGTTCCGGCAACGATGCCTGCGTGCTCACCACCCTCTACACGGTCCTGAAGCCGAAGGGCATCTCCCTGGTGGGCGGGACCGGGGATGCGGGAAAAGTGTCCGCCAACGGAGTCATCTATCCGGACGCGGTGGCTTACGGGATCGTCCGCAACCTGAAGGGCCGGGTGAAGACCTACAAAGAAAACATCTACCACCAGCTTGGAAATTACCGCTTCATCGCTTCCAATACAGACAAGGCCAATTACGTTCTCGGAAGTCTCAACGGCAAGCCGGCCAAGCAAGTCTACCAGGAAATCCTTCACGTGACGGACCAGGAAATCCTCACCAGGACCTTCCAGAACCCCTTCGGCAAGGTCAACGGGGACGACACCTGCATCATTTCCATCAAGGAAGTAAAGGGCAACGCCCTGGCCTGTTTCCGCCAGGTCAACGATTCCGACGTGCTGAACCTGCTGGAGCTGGGCGATTACGAGGCCATCACCAGGGATACCATCCGCCAGATCTGCCAGGACTTCCCCAAACGCTCCGCCGTATTTTCCGTAAACTGCCTGTTCCGCTACAAGCTGTTCTCGGAGCGGGGCTACATGCAGAAATATCTGCAGGAAATGTCCGCCCTGGGGAGCCATGCCGGTCTGGTCGGCTACGGAGAGCATTACAACAACCGGTTCGTCAACCAGTCCATGACCTGCGTGGTATTTGAATAAAGGAGGATGCAGCATGCTTTTCAAGAAAAAACAGCACAGATCGGAACCGGTGGACAGAAAAAAACTGCTTAACCCGGTTTTACATATCGTAAACAGTCTGAAAGGCTATCAGAAAGAGCTGGTCCAGAAGGAAGTGGATTCCCTCTGGGAACTGAGCATGATCGGCCGCTCTTTTGAGGGCATTCTGAAAGGCGCAGAGCAGTTCCAGGACCGCCTGCAGGAATTCGGCCAGTCCTTTGAAGGGATCAACCAGACTGCGGAACAGTTTTCCCAGGTCAGGGACAAAGTCGGCCAGACCGTGGACCGAGCCAGAAATGAGATGGAAGATCTGAAAAACATTTCCGCACAGGTGCTTGGCTCCTTCGGCGACATGGAACGCATCTTTACGCAGCTCCAGGACTCCATCCAGGGCATCCAGGACTGTATGGGCAAGATCGTCTCCATTGCGGATCAGACCAACATCCTTGCGGTCAACGCCTCCATCGAGGCCGCCAGGGCCGGCACCGAGGGCAGAAGCTTCGCCATCGTTGCGGCACAGGTCAAAGACCTGGCCAGGGAGATTAAGCTTCTGGCCAACGAGGTGGATACCGGCATCCACGAAGTAAAAAATCATTCCACCGAGCTGAGCGGAAGCATCTCCAACGCCCAGGAGACCTTGGGAAAAGGGGCCTCCATCGTCGAAAATACAGACGCGGGCTTCCAGCAGATCACCACGGCCGCAGAGAGCGCCACCTCCGTGCAGACGGAGATCGCAGAGGTGATCGACAATTCCCAGAACGACCTGCAGACTGTCTGCCAGTTTTTTGACCAGATCAAGGACCAATACCAGGAGGTCATGGGCCATATCCAGAAGGCCAGCAGTCTCGGCACCACCAAGAGCAGCATGTTCGAGGACGTGGACAACATGCTGTCCCAGGTCCCGGTCATTATCCAGGACGCCAATACCCAGGAGGGCTGAAAACCTATAAGACAACTTTCGGAGGCACTACTTTCAGTGCCTCCGAAACCTTTCCTTTATGATCCGCTCCGTATGTTCCAGAACCCCGTCAAGCCGCTCCTTGTCGCCGCCCGCCGCCCGCAAAAGCCAAGCATATTCGTCGTAAAGACCCGCCACATGGGGCACCGTGACGGCCCCGGCGTCGCTCCCCAGGGCCACGTGGACCCCCAGGGCAAGAGCCCTTCTCACATTCACAAGCTGGCTCTCCGTGATAGCCCTCACCGCCGCCTCGTCAAAGAGCCCCCCTCCGGCCAGGTTCCCCACCGGGGAAACGGTGGGCGTCCAGACGGTCCCCTTCTCCGCCAGCAGGGAGAGCTCCTCCTCCGTCATGTAAAAGCCGTGCTCAATGCTGTCCGCACCGCTCTCGATGGCCCCGTGTACCGTCTCCCGGCCATTCACATGGACCATGACGGCAAATCCCTCCTCGTGGCAGATATGTACCAGCTCCTTCATTTCCCGGAAGGCAAGCTTTCCCCCGGTGATGGCCCCATACTCGTTAAAATCCAGGATCCCGGAAAACATGATCTTGATAAAGTCCGCGCCTCTTCGGCCCGCATCCCCCACCAGGTGTGCAAATCCTCTCATATTTTCGTATGCAAGCCCCACTATGCCGCCATAATATCCCTTTTTATGGATCGCAAACACCGGAGAGCGGTAGTCGATCCCATAATCCGGCGCAATTTCCGCCGCAAAGGAGGACACTCCCAGATAGTCTCCCCCCTCCCGGAAAAAGGTGATCCCCGCCTCCTGATAGGCCCGCAGGCAGCTTTTCACCGCCTCCCGGTCCACCCCGTTCTTATGGCGGGCCACGGCCGCCCTATAATTGACCCCGTCCATGAACACGTGCCCGTGGCACTCTCCGAACATCCTGTCCTCCCTCTTTCCCTGACGTCCTACTTCGTTCCGAAAATCCGATCGCCCGCATCCCCCAGTCCGGGACAGATGTAAGCATGCTCGTTGAGCTCCCGGTCCACGTGGCCGCAGTAAACCTCCACGTCCGGGTGAGCCTCCCGGAGCCGTCTGATCCCCTCGGGGGCCGCGATGATACAGAGGAATTTGATCTGTTTCCCACCACGCTCTTTGATATAATCAATGGCAGACACGGCAGAGCCCCCCGTGGCCAGCATCGGATCCACCACGGTGATCAGCCGCTGGCCGATCTCCTCCGGCAGCTTGCAGTAATATTCCCTCGGCTCGTGGGTCTCCGGATCCCGGTACAGGCCAATGTGGCCCACCTTCGCCGACGGCACCAGGGTCAAGATCCCGTTCACCATTCCAAGACCCGCCCGAAGGATCGGCACCACCGCCAGCTTCTTGCCGGAAATCATCGGCGTCCTACAGGTCTCGATGGGCGTCGTCACCTCCACGTCCCCCAGGGGAAGATCCCGGAACGCCTCGTAGCCCATCAGCACCGCAATCTCCTCCACCAGTTTGCGAAACTCGTTGGTTCCCGTCCGCTCGTCCCGCAGCATGGAAATCTTGTGCTGGATCAGCGGATGCCCCATGACAAATACCTTCTCTCCCCACGTCTGCTCTCCCAATACCTTCTCTTCCATATGTACCCCTTTCTGGCCTTGTTATTTTACAGGTAATTGCGAAACTTAAAATTGCCGAGTAGATTCTGACGATTGCGTCCATCCAAAGCCTGCTACGCCAAACATTCCAACTGAGCCCATAAGCGCAGAGGGCTTTTTCTGGAAGCAATCGCCAGAATCTTTCCCATATTTTTCAAATTCCGCAACTACCTGTTTGTGGTTTTTGATCTCACATCTGCTTCTTCACGATTCCGTACTCGTCGTCCAATCGGAAATACGGGCAGTCCGAGAATCCGCCGGAGAGAAACCTCCCCAGCTCGTCCTCGTCCAGGTCCGCCTCGCAGACATAATATTCGTAGTCCTCGTCATACACGTAATTAACACAGCAGTCACAATTTCCCATCTGTCTCACTGCGCTGTCCTCCCGAAACCGCCCCGATGCTTCCCCGGCAGCTCTATTTCCCTGACAGCTTCCTCACTTCCTCCAGCCACAGGCGGCCGCAGGCGTCGCTGGGCATCCTGAGATCCCCCCTGGGGGAAACGGCCACGCTCCCTACTTTGGGCCCGTCCGGCAGGCAGGAACGCTTGAACTGCTGGGAGAAGAACCGGCGGTAAAAGGTCTCCTGCCATTTTAAAATGGTTCCTGCGTCGTACACGCCCTCAAATGCTTTCTTCGCCAGCCGGAAAATCTTCGCCGGGCGGTAGCCGAACCGCAGGATATAATATAAGAAGAAATCGTGGAGCTCGTAGGGGCCGACGATATCCTCCGTCCTCTGGGAGATCTTCCCCTCCTTCGGCGGCAGAAGCTCCGGGCTTACCGGCGTATCCAAAATGTCAAACAAGATCCCGGCAAGCTTTTCATCCCCGCAGGTCTCCGCATAATAGCGGACCAGATGGCGCACCAGCGTCTTCGGCACGGAGGCATTGACCCCGTACATGGACATATGGTCCCCGTTGTAGGTGGCCCAGCCGAGGGCCAGCTCCGACATGTCCCCGGTCCCGATCACCATGCCGCCGCTCCTGTTTGCGATATCCATGAGCACCTGGGTCCGCTCCCTGGCCTGACTGTTCTCATAAGTCACGGAATGATCCTCCGGATCGTGGCCGATGTCTTTAAAATGCAGGGACACCGCCTCCCGGATGTCCACCTCCCGAAGCTCTGCCCCCAGAATCTCCGTGAGGGAGCAGGCGTTGGCATAAGTCCGGTCCGTGGTCCCGAAGCAGGGCATGGTCACCGCAGTGATGCATTCCCGCCCCAGCTTCAAAAGGTCGAAAGCCCTGGCGGTCACCAGAAGGGCCAGTGTGGAATCCAGGCCGCCGGAGATTCCCACCACCGCATTCTTGCAGCCGGCATGGGCCAGCCGCTTTTTGAGGCCCATGGCCTGGATAGACAAAATCTCCTCGCACCGCTTGTCCCGCTCCGCCTTATTGTCCGGCACAAAGGGGGCCGCATCCACAAACCGCTCCAGATCCAGGGGCGTTTTGTCCAGAGTAAAGGACACTTTCATGTAACTGGTACTGTCAATGGGACCGAAGGTGGTCAGCCTCCTTCTCTCATTCCGGAGACGCTCCAGGTCCAGATCCGCATAGATCAGCCCGCCGGAAAAACGCTCTGCCTCCCTGAGGAGCGTCCCGTTCTCACAGATCAGGTTATGGCCCGCAAACACCAGGTCCGTGGAGGATTCCCCCTCCCCCGCATCCGCATAGACGTAGCCGCACACCAGCCTGGCCGACTGACTCCCGATGAGCTCCCTCCGGTAGACATCCTTTCCCGTGGTCTCGTCGCTGGCGGAGCAGTTGACGATGACCGTGGCCCCCGCCAGCGCATGGCGGTTTCCCGGCGGATTCGGCACCCACACGTCCTCGCAGATTTCGGCCCCGATCACCAAATCCTCCATATTCATGCAGGAGAACAGGAGGTTCGTCCCCATGGGGACAAAGTCGGTCATCCCGCCCGAAAGCTCCACCTTCTCCATGACCGGAACCCGGTTCCCGCTCACAAAATGCCTGGCCTCGTAAAATTCCGAATAATTGGGAATGGCCGTCTTGGGAACCAGCCCCAAAATCTGGCCGTCCTTCAGCGCCGCCGCCACGTTGTAGAGCTTCCCCTCCCGCATCCAGGGAAGCCCCACGAAGATCAGCAGGTCAAGGTTCTTCGTGTGGTCCGCAAGCAGGGAAAGCTCCCGCCTGGCGCTCTCCAAAAGCGCATCCTGCAAAAACAGATCGCCGCAGGTGTATCCGGTCAGGCAAAGCTCCGGAAACACCAGCACCTTCACCTGCCTTGCGGCCGCCTCCCTGCACAGCTCCTCGATCTGGTTCCTGTTGTGGGCCGGATCGGCCACGCTTACGGACGGCGTGGCGGCTCCCACCCGGATAAATCCCTGTTCCATAGTCCTTCTCTCCCTCGCAGATTCACTCACTGTTCGCCGTTTGGTTTTCCTCTGTCCTATTATAAAATACCGGGGGGCAAAAATCAAACGGAAATGTGACGAACAAAAACCGACCGCCCTTTGTTTCGAGGTATCGCACGCCAAAAGGTTTCTCCGTTGCCGATTTCAGACACGTCGGTTTTGTCGATTTCACTGCGCCGCCTATTGCAGGCAATTTCACCTCCATCAAACCGGGTCGGTTAAAATTGCCTGCGCTATGCTCGTGAAATCACCAAACCCTTCCTATCGTCTGCGCATCGGAAACGGAGAAACCTTCCGGCGCCTCGCAGCTTTCCACAAAGGGCGTCCGGTTTTTGTTCTGACAGCGGGGGCCGCCACGGCGGGTTCCTATCCGGGAGGCGGAGGAGGCGCCTGTGACTGCCTGTAGATTTTCAACAAAGCCGTCCGCCTTCGTTCTGGTGAGCGGAACCACTCCATAACGATGCTCGTGAAATCGCCGTTCTCTATTTACAGAGGCAGGTTCCTCTCGTGAAGGGGGCCATGTCGATGCGGATAAAATAGCCCCTGTCGTGTTTGCAGACGGGGCAGGTCTCCGGCACCTTCTTTCCGGTGTAAATGTGCCCGCAGTTTAAGCACATGTAGATTTCGTCCGCTTCTGTCTGAAACAGCTCGTTCTTCTCCATCAGCTCTGCGATCTGCCCGAAGCGGTCCCCGTGGACCTTTTCGATCTGGGCGATCTGGCGGAAGCTGGCCGCCACCGCCAGGAAGCCCTCCTCCTGGGCCGTCTTCGCGAAGGCCGGGTACACGTTCTCATATTCCTCATATTCGTTATGCCTGGCGGCCCGAAGGAGCGTCAGCGCATCGTCGTACACCTCGATGGGGTAGGTTCCGTCGATCTCCAGATTTTCGCCGTTCAGCTCCTTCAAATGTTTGTAAAAGATTTCCGCATGCTCCTTCTCCTGATCTGCCGTAAACAAAAAAATCTGCTGGATAGCCTGCAGTTTCAGCTCTTTCGCCTTCCCCGCCGCCATGGTGTAGCGGTTCCTGGCCTGGCTCTCCCCTGCAAACGCCCGAAGCAGATTTTTCCTCGTCTCGCTTTCCCTCAAATTCATCTCGCAAACCTCCTGGGATTCAAAATAATTGGATTCCCTCCCAGTATGCGCCAGTTGTGGAAAAATTATTCCCCGGTTGCAGCGCCGGCGATCGTCCCATTGTACTAGAGCGTGTCTGAACTAACAATCCAATTTCCCGAACATTTTAGAGATATCGCTGAGGCTTCCCCTCACATACTGCATGACAGCGTCCCGAAGAGCCGTCATCGCGTCTTCCTCCATCCCTTCCAGAAACGCTTCGTTCTCCGCTCGCTGCTCCTGTTCCTCCTTGAATGCCCGCCGCACTTCCGCGATCTGACTCTCCGGGTCTGCATAAAAAGTCCCCGGGTCATAGCGGATCTGCCTGCAGCGGACCTGCTTTTTCACGCTTTCCTTCCCCTCTTTGGAGAGCTCCAGCTTCACCACAGGTATATCCGAACAAAGCTCCCTGGAAGATTTCTCCGCCGCGGGCTTTCGAACTTTATCCGCCGTGGACGCCTGTGCCTGAAGCAGCTTCGCCGTCTCGGTTGTCCGGCCATGATCACCAATCCTAACGCTCATGATAGATCCCTCCTCTCAGAATTGTCTGCATAGAAATTTATTTAATAGAAATTATTTAACAGTAATTGTTTCCCCCGGAATCGCTCATCCCCGGTCTGCCCATTGATCCGTGCCAAAAGCAGCATCGGGCCGGCCGGTCAGCAGATACTTAAGCCGCCGTCTACCACCAAGTTGTGCCCGTTGATCATCTGGGCGCCGTCGCTGGCGAGGAATGCGGCTGCGGCGGCTATCTCGTCCATCTCCCCGAACCGGCCCACCGGCATCTGGGCCAGGCGCTTTTCGGCCCGCTCTCCCACCCAGTAGGCCCTGGACATGGGCGTCATCACGACCGTCGGCGAGATCGCATTGGCGGTGATACCGTACTTTCCCCATTCCAGCGCCAGGGTCCTCGTCACGGACAAAAGTCCCGCCTTGCTGGCAGAATAGGCCAGATGATTTTCCACGGCACTGATCCCCGCGTCGGAGGCGATGTTGATGATCCGCCCGCCGTTCCCCGATGCGATCATGACCTTGCCCGCCTCCTGGGCCAGAAAGAATGCGGATTCCAAATTGACGTTGAGCACGTTGCGCACTTCTTCCTCCGAGATCTCCGCCGCCGGAACGCCGGAACCGATCCCCGCGCAGTTAACCAGGATGTCAATGGTCCCATACTCCTGCGCAATCTCTTTCACAACCTGTCTCATGGCCGACCGGTCCGTGAGCTCCAGGACCTTCCCCGCCACGCCCAGCTCCTTCGCCGTCTCGTCCACCCGCTTTCTTCCCAGGATCACGACCTTCGCCCCCCGGTAGGCCATCACTTGGGCGATGGACTTTCCGATCCCGCTGGTCCCTCCGCTGACCACCGCCACCTTGTCCGTCAAGAGCAGATCATAACTGAATTTCTTATATTCGCTCATAGCTTCCTCCGATCAAAACCTTTCCTCCATTGTACCACAAACACAAATCAGAGACAAACGTTATTCACAGACAATCGAACAGGGAAGCGCTTTTCTCCTCCGCCCCGTCAATCTTCCCGGTCCATCTGCCGTTTCAAATACATCCCCACCACGTTGGAAAAGTTGGCGATATCCCGGATGTAGGCAAAGTCCTTGCCGAATATTTTCTTTTCCGCCGCCAGGTCCGTCTCCCTTCCGGCAAACACGCCGAGGACGGAGACGCCCAGGCTTCTGGCGTGACGGACCTCCCTGGCCGTGTCCATGACCGCGTATTCCCCGCCGTAGGAACGGGGATTCTTGCTGTTTGGCCGGTTGACGATGATGTCATTGGGGCGGCCGTCGCTAAGGACGATCAAAATTTTGTTCTCCTCCTCCCTGGAGAGGAGCCCGTCCACGGCGGCCCGGATGGCCAGGCCGTCCCGGTTGTTGGAGGAAGTCATGTAATCCATGATGTTCTTGTCCGCCTCCCGGTCCTCGTCATAGTCCCGAAACCGGTGGAGAATGGTGTAGTCCCAAAAGCTGCAGAAGCTCATGACCCGGTGGGGAAGCCCGGCGTTGCTTAGGGCCCGGCTGATGATGCAGCCCTGCAGGGCCACCTTGGGCTGGCGCACCCGCTGGGAACCGCTGGCGTCGACCAGCACGTCCACCACGAAATCCGAAGCGTTCCGGCCCAAATCCCTGGTAAACAGCCGCCGGTCCCTGGTCCTTCCCACCTTCCACAGAAGGTTTGGCACCACCTGACCGTAATCATCCCGCACCTGTTCCCGCTCGCTCCTGCGGACGAGGGCCTGTTTTAACACGTCCGTCAGGATGGAAATGTTCTTTCTCGCCAGATTGTGGTGCTGGGCGTAGACCCGCCGGTTCTGCTCCGCCTGCCTGAGGGCATACTGGTACTGATAATTATTCTTCACCGGGTTCTTTAAAATCCCCTCCGTAAAATACAGGCTGCAGTCCCCGTGGGCTCCCCGGCACAGCTTATGGTCCAGCCGCCTTCCCTCCAGCCGCCCCATGAAGGATTTCCCAAAATTCAGCTCCACGTAGGAATAAACCTTTTTCAGATCCTCCTCGGTGATCCGCACCACGTGGGTCTTCCCCGCTTCCGACTCCCCCTGTTTTTTCTCCTCCTTCTCCTCCGAGTCGGTCCGCATCATGCTCCTGGAAACCCGCCGCATGTATTCCTCGAAGCTCTCCTCCGTGGCGTCCTCCTTCAGAAAGTCCTTCCAGCCGTACTCCGCAAGCTCTTCCAAAGTGACGGAAAGAACCTCCTCCAGATTCCCCTGTTTCTCCTCAAAGGTATTGTCCAGAAGGCTGTTGTAGAGCCCGTCCACCACCCGGATCAGATCCATGGTCTCCCCGGCCTCCTCCAGACTCTCCACTTTCTCTGCCGCCTCCGAGAGTTTCCTCGTGGTCCGGTAGGAGGGATCAAGCGCCCGCTTCATCACTGTGAGCTTCAACATTCCCGTCAGAGATTCCGTCAGCCGCCGGTACTCCAGGTCCAGCGTGTCGGCAAAGGCCCGCCGTCTGAGGGCCGCCACCCCGCTCCGCTCCTCCTCCGCCCGCCGGTGGCAGGCCGCATCCACGCAGACCTGGGCCAGATTCATCAGATTCATTTCGTCGGCCCCCAGGAACACCTTCTTCACCACGTAGAGGGCCAGGGCGTCCTTGTCAAAATATTTGGCGAAGGCCCCCTGCTTCACGGCATCGTATAAGGAAATATACCGGGACTTTTGAAAGGACTCCACGTCCAGCTTCACGTCCAGGGAATAATCCCCGCTGACCGTCCACATCAGGTTCCGGACCCGGTTGGCCGTCTCCATCTCCAACTCGTTTTCCATGTATTCCTTCATCGCTCACCCCACCGCCATTTCCACATTTCTCCGCAAACGCAGTGCCGCCCATCCTTTATTTTTATGAGGACAACGCGCATGCATTAAGAAGCACCCTTTGGATATGCGTCAAACACATCCCCGGCCGTCCAGTCGTCCGGGATCCTGGTCATGACCACGTCCCCGATGATCTCCTTCTCAAAGATGTCAAAGGTCTTGTTGGTAATGCCCATCTTCACCGCCAGAGCGGGTCGGAGGCCGCTGCGGATGGTCTTCATGGCGGCCAAAAGCCCCCGCAGGTCCAGGGGCCTGGTGGTGATCTCCCCGTTGAACGCCTTTAATTGAAGGTCCAGGAACAGGCCGGCAAACTGTCCCATGGCCGACTCCCGTCCGTCCGGGAATGTCACCCGGAAAATCTTGAGCAGGGTCTCTTCGTCCACCGGGGGCATGTCAATGACAAGAAACCGGGAGACCAGCGCCTCGTTCAGCTCCCTGGTCCCCGCATAGCCATAGTTCATGGTAGCGATGAAGCGGGCCGCCGGATGGAGGTCCAGCTTTCCATAGCCGGGCACCTCGATGACCCGTCTGAAATCCAGCGTGGCGTGGAGGACCGACACCGCGTCGTTCTTCGCCATGTTGATCTCGTCCAGCACGCCGAAGCCGCCGTATTTGGCACACCGGTAGACCGGCCCCTCTCTCAGCCTCACCTCATTGTCCACAAAAGTATCCGTCCCGATCAGGGAATTACTGTCCGTATTGACGTGGAAAGAAATATTGTAGGCCGGCCTTCCAAAAATCCAGGCCAGGTTTTCCGCCAGCACATTTTTCCCCGTGGCCTTGGAGCCGGAAAGCAGAAGATTCTCCCCCTGCAAAAGCCCCGCAACGGCCTGCTCCAGGATCTCCTTTCCATAAAAAGGGATCGAAGGCGGCGCGACCCGTCCCCGCTCGCCCTCCTCCACCGGATACTGTCCCCGAAAGGCCTCCACGTCCGCGATCAGCCCCTCGTCCACTCCCTGCTCCCTGAGCATCTCCATTCCCTCAAACATCTCCCCGTGCCTCCAATCTTACAAAAGATAATAAGCGAAAGTCATGATATACCTATGCCTGTTTTGTCTTCTTTTTAAAACCTCTCTCCGGATGATCCCACAGTCACGCATTTCATTTTAATTTCTATACAGTATCAGCCGTTTATATCTTATATGTACACACATAAGATATTTCTTCCTCCTTCAAAACACCCTTTTTCCTGCCGTAATCAATGATCCACTGTTCGATTGTTGGTTCTTCCGAAATGATCTCATCGCCCAGATCAGCATTGCAGATACCACCATGAATGAAAGTGGTTTATTTGAATATAAACATATATAGCATCTTCATCTGCCAAAGTGCCACTTTCCCTTCAGCCCCCCGACCGTCAGGAAGAGGACCGGCCGCTTTTTCAGCCGACTTTTCCCGGGGCCGTCCGCCGGCTTCTCCTAAGCAGACAATAGGAGGTTTGGACGAATTTCCCGAGCATAGCGCAGGCAATTTTCGCCGACCCGGTTTGATGGAGGCAAAATTGCCTGCGATCGGCGGCGCAGGGAAATCGTTCAAACCGAACGTGTCTGCGTGGAGAAGCCGGCGGACGGCCCCGAAAACAGCCTCCTAAAAAGCGGCCGGTCCTCTTCCGTCACTCCCTCCCACACACCAACCTGTTGATCTGCGCCCCCATGTACCCGCCGCCGAACCCATTGTCGATGTTGACCACGGCCATCCCCTCAGCGCAGGAATTGAGCATGCACAGAAGGGGCGCGATCCCGTTAAGCCCGGCCCCATAACCCACAGAAGTCGGAACGGCGATGACCGGCTTGTCCACCAGCCCCGTGATGACGCCGCCCAGGGCGCCCTCCATCCCCGCCACCGCCACGATACAGTTGGCCTTCCGGATCTCCTCAATTTTGGAGAAGAGCCGGTGGATCCCGGCCACCCCCACGTCAAATACCCGGAGCACCCGGCTCCCGTGGAACTCCGCCGTCTGGGCTGCCTCCTCCGCCACGGGAATATCCGCCGTCCCTCCGGTACAGACCGCCACCAGCCCCTTCCGCTCCGCCGGGTGCGGCTCATATTTAAGCACACCGGAAACCTCGTCGTAGCCCACCTCCGGCACCGCAAGACGCACCGCCTCATACTGCTCCGCCGAAGCCCTGGTGCCCATGACGTTCACGCCCCGGTCCCGGAAGCTCTCGTAAATGCGGACCAGGTGGTCCAGCTTCTTCCCCTGGCAGAAGATCACCTCACCGAATCCCCGGCGCGCACTCCGGTGAAAATCAATCTTGGCACAGCCGATGTCCTCATACTCCTGTGCCCCCATCATGATCTCCGCCTCCTCCACAGAGAGTTCCCCCGCCTTCACCTGTTCCAAAAGTTCCCTGACCTCCATATCCGATCTTCACCTCTCCGTCCCTAAGTCCATATTTCCCGACTTCACAATTACCTTCCCAAGTCCATGCTGCCGGAGCGGAAGCCCTCCACGTCCAGCGTAATGTAAAGAAATCCAAGCTCCTTAAGTCTCGCCACAATGTCCTCCCTCAAATTTAAGAAGAGGGAAAACTGCTCCGGCAAAATCTCAATCCTGGCCACCGGCCCGTGAAGCCTGATCCGCACCGTCCCGAAGCCCAGTTCCGAAAGGTACTCCTCCCCTGCGGCGATCTGCCTTAATACCTTTGCATCCAGCCGTTCCCCGTAGGGAAGCCTGGTGGCAAGGCAGGAGTTGGAGGGCTTTCCCGCCGCCGAGATCCCGAATTCCTCCGCCATGCGCCGCACGTCCCCCTTGGTAAAACCGGCCTCCTTTAAAGGACTTAAAATTCCCAGCTCCGAGAGGGCCTTAAGTCCCGGTCGGTACGCCTTCGGATCGTCCGCATTGGTGCCGTCCATGACCACGGCGCACTCATGCTTTTCGGCGAATTCCTTTAGCCGGGCAAACAGATATTTTTTACACTGATAGCAACGGTCCGCCGGGTTATCCAGGATCGCCGGATTATCCAGCTCGTTGACCGGAAGCACCGCAAAATCGGCACCGCATTCCATGGAGACCTTCCTGGCCGCCTCCTCGTCCCCCTTCGTGTGGAGAAACGTGTCAAACATGACCCCGAACACCGTTCCCCCGGACCGTCTCTGCTCCCTGCAGGCCGCCGCCAGGAGAAGGCTGCTGTCCACGCCTCCGGAAAAGGCAATGCAAACCCCTTTTTTCACCGCATCCCGCAAAAGCTCCTCAAGCTTCTCTTTTTTGTCCATAAAATCGTACATATCAAAACGCCTCCGCCTGCCGTCTGATCTCTTCATAAATGTCCTGAAAAGGCTTTCCCGAACTGTCCGCATACCGGGCCACATCTTCATATTCCGGATAGCAGAAGGCAAGCTCCCCCCGCCGCACCTCCTTGACCCTGGCCGGCCCGTAGGAGGTTTCCACCGTGCGGATCTTCCTGGGAAGGACCGTCCTGAGGATCGGATATCGCCGGATGCCGATGGTGGTGGTATGCCGGAAAATGATATCCTCCAACGCTTCCCGCTTTCCTTCGTCGCAGACCACCTTCATCAGCCAGGCCGGCCGGTTCTTCTTCATAAACGCCGGGAGATAGCACACGTCCCTGGCCCCCGCCGCAAAGAGCCGCTCCATCACATAGCCCAGCGCCTCCCCGGTGGCGTCGTCAATATTGGTCTCCAGCATCCAGAGCCCGTCCTCGGCTCCCGGGCAGACACCCGCCTCCCGGCCATCCCCGGCTCCCGGGCCGTCTCCCGGCCTCCGGCCACTCCCGCTTTCCGGGCGCTCCTCGATCAGACAGGCCCGCAGGATGTTGGCCTTCGGGAAATCCTTTTTCCCGGCCCCTATTCCCGTTTTAAGGATACGGAACGATTCCGGCAGACGCTCCCTGGTCCGGACGCCCGCCGCAATGGCCGCCCCGGTGGGCGTCACCATCTCCCCCCTGGTGTCCGTCATTCTCAGGAAAAGCCCGCGGGCCTCGGCGACGGCCATGACCGCCGGAACCGGGACCGGGAGAATGCCGTGCTGGCAGTGGACATGGCCGCTCCCCTCGCAGATCTCCGAGACCACCGCCTCCGTAATGTCCAGATCATCCAGACAGATAGCCGCGGCCGCAATGTCCACGATGGAGTCCACCGCCCCCACCTCGTGGAAATGCACCTCCGAAATATCCTTCCCGTGGACCTTGGCCTCCGCCTCCGCCACGATCCCGAAAATCCGGAGCGCCGTCTCCTTCGCCCGCTCCGTCATGCCCGAACGGCGGATGATCTCAGTGATATCCCCCAGATTCCGGTGGACATGCCCGTGCTCATGGCCATGGCCATCTCCGTATTCATGCATATGGCTGTGCCCGTGTTCATGGCTGTATCCCTGCCCGTTTGTATGCTCATGGCCGTCCTCATGCTCATGTGCATGCAGGTGCCCATGCGTATGCTCATGGCCGTCCTCATGCTCATGCGCATGCAGGTGCCCATGTGTATGCTCATGACCGTCCTCATGCTCATGCGCATGCAGATGCCCACGGCTTTCCCCATGCCCATGCTGGTGCTCATGGCCGTTCCCCTGCCTATGCTCATATTCCACATAATCATGGCTGCCGCCGTCCTCGTCCCCGGCAAGCTCCACGTCAAAGCTGCAGGCTTCCACGCCGCATTTCACCCTCCGGCCGATCTTCACCTCATAGCCGGAGAGTCCCAGACTGGCAAGCCCCTCCAGAAGCTTTTCCCGGTCGGCCCCCAGATCCAGGAGCGCCGCCACCGTCATGTCCCCGCTGATTCCCGAATAGCATTCCAAATAAAGCATCGTTCCACCTTTCCTTATCTAAGCCCCGCTCCCGTCATCTCGTCCTTCGCCGCCTCGATCTTCTCATGGATCGCCTTATGCCGCTCGGCGAACAGAAGCCCGCGGTTATATTTGTAATACCGGTCACATCCATTCTCCCGGATGAACCAGGCGCTGAAGAATCCCGCCGTGAGCTCCGTGACGAACAGGATCAGCTCCTGGCCCTCCCCGAAGGCCGCCTCCAGAAAATCAAAGGCACACTCCAGCTTTCCGGCGGTCTCTTCCACGAGCCGCTCCCTGAGATCCGCCTCCTTTGTGAAAGAAGCCCGCACCTCCTCAAAATCGGAAGCCCCTTCCATCTTCCCCAGCCAGGAAATGAGCCTGCGGGCCGTCTGCTCCGCCTCCCGGTCAAGCCGCCCCGCCTCCCGGTCCCGCTCAAACCGTTCCTCCATGAGGAGCCGTTCCTCCCGGACCACGCCGGCCACAGAAGCAGAAGCCTCCCCCGCTTCTCCACATCCCATTTCTCCGGAAAGCTTCTGCTTAAGTGCCTTCAGCCGCCCGAACAGCTCCGTCACAAAGGCTTCCTCCAGATAACAGCATTTAAAATCCTCCGAAAGCCTGGAAAGAAGCAGTCCCATGACCGCAAACCGCTCGTCAAACTCCGCAAAATGCAGTTTGGAAACCGCCTGGGGAGAAGGGTTCCCCGCCAGCACCTCATCCACCCGGTAATCTCGGTGATACTTGTAATACAGCTCCAGATAATTGGCAAAATCCCTGGCGATCTTCGGGAACTGGATATACTGCCCCACCACCTGGGCATCCACCGGCTTTTCGAGCCGTTCATAGACATACAAGATCTGGGACAGATCCTCCCAGCCCCTGGCCGTGGCAAAGAGAACCCCGTCCACCGTCGTCTCCACCCGGTAAAAATGTTCCCGCCGGATGTCCAGATAGGAGATGACCGCGCCGTGAAGCTTCTCCCGGTAGGCGTATTCCTTCCAGACCGGATAGTCCGCCTCCACGTCCAGACGCTTTACCCGGTCAAGCGTCACCACGTCAAAATCCCGCACCGACTTATTATACTCCGGCGGATTCCCCGCCGCCACGATGACCCAGCCCTCCGGCACCCTCTGATTCCCAAAAGTCTTGCACTGCAAAAACTGGAGCATCATGGGCGCCATGGTCTCCGACACACAGTTGATCTCGTCGATAAAGAGGATCCCCTCCCGGATACCCGTCCGCTCCATCCGCTCATAGACAGAAGCGATGATCTCGCTCATGGTGTACTCCGTCACCGAATACCTGCTCCCGCCGTAATCCTTTTCCCGGATAAAAGGCAGCCCCACGGCGCTCTGCCTGGTATGGTGAGTGATGGTGTAGGACACCAGGCCGATCCCGCATTCCCTGGCGACCTGCTCCATGATCTGCGTCTTCCCCACCCCCGGAGGCCCCATGAGGAGCACCGGCCTCTGGCGGACGGCGGGGATCACGTATTCCCCGAAATCATCCTTTAACAGGTACGCCTCAATGGTATTTTTGATCTCTTCCTTAGCCCGTTTGATATTCACCGAATGACTTCCTTCCCAAAATTATTCCACCTGTGCGGTGAAAGGTTTTCCATGTCTCCGTCAGGGAACAGCCCATTTCGCAGACACGTTGATTTTTTGATTTTGCTGCGCCGCCTATTGTCATCAAACCTGCTTCCATCAAAACGGGTCAGCCGGTTCGATGACGCTATGCTCGCAAAATCTGCAAAATCTGCCTATCGTCTGCTTCAAATGGGCTGTTCCCTGACGAAGACGGAATCCAATATTCCGACCGCACAGGTAGAAATTATTTATACAAAACGGATATCCGCATCCAGCCGCTTCTCCTCCCCGGCGAGGTCCGGCTCCGTGAGGACCAGCCGCATGGCCCAGGCCGGGACGGACACGTCCGTATAGTCCTCTTTCATGAACAAAAAGGCCACGTCATAATCCGGCCGCTTCGCCGGGTAGACCCCCTTCCCGTCGGTAAAATACAAAAGCCCCTTGAGCCGCTTAAGCTCCCCCCGCTCCCGCAGGGCTTCCACATGGGCGAAGACCGGCCGGAAATCCGTGCCCCCTCCGCCCTTCACCTCGAACCGCTCCATAAAATCCGAAAGCCCGTCCGTGTCGGTGATCACTGCGTCTTCCTGCACCTGATCGTCACACTGGATCACGTGGATCCGCACCTTCTTAAAAAAGCTTTCTGTCTGGAATAAAATACCGCAGGTCTCCGAGAGAAAGGCTCTCACCAGCTCTCCGGAGCAGGACATGGAGGTGTCGACGGCAATGACGAACTCCTGTATCTTTTTCGTCTCCTTAAACTCCTGCGGCTCGATCAGGGGCAGGTTCCCGTAAAGGCGCAGTCCGTAGCTGTAAAAGCCCTGGTCGAAAGAATCCTCGTCGATGCGCATCTCCTCCCGCCACACCGAAAACTTCCGGAGAAATGCCCGGTAATCCTGCCGTCTTTTATTCCGGAGCTTCACCTGCTCCAAAAGTCCGCCTGGATCCTCGCCCCTCTCCCGCCCGAAGGTCTCCGCCTCCGTCTCCATCTTATCGGCAATGTCCTGCCAGCGTCTGTCAAGCTCCGAGACCGCCTCCGGCGGCCTCTCCCCGTCCTCCTTCGGCCAGAATCCATGGTCGTCCACCAAAAACAGCTCCGAGAGCCGTTCCTTCTGCTCCCCGGAAAGCTCCCACTCATGGAGGACGTGGTAGACTCCCTCCGCCGTGAGCACCGAAAGCCGCCCCGAAAGCTCCTTATAAACCAGGGCCCGTTCCGGCGGCACGGCCTTTCGGACACTCCGTTTCCCCAGATAGTCGATCATGGACTCCGCCGCAATATCACAGGCCAGGTGCCAGAGGTCCTCCCTCCTGGCCCCCCGCCTCGTCAGATGCCGGAACAGGCAGTGGAGCACCATGTGGAGATACAACCGGTTAAGGCCCGTCCTGTCCCTCTCAAACAACTCCGAAAGCCCGTAGGGCTCAAAATAGATCACATAGCCGTCGGTGCCCGCCGTCCGCGCCTCCGTGTCCATCTGATACCGCAGACTGCTAAGGGCCAGGTCCAGAAACCGCATATTCAGATACAATTCATTGCGGGCGGTCCCCAGGATCTCTTTCCCGATCCCGTCCCACGTCTCAGACAATCTCCGCGACATCGCCGAGTCCCCTCCCTCCATCTGACAGGTTTCCGCATTTTTCGCTTTCCCGAATATCCGGGAAGAAACTCTGTTTTCTTACTTCCTCTTCAAACGGTTCAGCGCTTCCTTCTCCTCCGGGGAGACCCTCCTGGACTCCCGGATCTTCTGGATGGCCTTGTTGTGGGTCCAGTCCGGGAGGCCCCCGGCTTCCTCGCTCTCCCTTTCCAAAAGCACCCTGGTCTTTTCCGGGAACTTCACGTAGCAGACCGACACGGCCCAGGCCACGGCCATTTTCACATAATAGCCCTCATGGCAGACCTTCCGGTAAATCTCCAGCAGCCGGTCAATAAAATCCTCCGTGACGAAATGCTCCATCAGGGTCACCGCCGCAAAGCGGACCTCGTACTCCCTCTCGCTCTCCAGATATTTACAGACGTAGGCAAAGCATTCCTCCGGATACTTTTTCATGAACTTCAGGGTGCTGTTGCCGCAGTCGCAGACCGCCCAGCTGTTGATCCGGGGCACCCAGGCGTCCAGCCGCCGAAACCGTTCCGCAAGGGACAGCTTCGCATAACCGATCACCATCCCCTGGAGCATCCGCTCCTCCTGATAAAAGCTGTCCCCGTCCGCCGCCTCCATCTCATTTAAAAACCCCTCCGCGTCCTCCTTCGCCAGCTCCCTCGCCAGTTCCCGCACCTTCGGGACCCGCACGCCGATGGTCTCGCCCGTCCCGGGCACCAATTTCTCGTTAAAAGCCTTAAAATCCTCATCCGTCAAGGCAAACAATTTCTTCCGCACGTCCTCGATCATCTTCCGTCCCTCCACACCACTTCCCAGGCAATTTTAAATTTCGCAATTACCTGACGCTATTTCCTATTATGCCCTATTTGCGGCGGACTTGCAAGAAAATCCTGCCGGCATCTATGGAAGCGACGGAAAGAATGTGGTATACTTTCTCTAAATAACCGCCAGGAGGAGGCATGCATATGGGAATGTTTTTAAACAGCAGCGCTCCGTTTCAAAATTACAAAAGCACGGCGGGTTCCGCCTTCTTCGTGGACAAGTCCCCGATGATCGGCGAGCTGATCCCTTTTCTCGGAACAGAACAGCGGTATTTCTGCATCACCAGGCCCAGACGTTTCGGCAAGAGCGTCATGGCCAACATGCTCGCCGCCTTTTTCCAGAAAACACCGGACGGAGCGGCCCTCTTCGGCCGCCTCGCCATTGCGAAAAACCGCCATTATCCGGAGCATTTAAACCGCCACGACGTGATCTACATCGATTTCAGCCGCCTGCCAAGAGATTGTGACAGCTACGACCAGTACATCCACCGCATCCAGAACGGCATCAATCAAGATCTGGCCGAGGCCTTCCCTGCGTCAAGGGTCGACGTGGATGGCTCCGTCTGGGACAACCTGCAGGCCGCATGCGACTACAAAAAGTCCCCCTTTCTCTTCGTCATGGACGAATGGGACGCCATCTTCCACAAAGACTTCATCACGGAAAAGGATCAGAAACGTTACTTGCAATTCCTGCGGGACCTGTTGAAAGGACAGCCTTACGTGGAGCTGGCCTACATGACCGGCGTCCTGCCCATCGCCAAATATTCCAGCGGCTCCGAATTAAACATGTTCGTGGAGTACGACATGGCCACCAAAGTGAAATTCAGCGAATACTTCGGCTTCTCTGACGCAGAAGTGGACCGCCTGTTCGAGACCTATCTGGAACAGACCCCAAATTCCAGGATCACCAGGGAAGAACTGGCCCTCTGGTACGACGGCTACCACACGGCGGCCGGTGAGCGGGTGTACAATCCCCGTTCCGTCGCCTGCGCCCTCACGGACAACCAGATCAGCAATTACTGGACCAGCTCCGGCCCCTACGACGAGATCTTCTACTATGTCCGCAACAACGTCGAGGACGTCCGGGAAGACCTGGCCCTGATGGTAACCGGGGAGCCCGTGGAGATCAAGCTGCAGGGATACGCCGCCACCGCCCCGGAGCTTGAGACCAAAAACCAGATCTTCTCCGCCATGGTGGTTTACGGCCTCCTCACCTACGAGGACGGGGCCGTGTCCATTCCCAACCGGGAGCTGATGGACCGGTTCGACGAGCTGCTCCTGTCAAACAAAAGCCTCGGCTACGTTCATGCCCTGGCGAAGGAATCCGAGCGGATGCTTAAGGCGACCCTCTCCGGCGACACGGAAACCATGTGCCGGATCCTAAAATTTGCCCACGACACCGAATCGCCCATCCTCTCCTACAACAGCGAGGCCGAGCTGTCGGCCCTGGTCAATCTGGTCTACCTGGCCGCCAGAGACAAATACCGGGTGGAGCGGGAGGACAAGGCCGGGGAAGGCTACGTGGACTTTATCTTTTATCCGGAGCGAAAAGGTACAGACGCCCTGATCCTGGAACTGAAGGTCAACAGCACGCCGGATGAGGCCATCCGCCAGATCAAAGAAAAAAATTATGCCCTGCGCTTAAAAGGGAAGCTGGGAGAAGCTCCCAAATATACCGGAAAGATCCTGGCAGTCGGCATCAGCTATGACAAAAAGACGAAGGAGCATGCCTGTAAAATAGAGGCGCTGTGAAAACACTGGTTGACAAGCATACTTGGCAGATTTACAATGGAAACACCAAGTATACTTGGCAATTTTGCAAGAAGGATTTTAGGGGCGGTCCCCTCTCTGGAAGGAGAAAACTATGGAAAAGGAAGAAATCTTAAGAAGAAGCAGAAATGAAAAGAACGACGAACTGGAAAAACAGGTCTGGAACATGTCCATGCGGTGGACTTATCTGGCAATGGTGGTGAGCGCCGCCGTCTTCTCCTACATCCGGGACATGAACGGCCAGCCCATGATGGATCTGTGCGCCACCGTGTGCATCTCCGTGTGCGCCGGGAGAGCCTACTGCTATGCAAAAACAAAAGAAAGCTTCCATCTGATCATGGCGCTTGTCACCTTCGCCATCGCCATTTTCGCCGCCGTCCGGTTCTTTATGGGGCACTGACCGAAGCCATGCAAAAAATATAGCAGACGACATAAATTTTTTGTCGTTTACTATAGAACCTGGACAATCAGATAAGGCGGTGACAGCGTGGACGACAAATTAGTATTAAAAAACAACCTGAAAAAAGCCCGGACAGAGAAGAAACTCTCCCAGGCCCAGTTGGCCGAGCTGGTGGGCGTGTCCAGAAACACCATCAGCTCCATTGAGACCGGCCAGTTCAACCCGACGGCAAAACTGGCCCTGATCCTCTGCATTGCCCTGGACAAAAAATTCGAAGAATTGTTTTATTTTTAACCGATTTTCGTCCACTTGAGAGGCAATTTCCGCTTGTTTTCTAATCGTTCCTGGAGCATTTCTCGGCGTCGACAGCCAGCACGAACATCAGAGCGCAAAGTGCGTCCTGGGGCCGGGCCACGTCGATCACATAGGTATCCGTCCAGTTAAATACCTGTTTGGAAATTTCCGCCACTAAAAAACCATCCGGACCGACGATGGAATAATCCCACTCCAGAAAATTTCCCTCGATCTGCCAGCCATTACAGTCAATGTGATATCTCGGTCGAAACAGAGCGAACTCCTTGCTGATACATCCCACGTAATCATCCCCAAGATACAGTTCAAATTTCGGCAGAAACGTGAGAACCCTCTCCTTTACCGTCCCGACCTCATATCCTTTTTCATCGTAGATTTTCAGACAATGCCCCCAGGACAACTGCCCCTTCACCACATAGAGGACATTCCCCTCCTCGCTATAGATATCATAGCTGTCAAACCAGGAAAAAAACCGTTGTTTAAACAATAACCTCATCCCAAATCCCCTTTCTTCTAAATTTCCGGTTGACACTCTGCCGGAAAACGGATATATTGATTGTAACAAAGGGAGTAGCTTGCACAGACGCTCTGTGTTTGCCTGGCCGTCAGTACGATTCCTCAAGAATCCGGCTTCGTGATGAAATAGCGAGACTTTGCTGTTATGAATAACGGCAGGATCTCGCTCTTTTTACGCTTTACCACAGCGGAGATTTTGCCAAAACAGGCATCTGCCGGAAAAAGGAGGAACTCATTATGGAAATCGGATTACAGACATTATTATTGGCGGCGGGCTTCGCCCTGCTGGTAAAAGGCGCAGACTGGTTTGTGGACGGTGCCGCCGGGCTGGCAGAAAAATTCAGGATTCCGCAGCTCATCATCGGTCTCACCATTGTTGCCATGGGGACCAGTGCGCCGGAAGCCGCAGTCAGCATCTCGGCGGCATTGAAAGGAAATGCGGATATCACCATCGGAAATGTCATGGGAAGCAATATTTTAAACATCCTGATCATCCTGGGACTCTCCGCCGTAGTCACTCCCCTGGCAGTTGAAGCTTCCACCATCAGGCGGGATCTTCCCTTCCTGCTCCTTGCAACCGCCCTGCTTTTTGCCCAGGGCTTAGACCAGACAATCGGCACTGCCGACGGGGCCTTGCTGATCCTCCTGTTCGCCGCATATCTTATCTGCCTTTTGGTTATGACAAAGCTCCGGCAAAACGCCGACATAGTGCGTCTCGCAGAATCCCGGCCAAAATCGCAACCCCCGCTGCCTATGGCAGGAAAGACAAGCAGAAATACCTCCCGTTCCCGGATTCAGAAATCATGGTCGTTTCTTCTCCTTCTCACCGCTGCCGGACTTTTCATGATCGTGGCCGGAAGCAGCGTGACCGTGGAAGCCGCCTCCTCTCTGGCCCGGATCTTCGGGATCAGCGAACGGTTCATCGGCCTCACCGTCGTGGCTCTGGGAACCTCCCTGCCGGAACTCTTCACCTCCGTGACGGCCGCCAGGAAAGGAAATGCGGACATCGCCATCGGAAATATCGTGGGCAGCAACATTTTCAATCTTCTCTTCGTCATCGGCGCCTCCGCCCTGGTGACCCCGGTGCCCTATGGAACGGACTTCCTGTCCGACAATCTGATTTCCGGGGCGGCGGCCCTTCTGCTTCTCGCCTGTTCTTTAAGAGAACGGAAGCTCCTGCGCCGCCATGGGCTCCTCATGCTATGCGGATACACTCTCTACTTCCTGACACTCCTTTAAAAACAGCTGCATTGCCCGGCCCGGGACCTACAGCTCAAACACCTTCCGCCGACCGCTCCCCTGCTTCCTGTGACGGTAATCCATCAAATAGCTTACAATTTCTGCCCGTCCCATGCGGCCTGCCATTTCCAGCAGCACATCCAGCGAGGCTTCGGAACCTGCCCCGGATCCGAAGCCTTTCCCATATTCGATGCCTTCCCCACATCCGGAGCCTTCTCCCGTCTCGCCGCCCTGTTCTGATTCCATTTCCCCAAGAACATGTTCCCCCATGGACGCCATATAGAAATCTCCCGCCCCGTCAGCCACTATCCTCCGGCCCTCGTCATTGCCTCCCTTTTTACACCTTCTTTTCGCCTTGCCCTCAAAACCCCCCGCCTCGCAGACCAGGGAAATCGCCGGAAGGTCGTCCCTTTTCAGAAAATATTCCCCGGCCTCCTGGACATTGGCACTAAACCACTCCAGATACACTTTCCTCGCCTCACCGGAAAGCCCCTCTGGATACCGAAGCCGGTCGTAAGCCAGCCTCGCCAGCACCTCCGGCGGCTCCTGGCTCTCCGCCAGGCCAAACAAATCGTCATAGGACCGGTAATCCAGGGATCCGTCCCGGAAACACTGGCGGTAACGGTAGCCCGTCCCCTGATAATGAAGCTCCAGAATCCGGGCGGGAATATTCTCCACCGAGGATTCATAATACTCCGGCACCATGAGCGCCACCTCGTCCTCCCGGCGCCGGATGACGACCTCCATGGCATAGCGAAGCTCGGAGAGCATCTGGTACAGCCCACGGCCCCCGGCGCCCGCCTCCAAACACTCCAGCCTGTCCACCCCGGAGCATCCCATAAAGGCGCCGCTCCCGATCCGTTCCAGCGAATCAGCAAATGCAATCCCCTTTAGTTCCCTGCATCCGTAAAACGCATAATCCCCGATCACCCGCAGCGAGGCGGGCAGACGAACGGCCCGAAGACGGCTTCCCGCCAGAGCCCCCGCTCCCAGACTGCCCCCGTCAGGAACGCCTTCGTGAAAAACGCCGCTCCGAACTTCCCATTCTCCCGTCTGGGTTCGCCGTTTCTTCTCCTCACCCACCCAAAATCTGCGGGGAAGCTCTGCCGACGAAAAGGCATAGGGGCCAATCTCCGTCACGGGAAGTCCCCCGATCTCCTCCGGAACCTCCAGGCATTCCGCCTCCCCCAAAGCCCGCAAAATGCGGACGCCTCCGGAAAGCTCCATATATTCCCATTCGATTCTCACTCCGCCAACCTCCCATCGCCTGGAATGCACAGTCTTAAAACACGCCCAAGTGCTCCAGCAGGATTTTCGTTCCCATAAAAATCAAAATCACTCCCCCCGCAAGCTCCGCCTTCGACTTGTACCTGCTGCCAAACACGTTTCCCACCCGCACGCCCGCCGCCGACAGCACGAACGTCGTGGCCCCGATCAGCGCCACAGCCGGAAGAATATCCACCCGCAAGAACGCAAAAGTCACCCCCACCGCCAGGGCGTCGATGCTGGTGGCCACTGCCAGCAGGAGCATGGTCTTCACGTCAAAGGAGCAGTCCCCCTCCGCCTCGCCCGAAAAGGATTCCTTAATCATGTTGACCCCGATGGCCCCCAGAAGGATGAAGGCGATCCAATGGTCAATGCTGGTGATCTTATCCTGAAAGCCGGTGCCCAGCAGATACCCCGCCAGAGGCATGAGCATCTGAAAGCCCCCGAAATAAACTCCCGCCAGCCACGCATTTTTCCAGCACATCTTCTGCATGGACAATCCCTTGCAGACGGATACCGCAAATGCGTCCATGGAAAGCCCCACCGCAATGAAAAACAATTCCCAAACCGCCATAAGCATTCTCCTTTAGTCTCTCAAAACCTCTCTGCTTTATCCTATGTCTCTCACGGAGAATAAAGACGCCCCTGTCTTTAGTCGTAAAAATAGAATCCTAATATGATAAAAAAGACCTATCTGCACAAAAAACGTACAGATAAGTCTCATTATTTAAAACAAAGCCAGATAACCGCATCCCTGCGCATCAGCATGTTGACTTCGCTACGCCGAAAGGCGCCAACTACTCCCCTATCTGTGGGTATTATAAGCGACCTCCCAGCGGTTTGTCAATCATAACCCGCCTGGGGATCCAATAACATCTTTACACCATGTCCAAATACCTGCTATAATAAATAAAATGTAACCAAACAGCGAGGTAATGACCTATGGAATACGGCCTGATCGGAGAGAAGCTGGGACACAGCTACTCCAAACAGATACACGAAAAACTTGCAGACTACACCTATGACCTCTGCCCCCTCACAAGAGAGGAGTTCCCTGTCTTTATGGAGCAGAAGGCGTTTAAGGCCGTCAACGTGACGATCCCCTACAAAAAAGACGTGATCCCTTACCTGGACGAGATGGACGAAAACGCCGCTGCCATCGGGGCCGTCAACACCATCGTCAACAAAGACGGACGCCTCGTGGGGCACAACACCGACTTTTCCGGCTTCGCCTACATGATGAAGGAGGCGGGGATAAGCGCCTCCGGGAAAAAAGTCCTGGTCCTCGGCACGGGTGGCGCCTCCGCCGCCATCCTGGCGGTCCTCAAAAGACAGGGAGCGGCCAAGGTGATCTCCATCAGCCGCACCGGAAAGGGAGATGCCGTCACCTATGAGGAATGCATTTCCCTCCACAGGGACGCCGCACTGATCGTCAACACCACCCCCGTGGGCATGTATCCCGCCGTGGACGCCTCCCCCCTGGACCTGGCGCCCTTCTCAGGCTGCGAGGCCGTACTGGACGTGATCTACAATCCCGGAGAGACCAGGCTGACCGCCCAGGCAAAGGCCCTCGGCATGAAAGGCGTCACCGGCCTCTCCATGCTGGTGGCCCAGGCGAAATACGCCTGCGAGTTTTTCCTGGACACTGCGCTGCCCGACGACCTGATCCCCAGGATCACAGAAGAGATCCGGGCCTCCCTCTGACCTTTGAAGTGCCAAAAGGAGAACACCATGAACCCTCTCACCATAAAACATACGACTTTTGGGGACGGAGTCCCGAAGATCTGCATCCCCATCACCGGCCGGACCGAAAACGAGATCCTAAAGGCGGCAGAGAAGATTTCCCGTCTGCCGGCGGACGTGGCCGAATGGCGGGCCGACTATTACGAGGCCGTCACCGAACCCGGGGCCGTCCTCCCTGTCCTGGCCGCGCTGAGGAAACGGCTCCCGGACACCCTCCTCCTCTTCACCTTCCGCACAAAAAAAGAAGGCGGCGACCGCGCCCTCTCCGACGAAGCTTATCTGGAGCTTTGCCGGACGGCGGCCGGAAGCGGCCTCGCAGACCTTCTGGACCTGGAGCTTTTCACTGGGGCAGAGCCGGCACAAACAAAAACTGACGGGCAGACAGGAACAGACAGGCAGACAGAGCTTTCCGCACAGACAAAAACAGGCGTGCAGGCGGAGCCGGCTCCGGACCGCCGCCTTCTTGAGCCGGTCATTTCTTTTGCCCAGGCCCGCGGCTGCCGGGTGATCCTCTCCAGCCACGATTTCCAAAGGACCCCGCCCGGGGATGAACTGCTTAGGCGGCTCTCCCTGATGGAAGCCCTGGGAGCCGACCTTGCCAAGGCGGCGGTCATGCCAAACTGCGGACAGGACGTGCTGACCCTTCTCTCCGCCACGAGGACGGCCGCCGACACCCTGAGCTGCCCGGTCATCACCATGTCCATGGGAAAACTCGGGGCCGTAAGCCGCGTCAGCGGAGCCCTCACCGGCTCCTGCCTGACCTTCGGCACCGCAGGAGAGGCGTCCGCCCCCGGCCAGCTCCCCGCAGGGATCCTGAAGCAGATCCTGGACGCGCTGTGAAGCTCAGCTCCATAGCTTCTGGAAATCGATAGACAGGTCGTCATAAATATGGACTTTTATCTTATCCCGGAAAGAGTAGGTCTCCACCTCAAAATCCGCTTTTTCCAGGTGATACACAAAAATCCTGTCGCTGCGGGGATCAACGATCCAGTATTCCCTTACTCCGGCATTCAGATAAAGATTTAATTTCCGCACATAATCATGACTGGAGGGGCTGGGAGAAATAATTTCAATGATCCAATCCGGCGCTCCGGTACAGCCTCTGTCCGTCAATTTGTCCGGATCGCAGATCACGCTGATATCCGGCTCCACCACTGTCTTATCATTGTCCTCAAATAATCTGACGGCAAATGGAGCCGGATAAACTTCACAGACTCCTTTTTTAGCACGGATATAAATATTGATTTCCGTGTTTAAAAAATTTAAGATTTTCTGATGCATCCTGTTCGGTGCGGTCATATCATAAAACTGACCGTCGATCAATTCTGACCGGACATTCTCCGGAAGGTCATAATAATCTTTTTCGGTATGACCAACGGTCTGAGCCAATGCTTCGGACATGATATCCCTCCTCCCAAGGATCTCCTCCGCGATCTCCTCCGGCGTACGCCCGTCGGTGGCCACCGTCAGGTCGGCGGCGGCCTCATAGGCGGCCCGCCGCCTCTCCATGAGCTCCGCGATGTGTTCGAGGGTCACCACGCCGCCCAGAGCCGGCCGGCTCGTCCCGTCGCCCACCCGCTTAAGGACTGTCTCCGGCCCGGCGGTCAGGAGGACAATGACCCCGTTTTCCTTGAGGAGCTTTACGTTCTCCGGCCTGAGCACCGCGCCGCCGCCGCAGGAGAGAATCCTTCCTCCGCCGCAGAGCTCCCGGATGGCGGCCGTCTCCATATCCCGGAAGGCGGCTTCCCCGTCCGAAGCGAAGATCTCCGGAATGGGACGGCCCTCTTTCTCCACGATGTGCCGGTCCACATCCGCCTCCGGCATTCCCGACAATTTAGCGAGAGCACGGGAGACCGTCGTCTTTCCCACGCCCATGAATCCGATCAGTGCGATGTTCATAGCTTTGCCATCTCCCTGTATTCCTGCTTCCACTGGGTCAAAAGCTCCTGGACCCCCGCTTTCCGGCGGACGGAGTCCTTTTCCCACAGCTCCCCCACGGCCTTTGCCCGGCCGGAGTATCTGAGGTGTTTGCAGAGGGTCTCGTACTCCTCCCTCCACTTGAACTGCTGCTCCGCCGGGACCGCCAGCATCATGGCCTCCGGGAGCTCTGCGGCCTCGTCCATCTGGCAGAGCATGTAGATCTCCTTTAAGATCTCCTCCCGCTCCAGATGCTCGTATGCCTTCTCAAAGCATTCCAGGGCCCGCTCCGATTCAAACAGCCCGGCACAGGCCACCCCCTTGTTGTGGTAGAGGGCCCCCATGAATTCTCTCGTCATCCCCTTGTCCGGCTCCCCGGCCGCAATGGCGTCGTAAAGCTGGATCGCCGCCGCGTACTTGCGCTTCTGCAGCAGATAATCCGCCTTTTTCTTGACCCGCTCCGAAGGCTTCGCCCGCCGGATCCATTCCAGCTGGGCCTTGAAGGCGCCCAGCTCCGACTCGCTGTAATAATGGATGTCCTGCAGGATCATATAGAGGACCTGGGCCATATCCGCCCGGTCCGCGACCCATTTCCGGATCTTCTCCTCCAGCTTCTCCATCCCCAGCTCCGCCCGGATAAAATAAAGAAGATGCTCATTGATGAAGTCCGGCTCCAGCAGGAACACGTAGTTGTAGATAAAATAACAAAGCTCCTCCCCGGAATGGAGGGAGATCCCCAGCTCGTCCACCGGGTATGGATTTTTCACTCTTTTATTGCTGCATAAGATCAATCCGCTCATACTGTCCTCTTCCGCCTCACATCGGTACCGCCTGCCGGACCGCGCCCGCGCTTTTGGTGTCCGGTAAGTTAAATCTGAAAATCCTCCCGGATCATCTGGCCCGATTCCGGGAAAAATTCTCCGAAGCCCCGGTCGATGACCCGGATACTGACCCGGTTTTCGCTCAGGAAAGCCGCAATGACCTCCACCCTGGTGGTCTTGTTGGGCCTGGCCGGAAACTCCGCCAGGGAAATGGCCAGCTTCGTCTGCCTCCCCCGCCCCACCGGCGTCACCATGAACTCCAGCTGGTTCGTATTATCCAGGATGAGGGAAGCCGAAGCCCTCGCCTCATACCAGTCGCTTCCCGCAGAGGCCAGGACCAGCTGCCTCTCCCTCCCCTCATGGTTCACCTGCATGCTGATGGTGGACGACAGCCTCCCCTCACAGAGACACACATAAGGGTAGGAGCTGGTTTCCTGGAGGGTATCGCAGGCCATGTAGGCCGCTCCCCTGGCAAAAAGCCCCGGCCCCGCGAAGGTCCTCCGCTTATTGCAGACCAGCCGCAGAAAGCCGGCGGCCCATTCACTCTCCTCGAAGCCTTTTCCCGTCAGGAACACCGAGGTCATGATCTTTTTCTGCAGGAGTCGTTCCGCGCAGGAGGTGAGGATGGTATCTCCCAGCTTTTTTCCGGCCCCGGTCTCCAGGATCTCCAGGCTGAACCCTTCTTCCAGCTCCTCGTGCCGGACCTCCACCACCGGGGGCTTCCTGCCCCGGACCACATTCAGTTCATAATAATGCAGGCCCGTCTCTGACAGGTCGAACAGGCAGGACTGATTGATCCAGAGATCCTTCTTCTGGCTGATCACATAAAACAGATACGCCTCCGAATGGTTCGCCATATGGACCCGTTCCCTGGGGATCCCCATCCCGTCCGTCACCTGGATCACGGTTTCCATCAGGCTGCTGCTTTTATCCTGGAACGCAAAGACCACAGCGGCGATCTCCGAAGCCCCCAGCCGGGCCATCGGGATCTCCAGGATCTGCCGGATAAAGATCCGGAGCAGATCTTCCGCCGTATATTTGACGCCCTCGATGGTGGCTGTCCCGCCCTTCCCAGCCAGCTTCACCAGCTTGTCCACCATGGTCCCCCTCCCATAGAGGGCAAAGCGGTAAGCCTCCTCGCCGATATACCAGGAATCCGTCCCCTTTTCCTTACAGATCACCGTAGGGATCATGCAGGAGCCCTCCTCGTCGGTCAGGCCGATATTCTCCACATCATAGACCTGCGGATTGTAATAACTGATCTGACTATAATCGTCACATACGTCGATCCCCAATACTAATTCCTGCATCCTGCCACCTCAAAACTCACAAACATTCAAACATCCGCTCCGTCATCTCGTCCCGGACCGCATAGGCCTCCATCTGCTTATGCAGCGTATCGTCATAAAAAGCCTGGATCCTCAGAAGCCCGTCCAGCCTCTCCACCCGGCTTCCCGGAGGCGGATCGCCGTCCCCGCTGTAAACCGCCGTCCCCCTAGCCGCCGGCCCGTCCCCGCCGTCATAGATCTCATATTCCATGGTCTCCCCGTAGAACAGGGACACCAGCTTGACAAAGTATCCGTCGAATACATGGGGCATGGTCTCCACCACCACGTCTCCGCCGTCCGGCAGGATCCGCTGATGGATCCAGACGCTCTGGTTCTTCCTGCCCTGATACTCGATCACCGTCTTCCCCATCAGGTCCCTGGGGAGCAGGATGAACCGGGCCAGATATTTATAATAGCCAAAGACGATCTTCTGGGCAAACAGCTCGTCGATGATCTCCTGGCACAGCGCCGCCTGTTTCTCCGTCAGGCTCTCCGCCATGCTGTAATATTTGGTCAGGGCCAGCATACAGATCTCCGGCAGCCCCTCCCGCACCTCATGCTGCTCCGCCTGTACCTCGATATAGCCGATCACGTCCCGGTCAAAGGGCTCGCTCTCCTCAAAATAGCGGCTGCTCTTCACCACCAGATACGCCTTCACAAGGCTCTCGTCCACAGATTTCCCTTCGATATAATAGCGGAACACCCGGTCCAGATGGTTCCGGCTCCCGTCAAAGAGCATCTGTCCCAGAAGCCGCTCCGGCATGTCGTAGAGGGGAACCCTGCCGCCCGCGGCCGCCGCCGAGAGGATCCGGTGCATGGCAATGGACAGGCCGTTGTAATGACAGCAGAGGTATTCCAGCAACACCTCGTCATAACGGTTCTGCTCAAAGCAGTATTCGGCCATGGCCAGAAGGAAGCCGTCCCTCTCAAAATGCCGCTTCAGGATCATTTTCGCCGTCATCTTAAAGGTCCGGCCGGCGCTCAAGTTCCGGTACCCGTAGCGGACCGCCATCTTGTAGGCTTCCTCATAAAAATCTTTGGTGACCAGCGTTTCCATGACCTTGATCCGGTCCCCGGGGGAGAGGAGCTTCTTGTCCAGGTTCAACAGGTACTCGTCTCCCTCGTCGCTCTCCTCCCGGCTATTATAATAGGAAACAATCTCCGAGACCAGCTTTCTCCGGTACAGCTCGTGGATGTTCTCCTCCTGGGAAATGCCCTTGAACACCTCGATATCCTCCGGCCGGTAGGGCTTCTTCTCCAGCGCCCTCCGGCACCGGAGGAGCCGCAGCATCTCATGGCCCGGGAACAATTCCTGGGTGCGCGCCTCCAGCTCGGGGCTCGCCATCATATCCTCCATGGCATAGGGGACGCCGCAGTAACGGTTCCCGCAGTCGTCCTGGAACAGCACGTACACATTTTTCAGATAGACGGGAATGTAGGCCCGGCCCCTCCTCAGGGACACGGCCGTCTCCCCCTTCATGTCCTCATAGCAGAGAACCGCCTGACACATCCTGTCGTTGGTACAGCGGATCTCCTTTGCGTAAAGGAGCCTCGGCAGGACCCTGGCGATCTTCTCGTCCACCATCTCCGGGAAGATCATGGCCCGGTAGATCTTCGCCAGATCGCCGTTCATATGGCTCTGGAAGAGCTGCTCCACCGCAAAATTCTCGATCTGCCCCTCATAGGCCCGGTAGACCTCCTCGTCGTCCCGCATGAACTCCAGGACATTCAGATAGAGCACCGCCCTGGCCCGGTAATCCAGGGTATGGTTATAGGAAAAATACAGAAGGATCATCCGGGGCAGCGCCCCCGCGAAATCTTCCGGCAGGGCATACAGATAATATTCATAGAGGCGGGTCAGATGAATGTCCTCCTCCACGCCCCTCTCATACCAGGAAAACGCCTCCCTGTCCCGCGCATCCCCGCGGATCAGCAGGGCGCACACCGCCGTCAGCGTCTCTTTGGAGGGATACTGTTCATACAGCTCCTTCAGGAGCCGGAGATAGAGCCCCTTCGCCGCCTTCACCTGCAGGGCCTGGAGGGCCGCCGTCCTGGCCGTCTCCTCCGTGACCAGATGACGGCGGCAGCCAAACCAGAGACTCTGGATCTCGAACTCCTCCATGACCCGCAAAAGCTCCGGGCTCTTCGCAAACAGACGGCAGGCCGCCAGATACAGATAGGGACTCCGACAGCCGTTCCGAAAATGCTCCTTCAGCCTGGAGAGGGCCAGGCTGTCGTTCTCCAGAAGCTCCTCGTCCGTCCGCATCAGGATGTAAAAAACCATGTCCGCGGCCACGCCGTCCTCATAATACCGCCGCAGAAGCTTCACCAGCGTCTGCCGCTGCACGGCCTCCCCGCTCTCCTTCGCCTTGAGATACATATAATAACAGTAAGAGGCCACGTCCTGATCCCGGTTGTCCAGGACCGCCTCCCTCACTTCCCCCAAAAACTGGCGGGCCTGCTCCCGTTTTTCCTGCAGGAGGGCCACATCCGCCTGATAAAGACGGACCCTGTCCGGATCCGGCGCCGTGGAATGGGCCCTGGAAAGCGCCGTCTGCATGCTGTTTAGCAGAAGGTTCCGCTCATATTCCCCCGTCTCCTGCCGCAGATAAAGAGAAACGAAGTTCCCGAAATCCCGTTTCCAGCTCATACCGTCGGCCCACTGCCTGTTGGTGCGCATGACAACAAAAACGGGAATGACCTCCTCCCCGTAGATGCCGTTTATATAGATCCGGCCGTAATTCTTGCCCGCGTGGAGGCCGTCCGTATCGATCATGTAGTCTACCCGGCAGGCCGCCCCCCCGTCAAAATCCCGGTCCGTCACCACCTTTTTCCCGAGCCTGAGCCACGGGCTGTCGGAAACAAGCTCCAGCCTCGTATAGCCCCAGGTACTCCGCACGATGGTAAAGGAGTCCGCGAAGGGCTCCGCCGGAACCTGATATTCTTTTTTTCTCTCCTTCACGGAAAAACGGACAGGCTCCTTGGTCCCTGTCCCCACCAGAAACTCCTCCAGCGCGTTCTGCCGGTTCCCCCGGCCCCAGATGCCGTCATAGAGGGTCCGCACCCCGGCCGCCTGCATAAAGGCGCATCTGGTAAACTCGGAGGACTCAAAAAACCGGAGCGCCTCCTCTCCGTCCTCCCTCGCCAGCCCGGCGAATTCCTCCAGGGTCTCGATCAGCCGTCCCTCCGGGTCCACCGCGCACACATGGAAGCAGTAGGGAATCCGAAACTCCCCGCCGCTGCACACGATCTGGAACTCCCCCGTGATATCCTCGTCCGCGTAGGAGGCGTCCACCTCGTAGATCACCCGGCAGTCCTTCCCCACAAAATTGTCGCCAAACAGGCTCACCCTGTAATTGGTGGAATAGACAAGCCCCTTGACCACTCTCCCCTGCTCGCAGACAATGCGGAACTCGTCCCGCATCTTGTCGTCAAACACCACCGGCGCCTCTATTTTTGTCGTCGAAAAAGAGACCTGGATCTCGTCGTAATCCAGGATTCCCTTCGCAAGACGGTTGATTCTCTCCTTCATTTTTCCGCGTCACCTGCCTTTACCCCTGTATTCTATCATAAAAAGACAGGGTTCGCACTAGAAAAGCGGTTTTTTGACAAAAATTTTGTTTTGGGCCGGGAGAAGGCGGAAGGATAGACGGAAGAAACCCGGTTATTTTTTTCGGGAGGCATTTCCCAAAGCCCCCGGCGGTGTTCTGCGGCCGACACGTCGGTTTTCATGGATTTCACTGCGCCGCTTATTACAGGCAATTCCACCTCCATCAAACCGGGTCGGATGGAATTGCCTGCGCTATGCTCATGAAATCCATAAAACCTTCCTATCGTCTGCCGCAGAACACCGCCGGGGGCTTTGAAACAAGTCTGTCGGAAAAATAACCGTTTTCTTCCTGGCACATCAAAAATAGAAGATCCAGGCGCAGTATGGCTTTCCTTTTTCCAGATTTCCTTTATAATAAAAACGAGCGGGGCGTGACCTGCGTCCCGTACATCATTTTAGTCCAGGTAATTATGAAACTCAAAAACTTGTTAAATATTCTGGCAATATTTCCGGAAAAAGCCCTCTGCGCCATGGAAAGGAGACCATGGAAAACAGGAGGGCCTCTGCCCGAGTGTTTTCTGTGCTTATGGGCTCATTGGAATGGTTGGCGCTGCAGGCTCCCGCCGGACATATTGCCAGAATATTCCCGAAATTTTATGTTTCGCAATTACCTGTCATTTTAGTTTCATGTGAGGAGGAAACATCCATGGAAGAGAATAAGAGAAGCATTTACGCGAGACAGTTTACGGCCGTCATGGACGAGATGACCGCCTGGTACAGTGATACCACCAGGTATGTCAATCATTTTCTGAAGGTGTGGGCCTTTGCCCGCCACATCGGGCTTTCGGAGGGGCTCTCGGAGGAGACGCAGTTCCTCTTGGAGGTGACTGCCCTGATGCACGACATCGGCATCAAGCCCGCAAAGGAAAAGTACGGTTCTTCCGCCGGTAATTATCAGGAGCTGGAGGGCCCCGGCGCCGCCAGGCCCATCTTGGAGCGCCACGGGTTTACGCTGGCCCAGACGGAGCGCATCTGCTACCTGATCGGCCGCCACCACACCTACAAGGACATGGACGGGCTGGACTACCAGATCCTGGTGGAGGCCGATTTCCTGGTCAACATCTTCGAGGAGGGACATTCCAGACAGTCCATCGAGAACGTCCGCGAAAAGATCTTCCGCACCGCCTCCGGCCGGAAGCTCTTAGACACCCTCTACCTGGGCCCCTCCGGCCGGATCCCCGCCGAGTACCCGGACAGATAAGGCCGGCGGACGATAGGAGATTCTGCAGATTTCGCGGCGGCCGGTACGGCGTACTAACTCAGGCAATTTCAGCCGACCCGGGGTGATGGAGGTGAAATTGCCTGTGACAGGCCGCGCTCCTTTTTTTCAGAACGATATCCCTATGGGACCTATCCGAAGCATAAATGTTATAAGACGTCCAGACGCAAAAGATGTTCTACAAAAATCTTCCGGATCCCCGGATATTCTCCCAGACCTTTTAAGACAGGCTCCACCTTATATCCGGCAGTTTGAAACTGGCTATACCAGGACCCCGGGGCATCCCCGGCCATATCGTTTTTCGCGTGATCGCCGGCCACGATCATAAAGGGGGCCAGAATGACCTTGGAGGGTTTATATGCATTGACCATTTTCAGCAGGGTTTCCATGGAAGGATAGGCTTCCACCGTGCCCAGGAAGATATTGGGAAATCCCCTGTCTTTTAAGGTGTGATCCAAGGCCGCATAGATGGCGTTGGAAAAATGGGTGGTGCCATGTCCCATTAATACCAGGGCTTCGTCCTTTTTCAAACCGGAAAATTCCTGGGTAATGGCTTCGATGACTGCAAGGCTGTCCTGTTCGCCGGTGAGAAGAGGGTCGCCGAAGGAAATGGAATGGAAATATTCCTGATAGGAGAGCGCGTCCTCTTTCATGAGATCGTTTTCTATGCCATTGATCACATGGGTAGGTTGTACGAGCACATCGGTGATCCCATCCTTACGCATTTGTTCCATTGCTTCTTTTACCGTATGGATGTGGACGGAATCCCGCTTCTTCAGCTTTTTGATGATCATTTGGCTGGTCCACGCCCGATATAAGGGACAGCCGGGCAGCGCGGCCTGCATGTCCTGTTCGATCGCGTCAATGGTTACTTTCCGGGTATCTTCGTGGCTGGTTCCAAAGCTGACAGCCAGGATCGCTTTTTTCATCCCATTTAAAATAACCTTCTTACCTCCATAGTGCTGGTTCAAATGAATATCTGCGATATAGCTTTCCAATGTGCTTAGATTTCGTGGCAAGGGCAGGGAAGCTTTCAGAACGCCTTTTTTGCAGAGGCTTTCAAAAAGTTCCAAAACAGCGGGCGGTTCCAGGTTCGTTTGCTTTAACGCCGTGCGGTTTCCGAAAACCTGTGCGGGAGCCCCCTGGATCAGCACAGACCCCTCCTTAAAGAGTATGACCTTGTCCGCCCATTCATAGGCATAGTCAACGTCGTGGGTCGCCATGAGGACGGTGATCCCCTGCTCTGTCAGCTGCTCCACGATATAATCTACCAGGGCGGTATGTTTCGGATCTAAGGCGGCCGCCGGTTCGTCCAGGATGATAATATCCGGGTGCATGACCAGGATATCCGCGATGGAAACCTGTTTTTTCTGTCCGCCGCTCAAGGCGTGGGTGGGTTTATGAGAAAAAGGGGTGATCTCCAGGTCATCCATCACCTTAACGACCTCTTCCTTTGCCTTCTCCCTGGAAACGCCGAGATTGAGGATCCCAAAAGAAATTTCCTGATAGACGCTGGCGGAAAAGAGCTGGTTGTCCGGATCCTGAAAGACAATGCCTACCTTGCTCCGCAATTTTAATAAACTCTTTTTATCGTAGGAAACTTTTTCTCCGTTAAAGTAAAGACTGCCGGCCTGGGGCTTTAAAATTCCGGTACAGCAGAGAAAAAAAGTGGATTTGCCGCTGCCGTTGGCTCCCATAAAAGCGATCTTCTGCCCCCTCTGTATTTCCAGGGACAATCCGTTTAGGGAGTGGGTCTCCTCGTCATCGTAAGAAAAGTAGAGGTCCTCCGCTTTTAAAATGATGTCCGGTTTCATGAATAAAATCTCCTCCAAACTGCAAACAGAAATAAACAGGTGTCAAATAAAATGGTATACCAAACAACGTTCTTTTTCGGCGCGCTGTTTTCCGATAAGACATTGATGCTTCCGTCATAGCAGCGGGCTTCCATGGCCTCGTAGAGACGGTTCGCGCGGCTGACCGCCCGTATCATCAGGGCGGAGCCGAGCATACCGAAAGATTTTAAGGAGGTTCGGTAATCCTTATTTCCCATCCGGCAGTTTTGGGAAGTGGAAAGGGCCGAAGCAGTTTCTAACAAGATAAAGATGAAACGGTAGATCAAAAGCATCAGCTCAATGAGGAGCTTTGGACAGTGAAGCTTTTTTAACACCTCGAGGATATCCGGCATGGGTGTGTTCAGTGACAGAAAATACAGGCAGGAAACGGCGGAAAGGGCGGTGAGGATCAGCTCTATGGCATAGAAAAAAGACTCCCGCCCTGCGGTCAGGTACCGGCTTCCGATCGGAATCGCAAATAAGTCAAGCGGCTCCTTTTGGATATTAAACATAATAGCCAAGGTGCTTAAAAGCAAAAATGCCAGGGGAACCGTGAGAAACTTCAAATAACGACGGACAGGGATCCCACCCTTAAAAACGGTAAGGATCCCTGTTACTGCCAGCACGATACATGACACGGAAACAGAACGGCCGATGACACAGATACAAAGAGTTATGATAGCAAAGGCAAATTTGAGACCCGCATTTTCATAGCGGAGCCGGGAACGATAGCAAAGCTTGTCAATGGTGACCATGAAAATCCCTTCCGTTTTTTATTCTTTCATCCATTTTCTGCGCTCTACCAGGCGGCCCATGATGAAGGCGATGATGCCGACGCCGATCCCTGTCTGGATGCAGAAGAATAAGCTTTCCACCTCGCCGGGAAGTTCCCTTCCTAAAATATTCTCCAAAAGGGGCGCAGCCCAGGGCTCATAGGATGAGTCCACTTCTTCCACAACAGTGCTTCCGGCATCGTCAGAGCCGCCGAATTCGGCGTCCTTCAATGCAAACAGGGGAATGAGGGCGATCAGAATGATAGCGATAATGGAAGCGATCACAATCGTTTTCTTTTTCATCTTATTTCCTCTCCTTTATATGGCCCATGGAGCGAAGCTCAGGTTTCGCATAGGTTTCAAGGCCCATGAAGATCAGCATGGTGATCAGGCCTTCAATAACAGCCAGAGGCACCTGGGTAGGGGCAAAGATCACAAGAAATTTTCCGAAGGCTTCTCCGATGCCTACGTCTGCGTGATGGGCAATGGCGAGCTGCACAGCGGTTACACAGTAGGTAAACAGATCACCCAGAGCGGCGGCCAGGAAAACGGAAAACCGTTTGTTTACTTTTAGTTTTTTGCAGAGCACAAAAATCCCATAGGATACAAAGGGCCCCGCAATGGCCATGGAGAAGGTATTCGCTCCGATGGTGGTAAGTCCGCCGTGGGCCAGAAGGATCGCCTGGAACAGCAATACGATAAGCCCCAAGATGGAAACAGCTGCCGGACCGAACAGAATGGCTCCCAGGCCGGTTCCCGTCATATGGGAACAGCTTCCGGTAACAGACGGGATCTTTAAAGACGAGATCACAAAAATAAAAGCGCCGGACATGGCCAGCATGGTGATCAGGTTTTTGTGTGCATTTAAGGTTTTTTTCATGGACAGAAAGCCTGCGGCCAGGAAGGGGATACACAGAACCCCCCAGGCAATACAGAGCCCTCCGGGGAGATAGCCTTCCATAATGTGCATGGCATTGGCTGCGGGGGCAATGCCAAAGGCCAGTGTAAAAGCGCCTGCCAGTATCCATGTTTTTTTCTGCTTGTTACTCATTTTTTCTCCTTCCTGATCAAAGCGCAAATTTGTTTTTGCAATAAAAAACCTGTTGGGCGATCCCGACAGGCCATCAGAAAAACAAAAGAAGACGGCAGAAATCATTCTGCAATGAGTCAACTTGTCCTTACACTTGGCCATCGTTCGTAACCAATGTAAACTCTTGCATAAGGCAGGTCTTCTGACTTAGGCGTCCTCACTGCATTTTGCCTTCCGGGAACCGATACAAGATCCCATGACATCATAAAATGCAATTCTTCCCTTACAGCGGCGCGACCGTGTGAGAATTTCACTCAACTTCCCTATTCTCCTGTTTCCAGGCACCTTACAGCATTCAATTTCCTACCAATTTTAGCATATTGGGATATTTTTTGTCAATGAAGAATTGTGTTATATTGTCGTTATAGGAAAACCATAAAGCCAGGAGCGGCTCACATATTCTAATTTGAGCTGGGATATTCATTGTTGCCCTTGTGGGATCATGTTACATGATCTTCACAGGGAAATGGCCGCCACTACTGCGAACATTATACATCGGCTTCTTAATAAAGCCGATACCCTATCACAAAACTTCCTTTCGGCAGAGTCGGAATGACAGTGCCTGATGATCGTGTCCTACGTCACCCGGACCGGCAGACAGACAGGGCACGGCCGGGACACGGTAAGGACGGCTGCTTCTCACAGCTCGGATCGTCCCCAAAGGCACGTCCGTTCCACGGCGGACGATAGGAGGTTTTGCAGATTTCGCTGCGCCTAGCTCAGGCAATTTCAGCCGACCCGGGTTGATGGAGGTGAAATTGCCTGTAACAGGCGGTGCAGCGAAATCAATAAAACCGAACGTGTCCGATGAGGAACGGACGGGACCTTGGGGACGGCAGCCCCCCTGAAAAAGCAGCCGGTCTTACCGCGGTCCGGCCGTGCCCGTCTACCTGCTGCCACCCCCATCCTTTATTTGGCCACATTGACCCCGTCCCCGAAATCCAGCACATGGGGATAGTGGGTCTTCCTCTTCTCCACCGGCGGCAGCTGCATATAATCCCCGAAGAAATTCTTCAGCATCCCGTCGGTGTCCTTGGGAAAATTCAGCATGACATCCTCAAAAGGATATTTCCTGAGAGGATAGACCTTTGCCTTCTCCAGCGTGTTGGAGTGGGGGCTGGTGTCGCAGGGAAAGCCCATCCTCCTGGTTTTTTTGCCGTTATATTTCCGGCAGGCATGGCTGCACCGCCGGTAGAGCCAGCGGGGCGATATGTGGAACAGCCTCATGGCGCCGCTCACCAGGCTGCAGATCCCCTGGGCCAGCTTCCGCTTCCAGCCCCCGAAGCCCATATACGGGTGGGAGATGCTCCGCAGGATCAGGAGCTTGCTGAAGAACCAGGCCGTCCACACCTGGAAAAAATGCGCGGCCCGGCCGTCCGCCAGGTTGTCGTAGGGATACAGATCCAGAAAGATCCCCCACCTGGCCCGGACTCCCCGCACGGCCTCCTCCTGGAACCTGGTCCCTTTCTTGCACAGCCTGGTGGTCATCAGCGGATAATTCGGATCCGTCTCACAGCTCAGGATGTAATATTTATCGGAAAGCTTTTCCTCCACCAGCCTCATGGCCTTGTCAAAGTCGGCCCGCGGAAGGGCGATGTCGATGTCGTCGTCCCAGGGGATGAAGCCCTTGTGGCGGACGGCCCCGATCCCCGTTCCGGCCACGCCGAAATATCGAAGTCCCGCCTCGTCGCAGACCGCCATAAAATCCTTCAGGATCTCCAGCTCCGTCTGCTGCACCCGCTTTAAGATCTCCGGCTCATAAAATTTCGTTCCCATTTCCGTTCCCTCCCAACAACTGTCTGATCACATATCCCGCCAGCATAAGCCCCGCCGCGGGCGGCACAAAGGAGACGCTTCCCGGCACCGGTCCCCGGACCAGCGGCTTCTCCCTGGAATAGAGCACCGTGAGGCCGGGGATCCCCCGCTTTTTCAGCTCCCGCCGCATGACCCGGCAGAGGGGGCAGACGCCGGTCTCGTAGATGTCGGCGATCTCAAAGGCGGACGGATCCAGCTTGTTCCCGGTCCCCATGCAGCTGACGATGGGAACCCCCCGCTCCAGGGCCAGCTCCGCCAGGGCCAGCTTCGCCGAGACCGTGTCGATGGCATCCACGATAAAATCCGGCCGCTCCTCAAAAAATCCGGCCGCGTTCCCCGGCAGCACAAATTTCTCCGACAGGCAGATCTCAAGCTTCGGGTTGATATCCAGGAGCCGCTCCCGCATCACCTGCGTCTTGTACCGGCCGACGGTGCTGTGGAGGGCGATGCTCTGGCGGTTGATATTGGAGACGGACACCACGTCGCTGTCGACCAGGGTCAGCCGCCCCACGCCGCCCCTGGCCAGGGCCTCGATGCAGTGGGAACCCACGCCCCCGATGCCGAACACCGTCACGTGGCTTTCCGCCAGCCGTCTCACGGCCCCTCCCCCAAGCAGGAGCTCCGTCCTTGAAAATTCATGCTCCATCATCCGCCACCCCGCTTCCGTTTTTCCCCGTTCTCAAAAAGAACAGCCCCGCCAGCAGGAGCACCGGAAATACCACCGCCGCCAGAAGGCCGCTCTTTAAGCTGCCGCCGCTCTTTCCCGCGACCATTCCCACCAGGGCCGGCCCCAGGGAACATCCCAGATCCCCGGCCAGGGCCATCAGGGCGAACATGGCCGTCCCGCCTCCCGGCAGCGCCCGGGCCGCCATGCTGAAGGTGCCCGGCCAGAAGATCCCCACGGAAAAGCCGCACAGGCCGCAGCCGAGAAGCCCCAGCGCAGGAAGTCCCGCGCAGGCTGCCGTCACATAACAGCCGATGCAGAGGGCCGCGCTCCCTGCCATGAACTTTTTCAGCGGTATCCGCTCCCCGGATCTTCCGTAGAGCAGCCGTGCCGTCCCCATGAAGATCGCAAAGGCACAGGGGCCTGCCAGATCCCCCGCAGTCTTTGACACATGGAGGGCCGACTCCGTGAAAGCCGACGCCCACTGGCTCATGGCCTGCTCCGACGCCCCCGCGCACACCATGAACAGCAAAAACAGCCAGAATGCCTTCTGGCGGACCAGCCCGCCAAAGGACAGTTTCTCATGGCCGCCCAGCACCGGATAGATAGGGACCAGCAGGAAATAGACCGCGTTGCAAAGGGGGATCGCTGCCAGCGCGCAGGAGAGGATCCTCCAGTTCCCGATCCCGAACAGCCGGAAAAATGCCGTGCAGACCACCACCAGAAACACATGTCCCCAGCAGTAAAAGGAGTGGAGCAGGCTCATGGCCGCCTCCTTTTTCTCCGTGGGGCAGGCTTCCACGATGGGGCTTATCAGCACCTCGATCACGCCGTTTCCTACGGCGTAGAGCACCACCGCCGCGAGCAGTCCCCCGTAAGCGGTGGGAAAGAGCGCCGGGAAGGCCGCCAGCCCCAAAAAACCGGCCGCCGAAAAAAGATGTGCCGATACGATGGAGGCCCGATAGCCGATCCGGTCCACAAAGGCCGCCGACAGGATGTCCACCAAAAGCTGGGTGAGAAAATTGACCACCGTGAGCACCGTGATCTTCTCCAGGGACAGGCCGAAGGTCCCCGCAAATGTCAAAAATAAGAGCGGTGCAAAATTATTCCCGACGGCCTGGGTGATGTAACCGATATAGGCCGCATGAATGGTGTGGCCGTAATCCTTTTTGATCCTTTCGATCATCGTCTTTCTCTCCTATGTAAGATCCGCGCCGCGCGTTCCCGGCGGCGCACTCTTTTCATCCTACCACGAATGCGCGTATTTTTCCATAGGATCTTTTGTTTAGGAAAACGATGATTTAATCAGCATTTCCTTAGAGGGATGAGCAAAGGAGATGAAGGTGTCTCAAGTGAGTTTAGAGATATACAGCACATCTATGACGGCAGAACCAGCTGTTAAAGCGGCAGATCAACCGTAAGCGGATCCATAGCTCATCGGCTATCTCCCATACGGCGTCAGGTAAAGATCATTTCCCAAACAGATCGCTGTGCGTCCCGGTCCGGGATAAGGTCAGCACCAGAACATCACCGTCAATGCGGTAGATAAGCAGCCAGTCGGGCAGCACATGGCACTCACGGTGTCCGGCCCAGTTCCCGGACAGGGCGTGGTCCCTGTTTTTCTCCGGGAGGGGGATTCCCATGGCAAGGTCGGCGATCACGCCCTCCAACAGACGAATGTCCAGCCCACGCCTCATTGCCAGCTTGTAATCTTTCTTGAATGTATGGTGGGCTTGACGGTATATTTTGCGTTCCTCATGTTTTCAGGTCTGCAAACAGTTTGTCCAGATCAGTATACCCTTTTTCTGTCGGATCTTTTGCAATCCTTTCTGCCTCCAGCATGGCGGCAACCGTTTCGCTGTTAGGCTGATTGAGGGAAACATCAAAGGGGATCCGCCCCTCACGTAGAGATTGACGGACAAAAATATTGAATGCCGTTGTCAGGTTCATGCCAAGTTCCCCGAACAGCCTGTCAGCCTGCGCTTTCAGATCCGAATCCATGCGGATGCTGATGTTTGTAGTAGGGCCGGCCATATAACCATCTCCTTCCATTGTTTTTTCCCATGTTCCCAGGGCATAATAGGATATCCTTGTGGTATTTCCTGATCTTTTCTGCATGATACTTGTACAGACATTCTGATATTGTCTATTTCCCTACATCCCTCTTTTGTTCAGAGGGATGGCCGGAGGGGATCATTCCTCCGGCGCCCACAGGAAGCCGTCCTCCTCCTGAAGAGTTCCCTGCCCCGCATTGTAATACAAGATCCTGTCCTCCCCGCTCTCCGAATGCGCCGTCACTTCACGTCCGTCATCCGTCAGCCGGAATTCGTTTTCCTCCCGGAACTGCAGCTCATATGCCGCCACCCCGTCCGAGACGGAAGCCGCTCTGTCCGCAGCCATCTGGTAGATGGTCTCATAACCCTCCCCCGTTCCGCCGCTCCATTCCATATATACCGCAACGCCTACAGGGTCAACGGTGAGGGACCCCCGGAAGGATCCCCCCGACGGGTCTGCGCTGAAGTACACGCCGGCCGGGAATCCCTGCGTATCCGCGGCCGCCGGTCCCGTCGTCTCCTGCTCCCCGGCCCCCGCTGCCTCTGCCTCCCGCCCTCCGGCCGCCTCGATCCTGACGATCTGATACCGGCCGTCCGCACCCGGCTTTAACAGGGCCTTCCTCGTCTCCTCCTTTTTCGGTATCCCTTCCGCCGCCATGCCGTTCGTTCTTGTTTCGTAGTTATAACAGATCTCCATTTCCTCTTCCGTATAAACGGCAGAGGTGACCGCCGCGTTGGATACCCTTCCTATGGATGCCCCGGCAAAGATGACCGCATCCCCCTCCACCCGGACGTTGTATCCGGATAGCGTGTCGTCCCCCTCTGCCAACTGGCGGTCGGTAAAAGATCGGAACATCCGGTTCACATCCGCCAGAGAATACATGCCGTTCCACTCTGCGTCCACGCCGTACACTTCGATCATGGACCCCTCCGCATTCTCTTCAGAGGCCATGCAGAGGGAATTTAAAAGAGATACATAGTCCTCATCCCGGAAGCCCTGTTCCGGTATCTCCTGGGGTCCGTATGCCAGGACGAACTCCAGCTCCTCTTTGGAAAGGCCGCCTGCGATCAGCGTTTCATATTCTGTGTCCCGGACCTGCTTTACGGCTGCATCCGCAGTTTCCGCCTGCGGTTCCGTCTCGCGCTCCTCTGTTGTTGTCTCCGGTTCCTCCGCCGTTTCTTTCTCTTCCTGCGTCGCCCTCTTCCCTTCCTCTGTCGTCACCTGCGCTTTCTTGTCTGCTTCCTGCCCCTCCTTCACCGCATCTGCCTCGGACACCGCTTTCTCCGTATCCGGCTGCGTGCCGCCGCAGGCGGCCGTGCCGCAGACAAGGCAGAACCCGATCAGGACTGCGAAAGCCCGGGCCGCTTTGCGCAGAAAACTTCTTGTTGTATTTTTACGATTATCAGCCGTATGCTCCATCTCGCACCTCTCGTTTTCTGTATTTTCTGTCACAGAGACAGGACCGCCGCAAAAGCCGCCGGTATGGCAGTCTTTGCAGCAGTCCCCGGTTTATGCCTGCTGTAAAAATCTTAGGAAACACTGTGCTGCCTTTTCTTCCAGACTCATTGTCGCCAGGACATCCGCTGCCTGTGCGTGCGCCGCATCCGAAACTTCCGGAACCTATGCCATTACCGTCAGAAATGTTGCCTGATCGGCAGTCGTTCCCTCCTCATTCCAATATACCGTCTGAGAAATCACAAAACTGCCGTTTTCTTCTTTCACCACAACATCCAGATACCAGCTCCTGGTATCCGTTCGAATAGAAGAATCTTCCCGCATTTCCTCCCAATAGTTATCCGGCTCCCCAGCCAAGATATGATCCGCGAAATGGTTTGCCATTTGTCCATCCAATGGTCCGCCATCCCCAATATCCTTATGCCACCACCAGACACCGCAGTTGCAGACAGTTGCCCCTCGTTTAACTGGAGGTGTTACGATCACAAACCTATACGTTCCCACCTGCGTAAAGGTAATGGGATCAAAGGCAAACGATCCATCGGACTTTGTGGTCGTCTGATAGTAATCCTGGATGCCAAGCTCTTCATAAGCATAGTAGGACCTAAGTTCTACTGGCAATGGTTCGTCCACGCCAACCGCAGTCACCTTCCCCTTCGGTGCATAGGTGGCCGAACCGACAGGAGCCGAACTGCTCTTATCTATGTATGGCCGGTTGTCCTGCGGGGAAATCCCCTCATAGACATCCGGGACCGCCTCTCCCGCCGGCATGATCACGATCTGGATCCCCTCCAGGCGCTTCGCCAGGCCCTCTGTCCCCGCGGATTCCCCGTTCTTTGCCCATCCCAGCCAGCCATAGCTCTGAGCATGGACACGGTAGTACACGTCGTAATGTTCTGCCATCTCCCCGGTCAGCCGGATCTGGATGGCTTCCAGTCTCCTTGCCTTTCCGCTGGTACCGGACATCTCTCCCTCGCTCTTCCAGCCCTGCCAGCCTTCCTTCTGCACGTGGGTCCGGTACTGGATCCCGCCGCCATACTGTTTATTGGTCAGCCTGACATAGATCCCTTCCAGACGCTTTGCCTGACCGCTGGTCCCGGACATGCCGCCGTTGTATCTCCAGCCCTGCCAGCCGTAGCTTTGGACGTGAGTCCGGTAAGATACATTTGTGTCTGTTTCACCCGCGACGTCAGGATCGGCCGAACCGCTCTTATCTATGTATGACCGGCTGTCCCGCGGGGAGATCCCCTCATAGACATCCGGAGCCGCCTCTCCCGCCGGCATGATCACGATCTGGACAGCCTCCAGACGCTTCGCCTCTCCCGCGGTCCCCGCCGCCTGGCCGTTCTTCGCCCAGGAGAGCCAGCCGTAGGTCTGGGCATGGACCCGGTAATACACGTCATATTTCCCGGCGTCCGCTCCCGTCAGCCGGATCTTGACAGCCTCCAGCCGTTTTGCCTCCCCCTCGGTTCCATTCATCTCGCCGTCTGCGGACCAGGGCAGCCAGCCGTAGGTCTGACAGTGGGTCGTATAGCGGATCCCCAGGTTCGGATTCCCGGAAACCCGGATCGTAATGCCCTCCAGCCGCTTTGCTTGGCCGCTGGTCCCGGAAGGGACACCGTCTGCCGCCGCCTTCTGCCAGCCGTAGGTCTGGACATGGGAAGAATAACTGACGGAAACATCCGCCGCCCGGCCGGCGTATCCCGGCAGAGCCTCCTCTTTCACAGCCGCCCCCGGATCCTCCTGCGTCTCCGTTTCCGCAGTAGTCTCCGGCTCAGTCTGAGTTTCCTCTTCTGCAGCAGTCTCCAGCCCGGGCGATGTTTCCGGCCCGGCGGCAGTCTCCGCTCCGACCGGCATTTCTGCATCTGCTCCGCTCTCCGGCTCGGCCTGTGTTTCCTCTCCTGCTCCCGCCTCCGGTATTCCCGCCTGTCCTTCCTGCGGCTCCTCCGCATTTTCTGCGGATCCATAAGCTGAGGTTACCAAAGCAGAATCCTCTGCTGCCCACGCAGTCGTTGTTCCGCACAGGCTTAAAACTGCCGCCAGGATTCCTGCCGCGACCCGTTTCCAGTTTTGTTTCATCTCATATACCTCCTTAGTATTTTTATTATAACGTTTCCGCCTAATTCTGGATCATCCCAGGTTTTTATTTCTGCCTTGGCTGGAAAGTTACATTTTTTATGCAGGTGATATAATCTAAATAATCGGCAAAAACCAAATAAAACGTATCCTCGCCTCCTCCCTGATCTTGTAAATCCAGCGTAACGGCTGCTCCTATGTCAACTTCAACTGCACTTTTACTACCCCATGACATTGTTCCCTCTCAAGGGTCCAGTATGTCCCTCCCCATCCCATCTTCATTTCCTTCCGAATATTCATACTCTACAGTTACCACATCCCACTGATATTTGGAGGTGTTTTTGATCGTTACGGAATCTATATCTCCTTTTTCAGGGTTCCGAGGATTTTAAGAAT
>CAMSZT010000012.1 GCA_947066815.1 uncultured Lachnotalea sp.
AATAAGATGCTTTAGAGTATATTTCCCTTGTCGCATCTTATTTTACAATGAACCCGATATTTTTTTCACTATCAAAACCGAAAGGCTTTCTTAATATGATGAAAAAGAGCGGAGTCCTGAAACTCCGCCCCTTTGACCATCTTTGATCTTTTTCTCTTAATTCCCGTTCATCCGAACGTCTTACTCTCCCGAACCAGAAGCCGCCCTCTGGTACTGATACCCGTCCAAGCTGCCGTTCTGCTTCCAGTAATCGAAACGCTTATTGATCTCATCATGGGTCTGGCTGCAGATGGAAGGAAGGGAACTCCCCCACTGTCCCATAGCCTGCTTGAATCCCTTATCGACAGCCGCCCGCAGCTCTTCGACCTTGGAAGAATCTCCCCCGGAAAGGGCCACACACATATCCATGATCCTGGTAGCGACTGCATTGACACCCCACTCACCGTCTTCGCCAATGGATTCCTGCGCCGCCAGCGCCTGCTCCGGTGTCACCACGATATCACTGAAGAAGTCTTTGGTAAGGCCGTTCTTCGCAAGCTGCTCTGCTTTCTTTCCGGCATTGGCCTGCTTGCTCACGATATCGTTGATCATCTTCGTGAAAGACTGCTCTCTCTGTTCCTGATACTTTTGCAGATCTGTAGCAGAAAGCTTCTTCGTCTCTCCGGAAACCGCCTCGCCGCTTTTCACAAAGGTGTCCACATCTGCTTTCTTCCCCTCAGAGGCAGCCGCTGCCGCTTCTTCCTTTGAAACGCCCACTGTCCTGGTCGCCTTTATATCAACGGCGGCCTGATAGCGGCTTGTTACCGCAGATGAAACTATCATTCTTTTTCTCTCCTTTCTTTATCTTTTATTCCTGGTTTCATTGATTTATAATAAGCACTGCATAGCATCAATAGTAATGAGGGATCCGATCAATATTTGTCTAATCCGCTGCTCCTGGTCTCCACATAGGAGGAACCGTCGTCGTAAGAAGGAGCACTGTAGGCGGATCCGCTGGAAGAGGTAGAAGAACCGCCTCTCAGCTTGAATCTGGATACCAGTCCCTTCAGCACCTGAGCCTGACCGGAAAGCTCCTCGCTGGAAGCCGCATTTTCTTCCGCAGTCGCCGAGTTGGTCTGCACCACGCTGGAGATCTGATCGATCCCAACCATGACCTGAGATACGGCCGCCGCCTGCTCCTTGGAAGCCTTGGAAATCTCAAAGACGATCGCCGCGGACTGCTCCGACATCTCCGTGATCTTGTTGAAGGATGCCGCCGTCTGATCTGCGATATCGGCGCCCTCTTTCACGGCCTTGATGGTCGCGCCGATCAGAGAAGCCGTATTGGCAGAAGCCTCTGCGGACTTACTCGCCAGGTTACGCACCTCGTCGGCCACAACCGCGAAGCCCTTGCCTGCGGTGCCGGCCCTTGCCGCCTCCACAGCTGCATTGAGTGCCAGGATATTGGTCTGGAACGCGATGTCCTCGATGGTCTTAATAATCTTGCTGATCTCGTTGGCAGACTCTTCGATCTGTGCCATAGCTGCCGTCATACTGCTCATCTGCTGCTTGCCAAGCTCCAGTTCCGTTGCCGTAGCGCTGGCCTGATCCTTTGCATCCTCTGCCCGCTTCGCATTCTCATTGACATGGGTGGAAATCTCATTGATGGTAGCGGCGATCTCCTCCACAGAGGAAGCCTGCTCGGTGGCGCCCTGGCTCAGAGCCTGAGCGGCGCTGGATACCTGATCGCTCCCGCCGGCCACCTGTCCGGAAGCCTCGTTGATGCGGGTCATAGTATCGTTCATGGAATCGGCGATATGCTCCAGGGCAGTCTTCACCTTGGCAAACTCGCCGGCATAGTCATAAGTCAGACGGACCGTCAACTCACCGGCCGCCATCTCATCCAGTACCGTAGAGATCTCGTCAATATATTTCACATAGTCCTTCAGGCGGATAACCACTTCATTTACATTGTGCGCCAGAGTGCCCAGCTCATCTTTGGACTGATAGTTGATCGTCAGATCCAGCTCGCCGTCCGCGATCTTCTTGGAAACCTCATCCAGCTCGTTGACCGGCTTCGTGATCAGACGGATCACGATCATGGAGCCAGCAATCAGAAGCACGATACTGACGACGATGATGGTAATCATGATGGTGTTGGCCGAACGGAATGCGCTTCCCGACTCGGTGGCCAGGTTCTCCGCATAGTCCTCACAGTATTTTGCCAGCTCCGCAAGCTGGTCCGCCACGGTATCGTAATCCGAACTGGACGAGATGGAGACTTCCATGGCGCCCTCCGTATCCCCGCTCCTGCTCTTGGTCAACACTTCCGTGGAGGAGGCCAGATAGGTGTTCCAGCCGGATTCCACGTTCTGGATCATCTGCTTCACGTCGCTGCTCTCCGCTCTGGAAGCACAGTTGGAAAGGCCCTCCGTGATCTCGTCGCTGGTAGTTGTCAACTCGTTCTCAATGGTCTTCATGTCCTCGTCGCCCTCGGTTAACACATGGCGAAGAGTCAGTCTGCGGAAATTGGCCATATCCGTCCGAAGTTCCTGAGTCGCAGTCAGCATGGGAATGCTCTTTTCATTGATCTCGGTGGTTTTTTGGTTGATGATGGTCATGCAGACCACAGACACGACACCCGTGAGCAGAAGACATAGTACTGCGATCATAAGTACCAGTGTCAGTTTTGAGCGAATCTTTAAATTTTTCATGGCTGGTTTTCCTCCATCGTATGTATAGATATCCTTGATATAAATACCTTTAATTTAGTTATCGTCGCAAAGCCTCAAGATATAAGCGGCAACTGAAAAAGAATTACTGCCGCCTCTGCTCAAAGATCCGGACCGCGTCCCCGCTTTTAAGCTCCTGCTGGAACGCCCCGCTCTCCCCATTGACCTCCAGGGCCACAGGGGCTGTCAGCCGTTCCAGGTCAAGCCCGGAATACTCCAGCATATCCATCAGATAGTAAGGAGTCCCGTCCTGCTTCGGCGGCAGGACAAGAGGTTTGTCGTTGAGATACAGCATGAGCCCCCGTCCTGCCGCCGCGGACCGCCGTACAGGCATCCCGGCAGACGGCTCCCCCCGGACTGCCGCAGGCGTCCCGCTCCCGGGCTCTGCCCCTGCCGCACCGGGCAGAGATCCCGGCATGGCCGCCGCCTTCGCTGCAGGCTCCGGCAGACTTACATGTTCCTCCTCCGCGGATTCCGGAAGACTGACGGTTTCTTCCGCCGCAGGCTCCGGCAGGCTTACGGCCTCCTCCGCCGCAGGCTCCGGAAGACTGACGGTTTCTTCCGCTGCAGGCTCCGGCAGGCTTACGGACTCCTCCGCTGCAGCTGTCTCCGGGCCCGGCACATCCGCCTTCCCGACAAGCTCTGCCTCATCGAGAGGAAGCCTGAGCTGCTCCGGCTCTCTGCTGGCAGCCTCTGTGCCGGCGGATCCTGCAGCCTTCCCGATCAGCTCTGCGATGACCGGCTCCGCAGCCTTCCGCCGCTCGGCCAGCGCTACGGCCGTACTCCGTTTCTTCCCGGCCGGACGCCCCCGCTTCTTTGATCCTGTCCCCGGCTCCGCCTGGGCTTTCGGCTTCGCTCCCCGCTTCTTCGCTTTCTTCTCCTTCTCTCCCGCTCCTGCCGGATCTTCCTTCTCTTCCGGAAGCAGCTCTCCCGGTATTCCCTCCGCCAGGATCTCGTCCCCGTTCTTTAGGGGGACGTCCCCCTTCACCGTTTTGCCGTTGACGGTGACCTTCCTCCCCTTTTCCGGCTCAAACAGCTGGGAGAGCATGGCAGCCGCATCCGTTCCGTGGCGGACCGGAACAAACCGGATTCGGTCTCCCGCCCGGACCAGATCGGAAAGCTGCGCCTCCTCCCCGTTCAACTCCAGAACACAGGGTTCTGCTTTTTCCCCGTAAAACACCTTCCTTCTTCCGTTCAGCCGGACCACCAGGTTCTGGCCGGATTTTCCCATCATGTCCTGGTAGCTGTAGCCATTCATCATCAGAACATTCATGACCGTGAAAACTCCGCTGCGGAACAGTTTGGCCGGCTGGCCGTTTAACAGGATGCGAAAACTGTCGTTGATCATATTGAGCCCCGCGGAGATTACGATCCCCAGAGGCGTGGCATACTCCGGATTTTCCAGGTTATACCCCTCCGAGCCGGCATTCACGCCGAAGTTCCGCCCGGCCACCGCCACCCTGGTGACGTCCATGCCAAGGCGTTCGGCGATCCCTTCCCGAAGCCCCGGGAACAGACTTCCGCCTCCCGCCAGGAAGACGGCCGATGGCACATTCCCGTTTGCCTCCAGGATCTTGGCCCCGATCTCCTCGCAGAGTGCCGAAAAAGCATCCTTCACACTCTCGCAGATCTCCGCCGCCGTTGTCTGCCTCTCAAACCCCAGGATATCGGTAAAGGCGATGGGCCCGTCCCGGTCCAGGGAGGCTTTCATGGCTTCCGCTGTCTGGAAATCCACCAAATACTGCTTCACAATGCCCTCGGTCAGCTCGTCCCCCGCCTGGACCGCCATGGTATAACCGGTGATACAGCCGTCCCGGCAGACCGCGATATCCGATGTCCCGGCGCCGATATCCACCAGAGCCAGGTTCAAAAGCCGGATGTTGGCGGGAATAGCGGCATTGATGGCGGCAATGGGCTCCAGCGTCAGGCTGGCAACCTCCAGGCCGATCGCCCGCATGGCCGCATAAAGACTCTCCACCACCTCGGAGGGCAGAAAGGTGGCGATCACGTCCGCCTTCAGCACTCGTCCGCTGTGGTCTAAAAGGCTGGACAGGATATAATCGTCCAGATAGTAACGGCTCACGCTGTACCCAACCAGGTAATAACGCCCCCCGTCCTCTCCTTCCCTTTCGAAAAAGGCTTTTTCCGCCTCGCTGATGGCTCCCGCCTCCAGACGGCTCACCGTCTCCGCGCCGATCCTCGACACCTGGTCAAGTACCAGCTCATATGTAACGCTCTCCGTCCGCAGGGAGCGCCCTGCCGCCGCGACCGCCACCCTCGAAAGCCGGCAGCCCAGCCGTTTCTCCAGCCGCTCCTTCACGATCCCGGCCGTCCGGGATACCTGTTCGATATTCTCGATCTGGCCGTCGATCATGGCCCGCTCACTGTGCTCGAGCTTCTCGACTGCCGCGATCTCCATCTTCTCCCCGTTCGGGATCCCTACCATGCCGATGATGCTGCGGGTCCCGATATCCAGCGCGAAGACCGCCTGTCTTGGCAGCTCGTCCAACGTCTGCCGCCCCTGGTTCCTGCTCTCCATAATCTCATCCTTCACTTTCGCATGTTCTGTTCCTATCTCCTATATTCTACTCATATTCCGGGCTTTCGTCAATGCTTCTCTCCGTATAATTCCACCAGTTCCCGGATCACCATAAAAGCAAAAGGGCCGAGGATGAACCCCGTCACCCCGAAAAGAGCCAGCCCGATATACATGCTGATCAGCATTTCCAGCGGCGCGATCCCCATATGCCCTCCCATCAGGCGGGCCTCCAGGACCTCCCTCAGAAAATAACACAGGATATAAACGGCGGTGAGCCCGGCCGCATAGGCAAACCTGCGGGAAAACACGGAAAAAATAATCCAGGGAATGAACACGGTCCCCGTTCCGAACACGGGGAGGGCGTCCAAAAGTCCGATCAGCACTCCCAGGAGCACTGCGTAGGAATTTCCCAGCAGATAGAGCCCCGTCCCGCAGATCAAGCAGGTCAGCCCCATGATCAAAAGCTGCGTGCGGAAAAAGGCTTTACCGATCCGGCTCAGGCATCCGGTGACGGCCGCGATCTCCTGACGGAACACCGACGTGCTCCTGTATTTGGAGATCCGGTCCATGGAGGATACCATCAGCACGCTCCCGATGGAGACGATGGCAAAGACGGCTCCTCCCTTCACGAGCCCCTTGAAGATCCCCATGGAATTTTCCATCACATAGGCCCCGGCCCACCCTCCGGCGCTGTCCATCACATTCCGGCACTGCTCATAGAGAAAGTCCAGGGAAGTCCCCCTGGCAAGCCCGAAGCAGTCGTCACAACGGCAGCAGAACTCGTCCAGCCAGCCGCTCAGATACCGGACATAGAGGGGCAGGCGCCTGGCTGCCAGAAACAGCTGTTCCAGAAACAATTCTCCCAGATAATAGACGCCGGCGAGCAGGACGGCAGAGAGGACCGTCACCAGAAGGGAAGCCCATATCCCCTCCTTCAGCCAAAATTTTTTATGAAGCCATCTGGAGGCCGGCCGCACCAGAAGGGCCACCCACCAGGCCAGCAGAAAAGGGATCACCAGGGGCAGTATATATTTCAGCGAAATATACACCGCCGCCGTGATCCCTGTCACCAGCAGCGCCATCCTCTGCTTTTCCGTAAGCTTCCGTCTCATGCCATCCCTGCTTTCCCGCCTTCCGTGGAAATCCCGCGAAAGCAGTATTTCCCGACACGGAAAGTATGCGCAGAAAAGGATCCTTATATACGCCGTTTACATTTTAAACCGATAGCCGACTCCCCATATGGTCTCGATATACTGGGGCCTGGCCGTGTTGTACTCGATCTTCTCCCGGATCTTCTTGATATGGACCGTCACCGTGGCAATGTCGCCCACCGACTCCATATCCCAGATCTCCCGGAACAGCTCGTCCTTGGTGAACACGTGGTTCGGATTCTGGGCCAGAAAGGTCAGAAGGTCAAATTCCTTGGTGGTAAAATTTTTTTCTTCGCCGTTGATATAGACCCGCCTCGCCGTCTTGTCGATCTTTAACCCCCGGATCTCAATGATCTCGTTCTCCGGCATGCCGCTCCCGATCAGCCGCTCATACCTGGCCAGATGGGCTTTCACCCTGGCCACCAGCTCACTGGGGCTGAAGGGCTTCGTGATATAATCGTCCGCCCCGAGGCCGAGCCCGCGGATCTTGTCGATGTCGTCCTTCTTGGCCGACACCATGAGGATCGGCGTATTCTTGATGGCCCGCACTTCCTTGCAGATCTCAAAGCCGTCCGTACCCGGAAGCATCAGATCCAGGATAAACAGATCAAAATCTTCCTTCAGGGCCCTAAGGAGCCCCCGGCTCCCGTCGGTCTCAATCTCCACCGCAAAGCCTGAAAGCTCCAGATAATCTTTCTCCAGTTCCGCGATGCTCTCCTCGTCCTCCACGATCAAAATCCTACTCATAGACTACCTCCTGATGCTTCCTGAGCACGATGTGCATGACTGTCCCGATGGACTCCTTGCTGGTGGCCCAGATCCTGCCGCCATGGTCCTCGACGATCTTCCTCACGATGGAAAGGCCGATGCCGCTCCCTCCCCTGGCGGAATTCCTGGAGGAATCCGTCCGGTAAAACCGCTCGAAGATATTGGGCAGATCCCTGGCCGCGATCCCTTTCCCGTTATCCTCGATCTCGATCTGCACAAAATCCCCTTCGTCCTTCAGACGGATATTGATGATCCCCCGCTTTTTATCCAGATATTTTACGGAATTGCTGACGATGTTGTTGACAACCCGCTTCAGCTGCTCCGCGTCGGCGATCACCGTCACCGGCTCCTCCGTATAGTCAAAAAATCCCAGATCGATGTTCTTCGCCTCCAGCTCAAGCCCAAGCTCCTCCACGCAGTCCTCAAAATAATCGTTGATATTGATTTTTGCGAACACGTAAGGGATCTTGTTGGTATCGATCTTGGAGTAGAAAGTGAGCTCGTCGATGAGTTTATCCATATCATTCGCTTTGTTATATATGGTACGGATATATTTATCCAGCTTCTCCGGAGAGGAGGCCACCCCGTCCATGATCCCCTCCACGTAGCCTTTGATGGCCGTGATAGGCGTCTTCAGGTCATGGGAGATGTTCCGGATCAGTTCCTTGTTCTCCAGCTCGTACCGGAGCTTTTCCTCGGCATTGTCCTTGAGCCTCTGGCGCATCTCCTCAAAATCCATGCAGAGCCGGCCGATCTCATCCTTCTCCCCGACGTTAAGCTCATGATCCAGATTCCCCTTCTTGATCTCGTTGGTCGCCTTTTTCAGCTCCCCGATCGGCCGGAGGATGGTGCGGTAGATCCAAAGGGAGAGCAGCATGGCGATCAGGATCAGAAGGATCAGCATGGCCAGGACCACACTGCCGAACAGCTGCTTCACCTGGGGGATCAGTTCCCCCACATAAGTCATGATGAACACGCTGCCCCGGGCTCCGTCGGAAAAGACCAGGTCCTGCTGCTTGATCAGCCGCTTGCTGTCCCCGACGAACACGCTCCCGGCCTGCCCGTCCGGCCCGCTCCCGCCTTTAAAATCAGGAAGCTCCCCGACCAGTTCCTCAAGATCCTCCTCCGGGCTTCCGTCAAAAATGATCTCGCCCTCTCTCCGCACGATCAGGAAGGAATATTTTCCCGCCAGCCTCTGGTTCAGCGCCTGCTGGTACTCCGGATCGGCAAAGCAGTCCGGCATCTCCCCGGCCGCCTTCGCGATATCCTGCTGGATGGCCATAGTCAGAGAATTGAACACCCGGACGGCCGCCCCGGAATACATGTCCCCGACTCCGCTGATGTCATAGTCGGACTTTAACAGCCTGCCCTGGAAATTTCCAAGGATCATCAGGCACAGATACAGCATCGCCATGGGGACCAGGATGATCGTAAAGAAGGTGACCAGGATCTTTGTCTTTAACTTCACGTATCTTCATCTCCCTCTGGCCTGTCCTCACGGACCGCCGTCCGTTTCCGGTTCCTGCCCGTCTCTGCCATCCATCATAACACATTCTGCCCGAACAGGCTCATAAAGTGCTATAAAGTTTCTAAAATTTTTATAAAGCCGTCAGTCCCACAGCCGTTCCCCGTAGACTCCTTCTTCTTTCAGCCTCCTGATCGCGTCCACGACGAAGGGCTTGTCCTCCCGGTAGGTCACGCCGAACCATCTGTCGTTGGAATGGAGCACTTGCACCGAGGCGCGGCCCTCCCCGATCAGCCCGTCCACGACCGCGGGAATGTAGAATTCCCCTTTCAGAGGATCTTCCCTGAGGGTCCGGTTCAGAAACGCCGGAAAGCGGAGGGACAGCTCCTTAAAGATCCCCGCTCCAAAGCCCCAGAGGTTCATAGAGACCAGGGTCCCCTCCGGGATGGGGACCGCCGCACCTGTCTCGTCCTCGTACACGATCCTCTCTCCCTGCCTCCAGATCTTTGTCCTCTCGGTAATGGCGGAGAGGCCTCCGGTCTCATCCGTTTCACAGATCCCCCTCGCCACGGAACCGTTCTCTGTCAGCGTATTTTCCACCCGGTAGCCCACCATGGCAAACCGGTATTTCTCATCGTCCTCATGGCTTTCCAGATGATCGTACATCACCTGAAAGGCCTCCCGCCCGTAAAAATCGTCCGCATTGATGACTGCAAAGGGACCGTCCACCGCATCCGCGCAGCAGAGGATGGCATGGGCTGTTCCCCAGGGCTTCACCCGGCCCTCGGGAACGGAAAATCCGGCCGGGAGCTTCTCCAGATCCTGAAATACGTAGGAAACCTCCATCCGCCCCTCGATCCGTTTCCCCACAGCCGCCTTGAAATCCGCCTCGTTTTCTTTCTTGATGATAAAGACCACTTTTTCAAACCCTGCACGCTTTGCATCGTAAACGGAAAAATCCATGATGATGTTTCCGTACTCGTCTACCGGGTCGATCTGTTTCAGCCCGCCGTAACGGCTTCCCATTCCCGCCGCCATGACCACAAGCACCGGCTTTTTCATATCCTTTTTTCTCCCTCTATAATCCCTTAAAGAACTGTTCCTTCAGGATCAGATAACCTTCTTTATCATATTTGGAACCGAACAGCCCTTTGATCCCTCTGTGCTCCGCCCGGTCGATAGCTCCGTCCACCAGCTTTTTCGCCGCCTCCTCTGTGAGCTCCGTCCCGTCATTCCAGAGGCGTTCTGCCGCCGCATAGATCGCAAGGTTTGCCATCTCTTCAATGACACACTCCTCGTCCTTCGCGTATTTGTCGGCGCAGGCTACAAATTCATCGATATCCATCTGGCCGCCTTCCTCCAGATACACGCACAGCTGATCCAGCTCCGGATTCGCCAAAAGGAACTCTTCCATCCTCTCGGAGGTGTCTACCAGGATCAGGACCATGGACATCTTCGGCCGTTTCATCTCCTCCGTGAGCTCTGCCGCCGCCTCGCTGTCAAGCTCCGACGCGTCGTCCACGATCAGGTCTCTCCCCGCCAGCCGCCCGAAGGTATTGTGTACCCCCTTCGCGCTAAGCTTCGCCCCGGATATCTTGGCGGCCTGAGTCGCCGTACTGCCCAGGACCTCATGGGTCTTCTTTAATTTTTCTACGGCGAAGGGGATCCGGCCCGCTCCGGGCTCCGCTTCCACCACCACGCAGGTGATCTCGGCCCCCTCAGGAACCTCCGCTTCTCCCGGAACCGCTTTCTCCTCCTGCGCCGGAGCTCCTCCCGCAGCCAAAGGCGCCCCCGCCCCGGCCGGCTCCTGTGCAGGTTCTTCCGGAACAGCCGGATCTTCCGAAGGTTCCTCCTGCAAAGGCTCCTCCGCTGCCCCGCTCAGAGCCTCTTTCTCCGAAGCCCCTGCCCCGTCCTGCCGAAGGGACGGCTCTTCCTCAGGCATCTCCGGCAGAGGTTCCCCCGCAGGTGCTTCCGAGGACTCCTCCCGCAAAACCTCCGGCTCCGGGACTCCCGCCTCATCCTGCCAAGCGCCTGGCTCCTCCTCAGGCGTCTCCGGCAGAGGCTCCCCCGCAGACGCTTCCGAAGGCTCCTCCTGCAAGGCCTCCGGCTCCGGGGCTCCCGCCCCATCCTGCCAAAGGGCCGGCTCCTCCAAAGATCCCTCCGCTGGCATCCCCGGCAGAGGCTCCCCGGCAGGCGCTTCCCAGGGCTCTCTCTGCAAAGCCTCCTCCGGGAATGCCGACGCCGCAAGGGCCGCCGACATATCGTCCAAAAGCCGGCTGTCCTTGTCCGGACCGGCCTCTCTCCCCTGCCTCAGGGCTTTCCTGGTCTCCTTTACCACTTCCCTGGTCTGCCCCATCAGACCGGCGTCCGGAACGGCCTGCTCTTCTGCAGAGGGCTCCTGCGCTTTCACGGCCTCCTGCACTGCCTGGGCAAGATCCGCCTGCATATCAGAAAGTTCTCCGGCAAAGGCCTTCCCTGTTCCGCCGCCGGCCGGATTCTCCCTGTCATCCTCCTTCGGAAGTTCCCCGGCCGCCCTCACGGGCAGGGGTTCCGCCTTCGGTGTCTCCTCCGGCTCCCCGGCAAAAAACAGTCTCTCGGCCGCGGCGGAAGCCTCCTCCTCCGCAGGGGGGGCCGCCGAAAAAGGGATCACCTTATCCCCGGCCGGGATCTCTTTCGGAACAGGCGTCTCCGCCGCCTGGATCTCCTCCGGGTCGGGGACTGCCTCTGCGCCGTCCTCTGCCGCAAATGCCTCCTCCGTCTCCGGCTCGCTGGTCATGGCGGCTTCTTTCAGCTGCTCCTTCTTCCTCCTGCGCTCTACTGCCTCGCCCTCGTCCTCCCGGATCCCCTGGTACTCCCGCCTCTCAAATTCCCGCTCCACCGCGCGGACGCGGGCCTCAAATTTCTTTTTATTGACAAGCTTCTCCTGCTCCGACGGCGTGAGGGGCTCATACTGCATCTTCAGGTTCAGAGCCCGGTCCACATAGGTTCCCACACTGAACCACAGGATAATCTCGTTGCACAGCTGCACGCACTCCTTCACCCGGCCGGCTTTATGGTAAAGCCAGGCCAGCTCATAGGCCCACTTTTCTTCGAATTCATTCTTCCGGTACAACTCCAGGATCGTGATCAGCTGGTCAGGGTCGCCGCCCTTGGCCGCCTCGATCTGATACGCCAGGAGAAGTTTCCCGATATCGTTGGGCGCAATCTTCTGAAATTCCTCAAAATAACTCTCCGCCTCCTCGATCTTCCCGCCTTTGACGCAGAGCTCCGTCAGTTTATAGAGCATCCGCCGTCCCATGGGGACTCTCTCATAAGCGAACAGAAGGACATTTTTCGCCTCTTCGTAATTTTTCGCCTTTTCATACACCTGTGAGACCAGGGTCAGCATCTTGATGTTTTTGACCTTGCTCCAGTCGATGGTATCCGCGATCTTCACTGCCGCGGCATAATCCTTTTTTTCTGCATGCTTTTTGATCTTGTCTTCTTTGATACTCAATTCGTATTTGTCCACAGTGCCACCTCAGATATCTTCATTCGTCATTGCTCCCCTGCAAAATACACACAGCTATCATAAGTCTACCATACTCATTTTCCCTTGTCAAAAATAAGTGTAAAAATATACGTACCGGCGCGTTTTGCCGGATACTCCGTAATACGAAAAAAATCGGCTTTGTAAAAAACCGATTTTTTCTGATCTTCCGGTCGATCTGCGGACTCCGTCACGGAGGATCTCTTTCCGGTGATCCGCCGGATCAATAGCGTCCGGTCTTATAGCTTCCGGTGCTGTTCTGGAACATGGTCTTGACGGTCGCAAAGCTGGCAACCGCCGTCAGGGCATAGCCGATCAGGAGATCCTTCCAGTAGCCGGCATTGATCTCCGGGAATTCCGCCCGGAAATCGGGGATGGAGCGGAATGCGTCCATGAAGCTGGGATTCATCCCCCACACCTCTTCTACTGCCTTCTTGATCTCAAGGGCGTAAGCAACATTGTGGGCGAGATAGATCACCGCCGCCACGATGACAAGGGAGACCACGATCCCCACCGCGTTGATCCGGCCGCCAAATTTCTCATATCCTTTCAGGGCACAGACAGCCGCCACCAGTCCGGCGATCCCCGCTATGTAGCCGAGCTGATAGATCAGCACCCACAAAACGCCGCCGAGCAGAGCGCCGAGCAGGGCCCCGACAATGCCGGTCACGACATTGCCCTTCTTGGCGGCCAGCTCCTGTTTATTGTCCTCCAGACTGTTGCACAGCTCGTTGTAACAGCTGTCGCACATAAAATCCATCGCATTGTTGATGCTGCAGAGAGCCACGGGAACCTCCTCCCCGCAATGGCTGCAGCAGGGCACATATCCGTTCTGGGCAAGATAGGATACGGCTCTGTCAAGCACTTCCCTAATCTGCAGGCCCACCTTTCCGGAATTTCTCACAACGATCTCGATCCTCTTCCCGTCAAAGGAGGTCTTGGTGACCTTTTTGATCCCGGAACGCAGCTCCGTCAAAAAGCTGTCCATCTGATAGGCCGGGAGCGTACTCCCCTCCTTTGCATAGACCGCAACCTTCCAGAAAGCGGTCCCGTCGATCCCCTGTCTCACATAGACCGGGAAATTCCCCACCCGTCCCTGCAGTACATTCTTGGGTTTTTCAAACAGATTATCCCTGCCTTTGATCTGTTCTACAAGCGCCTGTTTCATGTTTTATCTCCTCCTACAAGTTTTTCAGCAGTTTTATGATAACACCGCAGAAAAAAAATCTCAACAAGATTTGACCGTAATCTCCCTATCCATCCAGAAATTCCGGGCCGAAGCTCTCCGGAAGCAGCTCCTCCAGGGAAAACACCCGATAATCTTCCGCGGATCTGGCAAGGATCACCGAAAACCCGAGGGGCCGGCAGAATTCACGGAGGACCTGGCGGCAGATACCGCAGGGCGGACAGTAAGATCCCGTCCTGCCCCCCGGGCCGCCCATGATGACGATACCGGAAAACTCCCGCCGTCCCTCGCTGACTGCCTTAAAGACCGCCGTCCGTTCGGCGCAGTTCCCCGCGGGATAAGAAGCGTTCTCCACGTTACATCCGGTGTACACCGTCCCGTCCTCACAGAGAAGAGCCGCCGCCACACAGAATCCGGAGTAGGGCGCGTAGGCCAGCCTGAGCTGCTCCTCCGCCTTCCCGATCAGCTCGCGGATCCGGGCGTCCGGGATCGCCTCCCCTCTGTCTTTTTCAAAACCCTCCTTCATGACACGTCTTCCCTTCCGATCCTTTTTTCAGCCTTCTGCCTTTACGATCTTCACCAGGCGGCTGGTCCCCAGCCTGTCCGCCCCCAGGCTCACAAACTTTTCCGCATCCTCAAAGGAGCCGATCCCGCCGGCCGCCTTGATCTTCACGCCCGGTCCCACATGGGCCGCAAAGAGCTCCACATCCGCAAAGGTGGCTCCGGCCGTGGAAAAGCCGGTGGATGTCTTGATATAGTCGGCTCCGGCCTCGGTCACCGCCCTGCAGAGAGCCACTTTCTCTTCCTCTGTAAGAAGACAGGTCTCGACGATCACCTTCAGTACTTTTTCCCCACAGGCTTTCTTGAGCGCCCGGATCTCGTCCGTGACTTTTTCAAACTCGCCCATGCGCACATCGCCCAGGTTCACCACCATATCGATCTCGTCCGCGCCCTCCCGGATGGCCTCCTCCGTCTCAAAAACTTTCACCGCCGTCGTATTGTAGCCGTTAGGAAAGCCGATGACCGTGCAGACCGCCATCCGGTCACCCAGGTATTCCTTTGCCCGTTTCACATAGGACGGCGGAATGCAGACCGACGCCGTCTGACAGGCGACCGCGTCGTCGCAGAGCGTCCTGATGTCCTCCCAGGTCGCTGTCTGGGAAAGTACTGTGTGATCTACCCGTCCTAACAATTCTTCTCTGTTCATGATATACTTCCTCGCTTTATAGATTCGCCATCCGGCGTCCTATTTATCATATCATGGATCCTTCTTTTTTTCCATCCCTTTGTTTCTCCGGAGGGTCACAGGAACTCCGTCATATGTTTCCTGTACCAGACCGGCAGGAAATTCCTCTGGCAGTTTGGATTCTCCCGTTCCCGGATCCCGATAGAATGAAAAAACGTCTTCCACAGATCCTCGTAATGATCCGAAGATCCATATGCCTCCAAAAAGGCATCCGCCTGATCCTTCGGGATCTTCGCCGTGATCCAGTCTTCACCGGCCCCATGGATGGCAGCCTCCTCCCTGACGTCGTCATAGATCACCCAGTTTTCATCGGGAAAGCGGTCTGCGAAATGGGGAGCCACCAGCATGATGACCCGGCTTTTCGGGGAGATCGACGCAAAAAGGACCCCGTTTGCAAGCTGCTCAAAACGGATAAACTCCAGATACTGGTGGGCTTCGTTAGCCACCTTCCTGGACAGCGCAAAGACCTCGGCCACCGCCGGCTCCTGCAAAAGCCGCAGCACCCTTCCCCCATAGCGGAATCCTTCGATCAAAAACCGATAGATCGCATCTGCCCGCTCCGGCCTGGCCGAAAAGGCCGCCCGGCAGACCACCCGAAAGGCCTCTCCCGAAATCTTCCTCTGGATGGAGCGGGCCACCTTCTCTGATTTCCCGTCGTCCGGCTCGATCTCTTCGTATTCCGCGAAAAGCTCCGGCTCATACTGATCCTTCAGCGAAAGGCGCACATGTCCGTGGCCGGGATCTTGGGCCCAGGCATCATAGATCCCCGTAAAAATGCCCTCCAGAGAGTCCTCGCACAGAAATATCCTCATGGCAGACTTCCTTTCTTAAATGAAATATCACAGGTAATTGCGAGACGTGGAATTGCAGAGCGGATTCTGACAATTGATCCATCCAAAGCCTGCAGCGCCAAACAGAACCTTATAACTGCCCGGCCGCCGCCTTCTGAAAATCTTCCGCCCCGGGCGCCTCCTGGAGCTTCATATCGTCAAACAAGTTCAGCTGGCGGTAGCATTCGCCGTGGGAAAGCTCCCAGTTTTTCTTCCGGTTGTCGTCGATGAGCCCCGCCGTGATCCGGTTCTCCTCCAGCCGGACCGGAAACATCTGCTTCCCTCCCAGGGTGATAAAATAATGGGCCCGCTTCAAGACCACACCCATCCGCTTCAGATCCGGAAAATCCAGGCTCCCGAACCGCCTGGCGTTGTAGATCCTCCTGGCGGACTTGGCTCCGATCCCCGGCACCCGCAGGAGCATCTCGTAGTCGGCGCTCATGACCTCCACCGGAAAATACTCCAGATGGCGGACGGCCCATTCGCATTTGGGATCCAAAAGGACATTGAAATTTGGCCGCTCCTCGGACAAAAGCTCCTCGGCCCGGAAACCGTAAAACCGCAGGAGCCAGTCGGCCTGGTAGAGCCTGTGCTCCCTGAGGAGGGGCGGCGGGCTTCCGGGAGCCGGAAGGGCCGCATCCTCGTTGAGCCCGATATAGGCGGAAAAAAACACCCGCTTCAGATCGTACTGCCGGTACAGGGCCTGGGTCACCATCATCATATGATAGTCGCTCTCCGGCGTGGCCCCCACGATCATCTGGGTGCTCTGCCCCGCCGGGGCGAAGGTCCGGATATCCAGCCCCCGCTCCGGCGGCCGCAGGACACCGGTCCCGCCCCGGGAGCCGGCGCCCCACGGTTCCGGCTCCGGCATGCCAATCCCCGGCTCAGACACCGGGCTCCCGCCTGCGATCCCGCTCCCGGAGCCTCCGGGGATAAAAACCCCTCCCCCGCCCTCAAGCCTGAAACCGTCCTCCCCTTCCAGCCGCCTCTGGTATTCGTCCTCCGTGAACAGCCCGTTCGACATGCCTTTCACCCCCCAGGCCCGCTCCAGCCTGGCCGTCTGCCCCATGGACTGCCTGGAGGCCGCGATCTGATTCCGGATCCGGCTCATGGGCTTTAAGATACTGTCCCGGTTCTTGTGGGGCGCCAGGGTGCGCAGGCTGTCCGCCGTGGGAAGCTCCAGGTTGACGCTCATCCGGTCCGCCAGAAGCCCCACCTCGTCCAGGACGGCATCGTCCGCCCCGGGAATGGCCTTCACATGGACATATCCCCGGAAGCGGTGCACCCGCCTGAGCTTCCAGACCACCTCGTAAATCTGTTCCATGGTATAGGTGGGCGACCGGAACACACCGGAACTTAAAAACAGCCCCTCGATATGATTCCTCCGGTAAAACTCTATGGTCAGAGTACAGACCTCATCCGGCGTAAAGGCAGCTCTCTTCACATCGTTGGACCTTCTGTTCAGACAGTATTTGCAGTCGTAGATGCAGTGATTGGTCAGAAGGATCTTGAGCAGGGAGATGCATCTCCCGTCCGACGCAAAACTGTGGCAGATCCCCGCCGCCATGGAGTTTCCGATGGATCCTTTCTTTCCGGCCCGGTCCACGCCGCTGGAGGTGCAGGCCACATCATATTTCGCTGCGTCCGATAAGATCCGCAGTTTTTCTTCTAACTCTACAAATCCTGATCTCATTTTCTCTGCTCCGAATATATGTTTGTATTATTATAGCATACACGTTCGCATTCCGCAACCCTCCTGCGCAATTTTTTTCCGTCTGATTCTCTACTCATGCGGGAACAGATCGTCTATGTTGACATTATAGATTTTTTTATATAAACTACCTTCAAACAATACAGATCCCAAAGGAGGAATCCAACATGCGCTACCTGGAACTGGATACCCCATCTTTACTTATCGATCGGGAACGGCTTCTCAAAAATCTTGCCGATATGCAGCGCTATGCCGATGAAAACAACGTAAAACTGCGTCCCCACACCAAGACCCACAAGATGCCGGAACTTGCAAAACTCCAGGAAAAGCAGGGCGCTTGCGGGATCGCCGTCGCCAAGGTGGGGGAGGCCGAGGTCATGGCCGAGCAGGGCCTTCGAGACATCTTCATCGCCAATGAGATCGTGGGCAGCCGAAAACTGGAACGGATCGCGGCCCTCTCCCAAACCGACGTCCGCATCTCCTTCGGCGTGGACACCCCCTGCCAGGTGACCCAGGCCGAGAAGGTTTTTTCCGCAAATGAGGTCACCGTCCCGGTGCTCATTGAGATCGAGGTGGGGGAAAACCGCTCCGGCATCATCCGGGAGGAGGATTTCATCCGCCTCCTGGACACCCTGAAGACCTGCCCCCATGTGTCCTTTGCGGGAATCTTCTCCCATGACGGCCACAGCTATCACGCAGCGGACCTTGCCGAACTTCACAGGCTTGCGGAGGAGGCGCAGAGGAGAACGCTCCGGTTTGCCGGTCTGGCAAGGGACCACGGCATGCCCTGCCTGGTGGTGAGCTACGGCGCAACGCCCACTTTTATGAACCATGTAAAGATCCTGGAAGGCATCACGGAGCTCCGCCCCGGCACCTACGCCCTGATGGACGCCTCCCAGGGACACGCCGTCGGAACCCTGGACCGCTGCGCGGCCACCGTCCTGGCCACTGTCATCAGCAAGCCCACCGACACCCGCACCATCCTGGACGTGGGAGCCAAGGGGCTTACCATGCAGGAGCGCACGGCCGGGATCTGTGCCGCCCCCGGCAAGGGCACCATCCTGGAATACCCGGGAACCCACATCGATTCCGTATTTGACGAACACGCCATCCTCTATGACAGAGAGTTCCATGACAGAGTGAACATCGGCGACAAGGTGCGGATCATTCCCGTCCATGTCTGCCCTGTATGCAACCTCTATGACCGGGCTTATCTGGTCTCCGGCGGCGAGGTGGTGAAAGAGCTGGCCGTCGCCTGCCGCGGAAAGTTGTGCTGACAGGCCATATGACCAGGAAGAAAGGAGGCACACCCATGAAACAGATCCTCTTCCCCTACGTCTCCGCCGTCCATGTGGCAGGAGGCGCGGTAACGGGACGAAAACCCGGAGAAAGCTTTGACCATCTGGTCCGTCAGGTGCTCCTCTCCGAAGATCTAAAGGAAGATTACGTGGCCAATTATTATTTCACCGCCCCGAACGGCAGGCTGATCCGCTCCTCCACTTTGTTGATCAAGAACGAAGACGGGCATCTGGAAGGAGCCCTGTGCATCAACCCGGACACCACGAGGGTCTCCGAACAGATCAGATTTCTGCAGGCCTTTCTCCCGGAGAAGGAGAAGGCGGCCGAAAAACCGGAGGCGGAAGCCGAAAAGACCGGACACGTGGCCGTGATGATCGAAAAGCTGATGGACGGCATCGTCGGAAACATTCTTCCCGCCCAGCTTTCCAGGGAGGAACGCATCGAAATAATCCGCTTCATGGAGACCAGGGGGATCTTTCTGATGAAGGGAAGCGTCGAAAAGGCGGCGGAAAAGTTGGGAGTCAACAAGGTTACCGTTTACAGTTATCTGGACGAAGTCAGGGGGAAACGAAAATGAGCAAACTAAAAATCCTACAGGCACAGATGCCGGTATCGGCAGATAAGGAAGCAAATCTGTCCGCCGCAGAGCGCGCATGCAGAGCGGCCGTCTCGTCAGGGGCCGATCTTGCGGCCCTGCCGGAGATGTTCTGCTGTCCATACGACACGGTAAATTTCCCGGTTTACGCCGAGGGGGAGGACGGCCCGGTCCTAAGCCGCTGTTCCGCCCTTGCCAGGGACTACGGGATCTACCTGTCCGCCGGCTCCGTGCCGGAGAGGGGAGAGGACGGCGCCGTCTACAACACCGCCTATGTCTTCGACCGTGAGGGCAGGCGGATCGCCAGACACCGGAAGGCACATCTCTTCGACATCGATATAAAAGGAGGGCAGGCCTTCCGGGAATCCGACACGCTGACGGCAGGAAACTCCGTCACCACCTTCGACACGGAATTCGGTGTCCTGGGGCTCTGTGTCTGCTACGATTTCCGCTTCCCGGAGATGGGCCGCCTGATGGCCGCAGAGGGCGCCAGGCTCATCCTCGTTCCGGCGGCATTCAATCCCAGCACCGGACCGGCCCACTGGGAGCTCATGTTCCGGGCCCAGTCCATGTTCAACCAGATCTTCACCGTGGGCACCGCCCCCGCGCTGGATCCCCCCGGCAGTTACCGTTCCTGGGGACATTCCATCGTCGTGGATCCCTGGGGGACCGTACTCGCCCAGATGGGTACGGAGGAAGGTTATCAGACCGTGGAATTCGACCTCACCGAGACCGACTCGGTGCGCCGCCAGCTCCCCCTGCTTGCCCACCGGCGCACCGATCTTTACACTTTAAAGGAGAACAGCCGATGAATTTTATCTGTACGAAATGCGGACACAGAGAAGAGACTACCACCGGGAAATCCCATTGCGACTGCGGCGGCCTGTGGAAGCTGGATCATAAACCGCCCGCCTTCGACCCGGAAAAGATCGACCGGCAGGAGTGGAGCCAGTTCCGCTACCGGAGCTTCATGGCAGCAGACGGGGAAAGCTGGCGTCGGGTTTCCATGGGGGAGGGAATGACTCCCGTCGTCCGGCTGGACGAGGATGTGTTATTAAAAATGGATTACTACATGCCCACCCTCTCTTTCAAGGACCGGGGGGCCGCCGTGCTGATCGCCCACTGCAAAGCCATCGGCGTCGACCGGGTGGTACAGGATTCCAGCGGCAATGCGGGCAATTCCGTCGCCGCCTACTGCGCCAGGGCCGGCATCGCCTGCGAGATCTTTGTCCCGGAGGGGACCAGCCCCAAAAAGATCGACATGATCCGCGCCCATGGGGCTGTCTGCACCGTGGTCCCCGGCACCCGCGACCACTGTGCCGACGTCTGCCGCGCCAAAGTGGAACAGGAGGGAGCCTATTATGCGAATCATGTCTACAATCCTTTTTTCTACGAAGGCACAAAAACCTATATTTACGAGATCTTTGAGCAGTTAGGCCGGATCCCGGCAAGCCTCGTCATCCCCGTGGGCAACGGCACTCTGTTCCTGGGCGCCGTCTTCGCCCTGGAGCACCTTCTGGAGAGCGGCGTCATCGACCGGATGCCCCGCATCATCGCCCTCCAGAGCGAACACTGCGACCCGCTCCTTCAGGCGGCCGCCCGGGGAAGCAAAGAACCGGCCGAAGTCTCCCCCTCACCCACCATCGCCGAGGGGATCGCCATCGGCCGGCCCATGCGCGGGCAGGAGATCCTGGCCCTCGCAAGAAAGCATGACATCCGCTTCGTCCACGCCCCCGAAGACCAGATCCTGGCCGCCAGAGCTCATCTGGCCCGCAAAGGCATCTACTGCGAGCACACGACAGCCGCCAATTACGCGGCTTACCTGGAATACTGCCGGCTGTATGGAAAATCCTCCGACTGCCTGATCACCATGTGCGGCGCCGGACTAAAATCCGACCATTAAAAAAGCCCGGAAGAAAAAGGAGCGGGCCGGCGGCCAAACGGCCGCCGCCCGCCCCCCTTCCTTACGGGTGTCTCTAAAGAAACGCTTTGATCGGCGTTTCCCTTATTCCTCCGCGAAGGAGTCCTTTCCCACGCCGCAGACGGGGCAGACCCAGTCCTCGGGAAGGTCCTCAAAGGCCGTTCCCGCAGGGATCCCGCTGTCGGGATCGCCCACCTCGGGGTCGTACACATAGCCGCAGGGCTCACATACATACTTTTTCATGTCACATCATCCTTTCTGTTTTATGGTCTTCTTTTATATGTGGTAAAGGCAAAGTTAAGCCCCTCCCATTCCATCTGTTCTCCCTCATAGGATAGCTCCCACTCCGGGTTTTTATCCAGATCCGGGAAATAAGTGTCTGCCGCAAAGTCCCGGTCCACCCTTGTCACGTAGGCCGTGTCACAGAGGGGAAGGAACTGCCGGTAAATGTCGCCTCCTCCGGCGACGAAAATCCGTTCCGGCTCGTAGGCCCGCAGGATCTCCAAAGCCTCCTCCTGACTGTGGGCCGTAAACACTCCCTCTCTGGAAAAAGCCCGGTCCCTGGTGAGCACCAGGTTCGTCCTGTTTTTCAGCGGCTTCCCGCCGGGAAAGCTGTCCAGGGTCTTCCTCCCCATGACCACCACGTTCCCCGTGGTCATCCTCCGGAAAAACTTCATATCCTCCGGAAGGTGCCAGAGCAGGTCCCCGCCCTTCCCGATGGCCCAGTTTTTTGCGGCCGCAACGATCATCTGCATGGCATCCTCCTTATATCGCCACCGGGATCCGCTCCGAAAAGGGATGATACCGGTAATTCTTTAACGAAAAGCTGTCCACCGTGAACCGATAAAAGTCCGCGACCGACCGGTCCATGACAAACTCCGGCGCCTCGTAGGGCTCCCGTGTGAGAAGCTCCTCCACCATGGGCACGTGCCGGTCGTAAATGTGGGCGTCGGCGATCACGTGGACCAGCTCCCCGGCCTCAAGGCCCGACACCTGGGCAAACATGCTAAGGAGCACCGCATACTGGAGCACATTCCAGTTATTGGCCGTCAGCATGTCCTGGGAGCGCTGGTTTAAAATCGCATTGAGCTTATTCCCCGATACATTAAAAGTCATGCTGTAGGCGCAGGGATATAGCATCATCTCGTGGAGGTCCTGATGGTTGTAAATGTTGGTCAGGATCCGGCGGCTGGCCGGGTTGTGCTTTAAGTCGTAGAGGACCCGGTCCACCTGGTCGAACATCCCTTCCTTATAAGAATGCTTTATCCCCAGCTGGTAGCCGTAGGCTTTCCCGATGGTACCGTTCTCGTCGGTCCAGGAATCCCACACATGGCTGCCGAGATCCGCCACCCGGTTGGACTTCTTCTGCCAGATCCAGAGGATCTCGTCGATGGCCCCCCTGAAGGCGCTCCTCCGCACCGTGATGACCGGGAACTCCTTCGACAGGTCATACCGGTTGACAACCCCAAATCTTTTCACAGTATGGGCAGGGGTTCCATCCTCCCACCTGGGCCGCACCTCCTGGTCGGTGTCCCAGACGCCGTTCTCCAGAATATCCTTGCAGGTATCCACAAAAACTCTGTCCGCATAGCTCATATCTTTCCTCCTCACAGCCGCCCGAAAAGCTCCGGGGGCACGTAAGCCTCCACGGCAATGCCGTCCGCCCGGTACTCCTCCGAGAGAAGCTGTCCGTAAGTCCGGATCAGCTGGATCTTTCCCGCCTCCGCGTAAGGGTAGAGCCGTTCCAGAAAAATCTTCTGCTCCAGAAGCTTCCGCTCCAGAATCGCTTTCAGGTCCGAAAGGCCCTGCCCGGTCTTCGCCGAGATCACGAGGGTCTCATCCGCCATAAAATCCCGGAGCACCGGAGTTTCCGCAAACCGGTCCGCCTTGTTGAACAGGGTGATCACCGGCTTTCCCATGACCTCCAGTTTTTTCAGAGTCTCATAGACCGTGTGCATCTGGATCTCCATGGAGGGATTCGACGCGTCCACCACGTGGAGGATGAGATCCGCATACCGTGCCTCCTCCAGCGTACTCCGAAATGTCTCCACCAGATGGTGGGGGAGTTTTCGGATAAATCCCACGGTATCTGTCAGAAGGATCGATTCTCCCTCCGGCAGGGGAAGCTCCCTGGTGGTCGGGTCCAGCGTCGCAAAGAGCTTGTCCTCGGAGAGCACCCCGGCCCCGGTCATGGCATTTAATAAGGTAGATTTTCCCGCATTGGTGTAGCCCACGATGGCCGCCACCGGCCTGTGGTTCCTCTCCCGCCTCTTCCTGGTGGTCTCCCGGTGCCGCTCCACCTGGGAAAGCTCTGCCTTCAGCACGGAGATCCTCTCATGGATCCGCCTCCTGTCCACCTCCAGCTTCTTCTCGCCCGGCCCCCTGGTGCCGATGCCTCCCCCCAGCCGGGAGAGGACGCCGCCAAAACCGGTCAGCCTGGCCGCCCGGTAGCGCAGCTGGGCAAGCTCCACCTGGATCTTCCCCTCGCTGGTGGACGCCCTGGCTGCAAAAATATCCAGGATCACCATGGTGCGGTCCATGACCTTCACATTAAGCTCCCGCTCCAGATTCCGAAGCTGGGCCGGGGAGAGTTCGTCGTCACAGACGACGCCCGTGGCCCCCGTCTCCTCCGCCAGGAGCGAAAGCTCCGAAAGCTTCCCCGTCCCCAGGTAGGTGGCCGGATGGGCCGCCTCACGCTTCTGGATGAGCGTCCCCACGGGAACAGCCCCGGCGGTGCCGGTAAGCTCCGAAAGCTCCCGCAGAGACTCCTCCGCGCTCTGTCCGTCCCCGTGATCCACCCCCGCCAGGATGACCCGCTCCTCTTCTCTCCCGATCTCGATCATAAGCCCTCATCCGCCGCCGTCTCCGGCCCGTTCTCCACTTCGACCGAAGCGTCCGTCGGCCCCGTCTCCACCTGGATCTTGACGTCCGTCTGCTCCGAAGCGTCCGACTCCGGAAGCTCCACCCTGGTCACAAGAAAAGCGATCTCATGGTCCACTGTCTCATTGCCCCCGTAAGCATCCCGCCAGGCGCGGAACTTCTCCAGAGCCGTCTCAAAGTCCAGAAGCCGTTCATAGCAGGCACCCTCCACATAGAGAAGCTCCTTCCTGGCCGGTTCCGCCGCCTGGGAAAGCCCCTCCTGGGCCGCCAGGAGCGCTTCCTCATACTGCCCGTCTTCCATCTGCACGCGCGCCAGCTCCAGGCAGGCTCTCCCGTAACGGTCTCCGCCCGCATCTGCGGCTCCGGCCCGGCGGATCACTTCCAAAAACTCCAGGCCCGCCGCAGCCGCTCCATGCTCCTTCAGATCCTGATAGATATCTTCGCAGTAATCCAGGTTATCTGCCGAGGCCGAGATCGCCGCCCGAAAGTCCGAAACCGCCCTCTCCACATCTCCAAGCTCCAAAAATGCCCTTCCCCGGAGCAGATAATACTCGGCAGGCTCCTTGTTCATGGCGATCAACTGATCATAATCGGAAACCGCCGCCCCGTAATCTGCCGCCGCAGCCTCCGCATCCGCCTTATACCTCAGGATATCCTCCCTGACGCCCGGTTCCCCGTCATCCCCCAGCGCCAGCAATGCATTGGAAAAATAGGAGACCGCCTGCGGGTAATCCCCCTCCTGATAAAAAACGATCCCCAGTGCCCGGAGCACTCCCGCATCCTCCGGCGCCTGTTCTTCTGCTTTGGCGAGGATCTCCTTCGCCCCGGCCGGATCCCCTCCGGCGAGCGCTTCCATCCCCTGTTCGATATATCCCGCCGCCTCATCCTTCTTCCCGCAGCCCCAAAGGGACAGCAGGAGCAGGCAGAGGAAGGCGAACAGCCAAACCGTCTTTCTTCTTCTCTTCATCATCCCTACCGTTCACTGCCGAGATAGAAAAGCGCCACCGTGCCGGGACCGGAGTGGGCTCCGATCACCGCGCCCACATAACTGAAATAAAAGGTTTTGGGGCCAAACCGCTCTTCCACCAGCTTCGCCACATATTCCGCATCCTCGATGCAGTCGCCGTGGCTGATGAATATCTCCTTATTTTCATCCTCAAATCCGTGTATGGTCTGAGCCATGTTCTCCACCAGGGCCTGCAGGGATTTTTTCCGTCCCCGCACATTTTTAAGGGGGATCAGCTTGCCCTCATTGTCCACGTGGAGCACCGGCTTCACATTGATCAGCGTCCCCAGGACCGCCGCCGTCTTGGACACCCGGCCGCCCCGGTGGAGATGGTTTAAGTCGTCCACCGTAAACTGGTGGCAGAGGTTGAGCTTGTGGTCCTCCAGCCACCTGGCATTCTCCTCCAGGCTCATGCCCTCTGCTTTCCGCTTTAACGCATAGTGGACGAAAAGCCCCTGGCCCATGGAGGCGCAGAGGGAATCCACCACCACGATCTTCCGGTCGGGATAGGCCTCTTCCATCTCCCCCGCCGCCAGCATCTCGTTCTGGCAGCTCCCGCTGAGTCCCGACGAAAAGCCGATGAACAGGATGTCCAGCCCCGCGTCCAGATGCTTTTTCATGGCCGCCGCCACGTCCTCCGGATTCACCGCCATGGTGGTGGGCATGCTCCCGTTCCTCATCTTGTCATAGAATTCCCCGATGGGGAGCTTCTTATCCCCGCCGTAGACCACGCCGTCCAGATTATAAAACAGGTTCAGCACGTCCAGCTTCTTTTCCTCAATATATTCCTCCGGCAGATCGCAGGAGGAATCCGTCATGATCACATAATCTCCCATCGCTTTTCCTCTCTTCCCTTGAAACAAATTTTAAATCCACACCGGACTTTGTCACACCCCGGTGCTCCCGAAACCGCCGTTTCGGACTGCCTCCGCCCCGTCGTCCTGTGTGATCCCGAATTCTGTGAAGATCCCCTGGGCGAAGCCGTCCCCCGCTTTCAGGGAAAGGGTCTTTCCCTCCCGGCTGTCATTGGTAAGCTTGACAAAAATATGTCCCTCGTTATCGGAATGGTAATAGTCGCTGTCCACGATCCCCACCGTATTGTTCAGCTGGAGCCGGTATTTAAAACCAAGGCCGCTCCTGGGATAGATCTGTAAGACCCAGCCCTCCTCCATGGCCGCCCGGATCCCCGTGGGTATCTTCACCGACTCCCCCGGCGAAAGGATGACGGCCACAGGGGTAATGAAATCGTACCCGGCAGAGCCTGCCGTCGCGCGCCTCGGAACGGCCACCTGCTCCCAGGCTGCCCGGCACGCCTCTCTGCTTCCTTCTCCGAAGGTATCCAGGAAATCCGTTTCAAACTGCTCCCAGCTCACCTTTTCAAATCTCGCAATCCGTTTCATCGCCTTTCCTCCTACCGGAACAGTATACCATTTTTATCCTTATAAGACAAGAACAGAAAATCCCAGACAGTGTTCCTTTTTGCGCGGCAGGAACACTGTCCGGGACTTTCCGGGGGCCCGGGTCAGAAAGACCGGTCTTCTATCCCTATGAAAAATCTCTCAGATATTCTTTGTTGTTTTCGATCAGATCCTCCGTGAGCCTTCCGATCTCCTCCAGCGTACACATGGCCCCGGTCAGCGGATCCAGCTGGACGGCCTCCCGGATATAGCGGAATTTCTTCGTCACGGCCGCCTTCGCCATCAGCTTATGTACGTTCACGTTGGTCATATTCAGTCCCGCCAGCGCCTCCGGGAGCCTGCCCACATAACAGGGATGGATCCCCTCCGCGTCCGCGTAGCAGGGTACCTCCACACAGCATCCGTCCGGGATATTCGGGATCAGCCCCGTGTTCATCACATTTAAATTTGCCCGGAAAGGCTTTCCCGTCAGGTTGGCGTGGATGATATAGGGCGCGTACTCCTCGCCCCTCGGCATGGGAATATCCTCCTCGGCATTCACCTGCCGCTCCAGCTCCTCATAATACTCGTCGTTGGAAAGCTCGTGCTCCAGCCACCACCGTTTGGAGACCCCCCATTTTTCGATCATCTCCGGCGTCTTCCGGAAATAGGGCGTGTACTCCGACATGTGGAAGGGGGACTCCGAATGGTAATATCCGAAATGCTTCATGATCTCGAACCGCACGCCGTCGCTGAACCCGTCCCCGACCAGGCCCTGATATTTCTCCTCCCTGGCAAAAGCCTCCTTCATCTTTTCCTCGGAGGCGCCGATCTCTCGCAGCATCGGATAGGCGTCCTTCCCGTCGGTCTTTAAGTCCAGGTACCAGGCCATATGGTTGATGCCGGCGCACCAGTAGGACATACTCCCCGGCGGCACATCCAGATATTCCGCCAGCATCTTGGCCGTCCCCTGTACGCTGTGACAGAAGCCGAAGGTCCGGATCTTCGTCTGTTCATTTAATGCCTGGCAGATCGGCGCCATGGGGTTGGTATAGTTGAAGAAATAGGCGTCCGGGCACAGCCGTTCCATATCCTTCACGATCTGGAGGATGGTCGGATACGCCCGCAGCATCCGGAAGATCCCGGTGGGACCGATGATGTCCCCCACGGCCTCCGAGACGTGGTACCGGTCCGCGATCTCCAGATCCCTCTGGTAGATCCGGGCCCCTCCGACCGAGATGGTATTGATGACATAGCCGGCCCCCTCGAGGACCTCCCTCCAGTGCTCCGCCGCCGTGACCGTCGTTTTCCCGCCTGTCTGCCGGATCATTTTCTCCGCCATCCGGCGGACAGTCTCCAGCTTGGCCCCATCGATGTCCACCAGGGAGATATTGTCGATCTCCATGTCGTCAAACTGGAGCAGGTCGCACAGAATCGTCTTTGTAAAGATGGCGCTCCCGGCGCCTATGATCACTACTTTCGCTTTCCCGTTCATAGATCGTTATCCTTCTTTTCGTTTTATTTTTTGCGGCAGTCAGCTTTCCGTCCGGAGCCGCAGCCGCAGGCGCCCTCCCCCGGATCTCTTTTTCTCGGAGACCAGCACGATGATGAGCAGGAAGATCCCGCCCTTCAGGAACTGCTGCAGGGTCGCGTCCATCTCCAGGAGCGTCAGCCCGTTGGTCAGGATGGATAACACCAGTCCGCCGACCACGCAGGAGGAAAACCGGGCCTTCGCGCCTCCCCTGGCCGGAAAGCCGCCCATCACCAGGGCGATCAGGGCGTTGAACATCATGTCCGAGCCCGTGTTCAGGGCCGCCGTTCCGGTTCGGATGGCCGTGAAAAATGCCGCCACGGCCCCGAAGGCCCCGCAGATCATGTAACAGCCGATCTTCACCTGCCTCACATTGACCCCGGAGTAGGAGGCGCCCAGCTCATTGGAGCCGATCATGCGCACCCGGTTTCCGAAGGGCGTGAACATGTAGAGGCAGCCCGCCGCCCCCACAAGCAGGATCAGCACCGTGATCTTAAAGCCGAAATTGTCATAGCTGTAAAGGGCAAAGGGCACGGTCACCGCCTCCTTGGCGATCAGCGGGACCATCAGGCCGTTGATGATATACCTGGTGCAGAGAGTGACCAGGAAGGACATGATCTTATAGCGGCCCGTCAGTACCCCGTTGAGGAATCCCACCAGGATCCCGGTGAGGAGCGCCGTGAGGATCCCCAGCGGGATATTGACCTGGCACACCTTTGCCACCATGTAGCAGCAAATGCAGATATTGGCGCCCACCGAGAGGTCCAGCATTCCCATGGTCATCACAAAGATCAGCCCGGTGCTGGCAAAGATCAGGATGATGGACTGTTCCAGCACCAGTTTGATGTTTCCCGGAGCGATCACTTCGCCGCCTGTCAGTATGGTCAAAGCAATGGTCAGGAAGATCAGGCCCAGATACGGCCCCGATGATTCCACTATTTTCCGAAATCTGTTCTGCATGGTACGCCTCCTAAATCATTCTCTGGACCAGATGTTCCTCGGTCAGGTCTTTGTTCCGCTCGATCTCCCCGGAGATCTCTCCGTTTTTGAAGATCAGGATCCGGTCCGCCATGCCGATCAGCTCCAGAAGCTCCTCCGACACGATGATCATGGACTTCCCGCTGTTCTTCAGTTCCTCCATCAGTCCATAGATGACAGCCTTCACCCCCACGTCGATCCCCCTCGTGGGACTGTCCATGATAAAGATCTCCGTATCGCAGGCCAGCCACTTGCTGAGGGCCACCTTCTGTTTGTTGCCCCCGCTCAGAGTCCCCGCCGGCTGTCCGGTGTCCCGCATCTTTACCTGGAGCAGCCCCGCCTGCTCCTTCGCAAACCTTGTCATCCTCCGGCGGGTGACCACCCCCTTTGGCGCAAGCTTGTCAAAGCAGGTGATGCAGATGTTGTCCCGGATGCTGGCCTGGTTGAAGAGGGACTCCATGTCCCGGTTTTTGGAGATATACCCCACCTTTTTCGCCAGGCGGTCCTTCACCGAATGCATCTTCTCCCCATTTATCACCACATCGCCGGAAACGTCATACTCCATCCCGTAGACTGCCCGGGCCGCCTCATGCATCCCGGCCTCGCTGAGCCCCCCAAAGCCGAGGATCTCCCCCCTGTGGAGCTGGAAGTTCACATTTTGAAAGCGGCCGGGACAATTCAGATCCTTCACCTCCAGGACCACCTCGTCCGAGATTGGCGTTCCGTAATCCTCCCGGTAATAATGCCCGGACAGCTCCCGGCCCACCATCATGTTCTTAAGGCCCTCCTCTGTCATCCCCTCCGTCGGGACCGTATCGATCAGGACCCCGTCCCGCATGACGGTGACAGAATCGCAGACGGACAGCACCTCCTTCAGGTCATGGGAGATGAACAGCACGCTGCTCCCCCGCGCCTTCGTGTTCCTCATCAGCTTATAGAGCTCCTCACGGCCGGTCTGGGATAAGGCCGTCGTTGTCTCGTCCACCATCAGGATCTTCGGCTCCACATCCGCGGCCCGCACCAATTCGATCAGCTTCCTCTGCTCCAGCGAATAGGCGGCCGCATCCCTATCCGGCTGAATCTCCATGAGGCCGGCGCGCTCCAGCTTCTCCTTCACCATACGGTTTAGCTGCCTGAGGTTCCGGATCCCGAAGACGGTATACTCCCTCTCCCTGCCCAGCATAATGTTCTCTGCCACCGTGAGGCCCGGGAGGGTGCTGATCTCCTGTACGATCATGCTGACTCCCAGCCGGTTGGCCTCCGCCTGGCTGGAGGGGCGGTACGCCTGTCCGTCCAGGAACATTTCTCCCCCGTCCGGCTCCAGGATCCCGGCGATCATGGAGAGCAGGGTCGATTTCCCGGAGCCGTTCTCACCGACGATCGCCCGGATCTCCCCCGCGCCGATCTCCACCGAGATGTCGTCCACCGCCCTGGTCGCCCCAAAATATTTTTTCATGTGCTCAAATCTTGCAAGCATGTTCTTCCTCCTTCCCGGTCATTTCGTCACGTCATACTGCCTGCTGTTGCTGGAGGAATGGACCAGGATCAGGAGCATGATGCCGATGACCACATTCTGGAGGGACGACTCCAGGCCGTTGGTCAGAAGGCCGTTGGCGATCAGGTTCATAAAAAGGCTGCCCAGCACAAGGGCGAGGATCGGATTCATATACCGTTTGTAAGCGCCCGCGAAGAGACATGCCATCAGCGGCGTAAAAATGGAAGCCGCGCTGCTCAAGCCGGAAGCGGCTCCCATAGAATTGGAATAGCAGATATTCACGATCCCCATGATCCCCGCACAGATCCCTCCGTATAGGAACGCATAGCTTTTGTATCTCTGCACCCGGATCCCCATACTCTCCGCCACCTGGGCGTTGGAACCGATGGCATTGACATAAAGGCCAAACTTGGTCCGTCCCGCCAGGACAGCGGACAACAGCAGGATCAGAAGGCTTACGATCACATTCACCGGCGCTTTCCCCAGCACCCGGTACCGCTCCTCCACCTGCAGGGCGTAGGCCCCCTGGGTCAGGATCGTCGATATGGCTTCATAAATGATGATCAGCCCCACCGATATGATCATCGGGTTGATCTCCAGCCTTGTCATAAACTGGCTGCCGATCATGCCGATCACCATCCCCGTCAGGAGCCCGCCCAGGATCAGGCCCGCCCACCCGAACCTGGTGGAAAGCCAGCAGCCGGCCATGGCGCTGATGATCATGTTTGCCCCCAGGGTCATGTCGAAGATCCCCATCTCGTTTAAGAAATACAGGCCGCAGCCCAGGATGGACTGCATCAGCGTCTGCTGGAGCAGGATGCTGATGCTGTTCATCGTTCCAAATCGTTCGGGCTGAAGGATCTTAAACAGGACAAACACCACTGCGATCGCGGCGAAGGGCAGTACCACCCTTATCTGTTTTGTCTCCTTGTTCAAAATAACCTCCTATCAGAATTCCGGTGATGTCCGGACGTCCTACTTTACCAGATCTTTATGCCGGTCCATGACCTCCTGCAGGGAGATGGAGGAGGCAGCCTTCTGGATATCCTCCACCGTCGTATCCGGATTATGCTTAAAGGAAAGAGCCCGGATCTCGTCGGCCGTGTAGGTCTGTCCGTTCTGGAAATCCTTATCGTAGCCGACCATAAACTTGTTGTAATTCTGGTAATCGTCCAGCGTGTTGATAAAGATCAGGTTGTTTTTCACATCCAGCGGATACGCGCTCTCGTCGTAAGCGCCGTTCAGCGCATTGTACACCAGAAGCAGGGAGAAGAGCGCATCCGAATGATGGCCGCCCCCGATGGAGGTGATGGATCCCTCGGAGAGCATTTTTTCAAGGGTGTTGTCAAAATCAATGCCGGCCAGCATCTTATAGTCGATCTTTAAGTTCTCCTCCGCGGCGATCACATAGGGCGCATATTTTGCGCCGGTCAGGGCGATCCCGTCGATCTCCGGGTAGGCGGTCAGGATGTTGGTCGCCACGTCCGTGCTCTTGTCCACGGCCACGTCCCACTCCTCTTTCACGATCTCCACATTTGCCTCTTCAAATGCCTTGCGGTAACCCTCCGCCCTGGTCTCAAAGGTGAGGTCCCCGTGCTGGGAAGCCATCAGGGCAACCTTTTTGGCACCTTTTTCCGCCATGGTCTTGCCCATCTCGTAGCATGCGCCGAACTCATCCTCGTATACGCGTCCCACATAATACTTGTAGGAATCCAGCTGCTTTGCCACTTCCTCGTCCCCTACAGTGCGGAAGAACTGTGCCCAGTAGACGCCTGAGTCCTCGCAGACCTTTCCGATCTTCACCAGGGACGCCTCCGAGAAGTTGCAGACGATCACGCCGTCGCAGCCTGCCGCAATAAAGTTCTCCGTGGCCTTGATGGTGTTCTCCGCCGTCACCTCAAACTCGCTGTTGTAGATCACCTCGATGTCCAGCGCCTCGGCCGCCAGGTCCAGGATGGCTTTCACATCCGCCTTCAGGCCCCCGTCCACCATTCCGGGGAAGGTACAGCCGATCTTGATCTTCTTGTCCGAGGACTCATTTGCCGCTCCCTCCGTCTGCCCTCCGGACTGGGTCTCGGCCTCGGCCTTGCTGTCTCCTGCCGGCTCCTCTGTCTTTCCCTTTCCACATCCTGCCATGCTCCACACCATGGCCGCCGCCATGATAACTGCTGTGATCCTTTTCCATGTTTTCATAAAGATACCCTCCTTTTTCTGTCCTATCGCCAAAATGCAATATTTTATTTTATTTTCTGCCCTCCCCCTGCAGATCTCCGATCATGGTTTCCTCATTTTTCCAAAAATAATTTCTCCATTTTTTGTGTAAAATATTGATTTTTCTCCGATAAAACAATTTATTTTGTCGATATTAACATTATATCTCCCTGATCCGGCAATGTGGAAAGTTTTGTTGTTTTCCATATAAAATGGAAAGTATTGTCGTATTTTCTTTCATATGCTATACTGTGGTGAGAAAAACCGGTACAGTGCCGCATTCGTACAACGCTGTGCCGGAACAGGAGGAGCGCCCCGTGAAACCATATGATACTTCCGCCCATTACGCATCCGTCACCTCTTACTATGCGCTGTCCATGCTCCAGTACCGCATGAAACCCCACAGCCACGACCGCCATGAGATCATGTATGTCTCAAACGGGACCTGCACGGTAACGGCGGACGGCCGCGAATACCTTCTGCACAGGCATCAGTTTATTTTCATCGCCGCCAATGTGATCCACTGCCTTCGGGTCGACGAGGCGGCGCCCTGTTCGATCCTGAATCTGGAATTTATGTTTCAGAAGGAAAAGACAAAGCTGGATATCCGGGAGCTTCTGGAGGAATCCCCCTATTTTCAGAAATTTTTTACAGAGATCCCGGCCCCGTGCATCATCTGCAACAGCGGCCAGGAGCTGGAATATGCCCTGAAAGACCTGATCCACCATCTGGAGCTGCTATCCATCCAGGCCGCCGGCTGCTCCTCCTCCGGACCGTTCGAGGAGGATTTCTTAAGCCGCATCCTCTTCCTCCGGTTCCTGTTCGAGCTGACGAAATGCATTTCCGACCGGAAGCGCTCCGCCGGTACCCAGTATGTGAAGCTGGCCTGTGAATATATCAATGAGCATTTTCAGGAGGATCTGCAGATCCCAAAGATCGCCGCCCGGGCGGGCATCCACAAATCCTATCTGTGCTCCCTGTTCAGCCAGTACCAAAACTGCACGATCCTGGAATACATCAACCGCCGGAGGCTGGAGCACGCCAAATTCCTGCTGCAGACCAGCTCTCTCTCCGTCACGGACGTGGCCTTCCACTCCGGCTTCAACAGCCGGCAGCATTTCCGGACCACGTTCCACAAATATGAGGGGATCAATCCGACCGAATACCGGCACCTGAACCGGCGGGATCTGCAGGCCTCCACCGGCCATACCAAACGGATGCTCCAGGGATCCGGCGTCCGTTCCCTCCCCCTGGCCGGAAGCCTGCAGACGTCGGAAATGAAATAGGATCCTGCGCGGGCCTGCCATAAAAATAGAACCCATGCCCCCGCTTCCGCGGGGACACAGGATCCGAATGACAGGTTTTATCGTGACAGGATCTTACAGTGAGATGGTCTCAAAGATGTGGAACACATCCAGGGCTCCGTAGCCGGAACCCCGGTTGGGGTAGGAGGCGGCCCGGCTGCGGATCGCCCCCCGGATCATCAGGCTTTTGATATCCTTGGTGCGCATCCCCCGGTAGTTTCCCTGGAGGACGCCCCATTCCAGAAGCAGGGCCGCCGCCCCGGCCCCGTGGGCCGCGGCGATGCTGGTCCCGCTCTTCACGCCGAAGCGCCCTCCCGGCAGGGCCCCGTAGATGTCCGTGCCCGGCGCCACCAGATCCGGTTTGATCCGGTCGGTCCTGGTATATCCCCGCCCGGAATGGATATATAAGCTGTTCTGTCTGTGGTTATCCGCACCGAAGGTGATGGGTCCCTCCGCCGAGGAGGGCACGGTCAGGGTCGTATCGGGATTTGGCCGGAGGAAGGCCGTGTCCGGCTCCACAAATCCCTCCATGGGCAGCCAGATGTGGAAGCGCCCGTCCGTATACTGCTCGTTGTAGACCACCAGGGTCCAGATCCCCGGTGTCGGGTCCGCCATCCGCATCCGCACCACCGTGCTTCCCGACTCCTGTTCGATGAGCTGGTAATCCACGTAGATCACGGTCTTCTCCATGGTAAACTGAAAGACACTGTTTAAATTCAGGCGCGGCACCACCCTTGCGGTGCTCTCCCCCGTGGGGGAGAGGATCTGCACGCTGTAGACCTCCGGCGCCTCGGCCCAGAGCTCCATGGTGATCCCGTTCTCGTTCTGGGGGACGCGGATCTCCACGTAATCACTCCCGCCCTCGGCGCTTATCCTCCCGAAATAATGGTGGGCCCGGTTGGACTCGTTCCCCGCCGCGACTACCACCGCATTCCCCAGCCGTTTCGCCGCCGTATTCAGCATACAGCCCAGAGGAGCGTTCCCCGCATGGTCGCCCCAGTTGGTGCCCACGCCGATCAGGATCGCCAACGGCAGGTCAAGCCGCTCTGCCAGCTCCGTCAGATAGCGGACTCCCATCATCAGATCCGTCTCCTGGTAGGCGACGGCTCCCTCCCTGATCAGGAAATAATCCCTCAGATATTCTTTTGCCGGCTTTAACTTCACCATGGCGATGAAGGCGCCCGGAGCCGCCCCCGTAAATTCCTCCTCCGGCAGATCGCTGCCCGCCGCTATGGAGGCGAGAAAGGTGCCGTGGCCGTCCTCGTCCACAGAAGGCACCAGGGATAGGCCGTCCCCCGAGGAGATGGCCGCGTCGATCTCCTCATTGGTGTATTCGCTGCCGTACTGGAACCCCTCCGGCAGCCTCCCCGTCTGGATGGTCTGATCCCAGATCCGGAGGATCCTCGTCCTTCCGGCCGGCCCCATAAAGACCTGGTTTCTGTAATCGATCCCCGTATCGATCAGGCCGATCAGCACCCCCGCGCCGGTGAGGTTCAGCACCGGCTGGTTCCTGGCCCGCAGGATCCCCGACGCCTCCATATTGGTGACATCCGTGAGGCCATAGAGCCTGGGGATCGCCGCGTAATTATAAAACTGGACCGAGAGCGGCGGGAGGAGCTCCTTGCTCACGTGGATGACCGACGTGGTGTCGGATGCCTGCTCCACGCAAAAAAGCCGGGGCAGGTCCGTATCTGTCTCGTACAGGTCGGAGGGAAAGATAAAATCCTCATAATCCTCCGACAAGATCCTCTCCCGGCATTCTTCTGTTTCCTCGGAGAGCGGACTCTCCGGAAGCGCCGCCCGTGACAGCGCCTCCTCTGCCGCCCTGCTTGCTTTTTTTATTCTCATAGACCCAGGCTTTCAAGCATTATCATAGCTAGTTTATGCCTGAACCCCCAACCGCATGACTCCCCGCAGATCGATCAGGGGACCTCCCGTCTTATCGATGTAGGCCCTGGTGATGGTCACCCTCCCGATATTGTCGTCCTTGGGGATCTCATACATGATATCCAGCATGTACTCCTCCAGGATCGCCCTGAGGGCTCTGGCTCCCGTATGGCGCTCCATGGCCTTCTCGGCAATGGACTCCAGCGCCTCGTCCTCAAACACCAGCTGGACCTCGTCCATCTGGAGCAGCTTCTCATACTGCCGCAGGATGGCGTTCTTCGGCTCCTTTAGGATCCGGACCATAAAATCCTTGGTCAGCGCCTCCAGGGACACCAGGATCGGCAGCCGTCCCAGAAACTCCGGGATCATGCCGAACTTCTTCAGATCCTCGGTCTCGGCCTTGCACAGAAGGTTCTCGTCCTTATCGTACTTGTCTTTGAGCTCCGCCCGGAAACCGATGGACGACTCCTTGTTCAGCCGCTCCTTGATGATCTCCTCCAGTTCCGGGAAAGCCCCGCCGCAGATAAAGAGGATGTTGCTGGTGTTCACCGTGGTCATGGGCACCATGGCGTTCTTGCTGTTGGAGCCCACCGGCACCTCCACCTCGCTGCCCTCCAGCATCTTTAAGAGCTCCTGCTGCACCGACTCCCCGCTGACGTCCCTGGTGTTGGTGTTCCGCTTCTTGGCGATCTTGTCGATCTCGTCGATGTAGATGATCCCCTGCTCCGCCTTCTCCACGTCGTTCCCGGAGGCCTGCAGGAGCTTGGACACCACGCTCTCGATGTCGTCCCCGATGTAGCCCGCCTCCGTCAGGGAGGTGGCGTCCGCGATGGCCAGTGGCACGTTCAGAAGCCTGGCCAGGGTCTTCACCAGGTAGGTCTTCCCGCTCCCTGTAGGGCCCAGGAGCAGCATGTTGGACTTCTCGATCTCCACACCGTCGCCGCTGTCGGAGGCGACCCGTTTATAGTGATTGTAGACGGCCACGGATATGGCCTTCTTCGCCTGATCCTGCCCGACCACGTATTCATCCAGCATCCGCTTGATCTCATGGGGAGCCGGGATAACCTTCCGGTCAAAAGGCGCCTTCTCTTTCTTTTCTTTCTTCTTTTTCAGCTTCTGGTTCCTGGGGATCTCCCGCTCCCCGCCGATCAGGTCCGACAGGTTGATAAACCCCACTCCCGGCAGTCTGGAAAGGGCCGAGAGGTCGATGGTCCCGGACTGCACGTTCCCGGAGGAGGCCCCGTCCCCGGAAGGACTGCCGTCCTCGGCGGGGGCTCCGCTCTCTGTGGGGCTGCCGTTTCCGGACGACGCTCCGTTCCCGGAGGGACTGCCGCTCCCGGTGGAGGCTCCGTTCCCGGTGGGGCTCCCGAGCCCCGGAAAATTGAGTCCCGCGATGGAACCGTTCTGCTCAAAGCTGTCAAATGCCTTCTGCATGCACTCCGGGCAGATACTGATGTTGCCCGGCATGGTGATCATCTTGTTGGTGCGGCTCTCTGGCCTCCTGCACACAAAGCAGACCTTCTCGTACTCTTCCTCCTGCACTTCCTCTGATCCGTCTTTTCCCTTTGTTTCATCGTAATGATCTGACATGAAATTCTCCCTCTTCCTGCACTCTTGTTCTATTATATACGAGATATCCATGTGGGACAAGTAAACTTTTTATGAACCGGGACCTCCGCACGCAAACGGCCCGCGGCGCCCTCAGACGCCGCAGGCTGTATTTCCATTCTGGTACTGCCTCGCACAAATTTCGGCGGACTCAGCACCTGTCTTTCGCCGGTTTAATCCTGATCCGGGACGGGCCGCTCCTCCTGCCCCTGGTAGTCTCTCTGGTAGCCCAGGGTGACAGGAATCTTCTTCTCCACATACTCGTTGTTTTCCAGACGCTTCACGGTCAGCTCGATCTCCGTACCGCCCGCATAATAGGAGAGCATGGTCTTTAACTCGCTCATGGAAGAAACCCTGCTTCCCTCGACCGCCGTGATGATGTCCCGCTCCATGAGCTCGGAGGACGCCGCCGGACCGTTCTCCGTGATGCTGTACACATACACGCCCTCCGGCATGTTGTACTGAGCCGCGTTGGTCCCGTTCATGTCCACGCCCCGGATCCCCAGCCAGGAGGCATCCTCCTCGGACACGGCGGATCTGGTCTGCTTGGTCATCAGCCCGTAAATGATCTCCTCTGCCTCGGATACGGGGATCGCAAAGCCCATGCCCTCCACGTCCTCGCTGGAATACTTGGCCGAATTGATCCCGATCAGCTCTCCCTTCATATTCAGCAGGGCACCGCCGCTGTTCCCGGGATTGATGGCCGCGTCCGTCTGGAGCAGGGTGAGGGTCCGGTTCTCAATGGTCACCTCCCGGCTCAGGGCGCTGACATGGCCGTAGGTCAGAGACTGTCCATAACCCAGGGCGTTTCCGATGGCGATCACCTCGTCGCCCACCCGCAGGGCATTGGAATCCCCGAGGGTCGCGATCTTGATCGCGCCGAGGGTATCTGCGCTCATGGCCTCCAGGGGAACGGCGATCACCGCCAGATCGTTGTCCTCAGCGGTCCCTTTTATCTGGGCCTCGGCTGTATTCCCGTCGGTGAAGGTCACGGTCAGGGAATCCGCCCCGTCGATCACATGATAATTGGTCAGGACCAGAAGCTCCGTCTCGTTCTGCCCGACGATGATGCCGGAGCCGCTCCCGCTCATCTCCCGGTTTCCGTATCCTCCATATCCATAGAAAAACGAGTCCCAGCCGTTACTCTGGTACATTTGGGTATTGGTGATGGCCACGATGGAAGGCATCGCGCTCTCCGCCACATCGGCGACTGCATTCCCGGAGGAGGCGCTCCCGCCGGAACTGGTGGGCATCGTCTCCGCCGTATCGACCTTCGTCAGCTTGGTCTCCGCCGGCCGGTTGGCCGCGTCCACGGCGTCCTGCAGCTTTTTCTCATAGCCGCTCACCTTCATCACACCGATGAAGGCCCCAGCCCCCGCGCCTCCGAAGAGTACGCCGCAGAGGAGGAACACGCCTAACTTCTTAACGAATTTTCCGCCCTTTCTCTTTTTCTTTTCCGGCTTTTTGATGGTCCCCGGCTCGATGGGTTCTGTCGGGATGTAGGTATACACAGAGGAGCCGGAACCTGTCTCCGGATCCTGTCCGTTCTGAAGATCGCCGTTTCCATAATAATCGTTCATAATATCCTGTCCTTTCTTTTTGATGTATCCAACGTGTTTCTGATGTATTTTTATCTTTTTTCCTTTTGATGATCCTAGGATACCAGCAAAATGTGACCGATCTGTGTTATAACCGTGAAAAAATGTTGATTTTCGCACCTGTGCGATCAAGTAGGAGGGCGGTTCTTTTCCCCTACTCGCCGCGCAGGTGCTGTGTGCCGGTGGCACACGTTTAGCACCGACCGAAGCGGAGCGGAGATGCACGCCGCTCCTGCGGCATATTCCTCTGTGCAGGCTTGCGCACAAAAAAACGGAGGGCCCGTCCAGGGTTCCCCTCCGCTCACATTCAATCTGCCGTCTCTGTCTCTCCGGCGCTTTCCGTTTCCCCGGAAGTTTCCGACTCTCCCGCTTCCGTTTCTCCTGCGGCTCCTGTCTCATCCCCCGCCGCCTCTGTCCCCTCGGTCTCCTCCGTCAGGATGCCGGCCATGTCCTGGACCACCAGGGAACTGCTGGAGTAATCCGGCTTCGCGTTCTGGATCTTGATATATTGGTTGCGGATGGTAAAGCCGATGCCAGTGCCGACTCCGGCGACCACCACGACAATGACCGCGATCGTCAGCGCCTTCATGCGCTTCCTCTGCTTCCGCTCCTTCTCCACCAGTTCCTTCCGCTTTGCCTTCTGCTCTTTATACTTATCTACCTTTTGCTGACTCATAATGATAAATCCCTTTCCTGCAAATTCCGGCCGGAAATCCAAACTTCAGTCGTCCGCATTTCCGAACCGATCCTTGGCTATCATAGCATAATTCATTTTATTATTCAAGATACGTTTCCTTTTTTCCGGTCATAAAAAGCCTTTCACGCAAAAATTATCATTTCAAAATTCCTGTCTCCCCATAATTCTTACGATCAGTTCCTGCTTGGATGTCACACCCGCTTTCTTAAGGATGTTCGCCACATAGCTTATAAGTTGTGCCGACGCTGATATAAAGGGCGGACATAGAAAACGCGCCTCTTGTCGTCACTCCGCATTCGCCAGGGCATACAGCCCCGCATAGATCCCGCCCCTCTCAAGAAGCTCTTTATGGGTCCCCTGCTCGGCGATGCCGTCGTCGGTCATGACCAGGATCTTCTCCGCATTGCGGATGGTGGAGAGCCTGTGGGCGATGACGAAGGTGGTGCGCCCCTTCGCCAGCTTTTCAAGAGCCTCCTGCACAATGCGCTCGCTCTCGTTGTCGAGGGCGCTCGTGGCTTCGTCAAAGATCAATACCGCCGGCCCCTTCAAAAATACCCTGGCCAGGGAGAGCCGCTGCTTCTGCCCGCCGGAGAGCTTCACCCCCCGCTGACCGATGTCCGTGTGATAGCCGTCCGGCAGCTCCTGGATAAATTCATGGGCCCCGGCCGCCTTCGCCGCCGCCACGACCTCCGCCTCGGAAGCGTCCCTCTTCCCGTAGCAGATGTTCTCATAAACCGTCCCCGCAAAGAGATAGACGTCCTGCTGGACGATGCCGATGTTCTCCCGCAGGCTTTTTAAGGTAATCTTCCGGATGTCGGTCCCGTCCAGGGTGATCCTGCCGCCGCTCACCTCGTAAAACCTTGGGATCAGGCTGCAGAGGGTGGATTTCCCCACGCCGGAGGAGCCCACCAGGGCGATGTATTCGCCCGGCTTCACTTCCATGTCCAGATGGTGGAGCACGTCGCCCCTGGAGGAGGCGTAGCGGAAATCCACCTGCTCGAACCGGATCTCGCCCCTTACCCCGCTTATCTCCTTTGCGTCAGGCGCATCCTCGATATCCGGCCGAATCTCAAGGATCTCCCGGAACCGGCCATAGCCCGACATGCCGTTCTGGAACTGCTCCGTGAAGCTGACCAGCCGCTTGATGGGGTCGGTGAAATTGCCCACCATCAGAAGGAATGCCACCAGGTCTGCCGGATCCAGCTCTCCCCTGGAGAGGAGCAGTGCTCCCACGGAGATCACTACCACGGTCATCAAGGTGGCAAAGGCTCCCAGCCCCGCATTGTAAGCGCCCATATACCGGTAGCTGTTGCGCTTGCTCTCCAGAAACCGCCGGTTTCCCTCGTCAAACTTACTCATCTCGGTGTCTTCATTCCCGAAGGACTTGACCACCCGGATCCCCGACAGGCTGTCCTCAATCTGGGCGTTCACATCGGCAATACGCTCCCGGTTGCGTCTGAATGCCCGCTTCATCTTCTTATTGAGGAAGACCGCATAGAAAAGCATAAAGGGAAGCAGGGCCGCCGCCGCAAGGGCCAGGGGCACATTGATAAACAAAAGGATTACCAGAGAGCCGGCCATGCGGATCAGGGAAATGATCAGGTCCTCCGGCCCGTGATGCCACAGTTCGCTGATGTCAAACAGGTCGTTGGTCACACGGGACATAAGCTGTCCGATCTTCTGCTCGTCGTAGAAGGCAAAGGACAGCTTCTGGTAATGGGCAAAGAGCTCGTGGCGCATGTCCCGCTCCATCTTCGCCCCCATGATATGGCCAAAATAGCCGATATAATAATTGCAGCCGAATTCCAGGAGCACAAGCCCCGCCATCAGAAGGGCCAGCTTAAGGATCGTATCCGCCGCCTCGCCCGCCTCATAATAAATGACCGTCCCCGTGATATGGCGGATGATCAGCGGAATCACCAGAGTCACCGCCGCACCCAGGCAGGCAAAAAACATATCGCTCAAAAACAGACCGAGATAGGGCCTATAATATACAAGAAAGCTTTTTCTTTTCTTACCGTTCATCAATGATCATCTTCGCGGCGCCATAAATGCCGGCGTCATTCCCCAGAGTTGCCAGCTTAAGCTTCGCTTTCTCCTTTGTCAGCACGATCAGCGGATCGTAATGTTTTTGTAAAAGGTCTAACAGATATTGTCCCGCCTTGGACACGCCTCCGCCAATGAGGAATACCTGGGGATCCACCACCTGGGAAACGTAGGCCAGCGCCCGGCCCAGATACATCATACAGTAATCGGCTACCTCCTGGGCCAGCGTATCTCCCGCCTTCGCCGCATCGAATACGTCCTTGGCCGTCACCCCGGAAATGTCTCTGAGGGAAGAGGCCCTGTCCGATTCCCGCATAAAGCGTCTCGCAATCCGGGCCACCCCGGTCGCCGAGGCAATCTGCTCCAGGCATCCCCTGTTCCCGCAGTTACAGGCCTCCGGCTCCGGCCAATCCCAATCCATAACCATATGACCGATCTCTCCGCCCATGCCCTTGCTCCCCGGCACGATGCGTCCGCCCAGGATCACGCCGCCGCCGATCCCGGTCCCCAGAGTCACGGCCACCACGTCCTCATAGCCCTTGCCCCCGCCCTGCCACACTTCGCCGAGAGCCGCGATATTGGCATCGTTTTCCCCCTTCACGGGAATCCCTCCCAGAAGCCCCGAGAGCTCCTTCACCGGGTTCCAGTCACGGATGCCGATGTTGACAATGACTTCCACGTACCCGTCCGGGCGGATGGGCCCCGGCACGCCGATCCCGGCCCCGGCAAGGTCCGAAAGGGCAAGTCCCGTCTCCTCCGTCTTCTTTTTTATGGACTCGGCAATATCCGGACATACATATTTCCCGCCCTCTTCCTTCCTGGTGGGAATCTCCCATTTCGTGATCAGGGTGCCGTCCTTTTTAAACAGCCCCAGCTTCGCCGTCGTCCCTCCCAGATCCACTCCTGCATAAATCTTGCTCATACACTCGCTCCTCCGTCCTCCATGGCCGACTTGTCCTTCGGCCGTTTTCCTTTTATTTTACCCGATTTGATCTGATTTGCAAAGAACATATTTCTTCTGCCTTCCGCTATACCGCTTCCTTATGTATCAGCCTTAGAACGCCGGAAATAAACTGCTGAAAACTCTCCGATCTGTTATTTTCTATATCCATGTACGGTGCGATCTTTCTGGCTCCGTCAAGCTGCTGATGTCTGGGAAACAGCTTTCTCAGTTCTTCCTTCGGATTCCCAATTGCATCCGGATTTCGGTATTTGCTTTTTTCCCGCAAAGCAGTGACATCTTTGTGATACGCTCTGGAAACCGCCTGCAGATCTCCAAAATACCACGCTTCCAATTCCCGACAGACAATTCGGACTAACACTTCCCGGCCTGCAGGCCCTGCCAGTTCTGAAAGGGCTTGTTTGATTTTCACGCAGTCCCCGCTGTCCTGGTCCTGAACGATCACAAATTTGGTATCCGGCTGTCTCCACGCCTTCAACTTCCTTGGGATCGACTCCTGCAGATCACTCTTTCCGCTGTGGGCAATCGTCTTATACCCAACATTCTCCGGCAAAATCTTTGGGAGAAGTATGTCAAGAAGCGCCTTCATGGAAGGCTCCTCCAAAAGAAACACGATCATCATAAGCCCGATACCTCTTCCAGCAAAAGCCCCTGCCGCCACAACTGTCCCAGCAGATCTCCCGCTTCCCAGAGCTCCCGAATCACCTCACAGTCCGAAGCTCTGTAAATCTTTGTATAACCGTCCTGTTTCACCAGACAGTACAACTCTTCCAGACGGACCGCATTGAGAAAATCCGGAGAGTGAGTGGAAATAAAAACCTGCCCGCCCTCCTCCGAATACATCCGGAATTCTTCCGCCAATTCAAACAAAAGCTGCGGATACAACTGATTTTCCGGCTCCTCCACACAGAGCAGCGCATGCTTCTCCGGGTCATTCAAAAGAATCAGATAAGTAAACATCTTGATCGTCCCATCAGACACAAACCGGGACACGAACGGATCTTTAAAATTCCCGTCCTGAAAGCGAAGAATGATCCGGCCGTCCTCCGTCTCCTGCGCTTCCACTTTAGAGACGCCAGGCACCCGCCGCTCCATTGCCTTTAAAATCTCATCAAAAATCTCTCTGTGGTTATCGTACATATATTTCGCCACCAGTGCAAGATTATCTCCTGACGTAGACACCCGCTCACTATACCCTGCATCTTTTGTCCCTCTGGCCTCCTCGATATGAAAATCGGATACATACCAGTCTTCAATCAATCTCCTGAGCTGCGAAACCGCAATAAACTCCTTAAACTGTCCCAATCCCTTGATCGCAAGGATGTCCGGCGAGTCCAATTTCTGAGGGCTGCGTTCTGCCAGCCGCACATCCTTATATTCCGTAAGCTCCCCGTCGGCCGCCACTCCCTCTCCATAAGAAAAATCCAGCACCTTCCAAGGCGCCCCAGTCTGTCCCCGCCGAAACCGCATCACTTCTTTTTTGATTGCCGGTTTCCGGTCCGGCATCAGGCAGATCACAAGCTGATAGGTAATGATCGGCTCGTCCAGAGAAGGCCGGAATTTGATCTCAAACTCGATATCTCCCTCCTGCCCTCTGGAAATCACCTCCGAAAAACCGCCCCGCCTTGCCAGCGCCGCCCTGATATTGGTCTGCAGGGCATCATGCAGAAACCCGAACACGTCAAAAAACGTCGTCTTCCCCGCCCCGTTCATGCCAAGGAACACGGCCATATTGGGAATGTCTTCTACGGCGACATCCTGAAACACCCTGTAATTTCTAATTTTGATCGTCTCTATCTTCATGACGACGCCCCTTTCCGCTTTCATATCAACATCATACTATGATTATTTTCCTTCCGCAATCCCTTTATTCTTCCGAAATAATCTTCCGGTGAGCACCAGCATGGTGGTGAAGCTGGCCGTCCCGCCGATGAAATTGGAGATCGGCTCCGCCAGAAACACGCCCATGACTCCAAGCCCCGCCGCCCGTGGCAGAAGGAGCGTCAGGGGCACCACGATGATGATCTTTCGGAGCAGGGAGAAAAATACCGACTGCTTCGACATTCCAAGGCCCACAAAGGTTGACTGGCCCACGAACTGGAAGGCCATCATGAAAAAACCGAAGAAATAGAGATGAAGGGCGGGCACGCCCCTGGCGAGAAGCTCTGCATCCGAATTGAAGACCCCCATGATCGGCTCCGGGAACAAAAACAGCATCAGCCAGGCAAAAAGCATATAAGAGACTCCCGCCGCCGTCACAAAGACGATGCCCTTCTTGATCCGGTCATAGGCCCCCGCTCCCAGATTGAAGCCAAACACCGGCTGGGATGCGTTTGTGAGCCCCTGCATGGGCATGGCCACCACGTCCCGCACAGAGTTTAAGATTGTCATGACACCCACGTAGACGTCGCCGCCGAAGTCCCGGAGAGTGGCATTGCAGGCGATCTGTACCGCCCCGTTGGAAGCCTGCACCACGAAGCCGGCCATTCCAAGGCCCATGATCTCCCTGACCAGCTTCCCCTCCGGCCGCATGCATCTCTTCCGAATGCGGAACAGGCTCTTTTTCCCAAAAAGAAACCGGAGCACCCAGGCCGCCGACAGGAGCTGGGAAAGGATCGTGGCAAGAGCCGCCCCCGATACGCCCAGGCCAAACACGAAAATAAAGACCGGGTCCAGAAGGATGTTCACGGCGGCCCCGATCAGGACCGTCGCCATGCCGGTCCCCGCAAAGCCCTGGGCATTGATAAAGCCGTTCATTCCCGTTCCCAGCATGGCAAACGGCGTCCCCAAAAGATAAATCCGCAGATACTCCGCCGCATAGGGATAGCTTGCGTCGCTGGCCCCAAACAGATACAAAAGCGGCTTCATGAGAAGATAACAGACAGCCGTCAGAATTACACAGCAGACGCAGAGCATGGAAAAGGTATTTCCCAGGATCCTCTCCGCCCGCTCCCCGTCCCGCCGTCCCCTGGCAATGGAAAAGAGCGGCGCCCCGCCCATGCCGAACAGGTTGGTGAAGGCCATGATCAGCGTGACCACCGGAAAAGTCAGCCCCAGGCCGGTCAGAGCCAGGGCAGAGCCCCCCGGCAGATGCCCGATGTAAATGCGGTCCACGATGTTGTAAAGCATCTGCACCAACTGGGCGACGGTCATCGGCACCGCCAGCGCCATGATATGCCTGTATACGCTTCCCGTGGAAAAATCACTCTGCGTCCCGTTTTGTTTCCTCTCCCGTCTCAAGTCCGCCACCTCCCATATCTGATTCCATTGTAGACGAGTTGGGGGAGAATGTAAAGGAACGGATTCCAGGAAGTGAACCTCCCACAGACTTTCTTGGCATTCTTTCTTGTCTTTATGTGCTTTACGGTATATAATAATGATAAGGAGGTGGCAGAAATGGCTACGAAAGCATTGAATTTTAAAATGGATGAAACGGAAATTCTGGATATGAAGGAAGTCGCCGGTATCTTCAATATGTCTGTTACGGAGCTGGTAAGAAACGCTGTGAAAGAATACTTGGATGAACTGAAAAAAGATCCGTACTATCGTTTAACCGTAAATGTCCATGATGCATCCGCAGAAGAATCTGAAGAGATACTTGCTGAAATTGAAAACATGACCGATGAGGACCTGACTATCGCTTCCACAAAACATTTTACTGTGTGAATGGAGGAGGCGAATGAATAAACGAAAAGACTTCGATTACGAAATACAATACACCAAAGCAGCGGATAAATTTTTGAAAAACCATGAGGATGTCAGAGAGCAGTACGAGGATTCGATCAAAGAACTGCTCGCCGGAGATCATCCGGAGAAGGTGGACGTAAAACGGATCAAGGGAAAAAGAGTCAGCTACTTCCGGATTCGGCTGGGAAATTATCGTGTAGTCTACACCATCATTGACAAACGGATCATCGTGATCCATACGCTCCTGGCAGGTCCGCGGGGGGATGTCTATAAGAAAATGAGCAGCCTTAAATAGAAGTCTCCCCCCAGAAAAACGAGGACATTCTCCGGTCAGGGCAAATTTTCGTCCCGCTCCTCCAGGCGGCCGCTCCAGAGATAGCGGTCCGTCTCCCGTATGATCACCTTCTGCAGGAGCAGGATGCAGACCAGGTTCGGGAGGGCCATCAGGCCGTTTAACAGATCGGAGAGTGCCCAGACGACCCCCATGGAGGTCACGGTTCCGGCAAAGGCCGCCGCCAGGTAGAGCAGGCGGTAGCCGAGGAGAAACCGTTCCGGCTGCAGGGACAGCCCGCCCTCCTTTCTGCGGAACTTTCGGAAAGGGCTTCTCTGCAGAAGATAGAGAACGGCCTGTTCCCCGTAAAAGCTCCAGCCCAGGATGGTGGCAAAGGCGAAGATCACCAAAGACACGGCAAAGATCACGTGCCCGAAGCCGTTCATCAGGCCGAAGGCCGCCTCCGCCAGGTCCCCGCCGGAAATCCCGGCAAACACCTCCGGTTCGTGGAGCATGGAGGAGACGATCACGATCCCGGTCACGGCGCAGAACACCACCGTGTCCCAGAAGGTTCCCGTCATGGCAACCAGCGCCTGGCGCACGGAATTTCCCGCCCTGGCTCCCGCCGCCGCCATGGGTGCCGTCCCAAGGCCCGACTCGTCGGAAAAAAGGCCCCGGGCGATCCCCTGCCTGGCCGCCTGCAGGACGGTGCTGCCCACGAAGCCCCCGGCCGCCGCCCGGGGAGTGAAAGCCGCCGTCACGATCAGCCGCACGGCCGGCAGCACGAAAGCCCGGTTAATGTATAAGAGGGCAATGCACCCGCCCAGATAAAAGACGGCCATGAAAGGAATCAGCTTCTCACAGACCCCGGCGATCTTTTTGGCCCCGCCCAGGATCACCACTGCCGTAAACACACAGATCACGGTTCCAGTGACAACGGGCCTTATGTGAAAGGCCGTCTCCATCACACTTCCGATGGCATTGGCCTGGACGCTGCACCCAGTCCCAAAGGCGGCGAAAGCCGCCAGCACGGAAAAAAGAACGGCGAGCGGCTTCGAATGAAGCGCCGTCTCCATCACGTACATGGGCCCGCCCAGATAACCGCCGCCCGCAGACCGTCTCCGGTACTTGACCGCCAGAAGGGATTCCCCGTATTTGGTCGCCATGCCGAAGACCCCCGCCAGCCAGCACCAGAACACGGCCCCCGGCCCGCCCAGGGCCACCGCCATGGAGACGCCGATGATGTTCCCCGTGCCAAGGGTGGCCGCCAGGGCCGTGGCCAGGGCCGCAAAAGGACTCATCCCGCCCTCCAGGCCCTCCTCCTCCGTCACGGAAAGCCGGAGGGCCTTAAAAATTTTTCGCTGAGGCCCCTTAAGACGCATGGTCAGCAGTAGATGGACTCCCATGAGAAGGACCATCATCGGCAGACCCCACACAATGCCGTTTAAATTGTCCAGGAGAGATTTTAATCCGTTCATGTGGCAGTATATGCGGGGATGTCCGGCAATATGCGCCGGAGAGTTCGACATACACGCCGACCGGGCGCCCACCGTCCCGGCAAGACACGTCGGATCCTGCGATGCCGCTCCGCCGCCCTTTAGCCGGAATGCTTCCTCTAATGAACCGGGAGAAACCATTCCGGCAGCTATGCTCGCGGCATTCGCAGGATCCTTCCTATCGTCTTCGCCGGGAAGGTGGGCGCCCGGTCGGCTGATAGTCGAAAAAACAAGTGGTTTTCCGGCTCAGAGTGGGAGGTCAATCGGCTGGCAGGTGAAATTGCGGACAAAGCTGCGGCTCTGGGAGAGAGTGGGCGAAACAGCCCGGACTACTCTCTCCAGCGGACCGTGCGAAATCCGTCGGTCCAGCCCGTCCGGTCAACTGTCATGCAAACCCGTGCGCCGCCGGAAACTATCGGTCAAAGCCCTCTTTCTGGCAAACCGGACAATACACGCTGCTCCTGCCGCCAACCACAATCCGGCAAAGCGTTTCCCCGCATTTCGGACAGGCTTTGCCCGCCTGGCCGTAGACCTGTAAAAACGGCGTATTGCGGTAATCCCGCCCTTTGGTTTCCCAGTAATCCTCCGGCGTCGTCCTGTTCTTTTCAATAAAATAAGAAATGCGCTCCGAGATCGCAAAGGCAAGCCGTTCCCATTCATTCTTGTTCAGACTTTTTGCAGGGCGTGCCGGAAAGATTCCCGCAGCAAACAAAATCTCGTCAGAATAGATGTTGCCTATGCCCGCAACCACGCCCTGGTCCAACAGGCATTCTTTTATTGCCTTCTTCCGCTTCCCCAGGCAGGCGCTCAAATATTCCGCAGTCAGTTCCTGATCCAGCGGCTCCATTCCCAACCGGCTGATTCCGCTGTAATGATCCATTTCGCCGTTTTTCAACAGCCACCATCGCCCGAAACGGCGTGTGTCCGAGAACCGCAATTCCGTGCCATTGTCGAAATAAAAAACCACGTGCGTATGCTTTTCCTCCGGGCAGCCGGCCGGAGCAAGCAGCAGACAGCCCGTCATCCGCAAATGCAGGATCATGCGGTCGTCACCGCTCAGCCGGATCATCAGAAACTTTCCCCTCCGTTCCACGCCGGCAACGGTCCGTCCCCTCAGCTGCCCGCAAAACTCATCTGCCGAAGGGTAAGCCACCACTTCCGGGCGTCTTACCGCCGCCTTTTTGATCACAAGCCCCCGCACCTGCGGCTCAATGATCCGCTTTATCGTTTCCACTTCAGGCAATTCCGGCATATTCCCTCCCCCTCTCCGGTCTCAAAACAGTCAGTCTATCGATTGTTTCCAAGATAGCATGATTCCTGTACTTTGTCAAAGCGGAGGCCGCGTGCATGCAAAAAAATCGTTTCTTCTCAGCCGTTTTATGCTATACTGTCTTAAAGGTTGCATCGGCACATGCAAAAAATCGAACGATACGGAGGTGTTTTTACCATGAAGCTGGCAGATATATCCCACGGACCGGACTGGATCGTATGGGCGGTATTTGTCGTGTTTGCGATTCTGTCCGTGATCCTTCTTTCAGGACATGGGAGCGGGCTGATCGCCGGCTACAACACGGCGTCAAAAGAAGAAAAAGCGAAATATAACGAAAAACTCCTGTGCAGGACAATGGGAGCCGGAATGGCCGTCATAGCACTTCTCGTACTTATCTCAGGCCTACTCGAAGACCTGCTGCCGGCAGGTTTCGTGTACGTCCAGCTCGGAATCATCCTTGCCGACGTCGTGGTCATGATCGTCCTCAGCCATACCGTCTGTAAAAAATGACAATTTGCAAAGCAGATACATGGAGCGGAAAACAGAACGGACGCAGGAGGAGCTATGAGAAAACCCAAATATATGGAGGAATTGCTGAAAATCATATTTCTATGGTTAGGTATCGCATTTATGGGCATGGGACTGCTGTGCTTTCTCGGCGTGTTAAAGCCCAGCACAAACTCCGCAGTCCGGGAGCAGGCGGCCTTGGGCATCGTCTACGCACTCTTAGGTGCCGCTTTTCTCCTCGTGCAGACAATCCTGAGAGCGGCCGCATCCCGGAAAGAAAAACTGCGCCAAAAACTGCTCGCAAGCGGCATGGAACTTTCCGGCATGGTAGAAAAAGTGTACCTGCAATGGTATACCCAGTATGGGCGGCAGTCTCCTTACAGAATCTTTTACACTTATACCTTCTGCGGGAAGACCTACCATCACAAAAGCCCTCTGCTGTGGGATAAGCCCTACGTTGCGGAGCGTGACCCTGTCGTGGTATATGCGGACGACTCAGGGAAGTCAACGATTCAAGTGTAAGCGAAGGGATCATTTCTACAAAGTCAACAATCCAGGTGTGAGAAAAAGCATCATTTCTACATCAATATTTTGAAAACGTCAGAAAAGGCGGCGGCCTTGTCCGCCAAGCGGCCACCGCCAGAAATCCTACCGCACGATCCGGTAGTACACCCTCGCCGTCAGCCGGTAGACCACCAGGTAAAACAGGCCGAAGGCGGCGATGGTGCAGGCGGTGCAGACGGCAAAGAGCGTCACGTTGCGCATGTTGAAGAGGGACAGCACCCTGGTCAGGAAGGGAAAGGCCACGGCCACGTGGATGCCCGCCCCGACAAGCGGCAGGAAAAACACCGTGAGCACCTGGGAATGGATGGAACGGCGGATCTCCTTTCCGCTCATGCCCACCTTCTTCATGATGGCGAACCGGGCTGCGTCGTCATACCCCTCCGAGAGCTGCTTGTAATAGATGATCAACACCGTGGCCATCAGAAACAGGATCCCCAGGAACACGCCGATGAAAAACAGGCCGCCGAAAATCCCGAGACTCCCCTCCTTGGAGCCGGCCACGCTGCTTACGGAAACCGGAAGCTCCGCACCGCCGTCCTCCGCCCTTCCGGCCAGCCGGTGGAACAAAAGGTCCGATGTCTGCGACTGGAGTTCCTCCGAGCCGCCTACGTCAAAGCCATAGACAAGCTCCGGCGTGGAGGCGTTCTCCCCATAAGCCTCCCTCTGCATCCCATTCAGCACTTCAAACTCTTCCCCTCCGGCCACCACCAGAAGATAACTGTAGGTGTTGCTGCCGGCCGTTCTCGCCACGCCGCCCGGAAGCTTTTTCTTCGTGCCCACGATCTGGTATTCCCGTCCCATGACCGTGACGCTCCCCTCCCGGAACCGATTCCCCGGCGCTCCCGCCAGGAAGGCTTCCCCCTCCGAGAGGACCACGTTCTCCCCCGTAAGCCGCCCGTAGTCCTCCGCCGTCATGACATAGAGAGTTCGGAGGGCGTTCATCTCCAGGATCGAGGCGTCGTCCGCATCCACCACCAGGTCATTCCCCCGCTCCAGCACGGAAAATCCCAGAAGCCCATAGGAAGCCTCCCCCGAAGGCGCAAGCCCTTCCTCCGAGAGGATCTGTCCCGTAAGCCCTTTTAACTCCTCCTCCGCTTCCGCCGAATAATCCCCCGACGTGATCTGGATCTCCCGGAAATTCTCCGCCCGGGCGATGTCGTCGATCCCCATATAGAGACTTAAGCTGGAGGACACCATGACCAGCACCATGGTGGAGAGCACGCAGATATTGGCAAGCCCCACCGCATTCTGCCGCATCCGGTACAGCATCCCCGACACGGAAATGAAATGATCCGCCTTATAATAATACCCCTTGCGGCTCCTGAGAAACTTGAGCAAGGCAATACTCCCGGCCGTGAACATGAAATAGGTCCCGATGACCACAAAGGCCGCCGCCACGAAAAACAGGGCCAGTGCCGCCACCGGATTTTTGATGGAGACCGCCATGGCATAACCGATCCCCAGAAAGACGACTCCCAGAAGGGCCGTGATCCATCTGGTCCTCGGCTCCCGCTCCCCCGCCCGGCTCTCCTGCAAAAGCTCCATGGGGCTCTTGAACTGAATCCGGCGCACGCTGTTTAAAAAAATCGCCGCAAAGATCACCAGAAACAGGATCCCGGTATCCCGAAACGCCTTTCCGGAGAAGTAAAAGCCCAAGGGGACCCCGCCGCCGAACATGCGCAGGACCAGCAGGAACATCAGCTTGTCGAGGAGCATCCCGAAGCCAAGGCCAAAGACCAGCGAAAACGCCCCCGTGCCCGCCGTCTCCCAGAACAGCATCCGGGCCAGGTGCCGCTTCTCCATCCCCAAGATGTTATACAGGGCCAGTTCCCGCCGCCTCTGCTTCATCAGGAAGCTGTTGGTATAAAATAAGAAGATCACCGCAAAAAGCGCCACCACGCCGCTGGCCATGTTAAGAGTCGAACGGACGGTGTTCCCTCCGATCACCTGGCCGACGCCCGGATTGTCCGCCAGGGAACAGATGATGAAATACATGGCCGCCGTGACGATGCAGGTCAGAAGATAGGGGAAATATACCCTGCCGTTCTTGCGGATGTTGGAAGCGGCCAGCTTCGGATAAAAAAACATCTGGTTACTCATGACGGCCACCTCCCGTCGCAATCATGGTCAGCGTGTCGGAAATCTTCTGATAGAGCTGCTCCGAGGTGTCCCTTCCCTTATAGATCTGGTGGAACACCTCGCCGTCCTTGATGAACAGCACCCGCTTCGCCTTGCTGGCCGCCCGGACGCTGTGGGTCACCATGACGATGGTCTGCCCGCCGTCATTTAAGAGGCCGAAAAGTTCCAGCAGGTTTTCCGATGCCCTGGAATCCAGCGCCCCCGTGGGCTCATCCGCCAGAAGGAGCTCCGGCTCGGTGATGACAGCCCTGGCCACCGCCGCCCTCTGCTTCTGCCCGCCGGACACCTCGTAGGGAAATTTAGAGAGGATCTGGGCGATCCCCAGCCGCCCGGCGACCTCCTGGAGCCTCTGCTCCATCTCCCCGTACCGCTTTCCCGCCAGCACCAGCGGAAGGAAAATATTATCCCGAATTGAAAAATTATCCAAAAGATTGAAATCCTGGAAGACAAACCCCAGGTTCTCCCGCCTAAAAGCCGCCAGGTCCCGGTCCGGCACCCCCGAAAGATCCTTGCCGTTCAAAAACACCTTCCCGCCCGTGGGCTTGTCGAGGGCCGCCAGGATATTGAGGAGCGTGGTCTTTCCCGAACCGCTCTCCCCCATGATCGCCGTGTATTCCCCCTTCTCCACGGAAAAACTCACGCTCCGCAGAGCCTCCACCTGGTTTCCGCCAAACCTGGTCGTATAAATTTTGTTGAGCTGCTTCACATCCAGCATCGCCATGGCTTACGCCTCCTTACATTTAGTCACAGACGGCACCGCACCGCATCCGGTTCCCCGCCGCCTGTGACCAGTATACAAAAATAGGAACTGCCCTGCCATGCATCCGGCTTACATTTCCCCCCGCAGCCTTACAAAATTGAAAGCTTCGACGCTCCTGCCCTGCATTTCTCATCTTGTGTTCTGTAAGGATTCCGGTGCAAAATGCCGCCCGGGAGCGTCTACTCCGGGCGCACCGCCGCCTCGTCCATGCGGATGCTCACCTTCGTCCCCACTCCCGGCTCCGACTCGATGGTGATGACGTGGGACAGCTTTTTACAGATTTCCCGGCACAGGGAAAGCCCGATGCCCGTGGCGCTCCCCACGATCCGGCCGTTCTCCCCGGTAAAGCCCCGCTCCCAGATCCTGGGCAGGTCCGCCGGGTCGATGCCAATGCCCGTGTCCTCGATGACCAGGGTTCTCCCGGGCTCCATGTAGATTCGGATTCCGCCCTCCCTGGTGTATTTGAGGGCATTGGAGAGAAGCTGTTCCACCACAAAGGACAGCCATTTTTCATCGGTGAGCACCTCCGTGTCCGTCTCCTCCAGGGAACAGGACAGCTTTTTCCGGATAAAGAGCGGGGCAAATTTCCGCACCGCCTGCCGGAGTATGGGCAGAAGCGGCAGCCTGCGGATCACAAAATCCGTCCCGTCGCCGGAAAGCCGCAGATAAGAGAGCACCATGCCCACGTACTGTTCCACGCCGAAAAGCTCCGCAAGGAGCATCCGGTCCCTGGCCTCGTTCTCGTCCAGGAGAAGTCTCATGGCCGCAATGGGCGTCTTCACCTGATGGACCCACATGGTATAGTAATCCATCTGCCCCTTTCGTTCCTCCCGCCACTCCTCCGTAAGCCGTCTCCGCTCCTCCCATTCCTGTCTCACAAGGGCCCGCCAGAGTTCCGCCTCCCCGTTTCCCGCCTCCGGGAGAAGCGAAAGCTCCGCCAGGGGCCGCTCCAGAAGCCACAAAAGCTCCCGTCTCCGTTTCCGGTAATAAAAAAAGTCCCCAAGGACCACGCACCCCAGGAAAACCACGCAGAGCAGAAACCCATATCCCACGGCCCGGAGAGAAAGACGCTCCAGCCAGAACACCAGCAGAAAGATCCCGGTACAGGAAAGGAGCAGAACAGCCCCCTTCCAGCGGTCCCTTACATAACGAACGATCACTGTTGATCACGCCCCCTCACTTTAAATTTATGAACAGGTGGAAGCCACTCGGGAAAGAATCCCTCCTGTCTTCCCTGGTCTTGCTTCCACGGCGCAGAGGGCTTTTCCCGGAAATATTGTCAGAATATTCGACAAGTTTTTGAGTTTCTCAATTACCCCCCCCCCGCCTCCCCGCAAAGCCAGGAAGAAAAGCGGTCCTTTTTCGCAGGAAACCCTGCGGGAAGCCGCCCGCCGGTTGTTCCTAAACAGACGGTAGGAAGATTTGGCCGATTTTGCTGCGCCTAGCTCAGGCGATTTTCTCCGACCCGGTTTGATGGAGGGGAAATCGCCTGTAATAGGCGGCGCAGCAAAATCAGTCAAATCGACGTGTCTGCGTGGAACAACCGGCAGGCGGCTTCCCACCAGGATCCCCGAAAGCGAAAAAGAACCGCCTTTCTTCCGTCTCATTTCCAAAATCACCCCTCCACCAGATACCCGATCCCTTTTTTCGTCACGATGAAATCGGCAAGCCCGGCGCCCTCAAGCTTCCGCCTGAGCCTGGTCACATTGACCGTCAGGGTATTGTCGTCCACGTAGCAGTCCGTCTCCCACAGGCGGTCCATCAGAAGCTCCCTGCTCACCACCCGCCCCTTGTTCTCCATCAGTGTTTTCAAGATCCGGTACTCGTTCTTCGTCAGGTCCACCCGCTCCCCGCCCACGGTGAGGGCGGCCGCATCCAAATCGAGGACCGCTCCCCCGTACTCCAGAAGCTCCGTCTGGGGACCGAAGTCATAGGTCCGTCTGAGGATTGCCTGCACCTTGGCGGTCAACACCTCCAGACTGAAAGGCTTGGCAACGAAATCATCCCCGCCCATGTTCATGGCCATGACGATGTTCATATTGTCGGAGGCAGAGGAGAGGAAGAGGATCGGCACCTTGGAAAGCTTCCGGAGCTCCTGGCACCAGTGATAGCCGTTGTAAAAGGGCAGTCCGATGTCAAGGAGCACCAACTGGGGCCTACAGGAGAGAAATTCCCCCGTCACGTTCCGGAAATCCCGGGCAACGGACACTTCCATGCCCCAGGACTCCAGATGCTTTTTCACCTGGGAGGCAATGACCTCGTCGTCCTCCACGATCAACACCCGGTACAAAAAACTCCTCCTTCCCTCCGCCGTCAAGCCGGCCAGTTCGCCACCGATGACATACTCACGGGTACATCTTTAGTGGCGGAAATGCCGCATTCCCATGAACACCATGGCAATGCCGTACTCGTTGCACTTGTCGATGGAAAGCTGGTCCCTCATGGCTCCGCCCGGCTGGATGATGGCCGTGATGCCCGCCTCGTGGGCTGCCTCCACGCAGTCCGGGAAGGGGAAGAAGGCGTCCGAGGCCATGACTGCACCCTTCGTAGCCTCCGGCCCAATCAGCTCCTCCGCATGCTCCGCCGCCTGCTTTGCGGCCCAGATCCGGTTCACCTGGCCGGGCCCGATGCCCACCGACTGCCTGTCTTTCGCCAGGGCAATGCCGTTGGACTTCACGTACTTGACGACCTTCCAGGCAAACATGAGATCCTCCATCTCCTTCTCCGTGGGCTTCCGCTCCGTCACCACCTGGACCTCGTCCCCGATCAGTTTGTTGTCAATACCCTGGACGATCAGGCCGCCGTTCACCTTTTTCATGTCCAGCGCATGCGCCCGCTGGGGAACCGTGATGTCCGGGATCCGCAGCACACGGACATTCTTCTTCTCACAGAGGATGTCCAGCGCTTCCTTCTCATAGGAGGGCGCCATGATGACCTCCAGGAACACTTCCTTCATCTTGGCCGCCACGGCCGCCGTCACCTCCCGGTTCACCGCCACGATGCCGCCGAAAATGGAGACCTTGTCTGCGCCGTAGGCCTTGTCCCAGGCCGCCTCGATGGTGGCGCCGCTCCCCACGCCGCAGGGATTTCCGTGCTTGCTGGCCACCACCGTCGGCTCGTCAAACTCCTTGCAAAGCTCCAGCGCCCCGTTGGCGTCGTTGATGTTGTTGAAGGAGAGCTCCTTGCCGTTCAACTGCTCCGCCGTGTCGAGGGTTCCCCGCTGTTTCCCCACCTCCCGGTAGAAGGCCGCCTGCTGATGGGGATTCTCGCCGTAGCGCATGCCCTGCACCTTCTCAAAGGTCATGGTCAGCGTTTCCGGCAGGCTGTGGTCCTTCCGCTCCGCCTTCAGATAATCGGCGATCATGGTATCATAATTGGATGTATGCATAAATACCTTCTGCATCAGGTAAAACTTCGTGTCCAGGGAAACCCGTCCGTCCTTCTTAAGCTCCGCAAGGACCGTGCCGTAATCGGCCGGATCCACCACCACGACCACGTCCTGATAATTCTTGGCCGCCGCCCGGAGCATGGTGGGGCCGCCGATGTCGATATTCTCCACCGCATCCTCCCTGGTCACGTCCTCCTTCATGATCGTCGCCTTGAAGGGATACAGGTTGACGATAACCATGTCGATGGGCTCGATCTTAAGCTCCTCAAGCTGCCGCATGTGGTCCGGGTTGGAACGCATGGCCAAAAGCCCCGCATGGACGATTGGATGCAGGGTCTTCACCCGGCCGTCCAGACACTCCGGGAATCCGGTCAGCTCCGAAATCTCGATGGCCTTTATCCCCTCCTCCGTCAGTTTCCTGTAGGTGCCCCCCGTGGAAATGATCTCCACCCCAAGGGCGGCAAGCTCCTTCGCCAGCTCCGTGATGCCCGTCTTGTCCGACACACTGATCAATGCTCTCATGTTGTGCTCCTTTCGTTTTCTGTTGTCATGGTCGTTTTCCGCCGCCGCACTGCTTTAAACTCCGTTCTTGCTCACATAGGCATTTGCGGTGCTCCCCGGCGCGCTCCCGCCCCTGGGCACAAGGCAGATCCGAATGCCCTCCAGACGCTTCCCGTATCCGGCCGTCCCGGCAGGCTCCCCGTTCTTGGCCCAGCCAAGCCACCCGTAGCTCTGGGCATGGACCTGATAATAGACATCATAATGCTGTTCCATCTCTCCCGTCAGCCGGATCCGGATGGCCTCCAGGCGCTTCGCCTTTCCGACGGTCCCGCTCACCGCCCCGTTCCCGGCCCAGCCGGATTCCCAGCCGAGGGACTGCACATGGGTCTGGTACTCCACGCCTCCGGCATGCTTCTGGTTGGAAAGGCGGATCTGGATGCCTTCCAGCCGTTTGGACCGGCCGGTGGTCCCGCTCACCGCCCCGTCGTTCACATCCCCCTGCCAGCCATAACTCTGTACGTGGGTCGAATACCGGATCAGGGGACACCGGTAGGCGCCGGCCGTGCTCCCCGGAGCTGCCTCGCCTTTCTTACGCAGGACGATCTCGATCCCCTCCAGACGCTTTGCCTGGCCGGACGTCCCGGCCGGTTCCCCGTTCTTGGCCCAGCCCAGCCATCCGTAGCTCTGGGCATGGATGTGGTAATAGATATCATATTTCTGCGCCATCTCCCCGGTGAGACGGATCTGGATGGCCTCCAGACGTTTGGACTGGCCCTCCGTCCCGCTGTCATCCCCGTTCTTCACCCAATCCGGCTCCCAGCCTTTGCTCTGCACGTGGGTCCGGTACTCGATGCCGCCGCCCACATCCTGGCCCGCCAGGCTGATCCGGATGGCCTCCAGACGTTTGGACTGGCCCTCCGTCCCGCTCATGGCCCCGTTGTACCGAAGCTCCTGCCAGCCGATGCTCTGCACATGAGTCTGATAGACGACCGAGGTGTCAGCCTCCACCTGAAAGCTGGTCTCCGCCCCCTGGTAGGATACCTGCACGTTCTGCACCTTTCCTCCGGCGGCGCCGTACCCGCTGCACATCTCGTCCATGACCGGAAGGTAACTGGTCCCGTGGGGGCAGGTCACCTCCAGGACAAGCCCCATATCGTCGATCGAACGTCCGGGAATCATTTTCAGCACGCCGGACGCATTCCGGACCGAGATCCGGGACGGGCTGCAGGTGCCGGCAAAGAGCTGCACCCAGTTCCGTCTGTACTCCGAGGAATCCTTCTGCAGATATCCGGCGCCCATATGAGTGTATTCCTCATTCAGTATATTCCTTCTATGTCCCGGACTGTTCATCCAGGCATTTACCACCTCGGCGGGGCTCCTCTGGCCGCCTGCGATGTTTTCCCCGGCTACCTGGCAGGCGACTCCCGCCTCCCCAAAGGCCGTAAAAAACATTGTACCGTCCGGCCTCTCGTGGGCCATCTTGGATGCGAGCTCATTTTTCCGGATATCGCAGGCCCTCTGCAGCGTCGGATAGGTGGACACCGGCTGCCGCCTGTTCTCCATCCGCTCCTTGTTGGTCAGACGCAGGATCTCCCACTCCTCCGCCGAACAGGGCAGGGACGCGTCGTAGAGGGGGATCTCCTCCCGGAAAGAGCCGTCCGCCGCATCCGCGGACTGTCCCGGCGCTGCGGCAAGCAGCGGCTCCGTGGCCTCCTCCGTTTCTGGCAGAGGCTCTGCGGTCTCCGCTGCCTCCGGCACTTCTGCCCGCCCCTCCGGTCCGGTTGTTTCCGGCTGCTCTGCCTGTTCCCCTGTCTCCGGCTGCCCTGATGCTTCCGGCGGGAGCTCCGCGGTCTCCGATGCTTCCGACAGTCCTGCCTCGTTTAAATCCTCCTGCCATCCCGCGGTTTCTGTCATTTCCGGCACGGGCTCCGTGGTCTCTGCCCATGCCGTCATCGGGCGGAGCAGGCAAAGCCCGCACGCCAGAAGCAGCGCCGGTATTCTTGTCTGGTTACTTTTCATTTCCCGGTTTCCCCTTTCTCTAAATATCTCTCATAAAGACAATCGCGAAATTCGAAATTGCAGGAACATTCTGGCAATAGGTCCGTCCAAAGCCTGCAGCGCCAAACGTTCCAGCAAGCCCAGAACCGCAGAAGGCACTCGAGAAAGAGTCTCTCCTGCCTTCTCTGGTCTTGCTTCCACGGCGCAGAGGGCTTTTCCCGGAAATATTGCCAGAATGTTCGACAAATATTTGAGCTTCGCAACTGCCTTCCTGTCTCCTCACCGGAAGAGCCGGTTGTTCTGGCGGCTTGGCCGCCCGCCCCGCCCGTCGATGCCGATATCAATGCCGGAGACCCGCTCGCTCGGCTGGATGATCACGGTCGTGCCCGGGTCATTGAATTCCAGAAAATAAGACTCGCCGGAGGCCTGGCCGATCAGGTTTTTCCAGCTGAGCTGGGTGCGGAACCGCGGATCCTCCTGGCCCACGTAGAACACAAAGGCATCCGGATCCACGCTGCAGGGGGCATTCAGGACGATCGGATTCCCGTCGCACAATAATGCACACTGCCCGGGGCCGGTGATCGTGGTGGTGAACAGACCCTTCTGGCTGATCACGCCAGCCCCCATAAACCGCACGCTGTACCGGCAGGATTCCGTAAAGGCCAGGATGTTCTCGCTCTCCGCGCTGACTCGCTCTCCATGCTGCAGATCCAGGACAACGACATGCTGGGCCAGATTGGCAAAATAGCCCACCGCCCTTCCCCGGGGCGTGACCAGCATCAGCGGAAGGTTTTCTCCCGTCAGGCGGCGGGTGATCTGTCCCATGATGGCGCTTCCCGCATTGCGCCCCGGCCCCAGCAGTTCCTTGTCAAAAGCCAGATCCCCCTGGAACCCGATCATGGCTCCCGCCTTTGTGTGAAGCCGTTCCCCGTTGTCAAATGTCACCCGCAGGGTCAGTTCGTTTACTACCTCTAAAATTGCCATACTGCAGCCTCCATCATTTGTCAGACATCTACTCCGTATCTCCTGCACAGCCCCGCCAGGTCGTCCCCCGTGCCGTTTCCCACAGGATTGAAACGCCATTCTTCCTTGTATCGGTAAACCTCACCCACCACCATACTGCACACATTGCTGTAATGATCCGTCAGCCGGAAACGGACCAGCTCACGGCGGGAAGCCCCGTCCACGATCCGCACATAAGTATCCGCCACATTGCCGAAATGACGGCCGTGGGCAAGAGCCTCATTGATGGTCACGATAAAAGCGATCCTGCTCACACCGGAGTTTACCTGACTGAGGCAGACCTGGATCACTTTGTCATCTGCCGGGCTGTTTCCGGGGACACCGGTCTCCAGCAGGCGGACCGCGCCGTCGGGACTGACCGGCTGATTATAGAACACAAACCAGTCGTCCCCCAAAACCTTCCCGGCCGGATCCAGGAGAAAGGCGGATACGTCCAGGTCATATCCCTGCCCGCCGGGGCCCAGATCCCACCCCATCCCCACCTCGATCAGATCCAGGCCGGGGGCCATCTGGGACAGGGAGGTCTTTTGTCCCTTCTGCAGGGCGGCACCGGCAGCGGGAGGATGCGGATGCCCGTAAGGTCTCCTGACCGGAGGCGGCACCGGAGTGCTCCGGGACCGGCCGGCCGGTGCCGGCCCGGACGGCTGCGGCGCGTTCCGGACCGGTCCCGGACCGGAGGGTACCCCCCGGGAGGCAGGACGGCCCTCCTGCAGCTCCTGTACCCTTCTGGATCTCTCCACCCGGCTGTCCCTCCCCAGTTCGGAGGCACGCATCGGTTTTTTTGTCACCATTGGGATGTTTATCATAGAAATCTCCTCACCCGGCTGACCGGCTCCTGCCCGTATCACGCCCTTTTGCAGACCGCCGGATATCATCATAACGCTGCAAACATTATACAGTATCGCTCCTGCAAATTCAACAAAAATCCCGGGGATCCCCGCAGGAAATAAATGATCCGAACCCGTCTCCTGCTGGAAAAGGGTTCGGATCATCTGAATCCAGATTCCTCCGGCGAATCTTAAAAGCCCAAAGAATCCGCAAGATCTTCAAGGCCTTTGTAACAATCGTTGCAGATCGTCATCTTCTGGCCCATGACCGTCTCCGTGTGCTTTTTCCCGGACTTTTCCTGGCTGCACAGGTCACAGGTGAATTTCCCGCAGCCTGCGAGCGACAGGACCGTGAGCATTGCCAGCACCATGGCTAAAACCTTCTTTTTCATACCTCTTTCCCCTTTCTGCTTTTGTTTCAACAGGGATTTCCCCGTTTCCTGCTCCATTATACCGTATTTAAAAAAATCTGGCAAGTGCACGGCGATCCGTTTCCTCTTATTTTCTCTTCTCGTTGGTCAGCAGTCTGTACACGAGTCCCGGGATGAACATCACCCCCAGAAGGACCAGCAGGACTCCAAAGCATACGGACACAGATGTGCCCGCAAAGAAAAAGGAAGGCCGGTACACGATCAGCAGGCTCCCGCAGAGAAGCCACACAAAGATCAGCAGGGCCAGGATCAGTTCATCTTTCCAGGTTTTCTTATCATTGTGGAATAAGTGAAACTCCATATCCGCCACCTCCCGGTCATCTTTCCTGTCATAGCCTGTATTCTTTTACCGTTCTGGCACTTTCAGGCATTCCGTCAGGACATATTCCGAAAACAGTTCTCCTTCTCCGGCCTCGTCGGCCGGGAACCCGGCCCCAACGCTTCTGCAAAAGCCCCAGGGCGCCAGGGCCCGGTCGGCCTCCCTCAGCATGGAAAGGTCAAACTCGCTGTCCCCCGCCGCGATCACCCGGTCCGCGCCGATGTATTCCCGAAACCGCCTGACCGCATGACCTTTGCTCAGATTTCTGGGGACCACATACACCTTTGCCCCGTTCCGGAACACCTCCACCTTTGACAGGTCCAGCCTCTCCCGGAGGCTGTCTGCCGCGGCCTCCGGCTCCTCACATTTGGTGAAGAGGAAGAGCTCCTCGATAAACCGCAGTTCAAAGTTCCTCCTGGGATCCCGTTCCAGAAGCTCCTCCGCCAGAGCCAGCTCCTCCCGGCTCTCCCCGATGCTTTCCAGGGAGTGCCGGTACCACTCCGGATCCCGCTTTCCCTCCGTCAGCAGGACCCCGCCGTTGCAGGCCAGCACATAGGGAAAGGGGCCTGCCTGCAGGTCGATCCGCTCATATTGGGCGACGGTCCTGGTCGTGGTCGGGACCACCAGGAGCTTTTCCTTTACCGCCCTCAGGAGCCTGTGGGTCTTTTCCGTGATGAAGGACAGCTCCTTCTCCTGCCAGACCTCGACGCACCGTTTCGGGCCGCCGAGGTCATGCCTGTAGGAATAGATGAGCGTATTGTCCAGATCCACATGTAATACTGTCATCTGTCTGCACCCCAGGACTATTTTCTCATGACCGCCTTCCTGATCAGATCCACGGGAATGATCAGCAGCGCGAGCGCCATGGACACCAGCAGAGCCTTTGCGTTCAGCGTCGTGGTGCTGAACACCGTGCCGCCCACCTGGATCATGATGGTCTGGAGCACAAAAACCAGGCCCATGACCAGCACAAAATTCCGGTTCTCCCCGATGTGCTCGAACAGGTTGAACCGTTCCGACCTGGTGTTCAGGCTGTTGAAGATAATGGAATAGATAAAGAAGGCAAACATAAAGGTCTTCTCATAAAGTCCCGGATCCGCGCAGCCGGCCGGCGTCACAAAGCTGGTGATCCCCCCGATATCCTCCAGGATCAGGATCGATCCCAGGGTGATGAAAACGGAGCTGGTCCCGATGGCCGACTTCATATACCCGGTCAGGATGTTGTCCGTCCGCTTCGCGGGCGGATTCTTCATGTACCGGTCCAGAATGGGCTCCCCGCCGAAGGCCATGGCGGCAAGGGTATCCATGATCAGATTGATCCACAGGATCTGCACGATGGAGAAGGGCTCCGTCCAGCCGAGGACCGGCGCGATGATGTTCATCAGCAGCGTGCTGATGTTGACCGTGAGCTGGAAGATCAGGAATTTCCCGACGGACCTGCTCATGGTCCGGCTGTTAAGGACACAGTCCTTGATGGAGGTCAGGCTGTTGTTGAGGATGACCACGTCGCCGGCCTCCTGGGCCACGGCGGTGCCGTCCCCCATGGCGAAGCCGATATCCGCCTGCTTTAAGGCCGGTGCGTCGTTGACGCCGTCGCCTGTCATACCGCACACGTGGTCCAGCTGCTGGGAGACGGATACCAGACGTTTCTTATCCAGCGGCTTTGCCCGGCTGACCACCCGCAGGTCCGGAAGCGCCTTCTTGAGCTCCTCATCCGACATTTCCTCCAGCTGTTCGTGGGACAGGACCACATCCTTCCCCTCATCCTTCAGGATCCCCGCTTCTTTGGCGATGGCCACGGCCGTCTCCTCCCCGTCGCCGGTGACCATGACCACCTGGATGCCGGCGTCGGCGAGGATCTCCACCGTCTCCACCGCGTCCGTCCGAACATCATCACGCAGGCAGAGGACCGCCATCAGCACCGTCTTCGGCCCGTCGATCTTCGCGGCAGAGAGGAGCTTCATGGTCCGCTTCGCCTGGGCGCTCATCTGTTCCTCGACCGCCTTCCTGTCCGCTTCTGTAAATTCTTTTTCCTCCCCGCCCGGAAGCATGTAGTGGGTCACCTGGCCGAGGCTCTTCTCCGTGACGCCCTTCCAGTACACCACGCCGTTCTTCAATGTGGCGGTCGCGCATTTCTTCTCCGAATCAAAGCCACTCACCTCCGCCACCCGGTCCGGATCGTTGTCCGAGACATCGTATCCGTGCTCCAGGGCGTAGGTCAGGAGCGCCCGGTCCATGTTGTTGCTGCCGATGGCCTTTCCCTCCGACACCTTGGCCAGGTTGTTGACCGTGACCGCCTCGAGGAATTCCCTGTCCTCAAGGGAAGAGACGATCTTTCCATCGCCGGTGATAAACTCCACCAGGGACAGGTTCCCCTGGGTGATCGTCCCGGTCTTGTCGCTGAACAGGATGTTCATGTAGGCGGAATCGGAAAATGCCGCCTTGTGGCTCACCAGGATATTCTTTTTGTACATGGATTCCGTATTCATGGACTGGACCAGGCTGTTCATCATGGGCAGGCCCTCGGGCACGGCCATGATCACGATGGAAGCCATGAGCATGACGGCCTCCGCGGCCAGAAGGAGCACGGACACGGCCGTGACCGCCCCGTCCGCCCGAAGGATGCTCAGCGCCACATGGAGCACGCCGGCGATGGCCGCGGCGGACACACCCAGCTTTCCGATCCCGGCCGCGACCGCCTCCAGTTTCAGGCTGGAGGTATCCTTCCGCTCCGCCTCCCCGTCATCCTCCGTCAGGGCCTTGTTGATCTTTCCCAGCTCCGACTCGTCGCCGATGACCGTGGCCACCAGATAGCCCTCCCCGGAGGTCACCACGGAGCCCATGAAGACCTTGCCGGAGGAGGCGTAATCCGTCGACTCCGCCTCCTCCATGGTGGACACGGCAGACTTCTTTTCATCCCTGGATTCGCCGTTTAAGGCCGCCTGCGAGACCTGGACGGCCCCTTCAAACAGTAGCCCGTCCACGGGGACCTTGTCGCCCGCCTGGATGAGCACGGTGTCGCCCTTCACGATCTCGCTGGTCAGGATGTTAAGCAGCTTCCCGTTCCGTATCACCTTGGCAAAGGTTTTGCTGTACTCCTCCTGGAGCGCTTCGCTCCTGGAGCTGTTCCGGTATTCCGAGAGGGTGCTGAAGCCGGTTGCCAGCCCGATGGCCAGGACGATGCTCACGATCTCAATCACATCATTCCCACCGCCAAGGGCAGGCACAAAGGCCCCCAGCACGGCAAGGACAATCTTAAGCACCAGCGCCGCGCACAGGACCTTGATCCAGATATCGTCAAAGGCGCCGATGAACATGGACCACAAAGACTCTGCCTCCTGCTTCGTCAGCGCGTTGGTCCCATGGCTCTGTTTACTCTCGTTTACCTGAGAGTCCGAAAGCCCTCTCATCAATTCTTCTTTGTTCATTTCAATCATACCTGACGCATGACCTCCTCATTCTGTCGATATTTTCCCAGGCTGCCTCCCGGAGGGTCCCGCCGTACCGGAAGCAGGACTTCCGGTACGACAGGAAAAAGAGGAACTATCGCACAGTAGCTCCTCTTTTCTAAAAGGACTGTAACAGATCCTAAATAAATCTTCTGGTAAGTTCTCCGAGGCCCGGATCGTTGGTCCCCTGGCCGATCGCATTGAACTTCCACTCGCCGTTGTAGCGGTACACCTCCCCAAAGATCATCGCTGTCATGCCGGAATAATTCTCCGTGAGGTCGTATTTGCACATCTCCGTGTTGTTCCTGGCATCCACCAGGCGGATGAACGCATTCTGGATCAGCCCGAAATGCTGCTTTCTCTGCACGGCCTGATAGATATTGACGACGATCACGATCTTGTCATACTCCGCGGGAACGGAGGCAAGGTCGATCACGATCTGCTCGTCATCCCCCTCGCCGGCCCCGGTGAGATTGTCGCCCATATGCTGGACCGTGCCGGATTTATGGCGGAGATTGCCGAAAAAGACAACGTCCTTATTGTCTGTGAGCTTCCCGTTCTTTAATAAGATCGCCGAGGCGTCGCAGTCGATAGCCTGGGGCTTCGGTGCAAAGAAACGGGCCTTCTGCTGGACCTCGTCCCATCCGAGTCCCACCACGATCCTGTTCAGACCGGCATTTTCCTTGGACAGACTGACCTTCTGTCCCTTCTGTAAACTAACTGACATTTCCTGTCCTCCTTGTTATATCGGAATGTCCTTCCGTTTTATCCTACTTCCACTCCATAGTTGGCGCAGAGGGCTGCCAGACCTCCCTGGTACCCGCTCCCGATGGCATTAAACTTCCACTCGCTGCCATTCTTGTATAACTCGCCAAACACGACCGCCGTCTCGATGGAGAAATCCTCCCCCAGATCGTACCGGAGCAGCTCTTCCCCCGTCGCCTCATTGAAGATGCGCACAAAGGCATTGCTTACCTGGCCGAAATTCTGACGCCTCGCCTCCGCCTCGTAAATGGTCACGGTAAAGGCGATCTTTGTGATATTGGCGGGGACTCCGGAAAGGTCGATCTGGATCTGCTCGTCGTCGCCGTCGCCGGCCCCCGTCAAGTTGTCCCCCAGATGCCTCACCGACCCGGAGGGATGGGCGAGGTTCCCATAAAAGACAAAATCTTTCTGGTCTGAGACCCTGCCTGTGTCCGTAAGGAGAAAGGCGGCCGCATCCAGGTCAAAATCTCCTCCCGTGTCAAATCCGTTCACATCCCAGCCGATCCCCACTACAACCTTTGTGAGGCCGGGGTTTCCTTTGGTCAGACTGACCTTCTGCCCTTTTTGTAAATTTACCGGCATATCAAAGCACCTCCTATGCTACCTGGATCCCATAATGCCCGCAGAGCGCGGCCAGTCCTCCCTGGAACCCGCTTCCGATGGCATTGAATTTCCACTCTCCGTTGTGTTTGTAAAGCTCCCCCACCACGACTGCCGTCTCAATGGAGAAATCCTCCCCCAGATCGTAGCGGATCAGCTCCGTTCCGTTCGTCTCGTCCACCAGGCGGATATAGGCGTTGGACACCTGGCCGAAATTCTGGCGTCTCACATCCGCGTCATAGATCGTGACGGTAAAGGCGATCCTCTCCACATTGGCCGGGACCTTGGAGAGATCCACCTGGATCTGCTCGTCGTCCCCCTCTCCCTCTCCGGTGAGGTTATCCCCCATGTGTTCCACCGAACCGCTGACATGGGACAGGTTCCCGTAAAACACAAATTCCTTCTCCGTCGGGCACTTCCCGTCGGCCCCCAGCATAAAGGCGGCGGCGTCCAGGTCGAAATCCGCGCCGGAATCGAAAGCGTTCACATCCCATCCGAGTCCGACCATGATGTTCTTAAGCCCCGGATTTCCCTTTGTCAGATCCACTTTCTGTCCTTTTGATAAATTGATCGGCATGATGATTCCTCCTTAATAGTATATGATGGTTTCCGATTTTCTATTTTTTAACCGGCGGCATGTGGTACTGCCTCTCGAAATCTGCCTTGATCGCCTCCAGCCTTGCCTGATCCTCCACGCGCTTCTTCCGCGCATCCTCCTGGATCTGCCTGGTCTCCTCGATCCCGCTGGTGATGGTCCGCCAGGTGGTCTCGAGGGTCTCGATCTGGATCGAACTTCCGGAGGCAAGCCTTGCCGTGCTCTTCGACACCTCCACCGTGTTCTGTGCATTCTTGATCAGCATCTCGTTGGTCTTCTTGTCAAGCTCCGCCAGGGACTCCGCCTGGAGCTTCTGCCTCTTTAAAAGGATCGCCTGGGCGAGAGCCTGCTTAAAGACCGGCAGGGTGACGATAAAGGCCGAATTGATCTTCCGCACCAGGTTGTAGTTGCTGAACTCCATGGTCTTGATCATGGGAATGGACTGCATGGCCACATTTTCCGCGATCCGAAGGTCCTGGGTCCTCTGCTCCATCATCATGAGGGCCTGGTTCAGGCTCGTCAGCTCAAACTGGATGGACTGGTCCCCGCTGGTCTCCAGATCCTGCTGCCTCTGGGCGATATAGTTCTCGATCTCCTTGCACGCCTGTTCGCCGGCGAGGATATACTTCACCAGCTCGTGGTAATAATTGACGTTCGCCTCGAACATAGTGGCCAGCTTTTTGCTGGACTGCTTGATCTCCGACTCGTACCCCTTGAGCTGGACATAGATCTTGTCGACCTCCCCGCCCATGGTGTGGTACTTTGCCAGGATCTTATCCAGCTGCTTTTTCATGTTGCCGAAAAGCTTCCCGAACAGGCCCGGATTCTCCTTGATCTCATTGATGTCAAACTGATCCATGATCTTGGCCAGCGTCTTTAACATCTCGCCGGTCTCGCTCACCTGAGACATGTTCATGCCGTTGAGCACCACGTCGGAGGCCTTTGAGATCTCCTCCGCGATCTCGGCCCCGAAGGAAACGATGGTGTCCATATTGTAGATCTCGATCGTACTGACGATCCTATCCACCTCCTCGGAATCCACCAGCTCCGCGCTCATCTTTGCCCTGTCGGCCGCAATGTCATACTGCTCCACCACAGCGATCTCATCCTTTGTGCCGGGAAGCTCCGCCGCCGCGGGAGCCGCCGTCGTTGTTGGTCTGCCAAAATCAAGTCCCATATCAATTCCCTCTCTTAAAAATTTTATCACGCCAGGTTGAGCGTGTGCCGTTTGATGAAAGCCCCCTTATGTCAGGGACCTGCAGGTCGTATTTATATTCCCCGATCTGATGCTCTTCCATATATCTCTCACTAAAATACTTCTCCACACTCTGATACCCCGTGGGCACAAAAAACAGGATATCAAAGCCCGCCAGGTTCAGAAACGCCGTCAGGATCGAATCCTCCGCCGAGAGGATCCGTTCGGACGCATTGATGTAGATCAGCTTGGGATTCTTCCTGGTAAAATCAAATTTCTGGATCATCCGGACGATCTCCTTCGGGAGGTTCAAAACCTGCGCGGCCGCCAGATATTCCATACCGTTCTCTCCCATCCCCCGGATCAGCTTCCGGTCGATCAGTATCTGGAGCTTGTCCAGCATGAAGTCCTGCATCTCCTCCCTGAGGATGCCGTAGGGATAGTTCGGATGGTTTTTGATCTTATTCCTCTGGAGCTTTCCGTTTTTCAGAAACTCCGCCGAAAATGCCTTCATGGGGTTGGGCGCCGCCTCCGGTATGTAGGGAGCCCCCCGGATCACAAGGGTATCCTCCGCCGAGGCCAGCTCCTTCACCGAGGCCCAGTAGGGCCCCACCGCCCCGTCCTTCACCCCGGACACTTTGGCGAAGATCACCGGGATGTTCACGGCGCCGTCCGCCGTGCTGAAGCCGGGCCGGTATTTTAATTCCTGATCCCATAAGATCTTGATCTCTTCGTACATGGTCTGCAGGCTGATCACGTTGGCCTTCCCGTACTGCCGGTTCCGGTACATGCCCGAGTCCTGATACATGAGCGTATCCAGATCCCGCTCCGCGTGATAGGCGGCCGTCCCCATCCGCACCTGGGAATCCTCCTCCGGATACCGCTCCAGGGGCAGGCTTTCGGAATAGCGTATCTCATAGAGCAGGGGATCCTCCAGACAGCAGCTCCCCTCAAGATCCGGACACAGGACCAGCACATCCACCGGAAGTCTCGCGAGAAAGCGCAGGAACATGGCCTCATTCTCATTCCGGCAGCCCCCCATATGAACGAAGCAGCCGATCTCCGGCAGCTTCCACCCGGAAAACAGCCCGGACAGATACCGCTTCAGCCAGCACAGCAGATACACTGCCCGGCCGGTCAGCCTGTTCAGACTGCCGTCCTCTTTTTTCACCTCCGCCAGGAGTGTGTCCACAAAGGCCTGGTTCATGAGCTTCTGCAGCTCTGCGCTGGCGGGATACCGGATATTGGCTGCCAGATCCCGGATCATCTGGTCCTTTCTCGTATAGTTCCCTCGCCGGATGCCGGCGATCTCCTCCGGGGCCGGCCTGGGGATCTCCCCGTTTACGATGACCAGCCTCCGCCTCGCGCTTTTTAACTCCTGCTGGAGCCGGAACAGCTCGCCGGCATAGCTGAGCCGGTCCTCCGCTCCGCGGATCCTCAGGAAGCAGTTGTAAAAGAACCGGGGATCGTTCCCTCTGGCGGAGATGCTTTCCCGGATATCCCCCAGCCCGTTCCCTTTGATCCACGCATTGGTGCAGTTTCTGACAGCCGGCCGTACCCCGTAAAGCCGCTCCTGGTCCGCCTCCTCCTCAAGCTCCTCCCGGAGCTTCTTCAGACAGAAGCCCGGAGGGAAGGCCCCCATCCCGTCCAGCTTCAGGTCGTCGGAGAGGGCCGAGCCGGGATCCAGCCTCTGATAGCCCTGATCTCCCCCGTACTGGAGGAGGATCACGTCACAGCCGGCCCGGGACAGGATCGAGATCAAAAGCAGCTCGTAATTGCTGACCGTCCCCTCATAGAGGATCTTCGGGACCTGCTCCCCGCCCAGCCGGTTCACGACCCGCTCAAATCTATAATACAGCCAGCACATAAATTTGATGTAGGCATTTTTTAACATATTCTCTGTTTTCCCGGCCTTCTGCAGGGAGATAAGAGAATCATAGATGGAAACGGCCACACTCTGTCTCTGGCTCTCGTTCATCCGCGGGAGCCATTTCCGAAGGCCTGCGGTGAAGAATCCCGGGTCCATCCGGAAGTCCATCCCCATGATCTCGCTGTAATAGGCAAGATTTTTCTCATCCGGATTGGGGATCTTTCCCTCGATCACGGCCCCGCCTCTCCTCGCCGCGTCATAATATTTTTTGATGAATGCCCGGATCTCCTCCGAGTAACCGTTGATCCGGTAAAAATAGACTCCTCTGTCCTGCCTGCCGTTCAACTCGACAAAGTAATCATCCAGGCTGCGGATCTTTTTGCGTACTGACATAGAGCATCCTCACCTTCAATATCTGTTCATCCTGTTTTTATTCATGGCAAAGCCCAGCCCGGAGCCGACCACCCCGCCCGCGATATGCGTGAGGTTCGACACGTTATCCTGGACAAAGATCCCTGAATATACCTGTTCTCCGATGTAAATGACCGCCACCAGGAGAAAGGTGACCGGTATTTTTCCCTCCTGGAAACTTGCAAAGGATGAGAGCAAGATCAGCGCGAACACCACGCCGCTCGCCCCGAGAAGGCGGGTGTGCGGAAAGAACACAAAATGGATGATCCCCGTGACCAGCGCCGTCGCCATGATCACAAACAGGAGGTTCCCGGAGCCGTATTTTTCCTCCAGTAACGGCCCCACGACCAGGATCAGCATGATATTCCCGATAAGATGCTCCCAGCCGGCATGGCCCAGGACATGGCCGAAAAACCGGAAATAAGTCAGAGGATTCAAAAAGGAGGACCTGTAAACGCTGAACAGAGCGTTTGTGGAGGCTCCCCCCGTCACCTTGTCCAGGCCCAGTACGATAAAACACAGGGCCGTAAATCCAAGGATTACCGGAGAGTTAAATGAAAATTGTAACCTTTTTCCGCCTGAATTCATATTTTTCTCCTCAGCTTATCCATTCTGTATAAAAAGTGTACCATACTCCTCTCCATATTTCAAGACAGGCAGGGTAAAGTTTCGGCAAACCTTTGCCGCCGCGGCCGGGTCAGGCCCGCCCCAGAAATCCGCCCGCAAACATCCGGATGCTCTCATAGCCGACCGCCAGGTTGATGTTCTGGCCGTTGTCGATCCCGGCGGTGCTGATGCCGATCACCTCCCCGTACATATTCAATACCGCGCCCCCGGAACTTCCCGGCGAGATGGGGGCCGTGAACTGGATCATATCCGTATCCCGGATGTTCCGGAAGCCGGAGATGATGCCGTCGGACACGGAATTGAACAGCCCCAGGGGGCTTCCGATCGCCACCACCCGCTGGCCCCGCACCAGCTTTTCCGGCCCCCGGTAGACGGAAAGGGGCTTTAAGACCCGGCCGATCCTAAGCACTGCCAGATCGAGGGCCTGGTTGTACTTGATGATCTCGTCGGTGCGGTAGATCTCCTCGTCGTCCTCGATCCGGACGGAATAAAAGCAGCCGCCGGCGGCCACATGGTGGTTGGTCAGGATGTATCCGTCCCTCCCGATCATGATGCCCGAACCGGTCCCCAGCACCTCCCCGGCCCTGTCATGGACGGTGATCATCACGATGGAGGACGCCATCCTCGCCAGCTCCTCAAAGGTCTTCTCCGTCCGGGTTTCTCTCTTTTCAGCCCCTCTCTCTGCGGCCTCCCGGGCTGCCGGCCGGCCGGCTTCCGGGGCCGCTGCCCCCGGCCTTCCCTTTCTGACCCGCTCCGGGATGACGACCTTTACCGCCCCCTTCCTCGCAGCCTCCGTCTCTGCCGCTCCTGCCTTCCCTGTCCCCATGGTCCCGCTGTTCCTTCTCTCAGGGGCCGCGCTCCCCTGCCCTGCTTCCGGAGCGGGCGGGACATAGGGCGGAAGCTTTTCCTTCCCGAAAGCGCCCAGGACCAGGGGCTTTGAGAGCCGCTTCAGGGCCTCCGGGACCTCTGCGTCCCTCCGGTTCTGCAAAAGCAGCACGTCGCAGCCAAGCAGAGAGAGGAAATAGCCGAACAGGTACTCCTGTTCCTTCCCGACATTTTCCAGGACGACCTTGCTGCAGGAATTTTCCTTCCAGCCCTCCAGACAGGGCCCCGCCTTTTCCTCCAGCCAGAAGAGCAGCTTGATCCCGAAATTCCTTTCCATCGACTCGGAGACATTCTTTTTCAGGTCCCGGTAGAGCCCCTCCGCTCTTAGGAGCGCGTCGGACACGGCCCTCCCCAGCAGGGGATTCTCCTTTGTCTGCGGCAATGTGAGGGCCTGTCCCTGCTTCCACCTGTCATAGGCCTCCGAGCAGATCCTGACCGCATCCTCCCCGCCGATATTCGGGAGCGCGCCGATCCGGACATAGACAAGACGCCCTCTGAGGCTCTCCGCCTCCATCCTCCTCTCGATCGCCCCAAGCTTCTCCGAAAACCCGGCGCATTCTCCCAGGGCCCTGACAAAATAGACCTCCCGAATCTGCTCATGGAAGCCGCCCCGGATGCTGAAGAACGCATCCAGGGAGGTAATGTCCATCGCATTGTGTCTGTATGTGATCGTAACGTCCATCGCGCACCCCGCCTTTTTCCGGCCCAAAGCGCCGGATCTTCTGTCGATTTCTGTAATCTCATTCTACCACATCAATTTTTTATTTTCCATTTCTATTTGTATGTGCTATAATGTTTTTTGCGCGTTTGTCCGTGTATACAAAATCCAGGAGAGGACCTGTCATAAATTGAAAAACGATCTTTTATATTACAGCGTCGGCGCCCTGCTCTACTGCCCGGCCAACAAAAAAACCATTGCCGATTCTATCATATCCGAGCGGTTCGGCACAAAATTTTCCCTGGCTCTCTGCCTGGAGGATACGATCGGCGACCGCTTTGTCCCGGAGGCAGAGCATGCCCTCATCGATTCCATAGATAAGATCTGCAGGAGCCGTCAGACGAGGTCCTTTTATCTGCCGAAGATCTTTATCCGGGTCCGGGATGCCGGCCAGATCCTGCCCCTCACCAGGGCCCTGGGAAAGAGCCTGGAGGTCGTCACCGGATACATTGTCCCGAAATTCACCCTCTCCAATGCCGAGAGCTATGTCCAGGCTCTGATCCGGGCGAATGAGCTGTCGCCGGCGCCCCTCTATCTGATGCCGATCTACGAGGATCCGTCCATCCTGGACCTTCGCACAAGGCAGGAGCTTTTGTACCGGCTGAAGGACATCCTCGCGAAGGCCGGGAAACATGTCCTGAACATCCGGGTCGGCGGCAATGACCTGTGCCACGCCTTCGGCCTCAGAAGGCATCCGGACGAATCCATCCATGAGATCGGGCCCGTCTCCCATATCCTCTCGGATATCATCACGGTGTACGGCATGGACTACGTGGTCTCCGGCCCCGTATGGGAATATTACTCCGGTCCCGGATGGGAAAAAGGCCTACGGCAGGAGATCCGCGGCGACAAGCTGTGCGGCTTCATCGGAAAGACGGTGATCCACCCCAGCCAGATCTCCGTGGTAAACGAGGCCTACCGGGTCTCCCGGAAGGACTTCGATGACGCCCGGGCCATCCTGGGCTGGTCCCCGGATTCGGATGCCCTTGTCTCCGGCAGCGTTTCCGGGGAGCGGATGAACGAATATAAGACCCATGGCAATTGGGCCAGGCAGACGCTCTACCTGGCGGAGGCCTTCGGCGTCAAGGATTAAGAAGTCTCCCTCTTTTCTGTCTTTCGAAAAGCCCACCTCCTCCCTGTCCTGCCGCGGAGAAAACCGATCAGGTAAAAAAACAGGATTGCCAGTGAGATCCACTGTGCCGTGGAGAGGCCAAAGTAAATGCCTCTGATCAGATCTCCTCTGAGAAACTCGTCCGCAAACCGGATACCCGCGTAGGCAGCCAGATAGATCCGGAGAAGATCCGCACAGTCCTTTTTCTTCTCCACGATAAGGATTACCACAAACAAGAGCATCTCTGCCAGGGCTTCCGCCAACTGTACCGGGATCCTTGTAAATTCCAGCGGACCGACTTTTTTTATCCCTGCAAGCTCTTTCCCATAGCAGCATCCGGCCAAAAAGCATCCGACCCTGCCAAATGCGTGAAACAACGGCATCGCCGGAACGGCCAGACGGAATACCCGCCGCAGATCCTTGTCCTTTCTGGTCATGAGCAAAAGTGTAAAAATCACACCAAACAGACCGCCGTAAAAAACATAGCCGCTCTGGGGAAGGAACAGGAGCAGGTTCTTAAAGGTAAAATGTCCGATCAGCCACGGAAGCTGAGTGACCGCAAAAAGAAGCTTGCTGCCGATGACCCCGCCTGCCGCACAGAAGAAAAACATCCTCAAAAAAGAGGCAAACGGGATCTGATATGTTTCAAGGCGGGCATACATCAGGCAGAATTACATCCTTTTCCGGAGGAAAGGCATCCTCCGTACCCCGGGATCGAGCACCCCCTCGCCGAACCATCGGATGCTTCTTCATTGCCGCAGGCGGGTTTTTCACAGGACTTGCCGCCCCCACACCCGGCGGCACAGAGAAATGCCGCCGAGGCTGCCAGTATGAGCAGCAATATGAATATCTGCTCTCCCTTTGTCTTCTCATCCAGTTTCTTCATTCGCAAACACGCTCCCTTCATGTAAAATAAGTGTTCCACCTTAATATACCATTTAAATGAATACTTTCAATTATTTGACATTTTTTGCGATATTATATTTCATTTTATGTTTTTCTGTCCGCTGATATAATAATAGAGAAATGGTGATTTGATCAGCGCTACCTTAGATTTTATCGAGGATTACCATTGAAAATATCAGCCGCATCTTATATACTCTACATGGAACAGCGCAGTACTGCCGGCCTGCTGCCTGCGTGTGAAGGAAACGGAGAATGATACTATGGAATATACAGAATGCGATCTGGTCCGGATCGCCAAAAGAGAACACAACTCAAAACGGCCCTATCTGGTGGCGGATCCCCTGCAGGGGAAGCACATCCCGTCCAGCCCTTCTGCGTCCCTGGCCCTCTTTACCGCGCTGGCGGATACCTTTCGGAACGCGTATCCGGGGGAACGCCTGCTGCTCATCGGCTTTGCCGAGACCGCCACAGCCATCGGTGCGCAGGCGGCCGTCTCCCTGGGGACGGCCTACATCCAGACAACCCGGGAGGCGATCCCGGATGCAGAGTATCTGTTTTTCTCGGAAGAACACAGCCATGCCACGGAACAGAAGCTGGTAAAAAACGATATCGACCAGGTCATGCCGCATACGGACCGGATCGTTTTTATCGAGGACGAAGTCACCACCGGGAAGACGATCCTCAATATCATCTCTGTCCTTGAACAAATCTATCCCAAAAGGCCGGCCTTCTCGATCGCATCCGTCTTAAACGGGATGCCGGAGGAGAATATGCTCGCCTGTGAGGAGCGGGGGATACGGTTCCACTATATTCTGAAAACGGACCACAGCGACTACGCGGAAAAAGCCGCTGTTTTTTCCGGCAGTGGAAATTATTATGGCTGCGAAAAAAAAACGCCGGAGCCTGTCCCCACGCTGACGGTCCGGGGCCGGATGGATGCCAGACGGCTTGTGGACGCCGCCGCCTATGAAGAGGCATGCGAAGCTCTGTGGGACGCTGTCCGCCGGACAGCCGGGACGGCCACGGGCCGGAAGATCCTCGTCGTCGGCACGGAGGAATTTATGTATCCGGCGCTGCTCATCGGCAAAAAACTGGAGGCGGCGGGCAATACGGTCCTCTGCCACTCCACCACCAGGAGCCCCATCGCAGCCAGCCCGGAAGAAGGATATCCCTTCCACGACCGGTATGAGCTCAGAAGCCTGTACGACCGCGGGAGAAAAACCTTCCTATATGAAATCGATACTTACGACAAAGTTTTTATCGTGACGGACGCGCCGGAGGGAGAGACGGAGGGCATAAACTCTCTGGTCCATGCGCTCCGCACCAAAAACGATTCGATCATGCTGATAAGGTGGTGTTGATCTTTGAAAAGCTCGTACTCTGAGAAGGATGTGATCCTTCTTCTAAAGGATATCACCGGGATGGTCCTGCCGCAGCCGGCCGAGGAGAGGGAAAGACTGATCCAGTCGGGACGGCATTACAGTGAAATGCTCCCGGTCGAATATGTCCCTACGGAAACTTATATGCAGATCTATCAGGATGCCTTAAAGACCTTTGCGGAGCCGGTCGCGGAGGCTGTCGGCGTCCTCGCCGGCCGGATCATGGAACGGCGGGGTCCGGATGTTGTGCTCGTCTCCCTGGCAAGGGCCGGGATCCCAATCGGGATCCTCCTCAAACGATATCTCAGAAAGAAATACGGCCTTGACGTCCCCCACTATGCCATCTCCATCATCCGCGGCAGGGGGATCGACGGCAATGCCATGGAGTACCTGCTCCGCCGCCACAGCCCGACCAGTCTTCTGTTTGTCGACGGCTGGATCGGAAAGGGCGCGATCCTGAACGAATTAAAAAAGGACATGGCGGCCTATGAGGGGGTCTTCCCCGAGATCGCGGTACTGGCGGATCCCGCCAATATCACGGAGCTGTGCGGGACCCATGAGGATATCCTGATCCCCAGCTCCTGCCTCAACAGCACTGTGTCGGGGCTTTTGAGCCGTACCTTCCTCCGGGACGATATCATCGGGAAGCAGGATTTCCACGGCGCGGTGTACTACGGGGAGCTTAAGGATTCCGATCTGTCCTACGAATTTATCCACGCGATCGAAGAAAAATTTTCCATGAGGGCCGGAAAGCCGGGGAAAGCCGCAGAGGGAACCGGGCTCGAGGAGGTCATGGAGATCCAAAAAACCTTTGGCGTGGACGATATCAACCTCATCAAGCCGGGAATCGGCGAAGCCACACGGGTACTGCTGCGCCGGATCCCCTGGAAGATACTGATCGCCAGGCACTGCAAAGACGATCCCCGGCTCGCCCCTCTTGTGAGGCTCGCCACGGAAAAACAGGTCCCGGTGGAAGCTTATCCGCTCAGGCATTACAAATGCTGCGGGATCATCAAAAAAATGGCCGATACCTGAGAGACAGAAAAAGGGCTGCCGCAGTGGGTGCTTCTTCGAGCATCCGTTCGGCAGTCCTTTTTCTGCGCAGGGGAGGATAAATTTCCCCTGCTCGATTCACGCATTTCTATTCACCGACTCGAATTCTTTCACGATCTCCTCCGAAGGCGGCGCCGTCACAAAAGATACGATCAGAATGGCCGCCGAAGCCGCCAGGAATGCGGGGAGCAGCTCGTAGATATCCCAGAACCCTCCCATGGGACGGACCAGGAATTTCCACACGAACACCGTGATCCCACCGGTGACCATTCCCGCCAGGGCGCCCCACTTGCTGCTCCGCTTCCAGAACAGGGCGAACAGCATCACCGGCCCGAAGGCCGCGCCGAACCCGGCCCAGGCAAAGGACACGATCTTAAACACGGAACTGTCCGGATCCCAGGCCAGCCCGATGCCGACCACCGCGATCCCGAGGACCGTCAGACGGGCGATCCGCATGGCCGTCTTCGCGGTCATCTTGATCTTCAGGAAATCCTGCAGAAGATTCTGGGACACGCTGGAGGAGGCCGCCAAAAGCTGGGAATCCGCCGTGGACATGGTGCAGGCCAGGATCCCCGCCATGATGACGCCGGCAAGGAGCGCCAGCAGTACCCCGTTCCGGCTGAGGATGTCCGCCAGCCGGATGATCACGGTCTCCGCCTCGGAGCTTCCCTCCAGCACAGGAAGGTTTCCCGCCGCCGTCACCGCATTCCCGATGACACCGATCAGGATCGCCACAAACATGGCGATCACCACCCAGACGCTCCCGATCCTCCGGGAAACCTTGAGCTCCTTCTCGTCCCGGATCGCCATAAACCGCAGAAGGATATGGGGCATGCCAAAATATCCCAGCCCCCAGGCAAGCATGGAGGCAACATTCAAAAACCCGTAGGGGCTTGCCGTGTTATCCGCCGCATTGTGGATCTGGGTCAGGCTCAGATAACCGCTCAGGCTCTTCGCATTCTCTGCCACGGCCCCCGGTCCGCCCGCGTAGGATATCCCGAAAAACACGACCACCACCAGAGAGACCGTCATCACGATACTCTGGATCAGGTCCGTCGTGGATACGGCCAGAAATCCGCCCATGACCGTATAGCCCACCACCACCGCCGCACCGACGATCATGGCCAGGTGATAGTCCACGCCGAACAGGGTGTGGAACAACGTCCCGATGGCCTTAAAGCCCGACGCCGTATAAGGAATGAAAAAGATCAGGATCACGAGGGCCGCGATACAGGCCAGCACGTTCTTTCCATCCCGGTAACGTCGGGAAAAGAAATCCGGGATCGTGATGGACTCCGTTTTCACCGAATACCGGTACAGCCGCTTCGACACGATCAGCCAGTTTAAATAGGTACCGACCGCCAGCCCGACGGCTGTCCACCCCGCGTCGGCAATGCCGCTCAGGTACGCGACTCCGGGAAGCCCCATCAGAAGCCAGCTGCTCATGTCCGACGCCTCCGCGCTCATGGCCGTCACCAGCGGCCCCAGCTTCCTTCCTCCCAGATAAAAATCTCCGGCGCTCTTCCCGCTGCCTTTTCTGTTGGCATAAAATCCCACATACAGCATACCTGCCAGATAAACAACGATCGCGGTCAAAATGCAGATCTGTTCCATACTCATGGTCCTCTCCTCCGTCTTTCCTTTCTGTCAGCGCCGCCGGATTCCGGTCACCGGCCATGGCCGGATCCAGATCTATTTTCCCGCTTCCGATCCCGGCTCCCGGACGGCTCTCCATCGCCGAACTCAGGCTGTTTCCGAGGCCTGCCTCCGAACGGCCGTTTCAGTATAGCACGCTTTATTTCCAGACGCAATAGAGAACGAAGTATAGACTATATACCGTACTTTCGCAATAAAAAAGTCTGATTTTCCCTTTATATAAAAGCAAATCAGACTGTACGATTTTTATTTCCAAATATAGGGTATTAAAAAACTTTTTCCAAGCAGGACACTATCCTGCCGGCCGCCGCCTCAATCTTCTATGGACCGCGGCTCCTCCCTGTTCGCCAAAAATCCGCTGAGAAAAGCCGGCATGGTCCGCAGAGCGTACTGTTTCAGGGAATATTCCCCGGCGCAGAGGCACCAGTCGTACATGAGCGCCCGCTCGCAGAGGGCATAAAGCTTCACCATCTCCCCCACGGAAAGCGCCGTCCCGAGCTCTCCTCTCTCCTGCCCCTCCGCGATGATCCGCCTGAGCAGCCGGTAATAGGTACGGCTGTGATCCATCAGATGCTTCTCCCCATTGGTCGTAAGCTGCGTGGACAGGAGCCTGGACAGAAGCTCCATGGAAATGCTGTTCTCGATCATCCCGAACAGCTCCCCGTTGAGAAACAGCAACTTGTCCATGGCCTTCATATCCTCCGTAAATTCTTTCTCCAACTCCTCATACTTCTCGTCAAACAGGGTGCTGAGGGTGCCAAGAAGCGCATCCTTCCCATCAAAATAATGATAAAACGACCCCTTCGAAGTCTGGGACCGGGCAATGATCTCCTCCACTGTCGTATCCTCATACCCCTGCTCATAAAACAGCTTCCATGCGGCGCTCACGATCTTTCCCCTAGTGTTTCTTGTGTTTTTTCTGGCCATGGCTTCTTCCTTTCATCAGTCGTTTGTTTTTGTCTGCGCTTCCGCGAAAGGAGCATTCAATTCTTTTTCACTTAAACATGTATTTAATATTATTTCAATCCACGCTCCCGCGAGGGGAGCGACTCCGGCGGATCACGCTTGCCCTGTCCCCACCTTGCATTTCAATCCACGCTCCCGCGAGGGGAGCGACAGTGCCCTGGGATGAGAGCCAGGCACTCCCGGACAATTTCAATCCACGCTCCCGCGAGGGGAGCGACTGCGGATCGAGGAGTACCCGGCTTATCCGGTAGCGATTTCAATCCACGCTCCCGCGAGGGGAGCGACACTACAAAAGCATATACGGCGAGGATTCCATGCCGATTTCAATCCACGCTCCCGCGAGGGGAGCGACGACAGCTTTGAGGACATCGGCCTCGCCATGGCTATTTCAATCCACGCTCCCGCGAGGGGAGCGACGAAGGAAACCCAGTCGAAACATACAGATCTGTCAATTTCAATCCACGCTCCCGCGAGGGGAGCGACTCGTCATCCTCTCCGATGACATCATCCCGGACGGATTTCAATCCACGCTCCCGCGAGGGGAGCGACGGCAGTGGGAGATTCGGTGGTCTGCGGACCTGACAATTTCAATCCACGCTCCCGCGAGGGGAGCGACTGTTTGAGGATTTTTCCTGTGATGATGATGTGCTGATTTCAATCCACGCTCCCGCGAGGGGAGCGACGCATAAAGGAAATTGGCCCAAAAACGGCATACTGTATTTCAATCCACGCTCCCGCGAGGGGAGCGACGGAGATTTGGATTATTTGAGATGATAGGATAGGCTATTTCAATCCACGCTCCCGCGAGGGGAGCGACCGCATATCAATGAGCGTTTCTAAGGATTTCAGACATTTCAATCCACGCTCCCGCGAGGGGAGCGACTGAGCCGTCGGTGTAGACTGTGATTTTATCCATATTTCAATCCACGCTCCCGCGAGGGGAGCGACTGCGACGGCTTCTATGCTGTCAACACGTCCATTCTATTTCAATCCACGCTCCCGCGAGGGGAGCGACAATCATTCACAATTCCAGAAATGATTGTGTTTTCAATTTCAATCCACGCTCCCGCGAGGGGAGCGACCTGGCTGAATATTTGCAATCTCTGATGCCTGTTATTTCAATCCACGCTCCCGCGAGGGGAGCGACCATCCACTCCTTATGGATTTTTGGTGTCCAACGATTTCAATCCACGCTCCCGCGAGGGGAGCGACAGGGTGTGTGTACATGCCACCGGCTTTCCGCCCATTTCAATCCACGCTCCCGCGAGGGGAGCGACGCAGAATGCGGTCGTCCATTATGCGGCGCTCTGTAAATTTCAATCCACGCTCCCGCGAGGGGAGCGACGTAGATTGTAACGCATTCTTCCTGTACCGGCAAGAATTTCAATCCACGCTCCCGCGAGGGGAGCGACGCAAGCTTGCCAACAGCAATGAGGTGGACGTGCTGATTTCAATCCACGCTCCCGCGAGGGGAGCGACATGGGTGAGCGATATGTCCAAGCAGTTTTCCCCATTTCAATCCACGCTCCCGCGAGGGGAGCGACCCACCAGGTCAGGACTTTCTTCTGCTTGGTGGAATTTCAATCCACGCTCCCGCGAGGGGAGCGACCCAATCATAATACCGCAATCCAAACAGACATCAATTTCAATCCACGCTCCCGCGAGGGGAGCGACCATTGGGTGTATCCTGCTTTAGCGAGTGCATAGAGATTTCAATCCACGCTCCCGCGAGGGGAGCGACCAGCAGTAAAAACGGGCATTTTCCAACTATGGAATTTCAATCCACGCTCCCGCGAGGGGAGCGACCTATACGGCCGTCTCCGTTGCTGTCGGGGCATGATAATTTCAATCCACGCTCCCGCGAGGGGAGCGACCTTTTTGGTTTTCTGCAAATTCAATGTCGTGAAGATTTCAATCCACGCTCCCGCGAGGGGAGCGACGGCTATTCCCGTAACGGTGATTACAGCCGGGAGGGATTTCAATCCACGCTCCCGCGAGGGGAGCGACCACCACCAGGTCAGGACTTTCTTCTGCTTGGTGGAATTTCAATCCACGCTCCCGCGAGGGGAGCGACAAGGCGTTGTTGGCGTTGTTCTGAAACTCTTTCGATTTCAATCCACGCTCCCGCGAGGGGAGCGACGTGAGAGCAGGCACCGTCCTGGAGGTGATCGGATTCGATTTCAATCCACGCTCCCGCGAGGGGAGCGACCGCGTCACAGGTGTAGGTCTCCGCCTCCCCGAGGATTTCAATCCACGCTCCCGCGAGGGGAGCGACGCAGTCTGGCCGTGGCGGGAATCCCCGTCACGATTTCAATCCACGCTCCCGCGAGGGGAGCGACATAGCGGATTGCGTTTCTTTCGTCCCTGATTTCCCATTTCAATCCACGCTCCCGCGAGGGGAGCGACTCCAAGAAGCCAATGACATGCACATTGATGATGTATTTCAATCCACGCTCCCGCGAGGGGAGCGACAGTTTGTTGGGAAAGTAACGGGAGTGCTCGGCTATTTCAATCCACGCTCCCGCGAGGGGAGCGACTTTAACTGCGATACAAGTTTATAGCACCTTTGCAATTTCAATCCACGCTCCCGCGAGGGGAGCGACCAATCCTTCTTCTACAGCAATCCATATACTACTTTATTTCAATCCACGCTCCCGCGAGGGGAGCGACGTTTACGCCCGATACTCTCCCGACAAGAAATATTAATTTCAATCCACGCTCCCGCGAGGGGAGCGACCACAAACTTCACAAATAACCCCACTATGAGTATCGATTTCAATCCACGCTCCCGCGAGGGGAGCGACGAAGCATCTGCCAATGTGGTAAGGAGGGGATAGGATTTCAATCCACGCTCCCGCGAGGGGAGCGACACTGATCACCGCTCAAGACACGGCCCCGGAAGGTTTATTTCAATCCACGCTCCCGCGAGGGGAGCGACTTTGTAATCCCATATTGCCCTCCTTTAATTGGAATTTCAATCCACGCTCCCGCGAGGGGAGCGACTACATTCCGCAATTATATTTGCAAGCGTAAAATTTTATTTCAATCCACGCTCCCGCGAGGGGAGCGACCACAACCACTGTCAAGGCTTCCGTTGTTTAGAGCTATTTCAATCCACGCTCCCGCGAGGGGAGCGACGCCGATTGCTCGGTATTGCTGGATTTCTTCAAGAATTTCAATCCACGCTCCCGCGAGGGGAGCGACATAAATTCGCTTTCCGTACATATCACAGTTTAATTATTTCAATCCACGCTCCCGCGAGGGGAGCGACGTTTCCTCCAAGGTATACAAGTCTAAATCACATCCATTTCAATCCACGCTCCCGCGAGGGGAGCGACTCTGCTGCCAAACCAGTAGATTACCTCATTCAGACATTTCAATCCACGCTCCCGCGAGGGGAGCGACGTCAATGCCTCTGCCATATTTTCACTTCTTTTTTTATTTCAATCCACGCTCCCGCGAGGGGAGCGACTTCCCATTCACACTTATGACCTCTATCTTTCACAAATTTCAATCCACGCTCCCGCGAGGGGAGCGACTGATCAAACTCCATAAGCCGCATTCGCCATCAGAATTTCAATCCACGCTCCCGCGAGGGGAGCGACGGTTTTTAGACAATCTTTTTACAGACGCCGCAAAGATTTCAATCCACGCTCCCGCGAGGGGAGCGACGACTGATAGTAATAAATATAACGAGTACGATAAAATTTCAATCCACGCTCCCGCGAGGGGAGCGACATGCGCTAAATGCAACTTAAAGCATTTGGACGACGATTTCAATCCACGCTCCCGCGAGGGGAGCGACATAATTGGGCAAGCTCTGCAAGTTTCGACTTGCAAATTTCAATCCACGCTCCCGCGAGGGGAGCGACATCATCCATATTGTACTGCTTACACAATTCATCAAATTTCAATCCACGCTCCCGCGAGGGGAGCGACTACCCCTCCGGGGCTTCCCCCTCCTCCATCGCAGATTTCAATCCACGCTCCCGCGAGGGGAGCGACCATACAGCCACTGCTGCGCGTCCAGTGTGTCCTGATTTCAATCCACGCTCCCGCGAGGGGAGCGACGTCATTATGTATTTCACCATCCTTTCACCATCCAATTTCAATCCACGCTCCCGCGAGGGGAGCGACCGTTCCGTGTGGTCTTCCTCTTCGCCGCTGAAAAATTTCAATCCACGCTCCCGCGAGGGGAGCGACCGCTTCAGCTCCGTGCGCTGCTTCATCAGCGCAAGATTTCAATCCACGCTCCCGCGAGGGGAGCGACGTACTGCTTCGACGTGCTGATTTCTTTCAGGATATTTCAATCCACGCTCCCGCGAGGGGAGCGACTCACAGTGTCCTTGCAGTTCTCCCATATAAAGCGATTTCAATCCACGCTCCCGCGAGGGGAGCGACTGTCTTTATTCCTCCTTTTCTGCTTCCTGTGCATACATATTTCAATCCACGCTCCCGCGAGGGGAGCGACCCAGATGGATGTCACCGTTGACTGCACCGCGTTATTTCAATCCACGCTCCCGCGAGGGGAGCGACTGTCAGGGCTTCCTTCAGCTGCCGCTCCTCCTCCAATTTCAATCCACGCTCCCGCGAGGGGAGCGACAGTGTGGTCACAGGCTCCACGTTGACATACTGCTATTTCAATCCACGCTCCCGCGAGGGGAGCGACGTTTCCGACTTCATACTGGCACAGATACATCTTCGGATTTCAATCCACGCTCCCGCGAGGGGAGCGACGCTTCAGCTCCGTGCGCTGCTTCATCAGCGCAAGATTTCAATCCACGCTCCCGCGAGGGGAGCGACTCCACGCGGATGTCACCGTGGACTTCACGCTGTTATTTCAATCCACGCTCCCGCGAGGGGAGCGACGAATGCGGATGCGTTGTGCGGGTCGTATGCGATATTTCAATCCACGCTCCCGCGAGGGGAGCGACTCAGGGATGCCTGTTTCTGCCTTTTGAGGGCGGATTTCAATCCACGCTCCCGCGAGGGGAGCGACATGCAGGCCAAGATGTTCACGGCGCTGTCCATCAATTTCAATCCACGCTCCCGCGAGGGGAGCGACCGCTGATGATTCCGTGGCTGCTATTGCTCAATGGCAATTTCAATCCACGCTCCCGCGAGGGGAGCGACTGTTCCCCCTGCCGTCGTACACTTCCTTCACATACATTTCAATCCACGCTCCCGCGAGGGGAGCGACACTCCCCGTCGCATTCCTCCATCGTGTTGTAGATATTTCAATCCACGCTCCCGCGAGGGGAGCGACTCCACCGTCTCGAATGACACAAACTGCTTCCCCTATTTCAATCCACGCTCCCGCGAGGGGAGCGACTCTGTTTCATCCGCCAGTGATTCCAGCTGTTTCTATTTCAATCCACGCTCCCGCGAGGGGAGCGACCCAGCATCAGCTGTATGACGGCATCATCATCGTCATTTCAATCCACGCTCCCGCGAGGGGAGCGACGATGCAGGCCAAGATGTTCACGGCGCTGTCCATCAATTTCAATCCACGCTCCCGCGAGGGGAGCGACCTTCATGTGTTCCTGCACCCGCATCTTCGGGATATTTCAATCCACGCTCCCGCGAGGGGAGCGACACTTCTCCGTCCATCTCGTTGACCACCGTCACCTATTTCAATCCACGCTCCCGCGAGGGGAGCGACTCCGTCCCACGCTGCCATCAATGTCGTCATCAGATTTCAATCCACGCTCCCGCGAGGGGAGCGACTGGCAGCAGCAAAGGACATCCACTTCGTCATGCAGATTTCAATCCACGCTCCCGCGAGGGGAGCGACCCCATCTCTTCACCTTCTTTCCCTGCGCCTAATTATTTCAATCCACGCTCCCGCGAGGGGAGCGACCGGCACTCGTTCGGCTTCTGTATGCCGTTATTGATGATTTCAATCCACGCTCCCGCGAGGGGAGCGACTTGCCCTTCATCCTCCTTATGCTCCACATTGCAATTTCAATCCACGCTCCCGCGAGGGGAGCGACAGTGTTACACGCATGTCGCGCCCTCCTTGTGTCAATTTCAATCCACGCTCCCGCGAGGGGAGCGACGGCTTCTGCCTTCTCTCTGGCGCTCTCCGCAATCTTATTTCAATCCACGCTCCCGCGAGGGGAGCGACATGATGCACGGTGTCAGCCGCGTCCCAAGCGTCGTATTTCAATCCACGCTCCCGCGAGGGGAGCGACGATTGTGGTGGATGATGCCGGGTACTTCGGAGGATTTCAATCCACGCTCCCGCGAGGGGAGCGACATAATTGTCCTTATACAGATCTTCCAGGACTCCAATTTCAATCCACGCTCCCGCGAGGGGAGCGACCCCTTCTGCATCAGAAATCAGTGCTTTCCCATGTATTTCAATCCACGCTCCCGCGAGGGGAGCGACCGTCGTCGTTGGTGACAATCTTCGACGTCGGCTTATTTCAATCCACGCTCCCGCGAGGGGAGCGACTTTCCCGTACTGGCTCCCGACCTGGGTGATCGGGATATTTCAATCCACGCTCCCGCGAGGGGAGCGACGGAAGTAACGGAGAGCTACGAGGGGACGGACGTGATTTCAATCCACGCTCCCGCGAGGGGAGCGACAAAATTCTTCCGGCATTCCAGCACGTCATCAAAATTTCAATCCACGCTCCCGCGAGGGGAGCGACCCTGCGGCGCTGTCAGCTCGTACCCGTATTCAATCTATTTCAATCCACGCTCCCGCGAGGGGAGCGACCTACAATCGCGTGGGGCAACGCTGACGACCTTGCATTTCAATCCACGCTCCCGCGAGGGGAGCGACGTATGCTTCTGCCAGCTGCTCCGCGCTGGTGTTTATTTCAATCCACGCTCCCGCGAGGGGAGCGACTGTATGCTTCTGCCAGCTGCTCCGCGCTGGTGTTTATTTCAATCCACGCTCCCGCGAGGGGAGCGACTGTATGCTTCTGCCAGCTGCTCCGCGCTGGTGTTTATTTCAATCCACGCTCCCGCG
>CAMSZT010000013.1 GCA_947066815.1 uncultured Lachnotalea sp.
TCCTCCCAAGTTTCGGGTGAAACGCCTGGCGGCTGCTCACGGAAACATTTTCCGCACGCTCCCTCCTCCCAAGTTTCGGGTGAAACGCCTGGCGGCTGCTCACGGAAACATTTTCCGCTCTCTCCCTCCTCCCAAGTCTCAAAGGCTCAGGATCGGTAGTCGGCGTTTATTTTCACGTAATCGTAGGTGAGGTCGCAGCCCCAGGCGGTGGCGGTTTCCTCTCCGGCTTTCATGTCAGCGATGGCGGTCACTTCCTCCCCGGAGAGGATCTTCGTGGCCTCCTCCTCGCTGTAGCCGGTGGAGACGCCGTTTTCCACGATCTTGAGCTTCCCGGCCCCGCTCTCGAACCAGATGTCCACCCGCTCCGGGTCGAAGGTCACGCCGGAGTAGCCCAGGGCGCAGAGGATCCGTCCCCAGTTGGCGTCGTGACCGTAAATGGCCGCCTTGGTGAGGCTCGAGGTGACCACAGATTTTGCCAGCGTCCTGGCCGCCTCCTTCGTGGGCGCGCCGAGGATCTTCACTTCAAAAAGACAGGTGGCCCCCTCGCCGTCCCCGGCAATCTTTTTGGAGAGCGCCTCCATGACTGCGTGCAGCGCTTCACAGAAGGCTTGGTAATCCTCATTCTCCTCCGTGATCTCCGCATTGCCCGCCAGGCCGTTGGCCAGAAGGAGGACACTGTCGTTGGTGGAGGTGTCCCCGTCCACGGAGATCATGTTGAAGGTATCCACCACATCGTCACTGAGGGCCTTCTGCAAAAGCCTATGGGAGACATTTGCGTCACTCACCACGAAACAGAGCATGGTAGCCATATTGGGATGGATCATGCCGGAGCCCTTGCACATCCCGGCCACGGTCACCGTCTTCCCTCCGATCACCGTCTCCACGGCCGCCTCCTTGGGCTTTGTGTCCGTCGTCATAATGGCTTCCGCCGCCAGGGCCCCGGCTTTCCTGTCGGCCCCCAGGGCCTCCTTTAAGACCCCGACTCCGGCCTTGATCTTGTCCATGGGGAGTTTTGCTCCGATCACGCCCGTGGAGGCCACAAACACCGCCTCCGCCGGGATCCCCAGGGCCGTCCCCGCCGCTTCGGCAGTCTCCTTACAGTGACCGAAACCCTCCGCACCGGTGCAGGCGTTGGCAATGCCGCTGTTGACCACCACCGCCTGGGCATAGGCGCTCTCATGGACCACCTGGTGATCCCATTTGACCGGGGCCGCCTTCACCACGTTTGTGGTAAAAACCCCCGCCGCCCGGCAGGGCGACTCGCTGTAGACCATGGCCATATCCTTGATACCGGCCTTCTTGATCCCGGCGCTCACTCCAGCCGCCGAAAATCCCTTCGGCGCCGTCACGCCGCCGTCTATCCATTTCATCCTCTCACTCCTCCTTTTCTTACGGAAACATCCTATCATGGGCAATTGCGAAATCCAAAAATCCATCGGATATTCTCACAACTTCGCAGTTCTGCAATTGCCTATGGAAACATGGGCACTCTTCCAAGCCCCATGGCCTCCGGAAGCCCGAACATCAGGTTCATATTCTGGACCGCCTGCCCGGCCGCCCCCTTCACCAGATTGTCCAGGGCGCCGACGGCGATGATCCGGCCCGTCCGCTCGTCGATCTTGAAATTGATGTCCACGAAGTTGCTGCCCTCCACCCAGCGGGTCTCCGGGTAGACTCCCTCCGGCAGAAGACGGATGAAATATTCGTTCCCATAATATTTCTCGTAGGCCGCCCTTACCTCCCCGCTGGAAACCGGCTTCGTGAGGGAGGCGTAGGCCGTGGCCAGGATCCCCCGGTTCATGGGGACCAGGTGGGGGGTAAAGTTGAGAAGCACCTTCTCCCCGCAGGCGTAGCCCAGCTGTTCCTCGATCTCCGGTGTATGGCGGTGGCTTGCGATGCCGTATGCCTTGATGCTCTCATTGACCTCGCAGAAGAGGTTCGGCACCTTGGCCCCCCTCCCGGCCCCGGAGGTTCCCGACTTGGCGTCGATTATAATGGTAGAAACATCCACCAGCCCCTCCTTCACCAGCGGGTACAGTGTCAAAATGGAGCAGGTGGTGTAGCAGCCGGGATTGGCCACCAACCTGGCTTTCCTCACGTCCTCCCTGTTGATCTCGCAGAGGCCGTAAACGGCTTCTCCGATATATCCGGGGCTTTTATGCTCCAGCCCGTACCATTTCTCGTATATTTTTACATCCTTGATACGGAAATCCGCACTTAAGTCCACCACCTTCGCCTTCTCCAGGATCCCGTCGTTTATCAGCGAAGCGCAGAGTCCCTGGGGCGTCGCCGTGAAGATCACGTCCGCCTGTGCCGCCAGTTCCTCCATGTTGTCGTCCATACATTTGGCATCCACCATCCGGAACATGTTTCTGTATATGGAGGAATACTCCTCCCCCACGTAGCTTCTGGAGCCATACCAGACCACTTCCGCCTCCGGGTGGTCCAGAAGAAGCCCCGCCAGCTCCGCCCCCGCGTATCCGGTGGAGCCGATAATCCCTGCCTTGATCATGATGTCCCTCTGTCCTTTCTTCTATTGCATATTTATTTTCCCAAATCCGAAAGTCTGCATCCAGGCCTATTTTACACATCCGTCCCCCGTTTGTCCAGTCTCTTTCCCACAAACATCTGCGCTTTCCTCGGAGCGCTTCATAATTATACATTATCGTTGCATAATATGCAACCTTTTTTGAAATTTTCATTTAGGGGTTGCATTTTCTTTTGTTCTGTTGTATATTTATTCCCGTGGCAGACAGCTGCCTTTTCCATATGGCATTTTATTTTTACGAGGAGGAATACATATTATGAAAGAGAAAGTAGTTCTTGCGTACTCCGGCGGCCTGGACACCTCGGTGCTGATCCCCTGGCTCAAGGAAAACTATGATTACGAGGTGATCTGCGTCTGCATCGACGTGGGACAGGGAAGCGAGCTGGACGGCCTGGAGGAGAGGGCCCTTTCCACCGGCGCTTCCAAGCTCTACATTGAGCATGTGGTCGATGAATTCTGCGACGAATACATTCTCCCCTGCATCAAGGCAGGCGCCGTGTACGAACACAAATATCTGCTGGGCACGGCCATGGCAAGGCCGCTGATCGCCAAGATCCTGGTGGACATCGCCGAGAAGGAGGGCGCAGTGGCCATCTGCCACGGAGCCACCGGCAAGGGCAACGACCAGGTGCGGTTCGAGCTGGGCATCAAGGCCCTGGCTCCCCACCTGAAGATCATCGCCCCCTGGCGGATCTGGGACATGAAGTCCCGCGAGGACGAGCTTCGCTACTGCGAGAGCCACGGCATCAAGCTTCCCTTCAAGGCGGACAGCAGCTACAGCCGCGACCGGAACCTGTGGCACATCAGCCACGAGGGTCTGGAGCTCGAGGACCCCGGCAACGCTCCCAACTACGACCACATGCTGGTCCTGGGACAGACCCCGGAGAAGGCTCCCGACGAGGGTGAGACCCTTTCCCTCACTTTTAAGGAAGGCACTCCCGTCGCCTTAAACGGCAGGGAGATGAGGCTGTCCGAGATCATCGCCGAGTTAAATGCCCTGGGCGGCAAACACGGCATCGGCATCGTGGACATCGTGGAAAACCGGATGGTGGGAATGAAGTCCCGGGGCGTTTACGAGACTCCCGGCGGCACCATCCTCATGGAAGCCCACGACCAGCTGGAGGAGCTGATCCTGGACAAGGAGACCCTGGCCATGAAGAAGGACGTGGGCAACAAGTTCGCCGACCTGGTCTACTCCGCCAAATGGTTCTCCCCCCTGCGGGAAGCCTGCCAGGCGTTCGTGGAGTCCACCCAGAAATTCGTGACCGGAGAGTGCAAGATGAAACTATACAAGGGCAATATCATCAAACAGGGGACCACCTCCCCCTACTCCATGTACAACGAGAGCATCGCCTCCTTCACCACCGGCGACCTCTATGACCACCACGACGCGGAGGGCTTCATCAACCTCTACGGCCTCTCCACCATGGTTCGGGCCATGAAGATGGAGGAGATCGCAAAGAACGCAAAATAATGCATCATAGATCACCTGTATTTGCGCACATCCCGTAAAAAATCGAGTAGGGAAGGAGCATACGCCCCTGTGCATACAGCAAATAAACCGCCTGCATGAAAGCAGGCGGTTTATTTACTGTGTCCGTCACATTCCCGGCAGGCAGTTTCCACATCCGCCAGGAACCGGACATACATTTTTATACTGTTTGGTAATAGAAAATTCCAGGCTGTCCGAATTCAGAAGAAAATACCTATTTCATGTGTATTTGCGCAATTTTGTGTAATATAAGCCTGTGATGGAAAACTATTTTTGTGACTCCGTTTTTCTACTTCCTCCAATGCATAGAAAAATCTATACTGCGCAGACTACTCTCAGGAATTTCATTCGGATTTCATTCAGAAAGGTCGTGCGACAATATGGATTATGTAAAAGCGTTTCTGGTGGGCGGGCTCATCTGCGCCCTGGTCCAGATCCTCATGGACAAGACGAAGCTGATGCCGGGCCGCATCATGGTACTCCTGGTCTGCTCCGGCGTGGCCCTGGGCTTTCTCGGCGTCTATGAGCCTTTTATCGAGTGGGCCGGCTCCGGGGCCTCCGTCCCTCTTCTCGGCTTCGGAAACACCCTCTTTAAAGGAGTAAAAGAGAGTATCGGTGAGGAGGGCATCCTCGGCCTCTTCCTGGGCGGACTGAAAGCCTCCGCCGCCGGGATCAGCGCCGCCCTGGTCTTCGGCTACATCGGCTCCCTGGTCTTTGATCCGAAGATGAAGGACTGACCGATCATTGCGAAACAGGAGGACAGCAAGGAACTGCCCGCCGCAGACGGATGTCTGTCAGTAAAATACATGGCCTCCGATCTCGATCCCCTCATAGCCCGGCCGGATCGTCCGGAAGTGGAGCAATCCTCCGATGTAGTTTTCGCTGCTGCTCATGGCGGCCTCCGCCGCCCGCCTGCAGTCGCCGCCCACGCCGTTCTGCAGCGCCTTCCGGTATTTGGGGCCGTCCCAGGGCGTAAACTGATAGGGCTGGGAGAGGACTCCGATCATGGAATTGGGGTACCGGCTGCTCGCGATCCGGTTCATGACCACGTTGCCGACGGCCACCTTCCCCTGCCAGGGCTCCATGTTGGCCTCCCGGTAGATCATGGCCGCCAGAAGCTCCACGTCGCTGTAGGCAGAATAATCAAAGCCATCCGGTTCCTCCGGCTCGGAGGGCTGGGGACCGGGAGAAGGATCAGCGGGCGTCTGGTCTGCCGCGGGCGGGTTTTCAGAGGGCTGGTCTCCGGACGGCGTATCCTGCACAGGCGGATCCTCTGCCCCGGAACCGCCGCTGTTTCCGGGTTCCTCCGGGCTGCTTCCATCCGAAGAAGGGGACTGCACGGCCCCGCCCGGCGCCCCGGCGTTGCTGCCCACGCCGGATGCCACCTGATGTTCCTTCCTCCGCTCCTCTTCTTCCCTTTTGCGGGCTTCCTCGGCCAGCCTGGCCATGCGCTCCTCCGCTTCCAGTTCCTTTTTCTGAAGCTCGGCCCGGTACTGGGCCAGCTCGTCTCTGGCATCCTCCAGCTCCCCGGCACATTCCTCCATCTTTTCGTTGGTCTCGGCGACGGCGGCAAGCACCTCATTCTGCTTTTCCTGCGTCTCTGCCGCCACCTGGTCCAGCTCCGCCTGCTGCGTCCGGAGGTCCTGCTCCTTTTTTGCCACCAGCGCCCTGGTCTCCTGGTACCGGACAAGCATATTCCGGTCATACTCGGCTAACCCCACGGCATACTCTGCCCTGTTGAGCACGGAAGACAGGCTCTCCGCAGAAAATACAAGCTCCAGCACGCCGGTGTCCCCGTTCTCATACATATATTGGATCCGCTTCTTCATGGCCTCGTACTGGTCGGACTCCGTCTCCTTCGCCGTGAGGAGTTCCTTCGCCGTCACCTCCAGGCTGTCCTCGAGCTCCTCCTGTCTTTCCGAGAGCTCCGAAAGCTCCGCCGCAAGGCCGTCCAGCTGCACGTTCAGCTCATCCAGATAACCGGCAAACCGCTCCTTGGCTTCCTCCAGGTCCTTGGCCCTCTCTTCCGCCTCTGCCACCCGCTCCTTCGCCTCTTCTACCTCTTCGTCTGTCGCAAGGGCAGGCACAGGCCCGGCTCCGAGCCCCTCCCCCATCGCCGCCGCGGCCGCCAGAAGCAGACACAGACCAAAAGCAGGAAGCCTGCGGTATCTCTTTTTAGGATCTTTTTTCGCATTCTGTCTTTTCATATGGCATTTTCCCTGTACCCTAATCCTGCAGCGCGGAACTTTCTATATATAATATATACGGTGCGCCCCGCATGCAAAGCCATTTTACGTGGAAACATTGCCATTATACTACAAAATACGACATGGTTCAACAGGGGAAAACGGTCGGATCTCCCAAAAATGCTCGTTTTCAGCTCTCATTGATCGCAAATGCCGGCCTCATATATTCGATGGCGTCTCTTTTCAGCCCGCACTGCCCTGCCACGGAAATCCAATTATCTCGCACGGTCTTTTTTATTTTTTCAATCCCTTTATATGCTTCTTTGTCTGATATCCCATAATAGGAAGCCGTCTCCAGCGCCAGCTCAAAATCCAATGTGCTGTCATAAGGCGTTATATTTAAAGACAGATTTCCACCATAGATATCCGGATTCACGTCATATAAAGGCGACAGCCGCCATCCCTGCCCGCTAAGCAAAAAGCCATGGTTTCTGAGGTGGTCATCCGTATTCGACACGGCTATACTAAATACCACCCTCCTCCAAAGCTCCCGCAAATCCTCCTTGGGCATGGCCCCATTTGCCCGGATGAAAGAGACCAGATCCAAATATCCGACTCCTCCATCGCCGGAAGCGCCATCCGTTTTTCCAAGAAGTGCCATAGCCGAAGCAAAATGAATTCTCTTTTTTTTGTCACGGTCAAATCGTTTGACAAGAAAAGTACTTCCGCTTTTTGAAAATTTTTCCAATCTCGCTTCCGGTACCTGCAAGCCGCACCTGTCTGCCAACAGATGGACCGTCATCTCCCAGGCCCCAGAATCGAATTCATCCTGTCTGGAGGGAAATTTTGCGATCCAGAGAGCGCCATCCGGCGCCAGAACAGTCGCCTTTGGCCTGGCCCCGCCAAGGGAAGAACCAGGCGCCAGCAGCTGGTCCAGCCATTTTGTCTCCAACATATTTTCATCATTTTCAAAGGCAAGAGACGCGTTCTCCAGTCTTCGCAAAGTCGCCCAAGGCGGTATTGCCAGTTTTTCATCAAACGCCAGAAACGATCCGCCTTTTTCCTCGGAGAACCGAAGCGCCCCCATTCTTGATGCATCAAAAACACCCAGAAGATAATCACTTTCCAGCAATGTACGCGGCTTCCGTCCCTCCGCTCTCGCCAAAACAGCCTCCCTGCGCCTCATAAGTGTCCGTCCCCACCGGTCCGGACAGGAATCCGCAAAAATCCCGAAAATTGATTTCTCGAAAGGCACATACTGTCGTCCGCCATAAAATCCCAGATCCGGATCCAACATGGTCCTCATTTCCGCCTTTTCCAGCCAGCTTCTCGTATATTCAAAAGAGAATAATTCTTTCCCTTTTCCGCCGCCCACATATAAACGACCGATCAGCAGGGGAAGAGGGCCTTCCCAGTCTGCATAAACATATATGGTCTTTTCCCCCGTCACTCATCATCCCCCTCCTTCCATCTATGCCGTTTCGTCATAAGCTCAATATCCTGCAGTTTTCTCCCCAGCTCGTCATCCTTTGCGATCAACAGCAGATCCCGGTCCATGTTATTCAGCGCATGGAGTACTGCCGCATAGATTCCCATGGCCACCGACGGAGAACCCTTTTCCACCGCCCACAGGCTTGCCCTGCTGATCCCTGCCCGCTCCGCCACCACTTCTGCCGACAGTCTTCTGCGAAGCCTCGCCAATTTGATCTGCTCTCCCATGGTATCCAGGATATTTTGTGTCTGCGGTAATATGACAGCCGACCTTTTACCCATATCTCTACCTCCCTATATTTATAATTTTAATCAACAAACCCGAATTTGTCAATTTTTATAAATATTATTCCCAGATCCATAAAATTCCTTGATGTCCCTCCGGAAATAAGGCAGCCTTAAAAAGACAGATTCCCGGCGGCCACACCGGAAATCTGTCTTACATTTTTTATAAGATAAAGAATCAATCTTTCAAGGTTCAACACATCAAGCGGTTTGAAAGTACGGGTAATATAAGATTTCCGAGAACGGACTGATCGAAAATCCTAAAGAAACAGGAATTCTTCTTGAAGTCAAACACCCGCAACACAGCAGAGCGATACCGCTCCTGCCGCCTGCGGGAACAAATGCATTTTTCACTAAATAGAAATCTTTAAATCTTTCAAAAAACTCTCAATACTGGAGGCGGTTGTAACTCCTTCTCATCGATATGTAATTTTTTCAACTCATCCAGGCCCTCGGAATCTCTGAAATCCACATTCTTGATCTTTGAAAAAGTATTCAAAAAATCGTTGATACTGTGACCGAGGACGAAGATCTTTTCCTCTCCGAGTCGGCGCAGAGAATTGCCGCAGGCCATTCTCTGTGCATTCAATTGTTCTGTGGACATTTCTACGATCTCGTTGGCACTGCGGTTGATCTTTTTCGCACTGGCCGCATCTACACCGGCTTTGACGGTCTTCCCGATCCCGAGACCACCGGTCGCTGCGGCAGCTCCGATGAACAACAATGGCAATGGCATATCGACACCTCCTCAAAATGTGATCAGATCTTTCACGCTGTCAAAAATGACCTAGCTTCGGCGTGATAAAGGCATCTTCGGTCCGCCCGGAGGAGAGCAGAACGTTTTCCACGCAGTCCCGGATCACATCATAGTGATCCTCCGGGTCGATCACACACTCCATGGCAGATCGGCATTCCTCGATGATCGATTCTTTGAGCCCGGCATAGTCCGGCATAAGTTCTCTGCCGATCTCGTCAAATTTTTCGATCTCTCCATCATCGATCACTCCATCGACGACTATGAGATAGTAGATCACTTTGAGCGCATTTCTGATGGGGATCGCGGAGATCACAGACCCCGCAACAGGTTCCTCGGCATCCGCTTTGTCTGCCGCCTTCTTGTGGAAAACAGACCGGACCTGTTCCGATGCCCTACCCCCAAGTTTTTTGAGATCAGGCAGCTCCACTTCCTCCGCCTTTGTCTTCACCGCGTCCACAGCGCCGTGCAGCGAATCGTTCAGTTTTTTTCCGATATTTTTGATTGGCATGGCTTTTCTCTCCCTGTTCACAAAAGAAACAGAGTATCCGATTCCATAAGCACATCAAATTCCTTTTGGCTTGTAAACTGCGGCTTCCTGCCCAACACCTTCTGGATCACAAGATCCCCCCTGATCACAAGCTCGGAATCGCCGGAATCGATCCCCCGCTTTATATCATCCGTTCCGGCTATAAACGCTTCCAGGTCCTCTGCGAGATAGTTTGACACCTTTTCCTCCGGCTTCTCTTTGAATTCCTGAAGCTGGTATAAGAATTTGGCGGTCTTCCCGCTCCCACATAGTTGAATCTGGCAACTAATCGCCCGGAAAACAGCACCCAGTTTCCGGCAGACTCTATGGCGGCGTGGACCGCCGCATCCGCTGTGTCCGCGATCGTAAAGGTCATGCTGGAAACCGTCAGCATCCGCTCAACCGTCCTGTTGCGGAGAGGCATTATCTTTCTCCAGTTCAGCTTTGCAAGGTCCTGCGGTTTTTCCAGATCGACGCCGGCAAGCTCCGTGGCAAGCTGTCTGATAAAATAAAAGCCCCTGACCATGCACTCGTTCAGGATAACCGGCAGTGCCTGCCGCCCGCCCTGATAAGCGATCCCCAGTTCTGTCCGCAGATCAAATTTGTGCGGGATCAGTCTGCCGTCAGCATCTCTTTCCCCCAGCAGGGTACCGTTAAAAAGCTTCGATATCCAAACAGAAAACTCCCGATGCCCCTTATCATCCATCTTTCGGAACAGCGGCGTTGAGGAAAGCTCCTTCAGCAGGGAAACAACAGGGCCCGGCAATCCTGTCCCCAGGCTGCCCTTCATGACAGAGCCAGACGACCCGGCCATATCGCTGGCCATGTGGAATACCCAATTGACAACGCCGAACAGCATTTTCTCATGGAGATTCTTACCCATAAGAGCCGCCCCGTCGGCATTAAGCTCCACAGCCTGAAAAGCGCCGTCAACATCTGTTCCGTAGACCTTCCCGGTAAACTGCGTCAAAATGGAACACAGCAGTCCAACCGACGTCGGGTGATGAGAAAAATCACGCAGGTGATGCTGAAGCCCTCCGCCGAATTGATTTGTGGCCTTGTCTGCCGCAATAGGGAACTCATGCCGGGAGGAAGGCGTATAGGTACCCTCCAGGATCCTCTTAAAACGATCTGAGGTCGACCATTCATAACACTCATAGGCGCGGGTAGCAAGCCGGGGATGTGTTTCGTCCTGGGTCAGCATCAGCTCCATGAGCCTGTTGGATCTCGAATCATTCACAAAGGCCCTCAAATCCATGGCCTGCTTCAAAAATTCCTCACGGTCAACATGCTTATAGCCATGCAGCTTTAGCAGAACGGCAACCGTTTTGTCTGCTCCGCCGTCACAAAGGACGGCAGCTCTGTCCGCGGATAATTCGCTGCATCTGTCCCAAAACAGCAGAGCCCTTACGATCGTGGGCGTGAGATATCTCCTGACCGCCGGGATCTTTGAAAGCGGGCTGCTGCATATCCCCTCCGCCAGAAGACCTGCCATGGAATGATACAGGTAGTGCTTACAGGCAATGTGCCCGCATTCGTGGGCCAGAACACTGGCGATCAAATCGGAAGGCAGTTTATCCACAAGCCGGGAGGTAAGGCAGATAAACGGTGCTTCCACCTGTCCATGCGTTAAGCTCTTTGGATCTTACATAGTAGATCTCGGGAACAGGGATATCCAGCTTTTCACAGATGGGCGGCAGATGCTTATACACTTCCGGGAACTGCCTGTCGCTGATCCGTATGGCTGTGGAGAGGAGATCGATCTTGGCAGCGATCTCGTCTACATTCGCGATATATGCCTCCCGCAGCTTTACAAACTTTGGAAAGGCGTTCATCGCCTCAAATGTCTCTTGGTCCAGATCACAGCTAAGAGAGGTACACAGCTTTTCAAGCGTTTTTACCCGGACATCCTCATTCCGGCCCAGCTTAGCCATGGCATTTGTGCTGATCCCCGCAAGATGGGTCAGCTCCGTTTTTCTGAGATTTTTATCGATCATCATTTTCCAGAGTTTTTTATAACTGATCGACATGTCGCGGCCTCCGTTCCTGTTCAAAGGTTTTCGACAAAATATTTTCAATCATTATACTGTATATGCTCTCAAAATATAAGTATTTCTTGAGATTCTCAAGATTTCCCTGTGACGATAATACGTTTTAATCAATATTTCCCCCAATCTTTTCTACCAGATATTCCGCCATGGGAGTGAAAAGTAACATTGTTGCAGAAAATATAAAAAGCCTTCCGCCAAAAAAGTCGGAAATCCAAGAGCAACATATAAAATTCCTTGACACCGCCTCGAAGACAGGGTAATCTTGAAACAAGAATATCCGGTAGAAAAACCTGTCCGGGAATTTTTTAAATCCATTTTAGAAAGGAGTACTACTGAGACCGTTAAAAAAACATATTCTGGCAATGCTGTTTGCAGGGCTATTCCTTTTATCCCTGTTTGGGCAGATTCCTGCTTTGAAGGCAGATGCCGCATCTAACGTATCGGTCCAGTATTCTTCCCATGTCCAGTCCTATGGATGGATGGGCCAAAAACGGAGAAGAGGCCGGAACCTCAAACGGCTCGAAACGTCTGGAGGGAATCCAGATCGTCCTGACCGAGAAAAACGGCAGTGCTCCCGGCAACTTGGGAGGCATCGCTTCCGCCACTGGCAGCAGCTACATAAATATAACGGCCCCGCCGGCCTCCGGATCTGCCGGTACCCCGGGAGGGACAACCACCCATCAGCCCACAGCCGGCGAAAAAAATGCACTCGCAAGGGCGAAGAATTATCTGAACTACAGCGCTTTCTCCTACACCGGACTGATCGGACAGCTGGAATATGAAGGCTTCACCCACAACCAGGCCGTTTACGGGGTAACCCAAAACGGATTATAAAACCTGATTAAAAAAGGCTGCCACAGGAGGTAACCCCTCCCACGCGGCAGCCTTTTTCCCTCCGGAAGCTCAGATCTCCACGCTCCCCGTCTCCGTACCGTTGATCACATAATATACCTTGTTTTCTTCTGTCTTCACATAAAGCTCCATGGTCTTGATGTCGCCGGCCTTATGCTGCGTATCCGTCCAGTCTTTCCTGACCAGGGCGATCATATCCTTGTCGGAGATGTCCTTCCCCATATACTGCACGGAAATCGAAGTTTTGACCTCCTGTTTCTTCACGGGCTTTTTCTCTTCTGCAGGCTTTTTCTCCTCTGCAGCCTTTTCTGCCGCCGGTTTCTCCGCGGCTGCCTTTGACGACGTTCTCCTCGCCGCCGGCTTCTTCTCTGCGGCCGGTTTTTTCGCTGCTTTCACCGCCGTATCCTCCGGCGCGTCCGCAGGCTTCTCCGCTGTCACTTTCTCTGCCTTCTTTTCCGTCTCAGCCGCTTTTACGGCCGCGGAAGCAGGCACTTCCTTTGTCTCTTCCGCCACTACCTTCGCCAGCTCCTCTGCCGCCCTTTTCATCGGCTCTGTCTGCGTGATCCCTTTCTTTTCTGCTGCCTTGCCCGCTGTCTCCGGCACTGCGGCTTTCACGGTTGTCTGTTTCTTTCCTCTTGCCATCATAATTCTCCTCGTCTTTTTTTGCCCTCCAAATGCGCAGTTCTATCCGGGCTCGATGCCGTTACCTATCATACTGCTATCTGGAATTTTTTTCAAGCCTTTCGAAAAAAACCGTCAAAAAAGCTATATTTTCCCATTGACAGAGGGCCTGGAATGTAATATGCTACAACATATGCGCTTTATTTTGTATTTCAAACTATTGCCCTCTTCGATAACCGCGCATCGCCATCTGTTATTATACCAATTGACTGGAGTGTCGCTCTCATGATACGTATCCTTGTAGACTCTGCTTCCGATTATAAAATGGAAGAGATCCGTGAAAAGGGACTGGAACTGGTCCCCATCACCATAACCATCGGCAGCACCGATTACATAGACGGACAGAATCTGGACCGGGACGGATTCTATGAGATCCTGGAAAAGACCGGCAGCTTCCCGAAAACTGCCCAGCCCTCTCCCCAGGCCTTCCTGGAAGTATTTCTGGACGCAAAGAAAAAAGGCGACGAGCTGATCTGCATCCTGCTCTCCTCCGCCCTTAGCGGCACCTGCCAGAGTGCCTTCCTGGCCAAATCCATGGCCGCCTACGACAAGATCTATATCATCGATTCTCTCTCCGCCACCTACACCATCAAGATCCTGGCGGACTACGCCCTCTCTCTGGTTTCCCAGGGGATCGGCGCCGGGGAGATCGCCGCCCTTTTGGAAGGCCTGCGCTCCCGGGTCAGAGTCCTGGCGGCCCCCGATACCTTAGACTACCTGGAACGGGGCGGACGGGTATCCAAAACCGCCGCCGCCATCGGAAACCTGGCCGGCATCAAACCCATCATCACCATCTCTCCGGAAGGCCGGGTGGCCGTGATCGGCAAATGCGTAGGCAGGAACAAGGCCATCGGCCAGATCCTAAAGCAGCTGGCCGCCCTCGGCCGGGACGAGGCCTTCCCTCTGTATCCCATCTACAGCTTCGGCACGGAAAACTGCACGAAGCTCTGCGAGAAGCTCTCTGCCGCCGGATACCGGACGGATGAAATGCTCCAGATCGGGCCCACCATAGGGGCCCACATCGGGCCGGAGGCCTTCGGGATCGTGTTTGCGGCAAAGTAGATCCCGGGACGGATCATTCCCGACCCGCCAGCTCCTCGATGAGCGCCCAGATCTCCTCCCGCCCCTGCTTCGTCTCAGCGGAGAAGGGGATCACCGTGACATCCGGTCCGATCCCAAGGCCGCTTCGCACCAGCTTCATTTGCTTCGCGACCTGGCTCCGTTTGATCTTGTCCAGCTTGGTGGCGACGACCACCGGCCGATAGCCGTTCCCCGTCACCCACTCGTACATCTGTCTGTCATTGGCGGACGGTTCATGACGGATGTCCACCAAAAGGAACACACACCGGAGCCTCGCGGACTTCTTCAGATAGTTCTCCACCATCCGTCCCCATTTTTCTTTTTCCTTTTGGGAAATCTTCGCATACCCGTAACCGGGAAGATCCACGTAATAGAGGGCATCGTTGATGTTATAAAAATTGATGGTCTGGGTCTTTCCCGGCTGGGACGAGGTGCGCGCATAAGCCTTCCGGTTCATGAGCGCATTGATCAGGGAGGATTTCCCCACGTTGGACTTGCCCGCAAAGGCGATCTCCGGCTTATCGTTCTCCGGCAGGCGGCTGGTCACGCCGCAGACCGTCTCCAGATTCACTGTCTTTATGATCAACGAAACGCCTCCTTCAGTACCTCGTCCATGGTCCCCACGTATTTGATGTCCATGCCGTCCACGATCTCTCTGGACAATTCCTGCACGTTGGATTCGTTGGTCCCCGGCACCAGGACCGTGTGGATGTCCGCCATCCTGGCCGCCAGGAGCTTTTCCTTCAGGCCGCCGATGGGCAGCACCCGTCCCCGCAGGGTCACCTCGCCGGTCATAGCCAGATCCGCCCGCACCTTTTTCCCCGTCACGGCGGACATCATGGCCGTGGCCATGGTGATCCCCGCCGAGGGGCCGTCCTTGGGCACCGCGCCCTCCGGGATATGGACATGGATGTCATTCTTCTCGTAGACGGCGCTGTCCACCTCGTAGGCCGGGCTGGCGGAACGGACATAGGACAGGGCCGCCTTGGCAGACTCCTTCATCACGTCTCCCATCTGCCCGGTCAGCTGCAGCTTCCCGTGGCCGGGAAGAAGGTTTACCTCGATCTCCAGGGTATCGCCGCCCACGCTGGTCCAGGCCAGGCCGCGGACGATCCCCACCGCGTCCTGGCCCACCGACTTGTCGCTCCTGACCGGCTCCTTCCCCAGATATTTCTCCAGATTTCCTTCCGTGACCCGGACTTTCTTCTTTTTGCCGTCCAGAAGCTCCCTGGCCGCCTTCCTGCAGAGCTGCCCGACCTTCCGCTCCAGGCTGCGGACGCCGGCCTCCCTCGTGTAGCCGTGGATGATCCGCCGGAGGGCCTTCCCGGAGACCGCAAACTGCTCCTCCGAAAGCCCGTTCTTCTCCCGCTGCTTCGGTACCAGGTATTTTTCTGCAATGTGATATTTTTCATTTTCCGTATAACTGCTGACCTCGATGATCTCCATCCGGTCCAGAAGAGGCTTCGGGATGGTATCCGTCGTGTTGGCCGTGGCCACGAACAGCACGTTGGAGAGGTCCAGGGGAAGTTCGATAAAATGATCCCGGAACTTGTCGTTCTGGGCCCCGTCCAGGATCTCCAAGAGCGCCGAGGAAGGATCGCCCTTGTAATCGCTCCCCAGCTTATCCACCTCGTCGAGGAGGATCAGCGGGTTGGAGGTCCCTGCCTGCTTGAGGGCCGCCGCGACCCGGCCCGGCATGGCCCCCACGTAAGTCCGCCTGTGGCCCCGGATCTCGGCCTCGTCCCGGACGCCTCCCAGGCAGATGCGGACATATTTCTTCCCCAAAGCCCTGGCAATGGACTGCGCGATGGAAGTCTTTCCCGTCCCCGGAGGGCCCACCAGGCAGACGATGGGGCTCTCGCCCTTCCCCGTCAGGGAACGGACCGCCAGAAATTCCATGATCCGCTCCTTGACCTTCTCCAGCCCGTAATGGTCCTCCTCCAGGATCTCCTCCGCCCGGGCCAGGTCCTTATTGTCCTTGGACATCTTATTCCAGGGAAGCTCCAGAAGCTGCTCGATATAATTGCGGCTCACGTAAGCCTCCTGGCTCCCCATGGGCATCATCCGGTAACGGCCGATCTCCTTATCGATCTTTTCCTTTACCTCTTTCCCGGCCTTAAGCTTCTTAAGCTGTTCCTCAAACCGGGCGGCATCGGACTGAATCGTGTCCTCCCCCAGTTCTTCCCGGATCAGCTTCATCTGTTCCCGCAGGATATATTCTCTCTGGTTCTGGTCCACCCGGTCCCGGACCTTCTCCTGAAACGCTCTCTTCAGGCGGCCGATCTCCACCTCGGTGGCAAGGATCTTTTCCACGATCACATACCGCTCCGGCAGGGAGACCGTCTCCACCAGCTGCTGCCGGTTCTCCAGGCTGAAGGGAATGTTGATGGCGATCTCATCCAGAAGCTCCTCCAGGCTCTCCGCCTCCAGAAGCTCGGTGATGATGTCCCTGCTGATGGAAGGATTGACCTGACCGTATTCCTCCACATGCTCCCTGAGGGCCCGGCACATGGCCTCCCTGGTCACACCGTCCCCCTCCAAAAAAGGCTCCGTGGGGCAGGGCTCCACCTCCGCCTGCAGATATCCGTCCTCCTCGGCAAGCTCACAGAGCCTGGCGCGCAGAAGCCCCTCGGTCAGGACTCTCACCATGCCTCCGGGCAGCCTGAGGATCTGCCGGATGCATCCGATGGTCCCCATCTCATAAAGGTCATCCTGTCCCGGCTCCTCATCCTGCACAGACCTCTGGGCCACAAGAAAAATCTTTTGGTCTTTCACCATGGCCTTTTCCAGCGCCACGATCGACTTCTTCCTGCTGACATCAAAATGCACCACCATCTTCGGCAGCACACACAGGCCCCTCAATGCGATTGCAGGTATCGTCATGTCGTCTCCTCCTCATACACAGGTACCGGGGGCGCGCAGATCACTGCGGGCCCCCAGCTCTCAGGCTGTCTCGCCTTTCCTTTTCTTCACTTCCGTAGTCCGGTAGGTAAGCTTCGGCAGATCCAGCCCGTTCACCACATCCTTCGTGATCAGGCATCGTCCGATGTTGTCGTCGGACGGGATCTCATACATGATATCCGTCATCACCTTTTCCAGGATCGCCCGAAGGCCCCTGGCGCCGATCTTGCGCTCCACCGCCTGTTCCGCAATGGCCTCCAGCGCATCCTCGGAAAACTCCAGCTCCACGCCGTCCAGATCGAACAGTCTCTTATACTGCTTTACAATCGCATTCTTCGGCTCCGTCAGAATGCGGATCAGCGCATCCTTATCCAGAAGCTCCAGGGATTCCACCATGGGGACCCGGCCGATAAACTCCGGGATCAGGCCGAACTTGACCAGATCCTGGGGCATCACCTGGGCCAGGAGCTCGCTGATCTCCCTCCTGCTCGCATCCTTCAGGTTATTTTCAAAGCCGATGGAGCCTGCCCCCAGCCTGCTCTCGATCATCTGCTCCAGGCCGTCAAAGGCCCCGCCGCAGATGAACAGGATGTTGGTGGTGTCGATCTGGTACATCTCCTGGTGGGGATGCTTCCTGCCGCCCTGGGGCGGAACACTGGCCACTGTCCCCTCAAGGATCTTGAGCAGCGCCTGCTGGACTCCCTCGCCGGACACGTCCCTGGTGATGGACACATTCTCCGACTTTTTCGTGATCTTGTCGATCTCGTCGATATAGATGATCCCGTACTCCGCCCGGCCGATGTCATAATCCGCCGCCTGGATGATCTTTAACAGGATGTTCTCCACATCCTCGCCCACATAGCCGGCCTCCGTCAGCGCCGTCGCGTCGGCGATGGCAAAGGGCACGTTCAGGATCCTGGCCATGGTCTGGGCGAGGAAGGTCTTGCCGGAGCCGGTGGGCCCCAGGAGCAGGATATTGCTCTTCTGGACCTCCACGTCCGAGTCATCCGGCGCCGTGATCCGTTTGTAATGGTTGTATACCGCCACGGAGAGGACCTTCTTCGCCCGGTCCTGTCCGATCACGTACTGATCCAGATAGGCCTTGATCTCCCTGGGCTTTAAGAGATTGATCCCCTCGATCCGGCTGTCTGTCTCCGCCTCCGGCGTATCCTCCGCAATGAGCTCCGCGCAGAGCTCCACGCATTCGTCGCAGATATAGACGTCCTTTCCGCCTGCAATCAGTTTTCTCACCTGTTCCTGGCTCTTCCCGCAGAAAGAGCAGCGAACATCAAATTTTCCTGCCATCCGCTTACCCCTGACGACTTTCGATTACCTGGTCAATGATCCCGTACTCTTTTGCTTCCGCGGCGCTCATGTAGTGATCCCGCTCCGTATCCACTTCGATGACGTCCAGCGGCTGCCCCGTGTTTGCTGCCAGGATCTGGTTCATCTTCTTTCTGGTGGCAATGATCTTGTCGGCAACGATCTTGATGTCCGTCGCCTGCCCCTTGGCTCCGCCGGAGGGCTGATGGATCATGATCTCCGCATTGGGAAGGGCCATGCGCTTGCCCTTCGCCCCTCCTGCCAGAAGGAAGGCCCCCATGCTGGCCGCCATGCCGATGCAGATGGTGGACACATCGCACTTGATGTAATGCATGGTATCGTAGATCGCCATCCCGGCCGTGATCACCCCGCCGGGGCTGTTGATATAAAGCTGGATATCCTTACCGGGGTCCTCCGATTCCAGGAAGAGGAGCTGGGCCACCACCAGGCTGGCGGTCACATCGTTGACCTCCTCGCCCAGGAAAATGATCCGGTCCTTCAAAAGCCTGGAATAGATATCGTAGGAACGTTCCCCTCTGCTTGTGGATTCCAGTACATAAGGAACTAAACTCATGGTAATGCCTCCTGTCTTATGATCAGACTTCCTTCGCCTTTTCCGCAATGAGATCGACCGCCTTCTGGACGGCGATATCCATCTTCATCCGGCCGGCCTCCTCGGCGCCGATCAGTTCTTTGAACTTGTCTGCTTCCATCTTATAATTTTCCGCCATCTCGGCGATCTCTTTGTCAAACTCTTCGTCAGATACCTGGATATCCTCCGCCTTCACGACAGCCTCCAGGGTCAGGCGGACTTCGATCCTCTTCTTCGCCTGCTCCTCCATCTGCTTTTCCATCTGGTCCCTGGTGGTCCCGGTATACTGCATATACTGGTCCATGGTGAGCCCCTGCATCTGCATCCTCTGGGCAAACTCATTCACCATATTGGAAGCCTGGGTCTTTATCATCGCCTCCGGGATCTCCATGGACGCGTTCTCCACGGCCTTCTGCACCGCCTCGTCCTCTTTTGCCCGCTTTGCGTCGGCTTCCTTCCGCTCCTTTAATTTATCGGCGACTTCTTTCTTATATTCCTCCAAAGTCTCGAACTCGGACACCTCGCTGGCAAACTCATCGTCGATCTCCGGCAGCTCCCTGGCCTTGATCTCCTTGACCGTAACCTTGAACAGGGCATCCTTCCCCTCCAGCTCCTTCGCCTGGTAAGGGGTCGGGAAGGTCACGTTCACCTCCGCCTCCTCGCCGGTGCTCTTGCCGATCAGCTGATCCTCGAAGCCGGGGATGAACTGTCCGGAACCGATCACCAGCGGGAAATCCTCGCCCTTGCCGCCCTCAAAGGCTTCGCCGTCGCAGAATCCCTCAAAGTCGATCACAGCCGTGTCATCCTTCTGCAGAGGGCGGTCCTCCACGGTCACCACCGTTGCGTTCTTCTCCTGCTCCTTTTTGATCTCCTCCATCACGTCGTCCTCGGTGACAAAGGTGTCCTGCTTCGCCACCTCCAGCCCCTTGTACTCGCCGAGAACCACCTCCGGCTTCACCGCCACCTCGGCGGTAAAGATCATGGGCTTTCCGGCCTCGATCTGGATCACGTCGATCTCGGGGCGGGATACGATCTCCAGCTCGCTCTCCGCGACCGCCTTCTCATAGGCATCCGGGATCATCGCATTGACCGCGTCCTCATAAAAAACACCCACGCCGTACATCTTCTCGATCATCTTCTGGGGCACCTTGCCGCGGCGGAAGCCCGGAACATTGAATCTGTTCTTATTCTTCTGGTATGCTCCCTGGATCGCCTTCGTGACCTCCTCGGCCGTCACCTCGATCGTCAGCTTCGCCATGTTCTTCTCTAAATTCTCCACCTGTACACTCATGATCTGTGTATTCCTCCTAATATAATGTAAACGCCGCCGCCAGTCGACAGTTCCCCGCACATCGCCACAGCACTGCGAAAGGCTTCGCGTCTGGTACTTTGTAACTATAATCCGGCAAATTACAATTATAGCATAAGCCTCCGGTAATTACCAGTGTTTTTTTACTTTTCCATTTCAGTGCAGCTTCGTAAAATACGCCTGCAGGATCCCCTTCACATGCTGGTACCTTCTGGCATAGGAATTTTCCACCCGAATCAGCTCCATCCCGTGGGCCCTGCAGATCCCCTGCTTCTTCCGGTCCCTGGCCCTGACCGCCTCCTCCGCGACGTGCTCTTTCCCGTCCAGCTCGATGACGAGGACCGGATATTTCTTCTCCCCCCGCTCCTCATAGACCACAAAGTCAAAGCGGCCCGAATAAAAAAGGTCGCTGTAGGTATCGTTGCTCTCGAAGACCTGGGAGACGGCCACCTCCTTTTCCACGGAAAACCGGTTCTGGGTCATCCACAGGTTGTCCAGGGCATGGTTCAGCGTGGTCAGAAACGCCTCCTCTGTGGCGCTGCTGAAAGGCTTGATGCCGAGGGCCCTGGATCTTGTCTGCCTGGAGGCCACCGACGAAGCACCATTGGTCCGCACGTACCGGACCAGGTCGTAGAGGTCGTCCTCCGTCCCCTCCTCGTGGAGCCGTTCCAGATTTTTCCCGTTTGCCAGCACGACCAGCCGGTCCACCGCCCGGGAGGCGGCCACGTTGATCAGCTCCTGGTTGTTTTTCAGCCAGTCGTAGGTCCCCTTGTGGGTCTCGTCCGTCAGGGCTGTGGAAAAGAGCACCACCTGCTTTTCGTCCCCCTGGAAGGCGTGGACCGTGCCGCAGGACACATGGTCCAGCTTCTCCTCCGCAAGACGCCTCTCGATGAGCTTTTTCTGGTTCACGAAAGGGGTGATGATGCCGATGCTCTTATCCCGGTTCTGCTTCGCATACCGGACGATCTCCTCCGCCTCCGCGGGAGCCGTATTTTTCTCGTCGCTTCTACCGTCCGGGATATCCACATATCCGAGGGGCTCCTCCTCCGTGCTTCCGGAGCGGACCAGGAGCCTGGAATTGTAATATTTCCGGTTGTTAAAATCGATGATCTTCCGGTTGCACCGGTAATGATACCGGAGGAGCACCTCGTCGCTGACCGCGTCGCAGGCCAGATAGACCTTGTAGACGGAGTTGGCCCGGTAATCGTATTCCTCCGGCACCATGTATTTGCTGCGGAGCCTCCGGTTCGTCACCTCGTCCAGCAGGATGACCGGGTTTAACTGCTGCGGATCTCCCACCAGCATCAGCCGTTCTCCCCGGATGATCGGCACCAGGGAAACGGCGGTGCTGCACTGGCTGGCCTCGTCCATGACGGTCATGTCGAACTGGGGCTTCGGGGCCCCCAGCCGATAGGAGGAGTAGCAGGTGGTCGCAATGACGGGAAAGATCCGCTGGAACCGTTTCAGGTTGGCCGTCTCCTTCAGATAGCCGTGGAACGCCGCCAGCGAGTCCTCCTCGTCCTCCATCAAAAGGATCTCCAGAAGCTCCCTGTTCTCCTCCAGCCCGAGCCGTTTGATATATTTTGCCGACACATAATAGAGATATTTCTGCAGCTCCTCCCCATCGTCCTCCAAAAGTGCCAGCGCGTCCTCGTCGGTGATCCGCCCCACCCTCTCCAGGCCTTTTTTCACCCGGTCCATCTGTCTGCCGCCGAGATCTGCCTCAAAGGGGATCATCTGCATGGAGGCCCCATGGCGGCGCTCAAACTCCAGCATCCGCTCCAGGGTCTCCTCCCGCTCCTTGAACTCCAGCCCCGCCTCATATTTTTTCAAGAGCCCGGAAAGCTCCCTGGCCTTTTTCACCCGGACATCCCGGTTCCGCTCCAGGGTCGTCTCAAAGACCGTCAGCGGCTTTGTCTCCTCGTACAGCTGGCGCATGCGCCTTAAGGCCGCCCGGACTTTTTCCTGGTTCCCAAGCCGGATCATGGGGAAGGGGATCTGCCTCCCCCGCCAGGAAAGGCCGGCAAGCTTTTCGGCAACCCCGTCGATGGGATGGTTGTTATGGGACACAAACAGGACAGTCTTTTCGTTGAGGAATGCCGTGACGATGGTGTTGATGATGGTGCTGGTCTTCCCCGTGCCCGGCGGCCCCTGGATATAAGCCACCGGGTAGGAAATGGCATTGTGGATGGCCAGGAGCTGGTCCAGGTTCACCCTCCGGTCGAGGAGGGTGATGGGCTCCGTCCGCCTTCTCCTTCCCCTCTCCAGGAGGTCGCCGAAAAAGGCCCGGATGGGGACGGAGACCTGCCCCTTCTGGTACATCTCCAGAATGGCGCCGTATTCCTTGTGGAGATCCAGCGCCTGCTCCATGCCGAGGCCGATGAGATAAGGCATGTCGTCCACAGCCTCCTGCCCCCGCAGGGAGCCGGCCGCCGCATCCTTGATCCGCTCCGCGTTGGCCTCAAAATCCTTAAGGAGCTCGAGCTCCTCCTCGTCCAGGAACCGACGGGCGCTCTGCTTCACCCCGTCCACCGTAAACTCCGTACACACGGTGATGTCCTCATCCGGCTTTAAACACCGCCCTTTCACGTCCAGGGCCAGCCGCCGGTAGGCCAGCACATAGAGCCCCTTCTGCGTGTGGACGCTGAGCACGTTCATGGCCAGCCGCTGGAGGACGAGCCGTCCGCTCCCCTCCGCCTCCTTTTTCTCCCGCTCCGCCCTCATCTGGAATTCCCGGATGACAGTCCGGTACTGCTCCTCGTTCAGCGGGAACACGCCCCCGTCAAAGCTTTCCCGGTCAAGGGCCCTCACCAGGGCAAAATCCTTCCGGTAAGGGGTCACGTCCATCCGGCTGCAGTCCTCCAGGTAATTGAGGATCTTCAGATTCGCCACATGGTCGAAGAGCGGCCTGTATCTGTGGGGGTTTTCAGCGATGTCTTTTATAAGCTTCTCATTCACCGGACAAAAGGTCCCGTCCAGGATCTTCGAGGAGAGGATCGAATCGATATAGATCCAGTCATAGCGCTCCAGGGAATACCGGCTCAGATGGAGCCCCTCCACTGCCAGGCTCCTCCGCTCCGGGTTCAGGCCCCGGATTCCGATCCAGTACCTGGTGACCTGCTCTTTTTTATTCCGGTATTCAATACTCAGCCATTTTCCCTCATGGAGGGCCTGAAAAATATCCCGGCAGACTGCGTTCATCGATCCGCTCCTCTCATCCCGTCTCAGAAACAGGTAATTGCGAAACGTGGAATTGTCGAGTGGATTCTGACAATCGATCCATCCAAAGCCTGCAGCGCCAAACATTCCAAGGAGCCCATAAGCGCAGAAAACAGTCGGGCAGAGGCCCTCCTGTTTTCCATGGTCTCCTTTCCATGGCGCAGAGGGCTTTTCCTGGATACAATTGTCAGAATCCTTCCCATGTTTTACGGTTTCGCGATCGCCTGCGCCTCAGAAAAGCGCAGAAAAACTCAGAAAAGATACGAAAGCTTCCCCGACTGGATCCCCCTGATCCCAAGGCCCGGCTCGTCGGAGACGGTGATCCGTTTTTCGTCAAAGACGGCGCCGCCGAGGACAGGATCCTCCCTGCAGAGCACCGGTCCGTCCAGGTCGATCTTCGTGATGACCTTCTTCGCACAGGCGAGCTCCACCGCCGCGTTGACGGAGACCTTCGCCTCCAGCATACAGCCGATCATGCATTCCACGCCGTAGATCTCGGCGGCGGCGGCGATCTTTAAGGCATTGTAGAGGCCGCCGCACTTCATCAGCTTGATGTTGACAAGGTCCGCCGCCCGCATCTCCATGATCCTCACGGCGTCCTCCGGGGAGAACACGCTCTCGTCCGCCAGGACCGGGACTGTGCTCCTGTCCGTCACATATTTGAGGCCCTCCAGGTCGTGGGCGGCCACCGGCTGCTCCACGAACTCGATCTGAAGCCCCCGCTCCTGCATCTGATCCAGGATCCTCACCGCCTCCTTGGGCTTCCAGGCCTGGTTGGCGTCGATGCGGATGCAGACCTCCTTCCCCACCGCCTGCCGGACCGCCGCAAGCCGCTCCACATCCAGAGCCGGGTCAGCCCCCACCTTCACCTTCAGGCAGTCATAGCCCCGCCTCACGGCCGCCTCCGCGTCCCTTGCCATCTCCTCCGGGGCATTGACGCTGATGGTGATGTCCGTCACGATGCTCTTCCTCGCTCCGCCGAGGAGCTTGTATACGGGGATCTGATAGAGCTGGCCGTAGAGATCCCACAGGGCCATGTCCACGGCAGCCTTGGCGCTGGTATTTTTTACAATACAGGACTGTACGATCTTGAGCACATCCTCAAACTCATCCACATCCCTGCCGATCAGGCTCTTTGCGATGTGATCCCTGACCGCTCCCACAATGGCGCCTGTCGTATCCCCCGTGACTGCCCCCGTGGGCGGGGCCTCCCCATAGCCCACTGCTCCGGTATCCGTATGGATCTCCACGATCACGTCCTCCACGCTGTCCACGCTGCGCAGGGCCGTCTTAAAAGGGACCCGGAGCGGGACCGATATCGTTCCCAGTCTGATCTGTGTAATCTTCATGTGTCTGCGTCCTCTTTTCCGCGTATTTTTTACTATTCTATCACAGATCCGGGGATTTTTATATTCTTTTGAGAAAAACCTCAGGGGACTTTTCTATAATATAGCAGACGACATAAATCTTTTCTTTATGGCGTCTGCTGCGCCGATTTTTGCTGCGCATAAGCGCAGAATCTACCTTGCAAAAATCGTACGCCTCCCCCGGATGGTCTATAGTAAACGGCAAATATTTTTGTCGTTTACTATAGATCCAGGCAATTGCGAAACATGAAATTGAGGGAATATTCGACAAGTTTTTGAGTTTCGCGATTGCCTGGATAAAGATCGAGCAGGAGGAAATTTCTCAATCAGAGAAATTTCCTCCTGCTCGATCTCTTCCAAACAAACGAAAGATAAGCCAAAATCATGCCCCGTCGGCTTACTGCAGGTTATTTAATTTACAGGCCGCATCCACACTGCGCCTCCTCCTCACATACTCGCCGACCGGCAAAAGTCCCAGGGCCGCGAGTCCCCAAAGGCGGAACAGAGGAGACAGATAATTGATGAGGGCGTCCGTCTGACGCAGCCAGGATATATGCACCAGAGCGATCAGAAAAAAGCCGCCCACCCATATGAGAGACTGTCTCAATATGCCGGCCAGATAAGTCCGGACGGATCGTTCCGGTCTGTGGAGCCAATCCCATACGCCGGCCAGAAGAAAAAAGAGAGAGGCCAGCCGTTCGCTGATCCACAGGATCGTTCCCCGTAATTGGATCAGGTGCAGTTCATCTGCGGAAATGCTTCTGCCACTCATCCCTTCACTTGTGTAGAACAGATGCATCCAGCATCCTGCGAATACGAAATAGAAGAGAAGCATTGCCGACGCCAGGAAATAGGGAACTGCTTTTTTGTACTTAAAATTCTTTTTGTATGTTAACTGCTCCATGGCCCTCCTCCTTTTCTTACTAAACGATCGGTGTCTTACAGAAAACAGTATATACCAATCTGGGGTTCTTTACAATCAGTTAATGCAGTTAAATTTTGCAGGATCTTTCTTCGTACCGTGATCAGGCAGGTCCTGGCGCTTCTGATCTCCGTGTCTTCCTCCGGATATCATGAAAAAAATAACCTGCTGTATCCATACTTTTGGGATACGGCAGGCTTTTATTTTCAGCCGCCCAGATAGGCTTTTCTGACGGCGTCGTTTTTGCTTAAATTGGCGGCGCTGTCCGAGAGCTTTACGTATCCGGTCTCCAAAACGTAGCCCCGGTCTGCGATGTGCAGCGCCATGTTGGCATTCTGCTCGATGAGGAGGATCGTCACTCCCGATTTCCGGATCTCCCGGATCAGCTCGAAGATCATGATGACCAGGTTCGGGGCGAGGCCCAGGGAGGGCTCGTCCAGCATCAAAAGCTTCGGGTCGTTCATCATGGCCCGCCCGATGGCCAGCATCTGCTGCTCCCCGCCGGAAAGGGTGCCGGCCGGCTGCCCCTTCCGCTCCGCAAGCCTCGGGAACAGCCCGTACACTCTCTCGTAGCTTTTCCGGATCTCGCTTTTGTCCTTCCGGAGATAGGCCCCGATCCGCAGGTTTTCCTCCACGGAAAGATCCGGGAATACCAGGCGCCCCTCCGGTGAGAGGGCGATTCCCCGCTTCACGATCTCATGGGGGCTCCTGCCGGAGATCTCCTCCCCCATAAATTTGATGGAGCCGCTCTTGATCCGTTTTGTCCCGATGATACTGGACAAGGTGGTCGTCTTGCCGGCCCCGTTGCTCCCGATCAGAGTCACGATCTCCCCCTCCTTCACGGTGATGCTCTCATCCTTCAGCGCATGGATGCTCCCGTAAAAGGTGTTCACATTCTGAAGCTCCAGCATTTTCTCACGCCCCCTCTCCCATGATCTCCGAGACGTCGCCCAGATAGGCCCGGATCACGCCCGGATCGTTTTTGATCTGCTCCGGCTTCCCCTTGGCGATCAGTTTCCCATAATCCACCACATAGATCCGGTCCGAAACGTTCATGACCACGTTCATGTCGTGCTCGATCAGAAGGATCGTATAACCCTTGTCCCGCAGGCTCCGGATAAATCCCATCAGATCCTCCGACTCCTGGGGGTTCATCCCCGCCGCCGGTTCGTCCAGCAGGAGGATCTTCGCCCCGCTCATGATCGCCCGTGCGATCTCCAGCCGCCTCTGGAGTCCGTAGGGAAGATTTTCCGCATATTCATGAACGTACTCCCCAAGTCCGATGGAAGCAAGGACCTCCAGGGCCTTTTTGTGGAGCGTTAACTCCTGAGTCCGATATTTTTTTGTCCGGAACAGGGCGTCCGGAATGGAATAATCCATATTGATATGGGCCCCGATCAGGGCGTTCTCGATCACCCGGAGCTTCCCGAACAGGCGGATATTCTGAAAAGTCCTGGACACGCCCCGCTTTACGATCTCTCTGGGAAGGAGTCCTGAGATCCGCTCCCCGCCGAAGCAGATCTCGCCCTCCGTGATCTCATAGACCCCGGTGATCGTGTTGAACACCGTCGTCTTTCCCGCTCCGTTGGGGCCGATCAGACTGACGATCTCCCCCTCCTCCACCTTCAGCGACAGTCCGTCCACCGCCACCAGGCCGCCGAAACGCATGAGCACCTGTTTCATTTCAAGAAGCGCCATCAGCCGTTTCCCTCCTTCTTGTCAAGTCCCGCAGGCATCCGGTAATCCAGCCGGCTCTTGCCGCCCAGGATCCCCTGGGGGCGCAGGCGCATCATCACCACCATGATCAGGCCGTAAATCACGAACCGCCACTGCTCCGGATCCGGCAGGTACTCTGCCGGCAGGGAATCAAACAGAGAGATCAGTCCCCGCAGGACCTCCCCCAGGGGAGCAATGATCAGGGAGCCGACGATCACGCCCTTCATGGTCCCCCTGCCTCCGGTGATGATGATCACCAGGATCATCAGACACATATTATAGGTAAAGGTAAGATAATTGATATAGCCGCAGAAGGGGGCATACAGGGTTCCCGCAAGCCCTGCCAGCATGCCCGCCAGCACATAGGCGATCACCCGGAAGGTCTGGTTGTTGATCCCGGCCATAGTGGCCGCCAGAGGATCCTCCCTCACGGCCTTCATGGCCCGCCCGAAGCGGCTTCCTATGAGCAGCCTGGTGATCAGGATGCTGAAAAGCACATAGGCCAGGATACAGTAATAATAGCCGCCGTTCTTCATCGTAAACGCAAAGCCGAAGATATTTGCCGCGGGAATGTCATAGATCCCCACCACGCCGTGGGTGAGCCCTTCCCAGTTCTGGATGATATTCATGACCAGATAAAAAAACGCCAGGGTCAGGATCGCAAGATAAGTGCCCGACACCCGCATGGTCGCGAAGGCCAAAAGCAGGCCGAAAAGGCCGCACAGAAGAACACTTAAGACCACGGCCGGCCAGTAGCCCATCCCGGCATCCGTTGTGAGCAGCGATACGGAGAAGGCCCCGATGGCGTAAAATGCCGCGTGGCCGAGGGATACCTCCCCGATATATCCGGTCACAAAATTCAGAGAGAAGCCCAGCACCATATAGAACCCCACCATGATCAGGTTCCTCTGGATATACAGAGAAGTAACCTGAGGCAGGAGGCACAGAAGGACGATCAGCAGAAGGAACGCCGGCACTGCCGCCTTTTTCTTCCGGAACAGCATACCGAGCCTCACGGATACGTTCTCCGTCCTGTTTTTTTCTTTTCTATTTTTCATGTTCTACACCTTCTTAATCCCTTTTCTCCCAAGAAGCCCCGTCGGCCTGATCAATAAGACTGCAAACATTACCAGATAAGCGACCAGATCGATATAGGTGCTCCCCAGAGCGAACACCGCCAGGCTCTCCACCACGCCGACGATCAGACCGCCGAGCACCGCGCCGGGCAGGGAACCGATCCCGCCGAGCACCGCCGCCGCAAAGGCCTTCAGCCCGATCACGTCCCCGAAGGAGGGGCGGACATACTGGTAATAGGCTGCGACCAGTGTCCCGGCGATGGCGGCAGAGGCCGCTCCCAGAAAAAACACAAAGGTGATCACGTGGTTGACATTGATGCCGTTGATGGCGGCGGCCGTGGGCTGCTGCTGTACCGCCCGCATGGCAAGCCCGCTCTTCGTCTTATTGACGATCAGGGAAAGAGTCACAAGAAGCACCAGGCAGGCAAGAGCGATCATGACCTGCTGCCAGCCGATGGCCGCCCCAAAGATGTGGATCTGTCCCCAGTTGAACAGAGCCGGGAACCGTCTCATCTGCGAGCCGAACACAATGGTCAGCACGTTGATGATGATATAGGACATGCCGATGGTCGTGATCAGCGCCGGCATACCCGTCTCGCCCTTTTTCCGCAGAGGCTCCAGAGCCATCTTATTCAACCCGATCCCCAGGACCCCGGTAATGGCGACGCCTGCCAGGATGGCCAGAAATACATTCAGATGGAGCATTTCCACACCCACCCACACGGCAAAGGCGCCAAAGGTGAAAACTGCGCTGTGGGAAAAATTGATCAGTCTCAGCACACCAAATACCATGGAATACCCGACTGCAACCAGGGCATAGGACATTCCGATCGCAATACCGTTCACTATCTGCTCTAAAAACATAACCCCTCCAAATTTCTGTCGGAAACCGGCAGGGCAGGGCCGCCGGCCCCGCTTTTTTCTCCGGATGATCCCTGCCCTATCCTGCCTCCGGTTTACTCACACGGGACCCAGGCCCCGTCCTTTGCCTCCATGGCATCAAACTCGAAGATCACGTCCCTGTTTTCATCAAACTTGCAGGAACCGATCAATCCCTCGTGCTGATTATCCCGGACAGCGGCGATGATCGCCTCCCGGTCCAGCTCCCCGCCCGTGGAATCGATGGCTTCCAGAAGGACGCTCATCGCATCATAGGCCTGGGCGGACATGTTGCTGGGCATGCTGCCGCCGCTGATCTCCAGATAGTCCTTGACAAAGGTCTGTGTCGCCTCATCCTGGGCGTTCGCGTCGAAGGCCGTCGGCGCCAGACAGCCGTTCACATCCTTTCCCCCCACGGAGAGGAAGGTCTCGTTGTAGCAGTTCCCGCCGCAGACGATCCGCAGCTCCGGATAGGCCTGGGCCGCCTTGATGCTGAAGGGGACCACCGAATCATAGTAGCAGAACATGACCGCCGTCTCCGCACCGGCTGCTTTCAGGTTGCTGATCACGGACGAATAATCCATGTCACCGCCCAGGATCGCCTCCTTGGCGACGATCTCATAGCCGCTCGGATTATTTTCCTCAAGGATCTGTTCCAGAGTCGCACTGGCCCGGTTGCCCCAGTCGTCGTTCAGATACACCACGCCCAGCTTTTTCTTCCCCACCGCGTCCGCGCATACCAGCATGGCCTCCGTCTCCACCTTGATGGTCGGGTTCAGCCGGAAGGTACAGTCGCTCTGGGAAGAATACGCCTCCGCCGAAGCCGTCGGGCAGATCAGGGGCATGCGGGCGTCGCCGTAAAGCTTACCCACCACGGTCGTGGACATAAAATGCCCGATCACGCCGTAGACATCCTCATCACCGGAGATCAGCTGGGCCAGTGCCAGGCCCTCCTCCCGTTCTCCTTTCTCATCGTAAACCTCCATCTCGATGGGACGCCCATGGATGCCGCCCTTGTCATTCCACTGCTTCACGGCCACCTCGCAGCCGGTCTTGATCACGGTCCCGTACTCGGAATAAGGCCCTGTCATGGCGCCTACCATGGCGATCTTGATGGGTTCCCCGGAAGGCTCCGCGCCTTTTGTCCCCTCATCGCCCGACCCGGCCGTCTCGCCTCCGGCTTCTGCCGCCGCCGCTTTGGTGTCCCCGCTCTTTTCGCCTTTCTCCTCCTTGCCGCCGCATCCGGCGAGGGATCCAAGGATCATCGCCGCTGCCAGCAGTACTGCCGCTGTTTTTTTCATAAAAGAAATCCTCCTTCGTTTATTTATAAAAGGCTTCTGCCCTTTATCTCTTTTTTTACAGGTAACGACCATTATTTCTGTCGTTGACTATCGTTCCCCGGCAAGCCATCCGTCGATCTCCAGAAGGGAGAGGATATAGATCCGGATCCCCTTCATCAGTCCCTCGATCGACACACACTCATCCGGCTGGTGGGCGCCGCCGTGGCCCGCCTCCGCAAATAACTCCTGGGGGCTCCCGTGGATCCCCGGCCCTGCCGCAAAAGCGTTCGGCATCCACCAGGCATAGGTCCCTCCCGCCTGGGAAAAGGGCCTCTGTTCACTGCCGAGCACCCTGGAGGCATTTCTGCAGAAGATGTCCGCCACCGGATGTCCCTTCTCCACGAAATGCGGTCCGGAACGCTTCACCTCCGCGATCTCCAGAAATTCCCGGTCAAAATACCGCAAAAGCCGCCTAAAGACCTCCTCCTTATCCACGTGCTCCGCGGCCGGATAGCAGATCTTATAGCTGAAAGCCAGTTTCCCGCCCGAAAGCTTCACTCTGGTCAGGACATGGGTGGTATTTCCCGCAAAGGGATCCCGGAAATCGACATCCAGGCTCTTAGGTTCCCGCTCCCCGCGCGGGCATGGACATCGAAAATATAGACTCCCTTTTCCGAGCAGCTCACCGGCCACCAGGAGTCCGGGACGATGGTAAGGTCCGGCGCCTGATAATGCCTCAGGTAATACTTCGCATCCTCCATCCCGGCCGCCTCATTGCACCCGTACAGAAGGCGCAGGTTGTTTTTCAGCCGGATCCCATGTTCCTTCAAAAACCGCACTGCGTAAAGGCAGGCAAAGGCAGAACCCTTGTTGTCATTGCTCCCCCGTCCGACGATATAGCCCCGGTCCACATGACCCCGGAAGGGATCCGACGCCCAGCCTTCTCCCGCCGGGACCACGTCCAGGTGGCTGAAGATGCCGATCTCACCCTCTCCTTCGCTCCCCTTGATCAGAGGCTCCCGCAGTAATATTCATGATTCCGGAACGGGAACCCGTATCGTTTCAGTACCTGTTCCATATGATCGAACATCCTGGCGCATTCTTCCCCAAAGGGATATTCCCCCTCCCCGAGAACGGACACACTCGGGATATCCACCTCCTCGATCACATCACGGATATATTCCTCCCGGACCTCTTCCAGCCATTTCCCGATCCGCGTTTCAATGTCCTGCATGGTCCTTTTCCCCTCCTTTTTCTTTCTGACTTCCCCACAGGCTGTCCAAAAACAGCCCCGCCACAATGATCACAAGCCCTGCGGCCACGCCGCCCGCCGGGTATTCCCCCAGGAAAGCCGCCACCCACACCGGACCCAGTATCATTTCCCAGAGGGCCAGCATGGAGGCCCGTCTGGCGGAAACCCTCTGCAGCCCCATATTGTAAAGGCCGTATCCGCCGCCGACCTGCAAGGCTCCCAGGATAAACAGCAGCAGCCAGTTTAACCCCGGCCCCGCCGCAAGCTCCGTCACATCCGGCCGGAGGAACAGAAACACAAAGATCCCCGTCGCCAGATTTGCCACTGCCGTCAGGCCGATGGGATTTCCCTTTGCCGCCCTCGGCGAGGAGACCGTCATCCCCAGGAAAAAAATGCCCTCGCCAAGAGCTATGAGGTTTCCCTTCAGCCGGCCCCCGTCTGAGCCTGCCGCCATAAACAATGTGACTCCCGCGATCACCAGCAGGACAGGAATGCTCTCCTTCCAGGTGATCCGCTTCCCTTTTCCCAGGGAAAACAGCCACAGCCACAGGACGGAGGTGTACTGCATACCGATGGCGATCGCCGAATCCGTCATCTCCAGCGCCCGGATGACGCTCAGGGAGAGGGCCCCGTAGGAGGCCACATACAGAAGCGTCCACCGGTTCCAGTTAAGCTCCCCCGGCCTGACAAAGGGAAGCAGCACGGCCGCCGCTATCACGGATCTCATCCCGCATACCAGGATCCCGTCCAGGGTGATCCACTTTACCAGAGGTGCGTTCAGACTCCAGAGGAATGCACCGAGAAATACCAGTTTGCAATTGTTAAAAATACACGATATTTCAGATAAAATTTTATGCAATATCACGATTGAAAGGGGAATGCCGATGAATTGTAATGATCTGACCATCAAACAGAAACGGGTGATGACTTATTTTATCGAGGCCGCCAAAGAACTTCTCGCCTCAGAGGGCTTTGCCAATCTGACCATCCGCAAGATCGCCGCCGCCGCCGGCTACAACAGCGCGACTCTTTATAACTACTTCGAAGACCTGGACGAGCTGCTCCTGTTCAGCTCCGTGTCCTTTCTGAGAGATTATGTAGGCGCTTTAAACGAAAAAATAACGCCGTCCATGACGGCGCTGGAGCGGTATCGGACCATCCACGAAACCTTTGACCAGTGCTCCCTCCGGTTTCCCGAGGTCTTTTATACCCTCTTTTTCAGCAGGCGGAGCAAACGCCTGCCCACGGTGATCAAGCAATATTACGAGCTTTTTCCCGGCGAGCTGGAAGGCCACCATCCCGCCGTCCGGGAAATGCTCCTGGAGGGCAATATGTATGTGCGGGACCTCTCCATCGTGGAAGACCTGGTGAAAGAGGGAGTCATCCGCGCGGAAAATGCCGCCATGGTCGCCAGCCTCGTCCCCAGGATCCAGCAGACCTACCTTCACGAGGCTTACCTGGCCCCGGACTCTGTCGACCCGGAAAAACAGCACCAGAAATTCATGCGGGCGCTGGACTATATGATCGCGACGGCGAAATAACGGCCGGGCAGGAGGGAAATCCCTCCTGCCCGGCCGTTCTCATCCGTCTGTCGGAAAACGCTTCCGCACTTATTTTATTTGTAGTACTTCACCTTGTCCGCATCGTCGAACAGGTTGATCTTGTGGCGGACCACCTCGTTCATGGCGTCGATGCACTTGGGATAGATCGCCATGGGCTCACGCAGTCCCATGTCCTCAAGCACCTTGCGGCATTCCTGATAGAAGGCATCCTTGATGTCGCTGGAGATGTTGATCTTGTTCACACCGAGCTTCACGGACTGCGCGATCTCCTCGTCGGGGTTGCCGGAGCCGCCGTGCAGTACCAGAGGAATGCTGACGCTCGCCTTGATCTCCTTCAGTCTGTCCAGAGCCAGCTTCGGCTTCCTGTCCTTGGGATACAGGCCGTGAGCCGTGCCGATGGCGATGGCCAGGCAGTCGATATCGGTCTCCTTGATGAAACGCACCGCGTCGTCAACTTCAGTGTAAATGATCTCCTTGGAACCGGCCTCGCCGTAATCATCCGCCGTGCCGATGGTTCCAAGCTCCGCCTCCACGGACACGTTCACCGGATGGGCAACCTCGACGACCTTCTTTGTGATCGCGATGTTCTCCTCCAGGGAAAGGTGCGCGCCGTCGATCATGACGGAGGTAAAGCCGTCCTGGATCGCCCGCAGGATCTGCTCAAACTTCGAGCCGTGATCCAGATGAACGCATACGGGAACCGTCGCCTTGTGAGCCTCTTCGATCACAGCCTTCACGAAGCTGTCCTCCACAAATTCCAGCTCGTCGGGATGGATGGCGATGATCACGGGAGCCTGCATCTCCTCACAGATGTGCATCACACCCTTCAGGATCATGCTGCTGCTCACATTGAAAGCAGGAACCGCAAAATTGTGCTCGTTGGCAACTGCCAGCAGATCGGCCATGTTCATTAACATAGTGTACTTCCTCCTAATTTTCCTTTACCGCATATTTTGATAAGTAACTTTACATTATGTGTTCATAGTACATCGAATCTGTCACGCTGTCAAGCCTGATTTATATATTTTAGAGGTTTTTTACTACATATTTTTTTGAAATTGTATGGATTGTATAAACGCAAAAAATAATATTTCATCTGACAGTTTTATTTGTTTTTCAAATTTAATTATCAGATATTTCATCAAAATACAGGATCCGCACCGGCCCCTCCGTGTCCTCGTAGCAGACGCAGAGCGTATAAGCCGGAGGCCGAAGACCGCCCGCAGAGGCGGCAGACGCCGGGCCGAAAGAGACTTCCCCAAAAGAGGCTTCTCCAAAAAAGGCTTCCCCGCAGAAGGCTCTTCCGGCCGGATCGTCCCAGTCGATCCGGGTACTGAAAAAACGGACCTTCTCCGATCCACGGCCCCCGTCTGCCGCTCCTGCAAAGACAGGCTCCCCGGGCCCCGGCCGGCGGGCCTCCGGCGCCGTCGAAAACTGACTGAAACCGGCCCCGATCCCCTCTCCCGTATATTTGACATAGCTCTCTTTTGCCGTCCATATCCGGAAGAACCGCTCATAGGGTTCCTCTCTGACCCAGACTGCCTCCCGCGGATGGAAAAACCGATCCGCCATCCGGCCAAACCGGCCTGCTGCCTCCCGGTCTCCCTCTCCCCTTTTTTTTACATGCTGCTGCACGTCCACGCCCACAGGACGTCCGGAGAAAGCGCACACCCAGAGTTCCCCGCTGTGGCTGATCGAAAAGTGGACCTCCGGCCGGTTCGGGAAATAGGGCTTTCCCCTCTCTGTCCGGGCGATCTGCCAGAGCTCCGTCCTCTCTGCAGCGCAGGCCGGAGCGGCCGGCAGCTCCCCCGGCGCCGTTTCTTTTTCGTCCATCTCCCGATAACCGGCCAGACGGGCCGCCGCCGCGAGCCGTTCCTCCCCGGTCCGCCCGTCGCCGGCCCGGAAAACGGATACTGTCACCATCAGGGCATCGTCTCCTTCCATCTCTCTACCACCGGCCAGACATCCGCCGATTCCAGCCCCAGCTTCCAGAAGGCCGCCCCCGCGATCTGGTGCTGTGTCACTTTTTCCAGTTTTAACTCGATGGACTTTGCATCCTCCAGCCAGATCCGGAAGGTGGAGCCCTCCTCCTCGTACTGGCCGTAATGCTGCCCCGTATCCTCCAGCCACTGCAGCGTGACGCCGTGTTCGGACAAAAGTTCCTTTGCCGCGTCCATGCCCACGGCCCGCGAGTCCCTGGCATAGGGTCCCTCATACACGGACATCCCGTCGTCGTAGATCTCGGCGTCCTCCGCCGCCTGATCCCCCGGTGTCTCCTGCCATACCCGCATGAAGAACGGCAGCGCGTTGACGACCTTCTCCGCGGGAACAAAGTCCAGCGTGGATGTGATCCCCTGCTCCGAGAAGCCGAGAGACGCGTTGGTCCCCGCGCAGCAACCCTTATAGTGCTCGTCGTAGCCCATGATGATGATATAATCTGCCACCTGGCCCTGCTCTCTCAGGTTATACCAGGAGCGCCCTCCGGAGGGCACAAAATTATCCACGGAAAGCACCAGGCCGTCTTTTCGGCAGGCGATGGAAAGCTCCCGCAGGAACTGGAGAAAATGAGGCGCGCACTCCTCCTTAACGCTCTCAAAGTCCACATTGATCCCGTCCAGGCCCGTCTCCCGCGCCGCCTGCACAAGCCCCTCCACCAGGCGGTTCCTGGCCGCCGTGGAGGAGAGGAGGAGAAGATCGTCCATGTTCACGTCAAAGTCGTCCACCAGCCCCCAAACCTGAAAGCCCCGCCCGTGGGCCTCCTCCACATAGGCGCGGTCCGCCAGGGAGCTGAAATTCCCCTGGTTGTCCGTCACGGAAAACCAGGTGGGGGACAGCACATTTAAGCCGGACACCCCCTCCAGATACTCGGAAAGCCTTCCGTTATCCTCCGCGGAAAACACCTGGTGCCAGGCCAGGCAGACCGTACCCGGAAACCTCACCGACGTATACTCGGGAAGCTGTGCCCCCGGCTCCCACCGGTATTCCTGCCGGTTCTCCAGATCCTTTGTCTTCAGATAGCCCACAAACCCGTCCGCGGTGCGCACCCTGGTCCAGTCGTCCACACTGTCCACGATGAGCAGCCTGTCTCCCTTTTTGGTCTTTGTGAGGATGGGGCTTTTCCTCCCGGCCAGTACCCGGACCGCCGTCTTCCCGGCCGCCTCCGCCTGCTCATAGCGGCCTCCGCCTCCGTCCAGGAAGATCCTGGCCGGAAGATCCTTTTTTTCATCCCCGGGAAAAGATGTGATCCGGATCCCGGAAAAAACTTCCATAAAGTCCGTGGAGATATAAAAGACCCCGTTTTCCTCATAAAAGATCTCATAGCCCACGTCCGTCGTCTTTCCTCCTGCCGTGTAGGTGTGGGAAGAGGGGGAGATGGCCACGGTCTCATTGGCCAGCGAATAGAGGAGCAGCCCTTCATCACTGTGGTACCATTTGCTGTCGGCTCCCGCCGCCAGGCTCTCCGGCAGATATGTTCTCCCGTTTCTGGTCACAGCCTCCCCCTCCGTCCGGATCCCGTTGCCAAAGACCACAGTGGATCCTGCCCCCGCGCCGTAAATTTCCGCGTAATCGGCCCAGGCCGTCCCCGGCCCGAACCTCCGGTACAGAAAAAATGCGCCCAGAGCGGCAGCCGCCAGCAGGACAAGAACGAGAAGGAGCCCTGTCCGGGGACGTTTATTTTGGCCCCCCGCACGGCCGCCCCTGCCTCCTGCCGGAGCCCTGTCCCACTCCGGAGGACGCTTTCCCTCCGGTTCCCGCGCCGTCTTCGGACGGACGGTCCTTTTTTCATAAGTTCTTCGAAGCTCTGTCATATCTGTAACCTCATTCGTCTCAAAGATTCCTGACCTACAGTATAACATATTTTTTCATCGGAAACGAAGAATGGCGAAAAAATCAGAGAATTTTAAGAATTGATCTGATGTGTGAGAAATGACGTGCAACCGCCTGCTTTAAGATCGACCTTTTCCGTTTTCTCTTCCACGCTCCTGTCCGATCCTGTCATAGCGTATCTCCGACAGATCTCCCCGTTCATCCCATATGTAATCTCCCATATAGCAGCCATGCTCCCTGACCGCACAGGCCGAGGCAATCTGTTCCGCAGAGCAGCGCTCCCCGGACAGGGTGATCTCCACACCCTGCTTTTCATAACGCCTCATCTGCTTCAAAAGAGTATTGTAGCGCACGCGCTCCTCTTTTGTGAATTTTTTCTTTTTCATGGTCCTTTCTCCTGTTTTCTATGATTTCCATGGGAAATATCTGCCCGACCGGGCATAATGAAAATGATGAAGTGCTGCCTCTTTTTTATCATAATACAGATTCCGGCGATTTTCAAGGAAAAAATGCCCTTTCCTTCCATATTTTGCATCCTTCTGCATTTTCCGCAGCGGCAAAATGAGGAAATCCGGAAAATTTTCTTCTTCCTGAAAATGACTCTTTACATCTGCGTCCTTATTGTATATACTAAATCCAACTATAATTCTAAAACAGGAAGTGATCAAGATTGAAGATAGAAAAAATCAGTGAAAACCAGATCCGCTGTACCTTGAACAGCAGTGACCTGACAGACCGGCAGTTAAATCTGGGCGAACTGGCCTACGGCAGCGTCCGGGCCCGCAGCCTGTTCCGTGAAATGATGCAGCAGGCATTCCATGATTTTGGTTTTGATGCGGAGGACAATCCGCTGATGGTGGAAGCCATCCCCCTGTCCAGCGACAGTATCATGCTGATCATCACAAAGGTGGACGACCCGGAGGAGCTGGATACCCGTTTTGCCAAATTTTCTCCCGGTTCCGAGGAAGAACCGGATACCTTTTCGGATGCCGGCACTCCCCTGCTTCTGGAGGGCGCGCCGGAACCGGAGCCCGCCTCCCCCCAGGCGGAGCCGAAGGAAGCCGCTCCTGTCGAAAGCACGCGGATCTTCCGCTTTTCCCTTCTGGACGCGGTCTCCCAGGCAGCCGAGGTGCTGAGCGGCTCCTTCGACGGGCACAATTCCCTCTACCGGGATCCGGCAGAGGGCGGATATTTCCTGGTCATCAGCCGCCAGGGATACGGGGAGGAGGACTTTGCCAGGGTACTCAATACCCTGTCCGAGTTCGCCGTCCCTGTCAGGAGTACCTATGCAACCGAATCCTACTATCAGGAACACTTCGAGCTGATCGTCGAGGGGCTGGCGCTCCAGGTACTCCGCAGCCTCTGATGCGCCGGGATATCCCGGGCCGCAAACGGCTGCCCCCTGGCCGTTCAGGGCTGCGGATCGATCCGGATCCCGAACCGCGAAAGTCCTTCCACGATGGATCCGTAACCGGTCACCTGCACCGTATGGATGCCGAACTCTTTCGCTGCTTCCAGATTGGCCGGAAGGTCGTCGAAAAAGACGGTCTCCTCCGGACAGATCCCATATCTGGAAAGCAGCGTCTCATAGATCTCCGGCTCCGGCTTTACATACTTCTCCTGATAGGAGACCACCTGGCCGTCCGTATATTCCAGAAACCGGAAAGACGGCCTTAACTGTTCATAAAAGGTCTTTCCGTAGTTGGAAAGGATGTAGATCCGATATCCCTTCTCCTTTAACTGTTTCAAAAGCCCCGCCGCATAAGAGTTCTCCCGGACAGACATTCCTGCCCCCGCATAGACCCGGCGGACCAGGTCCTCATGCCCGGCCGCCTCCCTGCAGATGATCTCCAGGAGTTCCTCGTCCGGCAGGCTGCCCCGATCCACTTCCTTCCACATGGGACTCAAAAACAGCGCCCGTTCCACGATCCCATCCTCTTCTTCCGAAAGCTTCCAGCCGTCCAGATAGCCTCTCCAGTCAAAGTCCGCCAGTACGTTCCCGATATCAAAGATCAATGTACGTATCATCATTTCCTCCGGATGATCTCGCTTCTTCCGGGCCCGTTGGACACCATGGTCACCGGCACGCCCAGTTCCCGCTCGATCTCATCGATATAGTTCCTGCAGTTTTCCGGAAGCTCCTTGTAGTTCCGGATACCGCGGATATCACATTTCCAGCCGGGAAGCTTTTTGTAGACCGGCTTGCAGTGTTCCAGCATGGAGGTCACCGGGAAATCCTTTAAGATCTTTCCGTCAAACTCATAACCGATACAGATCGGGATCTCGTCCAGATATCCGAGCACATCCACGACCGTCAGGGCTGCCTCCGTCGTCCCCTGCACCCGGCAGCCGTAACGGCTGGCCACCGCGTCGAACCACCCCACTCTTCTGGGACGCCCCGTAGTCGCGCCGTACTCCCCGCCGTCGCCGCCCCGGTCCCTGAGCTCCTGGGCCTCCTCCCCGAAGATCTCGCTGACAAAGGCTCCCGCGCCTACCGCGCTGGAATACGCCTTTACCACCGTGGTGATGTTCGTGATCTCATAGGGCGGGATCCCGGCTCCGATGGCGCCGTAGGCCGCCAAGGTGGAAGAGGAGGTCACCATGGGGTAGATCCCGTGATCCGGATCCTTCAGGGAACCCAGCTGTCCCTCCAGCAGGATCTTCTTTCCCGCCTTCATCGCCTCATGGAGATAAGAAGAAACGTCGCACACGTAAGGCGCCACCATCTCTTTATATTCCATCAGCGTCCCGTATACCTCCTCGGGCACGAGGGCCGGCTGATGGTACAGGTTCGTGAGCATCACATTTTTCAGGGTGCAGACATTCTCCACCTTTTCCCTGAGGGCTGTGGGGCAGCCGAACAGCTCGCTGACCTGGAAACCGATCTTTGCATATTTGTCGGAATAGAAGGGGGCAATTCCGGACTTGGTGGATCCGAAGGATTTCCCCGCCAGACGGGCCTCCTCGCAGGCGTCCAGGAGCATATGGTAAGGCATCATGATCTGCGCCCGGTCGGACACGAGGATCTTCGGGGTAGGCACTCCCTTCTCCTCCAGCTCCTTGATCTCCTTCAACAGATACGGAATGTTAAGGGCCACGCCGTTGCCGATGATGCTGGTGGTATGGCCGTAAAACACGCCGGAGGGAAGCAGATGCAGCGCAAACTTGCCATAATCATTGATGATGGTGTGGCCCGCGTTGCTGCCGCCCTGAAACCGGATGATGATATCAGACTCTTCGGCCAGCATATCCGTGATCTTGCCTTTTCCCTCGTCGCCCCAGTTGGCCCCTACGATCGCTCTTACCATTGTTTTCTCCTCCTAACTTATACGTTGATTTCCGCCTTCACACCCAGGAGTTCCCTGTTTTCCTCCAGGATCGGCCGGATGACTTCTGCAAGAAATTCTTCCACCTGCTCCGGCGCGCGGCCCACATACCTGGCCGGCTCCATGGTCTTCTTAAGCTCCTCCAGGCTCATGTTAAACGCCGGGTCGGCGGCGATCAGCTCCAGAAGGTTATTGTCCAGGCCGTTCACCTTCACGTTCTTGCCCGCCTCCATGGAAAGGGTGCGGATCCTCTCATGGAGCTCCTGCCGGTCCCCGCCGGCCTTCACCGCGTCCATCATGATGTTTTCCGTGGCCATGAAGGGAAGCTCCGACATGAGCCGCTTCTCAATGACCTTCGGGTACACCACCAGGCCGTCCACCACGTTCAGATACAGGTCCAGGATCCCGTCCACCGCCAGGAAGCCCTCCGGGATGCTGAGACGCTTGTTTGCGGAGTCGTCCAGGGTGCGCTCGAACCACTGGGTCGATGCCACCAGCATGGGATTCATGGCGTCGGCCATCACGTAATCCGCCAGGGACGCCATCCGCTCGCTGCGCATGGGATTGCGCTTATAGGCCATGGCCGAGGAGCCGATCTGGCTCTTCTCAAAGGGCTCCTCCACCTCCTTCAGATGCTGAAGGAGCCGGATATCGTTGGAGAACTTGTGGGCGCTCTGGGCGATCCCCGCCAGCACGTTTAAAACCCGGCTGTCCACCTTTCTGGAATAGGTCTGGCCGGACACGGCGTAGCAGCCGTCGAAGCCCATCTTCTCCGCAATCTTTTTATCCACCTCTTTGACTTTTTCATGATCTCCGTCAAAAAGCTCCAGGAAGCTGGCCTGGGTTCCCGTAGTGCCCTTGGAGCCGAGGAGCTTCATGGTCCCAAGCACGTGGTCCACGTCCTCCAGGTCCAGGGTCAGATCCTGCAGCCAGAGGGCCGCCCGTTTGCCCACGGTCGTCGGCTGGGCCGGCTGGAAATGGGTGAAGGCCAGGGTGGGCTGAGCCTTGTACTTATCCGCAAAGGCCGCCAGCTCGCCGATCACGTTGATCAGCTTCTTCCTCACCAGCCGGAGGGCCTCCGTCATGAGGATGATGTCCGTATTGTCTCCCACATAGCAGGACGTGGCTCCCAGATGGATGATCCCTTTCGCCTTCGGGCACTGGACCCCGTATGCGTATACGTGGGACATGACGTCGTGGCGCACCTCTTTTTCCCTCTGCCTGGCCACCTCGTAATTGATGTCGTCCTGATGGGCCTTGAGCTCCTCGATCTGCTCCCTCGTGACGGGGAGCCCCAGCTCGTGCTCCGCCTCCGCCAAAGCGATCCACAATCTCCTCCAGGTCCGGAACTTCTTATCCGGCGAAAAAATGTACTTCATCTCCCTGCCGGCATAGCGCTCCGACAAGGGACTCTGGTATCTGTCGTAGGTCATAATGATCCCCTCTCCTGTCTGTCCTCTTATTTTTAAGCGATCGCGAAACACGAAATTGCCGGAATATTCAACAAGTCTTTGAGTTTCGCAATTACTTTATATACTCTCCGCGGATATCCTCCCTCGGGGGCTCGACGGGGTAATCGCCGTCAAAGCAGGACGCGCAGATGGGAAGTCCGCCCACCATCTGGGGAAGCCGTTCCAGCCTGAGATATCCCAGGCTGTCCGCCCCGATCTCCTGCCGGATCTCCTCCACGGTCCGGTCATGGGCGGCCAGCTGATCCTCGGAAGGGATGTCCGTGCCGAAATAGCAGGGGTGGAGGAACGGCGGCGCGGAGATCCGCACATGGACCTCCCTTGCCCCGGCCGCCCGCAGCATCCTCACGATCCTGCCGCAGGTGGTCCCCCGCACCAGAGAATCATCCACCATGACGATCCGCTTTCCCGCCACGGCCTCTTTTAACACATTGAGCTTCACCTGCACGCCGGACTCCCGGTTTTTCTGGCTGGGCTTTATGAATGTGCGCCCCACATAGCTGTTTTTTACAAAAGCCGTCCCGTAAGGGATACCCGACTCCTGGGCATATCCCTGGGCCGCCGCATTGCCGGACTCGGGGACGCCCACCACCAGGTCTGCCTCCACCGGATGATCCTCCGCCAGGAAACGGCCGGCCGCCACTCTGGCATGATAAACGCCGACGCCGTCTATCCTCGTATCCGGCCTTGCAAAATAGATATATTCGAAGATGCATCTGGCCTCCCGTTCTGCATCCAGCCGGTCCGAGCGGATGCCATCCTTTGTGATGCACACGATCTCCCCCGGCCTCACATCCCGGACAAACTCCGCTCCCACCGTGTCCAGGGCGCAGGACTCGGATGCCAGAAAATAAGCGTTTTCCCTCTTTCCGATGCAAAGAGGCCGGAACCCGAAAGGATCGCGGGCTCCGATCAGCTTCCTGGGGCTCATGATCACCAGGGAATAGGCGCCCCGGATCTTCTTCATGGCGGCCTTCACGGCCTCCTCCGCCGAGCCGCACCGGACTCTCGCCCTGGCGATATGGTAAGCCATCACCTCGGAATCGATGGTGGTCTGGAAGATGGCCCCGTCGCGCTCCAGCTCCCGCTTGAGCTCCGGCGCGTTCACCAGGTTCCCGTTGTGGGCCAGAGCCAGGGTCCCCTTGATATAATTTAACACCAGAGGCTGCGCATTCTCCCTGGTGCTGGCGCCCGCCGTAGAATAGCGGACATGGCCGATTCCGATATTTCCCCGGCCAAGGGCCGCAAGGCTCTCTGCCGTAAACACTTCATTGACCAGGCCCATCTCCTTTCGGACTTTCACCTGTCCCTTCGGCCCCTCCGTGTCGCTGACCGCGATACCGCAGCTCTCCTGCCCCCTGTGCTGGAGGGCCAGAAGGCCGTAATACACCGTGTGGGCCACGTCGTTCCCGTCCAGATCATAAGCGCCGAAGACCCCGCATTCCTCATGGAGTCCCGCCTCCTGTGGTTTCTCCTCTTCCTGTTCCGGCCATTCTCTCATAAATGTCATCCTCTCCCTGAATGCTGTCACCCGGCCGTCCACAGCCAGTCTGCAGACGATTTTGGGGAAACGCTGATCAAAGCGTTTCCTTTGTTTTTGAAATACGTAGTAAATTATAATATAAGGCCCTTGATAACGCAACCGCAAAATGTGCCAAACGTGAAAAAGAACCCCGGAACGCAGGATCCTCCGCCTGCTTTTCAGGATTCTTTTTCGGCTGCCGCCGCCGTCATCGGCCCGGCCCGTATTATTTTCCGCCTCTGCTATTCGGTCGCATCCTCCAGGCCGCGGCTCAGATCGCTTCCCATGTCGTCCACAGCCTTGCTGACGTCGTCGCCCACGTCATCCAGCAGGCCTTTGCTCCCGGTGGTCTCATCAGTCCCGGCGCCTGCTCCGTTCGTTCCGCCGGTGCCCGCTCCGCCCGTAGCCCCGGTGCTGCTGTCGCTTCCGTTTGTCTCGGAACCGGTCTGGCCGTTGTTTTTATCGGTGGTCCCTCCGTTTCCGCCGGTCGCCGATTCGTGGGTCTCCGCCCCGTTGCTGGTTCCCTTGTCATCCTTTTTTCCGTCCCCGCAGCCGGCAAGGCACAGGAAAACAGCGAGCAACAGCACTGCCGTCGTCAAAAAACCTTTTGTTCTCATTGCGTTCTCTCCTTCTTACACATATTGTACTGCACATGATAAACGGCAGGCCGTCCTGTCGTTTGCCATAGATCCGCTGGCAGAAAACGGCGCCGCCGCTTCTCAACAGCTTCTATCCGATAATATGCGCAGAAAGCAGGAAAACTAATGCTCCATTTTTTTCCAGATTTTTTGTTCCGCAGTCCCTGTTCAGCCGATTACGTCGCTCATGCCATAGAAACCGGCAGGCTTTCCTGCCAGGAATTTTGCCGCCTCGATGGCCCCTTTGGCAAACACCGCTTTGGAATAGGCCGTATGCTTAAACTCGATGACCTCATCGGTCCCCGCAAAGATCACCTCATGCTCTCCGACGATGTTCCCGCCCCGGACCGCACTGATGCCGATCTCGTTCCCGGAACGTTTCACCCGCTCCCCGGAACGGTCATATTTATAGGTATAGGCATTGTCCAGCGCCTCATTCATGGAATCGGCCAGCGCCAGGGCCGTGCCGCTGGGGGCATCCACCTTCTGGTTATGGTGCCGCTCCACGATCTCCATGTCAAAACCGGCCGTGGCCAGCGTGAGGGCCGCCTCCTTTAAAAGCTTTAAGAGCATGTTGATGCCCAAAGACATATTTGCCGATTTGAGTACCGCCACGGAGGCGGACGCCTCCCTCACCTTCTCCACCTGCTCTTCCGAAATGCCGGTGGTGCAGATCACTGCCGGGATCTGCCTCCTCACCATGTACCGGAGCAGGCCGTCTATGGCTTTTGCCGAGCAGAAATCAATGATGACGTCCGCCTCCACGTCACAGTCTTCCAGAGAAGAAAATACCGGATAGGCGTTTTTCACGTGGTCCGACAGGTCGATCCCCGCCACGATCTCCAGCTCCTTATCCTCCGCCGCCAGTCCGGTGATCACCTGGCCCATATGGCCGTTACAGCCGTGCATAATCGCCCGTATCATATGCTCAAATCCTCCCGTATATTTTTACCGTCTTTCCGTATAAACCGTTTCCCGCCGCAGCCGCCTTTCCCTAAGCGGTCCTCTTTTTGCGGCGTGCCGTCCTCAGGGGCAGAGCGCTCATCTAAGCTCCAGCCCGTAATCCGCCATGGCCGTCTTTAACCGCTCCACATTCTGGGACTCCATGGGGGACAGAGGGCCGCGTAAGGGACCGCATTCCTTCCCCATCAGGTTCATGGCCGTCTTGACCGGGATCGGGTTGACTTCGCAGAACAGGGCGTCGATGAGCGGCAGCGCCTCCAGCTGCAGCCTTCTGCTCTCGGCCGTATCCCCCTCTAGATAGGTCCTTACCATGTCATGGGTCTGTCTCGGAGCCACATTGGAGAGCACGGAGATCACGCCGATGCCGCCCAGAGACAGGATCGGCACCACCTGATCGTCGTTCCCGGAATAGATGTCGATGCAGCCGTCCGCCAGCTGGGCAAGCTTCGCGATCTGGGAAATGTTCCCGCTGGCTTCCTTGATCCCCACGATGTTCGGGACATGTTTCGCCATATAGACTGCCGTCTCCGGAAGAATGTTGCAGCCGGTACGACTGGGCACGTTATACAGGATGATGGGCAGCTTCACCGCCTCCGCCACCGCCGTAAAATGGGCGATCAGGCCCTTCTGTGTCGCCTTGTTATAATAAGGCGTTACCTGCAGCAGCGCGTCCGCCCCCCGTTTTTCGGCCTCCACCGAAAGATAGACTGCCGTTTCGGTACTGTTGGAACCGGTTCCCGCAATGACGGGAATCCGTCCGTTTACCACCTTCACCGCATGGCCGATCACATCCAGATGCTCCTCATGACTCAGGGTAGAAGCCTCCCCGGTCGTCCCGCAGATGATGATGCTGTCGGTCCCTGCCGCGATCTGTTCCTCCAGAAGTTCTGTCAGCTTATCATAATTTACCGTTCCGTCCTCAAAAAACGGAGTGACGATCGCCACGCCTGCACCTTTGAATACTGCCATTTGTTTTTCCTCCTTCTCTCTACATGCGATATCGATCTTCCGCCCTGCCGGAGCGCAGACCGGGGCTGCGATAACAGCTACTTCCTTTCCGCCCCGTCTACGATCGAGCAGGAGAACGCTCTTTTCTCCTGCTTGCCGCGCGGGGCCGCATGTTGCTTTAGCAACTGTTTTCTTCTTGCGCCCCTGTGCAAAAAAGCTGACCCGGAGGGCCAGCTTTTTGAATTCCACAACGATATCCTGCCGTCGGACACGTATCGGATCCTTCATGAAGTAGCGCTCCATCCTGCCGGATGACAGTCATATGATTGTTCACCATATGCCCAGGAACTCCTATCCAGGCTATTCGTCCCTTCGGCGCTTTCCCCTTTCCCCCGGCTTCTCCTATGCCTGTACATATCAGCCGGAATACTGATGAAAAACGCAACCTCTACATTGGTTATTTAATTCTTTCGGACATCATAGCACGATCAGACCGTGTTGTCAACCGTCCGTCTGCATCAAAAACAAAGTTTTGTCTCCTGTCCGATCCCGACAGGATCAGCCGAAATCGCGGCCGTTCCCCTTCACCTCCACCGAGTCGATCCTGGAAATACGGTCCACATAAGGAGACAGCTCCTCCGGGAATACGATCCCTGTCATGATGACGTCCACATCCTCTGCCCTGGCCTCCAGAAGCTTCACGATGTCCGCCGCCGCAATGATTCCACAGTCCACCAGTCCCAGGATCTCATCCAGGATCAAAATGTCACAGCCGCGGGTAGAGAGCACTTTCTTGGCAAAATTCACGCCGTTCTGCATGTTCGCCGCCTCCTCCTGCCGCTCCTCCTCACTCAGGTCACAGTAATGCTTTTCGGACTTTTCAAAGGAAAACACCTTGATCTCAGGCTCCAGGCGCCTGCTGATCTCACTCTCCTCATTTTTCCCCTTCAGGAACTGGATGATAACGATGTTCTTGTTGCGTCCGACCCCCTTGACGGCAAGCCCTATGGCACAGGCACTTTTTCCCCGTCCTTCTCCGCAAAGCACCTGAACAATTCCTTTTCTCATGGCCATCCTCCAGGTTCAACCACGTATTTCCTGCTATTCTACCACCGTTTTCCAAATATTGCAACGTTTATTCCATATACAGACCGCACGACTCCTCCCTCCTTAGGTCCGGTCTGCCCTATTCCATCCACTCCAGCTTGCTCACGGACACCTCGTAGGCGACCCGTTTCTCACTTTCCGTCTCGGAAAGGCGCTTCACATATTCCCGGCTCTGCACCCGTCCCCAAACGCAGATGCGGCTCCCCACCTCGAAGCCTGACGCATATCTGGCATTCCTTCCCCAGGCAATGCAGGGAATATAATCTGATTTTCCGTAAGGACGGTTCACCGCCACCAGAAGATCTGCGATCTCGCGCCCCAGAGGAGTCTTCCGGTAGATGGGAGCCTTGCATATGTATCCGTCCAGAAAGATCTGATTGGTCTTTGTGTAGTCCCCGAACTCCTCCACGAAAGCGATCTCTCTTACAAACACCGAGAGGACCAGCCTGTTTTTTGTCCCCTCATGGCGGTTATAGGAGCGGAACTGCCCCGATGCCTCCACCAGCATCCCCGTATAATCGCCGGTGATATCGATCAGCCTTTCCGAAATAAGAAGCGGGATGACATCCGTCTGTTCGCTGAGGCGGTTGATCGAAATATCCATCAAATAAAACCCTTCCCCAAATACCTCGTGGCTGAACGTAAAACCGGATATGACCTCTCCGATCACTGTGACCTTGTTGTTTTCCATGATTTTCTCTGACATTCGTATTTCTCCTTTCACTTGTGCTCCGTCCTCCTCTGCCTTTTTACGGCTAATATTATGTGTATTCGCGTTCCTCTGATTTTATACATGATTTTTTAAATTTTTCTTCATTTACTTTTACTTCTGGGTATATTACAATAAAGCATAGCATACTTTGAAGGATTTAAGGAGAACTTTTATGCGTTCTGTTGATATTATCGTCCCCTGCTACAATGAGGAGGAGGTCCTGGAAACCTTTTATCAGGTTACGGAGGGGATCGTCTCCTCCATGGCAGGCTATCGGTTCACCTACCTCTTTGTGGATGACGGCAGCCGCGATTCCACCCTGAACCGGCTTATGGCGCTGGCAGAGGCCCACGAAAACGTCCACTACCTCTCTTTTTCCAGAAACTTTGGCAAGGAGGCCGCCATGTTCGCAGGCCTTTCCCATTCTGCGGGAGATCTGGTAGTCATCATGGACGCGGACCTGCAGCACCCGCCTGCCCTGATCCCCGAGATGATGAGGGGGATCGAGGAAGGATACGACTGTGCCGCCGCCAGACGGACCACCCGCGCAGGGGAGCAGCGGATCCGCAGCGCCTTCTCCAGGCTGTTCTATCACATAAGCAACCGGATGTCCGACGTCAAGATGCCGCAGGACGCCGTGGACTTCCGCATCATGACCAGGCAGATGGTAAATTCCATCCTGGAGCTTTCTGAGGTAGAGCGTTTCTCCAAAGGAATCTTTGCCTGGGTCGGTTATGAAACCAAGTGGTACCCTTATGAAAATGTGGAACGGACCCTCGGCACGACCAAATGGAGCTTCAAGGGGCTTTTAAAATATGCCGTTGACGGGATCACATCCTTCTCCATCTCCCCGCTCCGCCTGGTGTCCGGCATGGGGTTTCTGATCTCCATCGTCGCTTTTGTCTATATCATCGCGACACTGGTCCAGACCCTGATCTTCGGGATCGACGTGCCCGGCTATGTGACGACCCTCTGTGCAGTTTTATTTCTGGGCGGCATCATCGAGCTTTCCGTCGGGATCCTCGGCGAGTACATTGCCCATATTTATATGGAGGCAAAGGACCGCCCCATTTATATCGTGAAGACCCACAACCTTCCGGCCCCGGCCGGGCAGGGGGAAGCAAAACGGGAGCAAAACGGACCGGTGGCCCGGCAGGACACAGACCGGCCGGCGGCGGACCTGCGGCAGTATGACAACAACAGGAAAGGCAGTTTGTAACATGACAGAAAAGAGATCAAGACAAAAAACCACCTGGCTGGAGAAAGCCCCCTTTCTTCTCGCCTTTTTTATCCCGATCGTTATCATGGTCGGGATCTTTATCCAGAGAGGGATCTTTCCCTTTGGGGACAACAGCTTTCTCCGGACAGACATGTACCATCAGTACGCTCCCTTCATGAATGAATTTATGGAGAAGCTCAAACACGGAGGCAGTCTCGCCTATTCCTGGAACATCGGCATGGGCTCCAACTTCACGGCGCTTTACGCCTACTATCTGGCCAGCCCCGCAAACTGGCTCGTCTTTTTGTTTCCCCAAAATCTGGTCATCGAGTTTATGACCTATCTGATCGTCATAAAAATCGGACTCGCGGGACTCGCCTTCTGCTTTTATCTGAGCCGCCACTTTAAGACAAAGGACCTGGGAATCTCCTTTTTCGCCATTTTTTACGCACTGTCTGCCTATATGGCTGCCTACAGCTGGAATATCATGTGGCTGGACTGCCTGATCCTGGCTCCCCTTGTGATCCTGGGACTGGAACGCCTGGTAAAGGAGGACCGGTGCCTCCTCTACTGTCTGGCCCTGGCTCTTTCTATTTTGAGTAATTATTATATCTCCATTATGATGTGCATCTTCATGGTGTTATACTTCATCGCGCTGCTCATCATGGAATCGGACTGCCGCCGTTTTCTGAAACGGTGCTTCAACTTCGGGATCTATTCCCTTTTGGCCGGCGGACTGGCTGCCTGCCTGCTGATCCCGGTCCTCTCCGCCCTGAAGCTGACTGCCTCCGGGGATATCAATATCCCCAAAACCTTAAGCTCCTATTTTTCCTGCTTCCAGATGCTGGCCCGCCATTTTGTCAACGTGGAGGTGGAGATCGGGCTGGACCACCACCCCAATATCTACTGCGGGGTCGGCGTACTCCTCCTGCTGCCCCTCTATATGACAAACAAACGGATCTCCGGGAAAGAGAAGATCGTAAAGGGCGTCCTGCTCTTTGTCATGCTGATCGGCTTCTCTTTAAACATCCCGAATTTCGTCTGGCACGGGTTCCATTTTCCCAACAGCCTTCCGGCCCGCCAGTCCTTCCTCTATATCATCCTGCTCCTCACCATGTGCTATGAGGCATACCGGCATCTGCGTGCGAGCACCAGGTCCCAGCTCTCCGGAAGCTTCTTTGGGGTCGTGATCTTCATCTTCCTCTGCGAGGCCGTCATCACGGAGGAAACCTTTGATTTTAAGATCTATTATGTGACGCTCTTCTTTGTGGGCCTCTATGCCCTGCTCCTCTATTACCACAAAAACCGGAAAGCCTGTGCCCCCGCCCTGGCGATCCTCGCCGTGACTCTGATCGCCATAGAGGCCAGCATGAACACGGCCGTCACCAGCGTTACCACCGTGAGCCGCAGCTCCTATCTGGAAAACCAGGATTCCTTCCGGGCGCTGGCAAAAGCGGCCGAAACGGAGGATAGAAGCCTGTTCCGCATGGAAAAGGAGCCCCGAAAGACCAAAAACGACGCCGCCCTGGCGGGTTATCACTCCGCCTCCCTGTTCTCCTCCACGGCCAATGCCCACCTGACGGAGCTTTATAAAGCCCTGGGGCTGGAGGGAAACACCAATTCCTACAGTTTCACCGGTGCGACGCCCCTCGCCGCCTCGCTCCTGGGAGTAAAATATACCTTATCTGTCAATGAGCTGGACAGCGAGCTTTACTCTGCCCTCCGCACCGACGGGGAGGTGACCCTCTATGAAAACCGGTTCAGCCTCCCGATCGGTTTCATGCTTCCCTCCGGCATGGAGACCGGCTGGAATTACCAGGCCCATGATCCGGCGGCGGCCCAGAATTCCTTTGCGGCCGCGGCGGCCGGCTGCGGTGATATCCTCCATGCCGCCTCCGGCGGCTCCTCCTCCATCGGGGAATACACCCTGGCCGTTCCGGAAACCGGTTTCTATTACCTTGATGTGACCAATACCTCCATCAAAGACGTCACGCTCACAAACGGATCCTCCACAAAGGATTTTTCCAATGTAAACCGGGGCTATCTCCTGGATCTTGGCAGATTGGAAGCGGGAACTTATATCTCCCTGACCACCAAACAGGACGACCAGAATTTTACCGCCCAGGCGTACCGGCTGGATCTGGCAAACCTCCAGACCCTGACGGATGCCCTGAACGCACAGCCTCTGACTGTCGACCATTACACGGATACCTCGGTCACCGGCCGGGTCAGGGCTTCCTCCGACGGACTCCTTTACACCTCCATCCCTTATGAAAAAGGATGGACGCTTAAGGTAGATAATGTGGAGACGGAGCCGGTCCTTTTTGCCGACACCATGCTGGCTGTGCCCCTGGCGGCCGGAGCCCATTCCATCGAGCTCTCCTACCGGCCGGAGGGGCTTAAGGCGGGCCTTCTGATCTCCGCCGTCTCCGCCCTCCTCCTGGCGCTCCTGGTCTTCGCCTCCCGCGCCCTGGACAGGCGGCCGGGACGCGCCGCGGCCGCCCCGGAGCATCCTGCGGATCTTCCGGCAGACCCTCAGGTACAAGCCCTGCCCGAAGACCTTCCGTCTTCCCATGAGGGGCCAAATCCCCCGCAGACTTCTTCCGGCGGACCGGCAGACTCCCTGTCCGGCCAACCAGAACCCTCGGAAACCACAGAAGAACCCGCCGTCAAAGACCATTAAAGATATCGGAAAGAGAGGACTACCATCATGAAATTATGGGGAGGACGCTTCACCAAAGAAGAAAACACCCTGGTCGATCAGTTTAATGCTTCTATTTCTTTTGATCAGCGCTTTTACAGACAGGATATCCGCGGGAGCATTGCCCATGTGACCATGCTGGCAAAGCAGGGGATCCTGACTGCCTCCGAAAAAGAGCAGATCATTGCCGGGCTCGAAGGGATCCTCGCCGACGTGGAGAGCGGCGCGCTGAAGATCGATCCCGATGCGGAAGACATCCACAGCTTTGTGGAAGCGGCCCTGATCTCGCGCATCGGCAGCGCAGGCAAAAAACTCCACACCGGCCGGAGCCGCAACGACCAGGTTGCCCTGGACATGAAGCTCTATATCCGGGACGAGATCGGCGCTCTGGACGCGCTCCTAAAAGAACTCCTTCTGACCCTCCTGACCCTCATCGAGGAAAACCTGGAGACCTATATGCCCGGTTTTACCCACCTCCAGAAGGCCCAGCCGGTGACGGCCGCCCATCATTTCGGCGCCTATTTTGAAATGTTCCTGCGGGACAGGAGCCGCCTCTCGGACATCCAAAAGCGGATGAACACCTGCCCTCTCGGCGCCGGCGCCCTGGCCGGGACCACCTATCCCCTGGACAGGGAATACACGGCCTCTCTGCTGGGTTTCGACTGTGCCACCAGGAACAGTATGGATTCCGTATCCGACCGGGATTATCTCATCGAGCTCTGCAGCGCCATGGCCACGGTCATGATGCATTTAAGCCGTTTTTCCGAGGAGATCATCCTCTGGAATTCCAATGAATATCAGTTTGTGGAACTGGACGACGCCTACAGCACCGGAAGCAGCATCATGCCGCAGAAGAAAAATCCGGATATCGCGGAGCTGGTGAGGGGAAAGACCGGGAGGGTGTACGGCGCCCTCACCTCCATCCTGACCACCATGAAGGGGATCCCCCTCGCCTACAACAAAGACATGCAGGAGGATAAGGAACTGGTATTTGACGCCATCGACACCACCAAAGGCTGCCTTGCCCTGTTCACCGGCATGTTAGCCACCATGAAGCTCAACAAAAAGGTCATGGAAAAAAGTGCCATGAATGGCTTTACCAATGCCACCGACGCGGCAGACTACCTGGTAAACCACGGAGTCCCGTTCCGCGATGCCCACGGGATCGTCGGACGGCTGGTACTTTATTGTCTGGATAAGGGGATCACTTTGGATGACATGAGCCTCGAAGAATACAAAGCCATCAGTCCTGTATTTGAACAGGATATCTATGAGGCCATCCGATTAAAGACCTGCGTGGAAAAGCGCACCACCCTGGGCGCCCCCGGCCCCTCCGTGATGAAACGGACAGCCGAGGAATACCGAAGACTGCTGGAAGAGTGACGTAGGCGGGGAAAACAGACCCGCCCAGATCCCTGCCGAAGGCAGGCCTCTGGCGAAGGTTTAACGGCCCGGAGACAGATCAGGCTCCGGGCCGCGTCATTTCCCGGTCAGCCTACAGCTTCGCCAGCTCCCTGTACTGCTCCTTCAGACAGCCGTACAGGTTCTTATAGATCTCGTGATACGCGTTGTATTTCGCCGTGTGCTCCGGAACCGCGTCGCAGGACTTGTCCGTGTGGATCATCCGGTCACAGGCCGCCTCCACACTTTCATAGATCCCTGCGCCCACGCCGGCCAGGATCGCCACGCCGAGGGCAGGACCTTCCTTGGCGGCCACCGTCTTCACGGTACAGCCGTACATATCCGCCAGCATCTGACGCCATACGGCGCTTCTCCCGCCACCCCCGCAGGCCATCATATCCGCAACCTCCACCCCCATTTCTTTCAGGATGTCATTGCAGTCCTTCATGGAATAGGATACTCCCTCCATGACCGCCCGGAGCATGTCCTTCCTGGTGTGAATCGCCGAAAGTCCGAAGAATACTCCCCGGCAGTCCGGATCCAGATGGGGCGTCCGCTCCCCCATCAGGTAGGGCAGATAGATCAGGCGGTTTGCCCCAATCGGCACACTCTCCACATCCCGGTTGATGTAATCGTAGGCATCGCAGCCCTCCTTTTCCGCCTGTTCCATATAATCCCGGCAGAAATTGTTGCGGAACCACTGGAGGGAGAGCCCGGCCCCCTGGGTCACCCCCATCACATGCCAGCATCCGGGAACGGCACAGCAGAAGGTATGGACCCGGCCTTTGGGGTCGATAGTCACGTTTTTGCTGTGGGCAAACACCACGCCGCTGGTCCCGATGGTGGTAAAAGCTTTCCCGTCCCGGACGACTCCCGTCCCCACAGCCGCGGCCGCATTGTCGCCGGCTCCGCCGACCACCACGGTTTTTTCGGAGAGGCCGGTAAGCTCCGCGATCTTTGGAAGGATCGTCCCTGTCACCTCCGGCGACTCGTAGACCTTGGCCAGAAGCGCCTTGTCGATCTCCAGCTTCGCAAGCACCTCGTCGGACCAGCAGCGGTTCGGCACGTCAAGAAGCTGCATCCCGGAAGCGTCCGACACCTCCGTCGCATATTCTCCCGTCAGGATCAGACGGACGTAATCTTTCGGCAGCAGGATATGCCGGCACTTTGCGTAATTCTCCGGCTCATGATTCCTCACCCAGAGGATCTTGGAAGCCGTAAACCCGGTCAGGGCGGGATTAGCCGTGATCTCGATCAGCCGCTCCGCCCCCACCTTCTCTGTGATCTCCTCGCATTCTTTCGCCGTCCGCTGGTCACACCAGATAATGGACGGGCGGATCACCTGGTTGTCCTCGTCCAGCATGACCAGGCCGTGCATCTGGCCGGAGATCCCAAGCCCTTTGATCTCCTCCTTGTCCGCGCCGGACTCCCTCACCACTTCCGCGATCGTCGCAAGCGCCGCCTGCTTCCAATCCTCCGGATCCTGTTCCGCCCACCCGTTCTGCGGCTGATGCAGGGGATACTCCTTCGACGCAGACGCGACCACCGTTCCATTCTCATCGAACAATACGGTCTTCGTCGCGGAAGTTCCCAGATCGATACCAATTAAGTAGTTCATTTCCATTCCCTCCATCCATTCCTGTTATTGAGGTTATTCTATCACAAAAATAGTTGTTTGACTATGGCTGAAGCCCTTTCATCTTTTTTTTGGCCCGTCTCAGCCTTATTCCCGCAAAGCCTGCGGCCGCGAAGGCCCCCCCGGCAAAAAACAGGAGCAGGACAAGGCGGCCCGGACTCTTGTAAAGCTGGATCCACCAGTCTGATGTTATCAGAAAGTCCCACTCCAGGCATCCCGGGGCTCCCGTCCGGCGGCCGTTTCCCAGCTCCAGCCTGTTTCCTGCCGCATCTTCGGCATAAAGCTCCAGTGTCTGCCAGTCGTCTGTCTCCGAAAGCTCCACCTTGAATTCCCCTTCCGAAAGGATCTGCCGCAGGTTCTCCCCTTCATAAAGACTTTTTTTATCCCCTGCCCTCACTTCTACCTTTTGGAGCCGCATATTGTCGCGGATATCCAGAAACACCTCCAGGCTGTCCGCGCGGTATCGCCCTCTGTCCTCCGCGCCGGACAGGACTGCCGACGGCCCTGTCTTATCTACCGAAAAAGCAAACACCTTTTTCCGCTCCTCGTTTCTGGCGGATCCATTTCCTGTCCGGTTTCCTGCCCGGTCCATGGAATGGAACAACAGCTCATAGTCCCCCTCCTGCTCAAAGACCTCCTTTCGGATCCGGTACTCATAGACTTTCCATCCGGCCGTGTCCGCCCCCTCCGAGAGCGCTTTACGCTGAAAGCCTTTTCCCTCCGAAAGCAGACCGACCGCTCCGTTCCTGCTGAGCGATACCTGAAAATCCTCCACCGGATCCACATTGTACTCCCGGATGACCACTTCCCGCTCCTCGGGCAGATAGGGATATGTCTCCGCGCCCAGCCACTCTCCGGTCTCCCCCGCAGCCGCAAAGACAGAACCATATCGGTTGACCGAAAACAGGAGTTCCCGCTCCGTCCGGTTCCCGGCCCTGTCTTCCCCTGCCGCCCGCAGCACATACAGACCGTCCGCCTCCTCCGTCTCGGGGAAGCTTTCCGGAAGAAGCTTTTTCACGATCTCCCCGCCGCCTCCCGAGAGCTCCTGATACCGATATCTCCTCTTCTCTCCCTCCTGATCCAGCCTGGCCACCTCCACTGCCGCCGTCTCCGGGATCAGACGTTTATCTGCCAGCCGGACCTCGGCCCCAACCTCGCCCCGGTTGGCCGAATCCGGTTCCAATCCGAGGATCTCGATCGACGGCGGCGTCCGGTCAACCGAAAATTCCGCCGCCGCCTCCCCGCTTTTGTTCCCGGCCCGGTCCGCGCAGGCCAGCAAAAACCGGTAATCCCCGTCTTCCGAAAAGGGTAAAGATGCCGTGTGGGTATCCCCCCGGCTGTCAAAATCCTCCGCTTTCCACGACCGCATCCTGCCGTCATCAAGCAGGGCCGTAAGCTCCTCCGCCACCTGTTCCCGGTCAAAGTTATGCTCCTCCACCGTGATCTCGACGGTTCCCGGTGTATTGTAATATCTGCCGCCTCCCGTTCGGCCCTCCTCCGAAAATTCCACAGAAACCTTCGGCGGCGTCCGGTCTATGGTAAAGTCCTTCTCCGTCCTCTCCGACGCATGGCCCGCCAGATCCTCGCACCGGACCGAAAACGTATAATCCCCATCCTCCGAAAAAACAATCCGGCAGCTGTGCAGGTTTCCTCTGTGGCTCCACCCGGAGATCTCCGGAAGGATCCGGTCCGTGTTGGTGACCGAGATCCACACCCGTTCCTCCGAAAAATTCACTTCCTCAATGGTAAGCAGCACACTCCGTTCCCGGTCGTAGTAACGGTCATTTTTCGGCTGTTCGTTCCCATAAATGATCTGCAGTACGGGGGCTGTCCGGTCTATGGCAAGGCATATGCTCTTTTCCGACCGGTTTCCGGCCAGATCCTCCGCCGAAACCGTGAACCACAGAGTCTCTCCATCGTACCGGTCTGCCGGCAGGAGCCGTCTGTCCTGCCAGCTTTTAAGGGGTCCTTCCGCCGCTCCAGTTTCTGTGGAGCCGTCCAGCAGGATCCCTTCCTCCAGAAGTTCTCTCTTCCCCCCTCTCTCTGCCTCCAGCACATAGGATGCATGCTTTAACCCGGAAACAACCCCGGTTTCTTCCGGTTCTTTCAAAACGGCCGTAAGCTCCACATTCCCCCGGTAAATACCGCTCCCTGCCCATGCCTCCCCCTGAGGCGACAGAGTGATGACCGGACCTTTGTCCTCGATCACAAGCCCGGAAGAATTAAAATAGCTGCTGAGTCCGGAATAGTTCGTTACCTTCAGGTAAACCACCGTCCGGATGTCCGGCTCCAGCACCAGGCTGTCTCCCTCCTTCCACTGCCCCTCCTCGATCTCCTCCAGCTCACGCTCCGTCAGCTCCCGGTCCGCGCAGAGATAGCGGAGCGGCTCCACAGGAGAAACGCTGTCCCCGCCTGTCAGGATCACAGGTTCCTTATCCGAAGAATAGCGCCCAAAGGTGATATGCTCAAAAAACGCATTCCAGGATTCCCCCATGGCCGTGATACTCCCGAATTCCGGCGCTGTCACATCCACCGTAAACTCTGCTTCTGTCTGGCTTTCCGCCGAAAGGGACCAGCCTGCCGGATCCTCATAGGATACGTTTAGGCGGTAATTTCCGTCCTCCGTCACACTGACCGGCAGCTTATACCAGTCGGCTCCCTTTTCGGAAGCCGTTTCCCAGCATCCTTCTGTGCCCTCGGCCCGCTCTGCCCGGATTTCTTCTCCTCCTTCCTCTTTTCCGGCCTCCAGAAAGATCTGCGGAAACCCTTCTTCCTCATCTGGTTTAAAATTATGTTCCTTGAGATAAAGCCACACCGTGACCGGATGGCTGTAATACCCCTCATGGACCAGTTCCTCCTCCGGGATATGGATTTCAAGGACTGGCGGTGTCCGGTCAATGGTCACGGAAACCGGCTCCGGAAGCCCGGATACGTTTCCTGCCAGATCCCGGCAGGTAATCTCCCGGATCTCAAAACGGCCCTCCGCCGGAAAACGCAACCGCATTTTCACTGTCCGCTCCTCCGTGTGTTCCGAAGCGCCCTCCTCACTGTCCAGAAACCATCGGTCCGCATCCTCCCCCGGCTGCGGCGTCTCCTCCGGGGCTTCGCTTCCGGCATCCGCCGTCTCATAGGGGATCACCTCCAGCGCCCCCTCCCCCAGTCCGGACAGGCCGGCCCAGCCGTCCTCCTCAAGGGTAAGCCTGGTCTCCCTCCCCGTCTCGTCTCCGATGATCATGCAGATCCCGTTTTTATCAAAATTTTTCTCCCGGAATGTGACCTCGGCCACGGCCGTATCCTGATAGACATCCGGCCTCACCGAGGTTCCCAAAACTGCCACAGACACTTTCCCGGCAGTCTCTTCCGGCGGATCCGGCAGCTCGGATGCCTCCGCCGCCAGGGCTCCCGCAGACGGAATGAGAAGCGCCGCCGCCAAAAGGATGGCCGTCCCGTCCCGAAACCGCCTCCGCCTTTTCCTCCTGTCCCTGATCCATCCTGAAACCTTCCCCCCGTACCGGAATCTCCAAAACAGGACTGCCAGCAGCACGGACCCGCAGATCCCGGCCGTTCCAAGTATCACCGACCACCTGTGAAAGCTTTCAATCATTTCCTGTCCCATATCCATCCTCCTCCCGCCCTTCTGCCGGAAATGCCGCACCGACGGCCCTTCTGGCCGTCAAAAGCCCTTCCCGCACATCCTGCTCCAGCCGCGCTTCATATTCCGACCGGTCCGGTTCCGCTTCCCAAGTTTCCAGCCTGTTTTGCACCTGCAAAAGAGCTTTCTCCATGGAATCCGCGCCGACCCCTGCCTTTTTAAACTGCTCTGCCCTGAGGGACAGTCCTGCCAGGAGCTCCCTGTCCGCCAGAAGCGCGGTGATCCGATTGTCCCCCTCCTCAAGCTTCCGGCTGCAAAGTTCTTCCAGATCAAGCCAGTATTCTCCATAGGAAGCCTCGCTGTCCCCGTTTCTTTTCTGGATATCCAGCCCGTCGTAATAGCCCGCGATCTTGCTTAAAACCCCGGCGCGTAAAAGCTCCTGTTCGGAAAGACCGCTGTTCTCCACCGGCCCGGCCGCCGCCAGGAGCCATCTGGCGGAAGCCCGCTTCCCGTCCGCCCCTTCATAGTCATAAAAATACGCCTGCCCAATCTCATAAGCCGCCCTCTGGTATTCTGTCCCGTTCCTCTGGAGCCGGTCCAGAAAGCGTCCTCCTCCGTCCGGCCTCTCATTCAGGACCTCCCGCAGGGTAAGCTCTTCTTCCTCCGAAAACATTCCATCCTCCAGAAAGATCTCCATCAGACACTGATATCCTTCTGCCAGCCCCGGTTCCAGACGGATCGCTTTTCTGCACGCCGCCAGCCTGTCCTCCCTGTGGACCGCGCCCCCGGCTTCCGCGATCTGGGCCTGGTAGGTCCCCGCAATGGCCCGCTGTTCCAGAGAGGCCATTGCCCTGCTCCCCCCGAAGGCCGCCGCCGTGGCGGCAAAACATGCCGCAAAGATCCGTCTCCTTCTCTTTTTCTGCCGGATGAAGGCCTCATCCAGCTCTTTATAATGCTCCAGCGCCCAGGCAAGCTCCCCGCAGGACTGATAACGCTCTTCCGGATTATCCCTGGTGCAGCATGCAAGAATCTTCTCCAGACCGCCGGAAAGCTCCGGTCGGACCATTCGAATCGGCACAAATCCATAGGGCGGATCCGCCGGGCTGCGACCGGTCAGCAGGTGGTACAGTACTGCGCCAAGTCCGTAAACATCCGTCTCCGGGCCGGTCTGCCCATGTCCTCCGTACTGCTCCGGAGCCGCATAGCCCCTGGTTCCCAACCAGACCGTGTCTCCCTCGGCCTCCTCCTTCCTCTCCCTGGCCGTTCCAAAATCCACCAGCACAAGGCTTCCGTCCTCCCGCCGCATCACGTTGGAAGGCTTCATGTCCCGGTAGATCACAGAGGGAGTCCTGGTGTGCAGATATTCCAGAACCCCACACAACTCAATTCCCCATGCCACCACCTGCTCCTGGCTGAAACGGGTTTCCTCTTCCAGAAGTCTCCTTAAGGATTTTCCCTCGATGTAATCCATCACCAGATAAAACATCCCATTCTGTTCCAGAATGTCTCCCACGGCCGGAAGCCCCGGATGCCGAAGCTTTTTCAATAGCTCCGCCTCCATGATCAGATGATTTTCCTCTTTTGCAATCTCCTTCACGGCCCAGAGCCTTCCGCTGCGCTCATGGCGCACCAGATACACCGTGCCGCTTCCGCCTTTTCCCAACACGTCCAAAATCCTGTAAGTCTTATAAAGAATATCCCCAGGCACACAGGCCATGGCCTCACCCCGCAATAACTTGTCATTTTAAGTTTTATTTTATGGAATCATCGGGGGAATCCCCGAAAAGAAGCACCGCCTGATGTGACGGTGCCGTCATTATATGCCGCTTTTTGTGAAATGTCAACCGTTTTTGCTAAATTTTATAAATTGATAATAAGTTTAGCTAAATTTTATAAGCCGAACATATTTTCGGCCAAATTGCCCGTTGCACTCTGCCAAAAACTGTGTTAGACTATAAAAAAATTTTACATTTGAGAGGTCTTTTCCTATGAACACTGTTTCTCCATATACCCCCCCCCGGTATCATATCCTGACTTCCTGCGACGACAATCTGGCTCCCTATCTGGCAGTGAACCTCATGACCATTTCCCGTAACCTGTCCTCCGCACAGATTGATTTCTATCTTTTATATAGCGATATCTCTGCAAAACGTCTGGAAATGCTTCACGCCCTCTGTGAGTCCTTCTCCAACCTCACGCTTCACCCCATACTCGTTCCCGACCCGGAGCCCTTCCTCCTTCTGTCAAAGTACGGCGGCTGGACCAAAGAAGCTTATTATTCCGCCTGCGCACACCTGCTGCTGCCGGAAACGGTTTCCCGTATCCTGTATCTGGATGCAGGGGATACCATGGTTGTCGGAGACATTTCTCCCTATTACCACTATGACTTTCAGGACAATGCGCTGATCGCAACCGGCATCTCCTATAAGCTGGAAGCGAATCGCCTGGCCCCCTATCAGGCGGACGACCTGGGCGACTGGGAAAACTGCCTTCCCTATATTCTCCGCGGCATCTTTAATTCCGGCTCTTACATGATCAATCTGGAAAAGCTGCGGCAAAACGGTCTGACACTGGATGAGTTTTGCGTGCTTGCCGAGGAAGTTAACCGAATTGTCGGAGGAAATGGAGAAAAGAAAGCTTATTGGGGAGATCAGGGGCTTTTTTCCGCCGCATTTGTGGGAAATGTCCGGTACTATGATTTTGACCGGTTCCCGGATATCTGGCACATGCCTTATAATTTTTGCCTGTGGTATTTCGACCGGATGCAGAAAAAACCGGACTATGATCCGGCCATTGTCCATTTCGCAGGCGCACCCAAGCCCTGGACCGTCTCCTATCCGTTCCCTGCCAAACGATTTTTGGCAAGTCCCGCTTCCCGTTCTTTGAAGGAGCTGAAATTCGGCCAGGCGGAATACTACTACCTCTGGCATGAATACTCCCTGATGACAGATCAGGCGCTCAGCCAGATGGGAATTGACTGAACGCCTGCAGCCCCCTATTATCCCTCATTAATTTTTCATTTAATCCCTCATTTATTCACTACAGTGCTCCAGCACCACCCCGTGGGCGATCCCCGGCACGCTCTGCCCCTCATTGAAGCTGGTGCTGGAGAGGAGCGCTCCCGTGGGCAGGAACAGGACCCGCTTCCATTCCCCGGAGGCAAGCTTCGGCAGGATGTAGGCCGCCAGAACGATGGCCGAGCAGCCGCAGCCGCTCCCGCCGGAGTGGGTATCCTGGCTTTCCTTGTCAAAGATCTCGATGCCGCAGTCCATATGCCGGTCTGCGATCTCATAACCGCGGCTCTTCACAAAATCCAGAAGGATCTTCTGCCCCACCTCGCCCAGATCCCCGGTAATGATCTTATCGTAGTCCTTCGGTCTTCTCCCGAAATCCTCCAGATTCCGGCATATGGTGTCGCAGGCCGCCGGGGCCATGCAGGCTCCCATATTCATGGAATCCTTAAGTCCCATGTCCACGATCTTTCCCGGCGTGATGCCGGTGATGCGGACCCTGCCGCCCCGCTTTCCCAAAATAAAAGAACCACAGCCGGTGATGGTCCAGGTGGTGGAAAGCGGCCTCTGGTTTCCGTACTCAAGGGGAAAACGGAACTGCTTCTCCGCACTGGCAAAATGGCTGGAGGCCATGGCCATCACATATTCTGCATATCCCGCCTCCACGGTCATGGCTCCCAGGCAGAGCGCCTCGCCGATAGTGGAGCAGGCCCCGTAGAGCCCGAAGACAGGAATCTCCAAATCTACCGTGCCGAAGGAAGTGGCGATGAGCTGCCCCAAAAGGTCCCCGGCAAACAGATAGCGGACCTCTGTGCGCACCAGCCCGGCCTTCTCAATGGCCAGGTCCGCCGCTTCTTTCTGGAGGGCGCTCTCCGCCGCCTCCCAGTTGTCGCACCCCACCATGGGATCCGGCTCGATCACGTCAAAATAAGCCGCAAGCGGTCCCTCCCCCTCCTTTTTTCCGGCCACCGAGGCCTGTCCGATGATCTGGGGCCCCTCCTCAAAGGCAATGCTGGCCTTTCCCCGCTGAAATTTGCTTCCCGTCATGGAATCTTTCCCTCTTTCTGTCTGTTTTTCCAGGCTGTCCCCTATGACAATGCCCGATCCTTACAGTCAGTATGTGCCGGTTTGGATTTCTTATTCCCGAGATGCAAAAAATGGCTGTTGCAGCAAGAAACAGCCATCAATCTGTATAATGTCCTCTACAACATTTCACGATTATTTGTTCGTCTGCCCTGTTTAATTTTTCCAGATATTCTGCATTTCTTTTGGCCTTTGCCAACTCATTGTACTCTGCTTCGGAGATGATCACGACGTTTTTATTTCCTTTTCGTGAAACAATTACTGGTTCCCCGTTAAATGCCATATCAAAATATTTTTTTATATTTGCCCTTACGCCCATTTGCCTTGTAGCGATCATAATACGCTCCTTTTGTCAATAAAAGAGTACGACTTATGGTGCTTATATTATATGCCATCTATGGCACATTAGTCAATCAGCTTCCTCGGCCGAAATCCCTCAAAAATAAACAGATCAAACTGATCCCCCGCCGCCCGAAGTTCCGTCTCCGAGCGGATGGTCCAGGCCACGGACAGGTTCCGATAGAGCCTGCGGCAGATCCTTCTGGCCCACACGCCCGCCCCCTTGTGGGAATAGGAAACAAAATCCGGCCTTGTGACAAAATTTGTCAGAAGATGATGGACGATCCACATGGGAAAGGTCTCCCTCCCGTCCTCCTTTACAAAGTCCGCCGAGAGCTGCCCCCGGACAATCTCCGGGCGATGCCTTTTATACCAGTAAACGGCCAGTGGATGAAAGGATTCCATGCAATACTGCCCCGGATAGTTCTGCAAGATCTTGTCCGCCAGCTCGCAGACCCTGGTCCTTGAATCCGCCATCTTGATCTCCACGATCAGGGGGACCCGCCCGTCCACTGCCTGAAGGACCTCCGAAAGCAGCGGAATCCGTTCCTTCGTGCCAAGCAGAGAAAGCCCCTGAAGCTCTTCATAAGTCATGGAATTGACCGGTGCATCCAAACCGCAGACCCGCTTCAGAGTATTATCATGAAAGACCACCACCTTCCCGTCCTTCGCCAGCTGCACATCCATCTCGATGCCGTATCCCTGCTCCGCTGCCAGTAAAAAAGCCGGAAGCGAGTTTTCCGGCACGCCGGCCGAATTATCGTGAAGCCCTCTGTGGGCATAGTAAACGCCCAGAAAGGGGGAGACGTCCGGCTTCCCGATCACACGGGGCATGATCATCAGAAAATACAAACAGACCAGTCCGGCCAACGCAAGCGCCACACTCCATCCTGTCATAACAGCCATCCCTCCGAAAATCATCTATCTTTAAATCACCTAAACCTGAACCGACGCTAATCCTCCACGTCACAATGCTCGATCAGCGACTTTTTCGACACGGGCCTGTTGTCCCCGTGTTTTACGAAGAGCATGGTCACAAAGGCCGCCCCGCTGAACACCACCGCATAGGGAAACATGGCCCGGTAAGAGACATACTGGAGCAAAAGACCGGAGAGGATCGGCGTCGCAATCTGCGCCGTCATGGAAAATGTATAATAAAGGCCCGTATACTTTCCCACGTCCCTGTCCCTGCTCATCTCCACCACCATGGGAAGAGAGTTCACATCGATCGCCGCCCAGCCCACGCCGATCGCCGCGAAGCCCGCCTGGATCACCGGATGGTAATTTGGAGGCAGTGCCGCCGTCTTCCAGTCCCCACACGGTCACCGCATAGCGGGAGAAGGCCGTCGTCACCGCATTGGCCTTGCTTCTGAGGGGCTTGGGCGTCAGGTCCGGCATCAGCGCCACCGCCGGGGAACGGTACATCCCCATGGCGAACAGCGTCACTCCCAGAGCGATGATAAACATCGGCAGGCTCATGAACCGGTCCGAGACCGGCAGGAGCATCATGGAAACCACGGCCGCCGCCGTCCCGCCCACGATAAATGGCATCCGCTTTCCAAGCCTTGTATCCACCCGGTCGGAAAAGGCGCCGATCACCGGAAGCAGAAACACCGCCAGCACATTGTCCGCCGCCATGATCGCGCCGATGGCCCCCTCCTTCAAATGAAAGGTATTTTGCAGGATCAGCGGGATAATGTTGTCATACATCTGCCAGAATACACTGATGGCCATAAAAGCAAAACCGATCAGAAATGTCCGCCTGTAATTCAGTTTCATCTTTTTTCTCCCCATTTTGGTTTTCCGCCATGAAAGCACCCCCGTTTTCTATCATAGCAGACTATCCTTAAAAATTCCACACCCAGCTTGGCCCTTCCTCAAAATCCATCCTCCCCGTCACACCTCTCTGGCGTCGTTGTCGATCATCTCCGTGAGGATCCGCTTGCAGGTCCTGAAATCCCTGGCTTTTACTACCTCGTAAATGCGCCAGTGGCTGTTCATGCTGGGGATCTCATCGCCGGGTTTCAGATCCATGACTCTCCGGGTCCTCCTTCGCATCCACATAGACGGTAATACGGTCCTCGAAAATCTGGCAGCAGACTTTGAGTTCCTCAAGCTCTTGGGCCGTATGGCGTTTCACGGCAAGCCTCGCACATTCCACCTCGATGACCGCGCGGAATTCCGAGACATCCTCCAGAAGCTCCGGCGTCATATAGAACTGATAGATATTCTGCAGGTGCCTCTCAAAATCAAAAGAACGGACATAGGTGCCATCGCCCATGCAGGTCCCCAAAAGCCCCAGGGTATTTAACTTCTGCAGCGCCATGCGCACGGTAAACCGGTTGACGCCGAAGAGCTCTGCCAGCTCCGGCGCCGAATTTCTTTTTATTTTTGCATTTGCGATCGCTGTCAAAATTCAATTCCTCCCTGTTCTTTATTCTACGATTTATTTTTCGATCTATTTTTCGTATTCTTCAAATAACTTTGCCGCCACCTTCACAAACTCCCGGACAATGGGGCGGCAGTCCCTGTGATAATAAAATCCCAGCGGAACGGGAATATCCCAGGCGGCAGGGACAGAGACAAACTGGGGAAACCTCTGCTCATACAGAGAATAAAAAAGAAGCGCCGCACCTTCCAGCTCGCACTTCGTAAAAAGAGAACCGTCATAACTGTCAATGTCCAAGATCGTAACCTCCGTCTCATGCTGTAGCAGATAGTTCCGCAGCATATCCTCGCTCTTGGTAATGCCCCGCCGGTACATAATCAGCTTCCGCCCCTTCAAAGGAATCACTGAGGCTGCACTACGAATGGAAAGGAAAGATTGAACTGACCCCGCGGGCGGCGGTGGACAGCAAAGAGGCCCTTTCTCTGGCCTACACTCCCGGCGTGGCAGAGCCCTGCCTGGAGATCCGGAAGGATGTCAATAAAAGCTATGAGCTGACCAGGCGCTGGAATACGGTGGCGGTCGTCACCGACGGCACCGCCGTCCTCGGCCTGGGGGACATCGGACCGGAAGCCGGAATGCCGGTCATGGAGGGAAACTGTGTCCTCTTCAAAGCCTTCGGCGGCGTGGACGCCATCCCGCTCTGCATAAGGAGCAAGGACGTGGATACCATCGTGGAGACCGTCGCTCTGCTGGCCGGAAGCTTCGGCGGCATCAATCTGGGGGACATCAGCGCCCCCGCTGTTTTGTGATCGAATGAAAATTTAAGGAGCGCTGCGATATCCCCGTCTTCCACGACGACCAGCACGGCACGGAGGTCATTGCCCTGGCGGGACTTTTAAATGCGCTGCGGCTGGTGGGAAAGAAGATCGACGAGATCAAGGTAGTCACCAGCGGCGCCGTCGTCGTCTCCACCGGCCGCAGCGATTTCCCCAACCAGATCAACAACGTGCGGGCCTTTCCCGGTATCTTCCGGGGCGCCCTCGACGTGCGGGCCAGTGACATCAACGACCACATGAAGGCCGCGGCCGCCAGGGAGAGCGGCTGCAGGAACTGATACCAACCGCCAAGGCGAGTTTTCAGGTCTTGAAAGGAACCTCTGTCAGAGTCAACGAGCAGTTTGCAAAACCACTGCCGGCCCTGTTTGAAATCTTTGAAAATTATATGAAAGCGTGGAATCCGGAGCGCGAAATGGAATACGGACTATTTCGGATCCCGATTCCGGAATTTTCAGAATCCGCATTCCGTGAAGGCCTGGTCAATGCATTCTGCCATCGGGATTATTCAATCCTGCAGATGATGCGCCTGGCGATCGAAGATGAGGGATTGTCCATCAGCAGCCCGGGAGGATTCATTGACGGAGTCAATTTCAGCAACCTTCTTACTGTGGAACCTCATGGCAGAAATCAAACCCTGGCGGATGCATTGAAACGGATCGGACTGGCCGAGCGTACCGGCCGGGGAATCGATCGTATTTTCGAAGGCTCCATTATTTACGGACGTCCGCTTCCCGATTATTCCGAATCAACGGAAACTTATGTAAAGCTATTCATCCAAAGAGCAAAACCGGATCTCCCATTTGCACGCATGATTTCCAAGGAAGAGAACCGGATCGGAAGACGGCTGCCGATCAACTCCCTGCTCATTCTGTCCGTGCTTCAGACACAGCGAAGAGCGACTATTCATGAACTGGCAGAAACGATCCACATCAGCGAAGCGAGAACCAAGGCGAATGTAGAAAAGCTGGTGGAAACCGGGCTGGTGGAAGCAAGTGGAAACGGAAAGTCCCGCTCTTATATTTTATCAAAAAAATATACAGAGAGCAAAATGATCCCATCGCTTATGTCAGGCAGATCGGAGTCGATAAGCTCCGATACGAAGAACTGATACTCACCCTGGCAAAACAGCAAAAATATATTACCAGGGACAACGTTCAGCAACTGTTAAATATAAACGGCAGTCAGGCATATCGTATTCTGAAAAAACTTGCGGATCACGGAAAACTCACTCTGATCGGAAAGGGACGTTCCGCCAGATATGAATTATCCACCTGCGGGCGCCCCTAAACGCACGAAAACGCACGCTTAAACACACGCGTGCGTTTTCATTTGATATCTCCCTATACCCTTGCCTTCCTCCCGTCCCTGCGTCTTTTCTTGTAGAACAGGAGGCCTCCTGCCAGAAGAACAAGGGAAAACGCCAGGATCACGTAGACCCGGATGCCTGTCCCGGCATTCGACGATTCTAAGGATCCCGCCAGAGGGACCGTCTCCTCCTCAATTCCTTTCCCTTCTCCTGTTTCCCCGTCCGCCAAAATGTTTCCGTCAGACTTTGCCACATCCTCCGGCCGCAGGACGCCGTTTTATCCGGCGTCCAGTCTCGCAAAAAAATCCTCCAGGCTGGAATGCTCCTGCGGCCCGAGTGATCCCCCGGCCTCCTGCCGCCCCTGAGGTCTCTCCGGCGGCTCTGCCTCCGCCGCCGAAAGCTCCCTTCCCCTGTCTTTTCCCAGAGTTACCCTGAAAGGGATCCCGCCCCGGCGCACTGCCTGGCGGACAAAGACATTGATCGCCGCGCCAAGGCTCAGGCCCAATTCAGAAAATAAGTCCTCCGCCTCCGTTTTGATCTCCGCGTCCATGCGGATACTCACGTTCACCGTCGTCCCGGCCATCCGGTCTCCTCCGGCTTTTCTTTTTTATCATCTTATTTCCCGATCCGTCTGTCTATGACAACATTTCCCTCACAGCCGTGGCTTTACGCCAGCACGATCTTCTCCGCGATCTCCCGGTTCATGCGGGCCATGTCGGCCTCGTCGATCACAAAAGTCCCGCCGACGGCGTTGTCCCTCATGTGCTCCGGCTTTCTGGCCCCGCAGAGCACATTGGTGATTCCCGGCTGCTGCTTGGTCCACGCGATCACCAGGTTGCCCACGTGGCAGTTGTACTTCTCGCACAGGTCCTTCCAGCCGTCCAAAAGCTCCAGCGGCTTCTCAATGTTCTCCGGCAGGAACCAGGGGCTTTCCTCACGGATGTTTCCCGCCTCCACTTTGGTCCCCCTCTGGTAACGCCCGGTCAGAAGCCCCTTCTCCAGCACCGAATAGGTCTGGATGGCAATGCCGTGCTCCAGGCAGAAGGGAACGATCTCCTTCTCGATGGCCCGGTCCAGGAGAGAATACTTCTGCTGGATGATGTCCAGCTGTCCCCACTTCACATATTCCTCCAGATGCCACATGCTCACGTTGGCGGCGCCGATGGCGAGGATCTTGCCCTCCTTTTTCAGGTCCATCAGGGCCGACATGGTCTCCTCGATGGTGGTCATGACCGGCGGCTCCGCCTGGGAATGGGTATAATACACGTCAATGTAGTCCGTTCCCAGCCGCTTTAAGCTATACTCCACCTCTTCCCGGATGGTGCTCCGGTCCAGGGCCTTGTAAATGGGCACGTCGTACATGTCCACCTTCCGGCGGGAGCCCCTCACATCATGCCACCAGTTCCCGCATTTGGTGCAGACCACCACATCCTTGCGGTTCATCCGCTTGAGGGCCCGCCCCACGATCTCCTCGCTGCGCCCCAGGCCGTAGATCGGGGCCGTGTCCAGCGTGTTCATGCCCGCGTCCGCCATCTCCACGATGGTCTGCTCCGCCAGGCCCTCGTCAAACTCTCCCCACCATTTTCCTCCGCCCATGGCGAAGGTTCCGAGGCCGATGACCGAGCCGCTCACGCCCGATCTTCCAAATTTCCGTTTTTCCATAGTAATCCCTTCCTCTCCGCATCTTTCAGCAAAATCTGCATTTTCAAACTCTTTCCATTCCCAAATACAATCCGGCCCTGAATGATCCGCATCCCTGAATGCATCACATCCCGAGATACGCCTTCTGCACCTCTTCCGACTGCAGAAGCTCCTTCGAGCTTCCCTCCAGGGTGATCTTGCCCGTCTGAAGCACATAGGCCCTGTCCGAAATCTTGAGGGCCATCCTGGCATTCTGTTCCACCAAGAGCACCGTGGTCCCCATCTCCTCCCGGATCCGCCGGATCAGAGAAAAAATCTCCTTCACGATCAGGGGCGCCAGCCCCATGGACGGCTCGTCCAGCATCAGAAGCTTCGGCTGGCTCATGAGCGCCCGCCCCACCGCCAGCATCTGCTGCTCTCCTCCGGAAAGCGTCCCCGCCATCTGCTTCTCCCGCTTCTCAAGGACGGGGAACAGCTCGTGGACCGTCCGGAGGGTCTTCTGGTTTTCCTCATTGGAAAAATGATACCCGCCCAGCATCAGGTTGTCGTACACGGAAAAGTCCGGAAACACCTGCCGCCCCTCCGGAGAAAGGACGATCCCCTCCTTCACCTTCCGCTTCGCGTTCCAGGCCGTGGCGTCCGCGCCGTTCCAGAAGATCTTTCCCCCGTTTAATTCTTTCAGGCCGGCGATGGTATTCATCGTCGTCGTCTTGCCCGCCCCGTTGGATCCGATCAAGGTCACGATCTCCCCCTGGTTCACCTCGAAGGAAATCTCCCGGACCGCCCGGATACTGCCGTAATTCACCGATAAATTTTCCACCTTCAACAGCGTCATTCGTCATCCTCCCCCAGATAAGCGTCGATCACGTCCTGATTCTTGCTGATCTCCTCCGGCGTGCCGTCAGCGATCAGCACCCCGTAGTTCAGCACGTACAGCCGCTCGCAGATATTCATCACGAACTTCATATCATGGTCGATCAGAATGACCGTCTTCTTAAGCTCCTTGATCCTCCGGATGATCTGCAGAAGCTCGTCCGTCTCCTGCTCGTTCATGCCTGCCGCCGGCTCGTCCAGAAGGAGGATCTCCGCCCCCGTGGCCAGGGCCCTGGCGATCTCCAGCCTTCTCTGATGGCCGTAGGACAGAGAGCTGGCCAGCTCATAGCGGACGTCGTAAAGATCCACCAGCTTCAGAAGCTCCATGGCCCGCTCCTCACATTCCTTTTCCTCCCGGCGCTTCCTGGGGAGGTGGAGCACGATGTCGCACATGTTGGTCTTCGTCCGCGCGTGCATCCCGATGACCACGTTGTCAAAGGCCGTCATCCGTGAAAAGAGACGGATGTTCTGAAAAGTCCTGGCCAGCCCCTTCCTGGAGATCAGGTAAGGCTCCATCCCCGTGATCGGCTCGTCCTGATAGAGCACCTGCCCCTCCGTCGGGCGGTAGATCCCGGTAATGATGTTGAACATGGTGGTCTTTCCGGAACCGTTGGGGCCGATGATCCCCACGATCTCCCCCTTGTCCACATGCATGTTTACATTGTTCAGGGCCGTCAGGCCGCCGAATTTCTGCGTCACGTTCTCTATTCTCAGCAACCGTTCCATTATTCCCCCCCGTTCTCCTTCTGTACAGACGCCTGCTGCCGGATATACTTAAAATTCACGGACCCGAGCAGCCCGTCCGGCTTGACTAACATCAGTATGATAATCAGGATCCCGTAGATCAGGTTCCGGTACTCCGCCAGGAAACGGATCATCTCCGGCAGGATCGTCAGCACAGAGGCTCCGATGATCGTGCCGAGGAGATTCCCCAGTCCGCCGAAGATGGCCATGATGAGGATGTTCAGGGAAGCCGAGACCGTAAAGACCCCCGGATCAATGTAGGTCATGTACTGGGCGTAAAACGCGCCGGCCAGCCCCATGATCATGGCGGAAAGGACGAAGACAATGGTCTTGTACTTGAATACGTGGATCCCCATGGCCCGCGCCGCCAGCTCATCCTCCCGGATTGCCATGATCGCGTTGCCCGCCTTGGAATTGATGATGGACCAGATCAGGAGCAGCGTCAGGATCAGAAGCACCAGCATCAGATAATAGATCGAACGGCGGGAGGAGAGACGGATCCCGAAGAACACCGGCGCGGAAATGCCGGAGATCCCCAGCGCCCCGCGGGTCAGGCTCTCCCAGTTGATCTCCACCAGGCGGACGATCTCACAGAAGCCAAGCGTCAGGATCGTCATGTAATACCCCTGCAGCTTCAACGCCGCCAGCGAAAGCAGAAGGCCGAAAAACCCGCTCAAGAGGATCGCGGCCAGATAACAGGGAAGCGTCTCCCAGTGATAATTCTTCACCAGGATCGCCGCCGTATAAGCGCCGATGCCCATGAAAGCGATATGCCCGATGGTCATGACGCCGAGAAAGCCCGTGAGCAGATTCAGGCTAAAAGCCATCATAACATAAAGCATACACACCGTCAACATGCGCATCCCGTAGTTGGAAGTCATAAAAAAAGGAAGCACTGCCAGCAGCCCGAAAAACAGGATCGTAAACCATTTCAGGTTTTTTGCAAAAAATACTTTTACCATTTTCATATGCAGACACCTCAGACTTTCGTAACTTTTTCCTTGCCGAACAGGCCGTTCGGCAGAAACAGGATCACTATGATCAGTACCGCAAAGGCGAATGCATTCCGGTATGCGGAGCTTATGTAGCTTGCCCCCAGGGATTCCACGACGCCGATGATCAGGCCGCCCGTCACCGCCCCGGGAAGGGAGCCAACGCCGCCGAGGACCGCCGCCGCCATGGTCTTCATGCCGATGGAAAACCCGGAGGTGAAATCGATCATCTGATAATACATGCCCACCATCGTCCCCGAGATCCCGGCTAACACCGCCGACAGGATAAAGGTCATGGCGATCACCCCGTTGACGTCGATCCCCATCAGCTTGGCCGCGTCCGCATTCTGAGACACCGCCCGCATGGCCTTGCCCACCTTCGTCCCGTACACCACCCAGGACATCAGGAGGAGCAGCACCAGGACCACCAGGAAAATGATCACCTGGGTGGAAGAGACCACCGCGGACCCGATCGAGAAGGAACCGAAGTCGATCTTGTTGGGATAGGGGACCGTCGCATTGGAAAAGAACAGCATGACGAAATTTTCGATCACCGTCGCAAACCCCATGGTGGTGATCAGGCCCACCAGCTTCGTGGCCTTTTTCTGCCTTAAATGGCGCAGGGCAAACCGGTCCAGGCAAAAGCCCACGAACCCGTTGATGATCAGCGCCAGGGCAAAACAGAGCAGAAAATTGATGCGGAACTTATTGTAAAGCACCAAAGTCAGGAATCCGCCGAGCATGTAAATGGATCCGTTGGCAAAATTCACGATCTGGAGCACCCCGAACACCAGAGAATAGCCGATCGCGATCAGCGCATAAATGCTGCCCAGGGTCAGCCCGTTGATTAACTGTTGTAAAAACACCTGCCTCCTACCTTTCTCTCTTGGATTTTACTGTACGGGGCGGTATCTGCATACCGCCCCGCAAAAAACAGGAAGATCAATATTCAACCTTGGCAAAATGTCCGTCCTTCACCGTGTAGGCGCAGAGAGACTTGTTGGCATAGTTGTAATCGCTGAAGAACAGATGCTCCGTGGAAACGCTCTCGTATCCCTCATAAGAAACGATTGCCTCCACCAGGGCCTTCGGGTCGTCCGTGCCCACCTTGCGGGCCGCCAGGAGCGTCAGCATGATGCCGTCATAGCAGTTTCCCGCAAACCCGTTGCAGGCTTCCGAGTACGTGTTGTTATAATCCGTCATGAAATTCACCATGGTGTCGCTGTAGTTCTCTTTCGTGATCACGTCCTCGAAATAAGCGGGAAGCGTTCCGCAGTAGATCCCGTTATAAGCCTGGTCCCCGCACAGGTCCAGGAACTCCTGGGTGAAGCACTGGCCGGGGCCGCTGAAGATCACGTCCTCGGAAACGCCAAGCTGGCGGGCCTGAAGGATCACGGAAGCCACGTCGTAGTACTCGCCGGAGGTGTAGATGATGTCCGGCTCCAGGGCGATCACTTCCGTCAGAAGCGCCGAAAAGTCCTTGGTCTCCCCGGATACGAAGGAATTGCTGTACACGATCTCGCCGCCAAGCTCCGGCCATTTCTCCGTCAGGATGCTGTTGACGTTCACGCCCAGGTCCGTGGTCGCATAGAGGATCGCCATCTTGCTCCCCTCTCCGGTGCAGGCAAACAGCGTGTCCGCCACGCCGTTGATCTCAATGGTGGCCGTCGGAGAGATCGGCACCAGCAGATCGCCCGTCTGGGGGAAATCCTGATGGGAGATATTGGGGGCGATCAGAGGCATCCCGCCGCTCTGATAGATCGGGGCCGTGGCCATCCCCACGGAAGAACCAAAAGTTCCCACCACCGCGAACACGTCTTTGTCGTCAATGATCTGGTTGGCAAGGTTGGTCGCCTGGGTCACGTCGCTCTGGTCGTCCAGGATCTCAAGCTCCACCTCTTTCCCTCCGAGTCCGCCGCTCTCGTTGAACTGCTTCACAGCCATCTCCAGGGCATTCTTGTAAGCCATGCCATACTGAGAATTTGGTCCGGTCAGAGGGATCGGGGAAGCGATCTTTACCTTGTCATAATTCTGAGAACCTTCCTCCTGCGGGGCGGCCTCCGTTCCCGCGTCCGCCTTCTCCGAACCTCCCTGGTCCGAGGCGCTCCCGTCCGCCTCCTGCTTCGGCGCGGACGTCTCCTTCTTCTCGTCCCCTCCGGAACCACAGCCCGCCATCAGCGACAGGACCATCGTCAGGGCCACCAGTACACTCAACAGCTTTTTCATCTTACTTCCTCCTTTGAATGATAAATAATATAGATGTTTTGTGCCATTCAGGAAAACGTTTTCTCAAAATGCACAAAATAAGTATATGGTTATTATATCTATCTGTCCTTCCATTGTCAACTATTACTTTATTTTTTTCAATATTCCCCTGTTTCTTATGCATCATTTCCTTTTTTTCTCCGTTTCCAGTCAAAAATGTCTCACCAGACTTACATCTTTTTTAGAAAACGTTTTTACAGATATAAACAACTTTTCGCCCCATGCGCAATCGAATAGGGGAGCGGTCCTTTTCCCCTACTCGCCGCGCGCCCCATGCGCCGCTTCCGCGGCATACTTCCTCTGCATGGGGCTGCGCATAAAAAACCGGGCCTCCCTTTTTTCAAAGGACCGGCCCGGCCTGTTTTCTTCTTTTATATCCCCTTCTTCGCACACACGTCCGCCAGACAGCACCGCCCGCAAAAGGGCGCCGTCCTGGCCGTGCACACCTCCCGCCCGTGATAAACAAACCGATGACAGAGACTGTTCCCTTCCTCCGGCGGGATGATCTCCCAGAGGGCCATCTCCACCTTTTTGGGATCTTTCACCCCGTCCACCAGCCCGATCCGGTTCGCCAGGCGGATGCAGTGGGTGTCCGTCACGATGGCCGGCTTCCCGAACACATCCCCCATGATCAGGTTCGCGCTCTTTCGTCCCACCCCTGGGAGCGCCAGAAGCGCCTTAAAATCATCCGGCACCTGCCCGCCATACCGCTCCTTCAAAATCTTCATACAGGCGCTTATGTCCCTTGCCTTGCTCTTTCCCAGACCGCAGGGCCGCACGATGGCTTCGATGTCCTCTGCGTCCGCCGCCGCCAGCGCGTCCACGTCCGGATACTTCGCGTACAGGTCCTCCACCACCACGTTGACCCTGGCATCCGTACACTGGGCCGCCAGCCGCACGCTCACCAAAAGCTTCCACGCCTGGTCGTAATCCAGCGTGCAGTCCGCATCCGGATACTCCTCTTTCAAACGCTCGATCACGATTCCCGCAAGTTCTTCTTTTGTCATCTCCCGCTCCTTTCCCGCCGGTCCCGCCCGTCCCCGAGGAAACGCTTTGATCAGCGTTTCCCTAATCCTCTCCATTCTACCACAGCATGCCGCTTTTGCAATCCTGTTTTAAAAGAAATGTGATCGGGCCACGGGGAACATTAAAACTCCTTTCTCTTATAGATTTCCATGGAGACCACGCAGGAAAGCAGCACGACGGCCGCTGTCCCAAGGCCCACTGCCGGAAGCAGGGACAGGAGCCGTTCCGGCGAAAGGCTGATCCTCACCCCGGTCTTTTCCATGATGAGGACCGCCGCAAAGGGGATCAAAAAGAGCAGGACCAGGATCACCCGGCTCTTTTCCGCCCCCACCTTGAAGAGCACCGGCAGCACGACGGAGAGAAACAGGCCGGCGGTAATGACCGCCGCCCCCGTCACCCAGGCATCCTGAAAGACCGGAATCCCGTTCCTTCCGTTCAGGATGCACTGGACCAGAAGCCCAAAGGCGGCGGCCACGGCCATGCAGATCAGGGCAAACAGATACTTGCAAAGGACGATCTGCCCCCGGCTCACGGGAAGCACATTTACGTAGACGTTCCAGCCGCTCTTTTCCCCGTAGGAGAAGGAGCTGATCACCAGCATGGTGCAGAAAAACACCGAAAATATCTGAACTCCCGCCATCTGCGTGCCGTACACGCCCAGGAGCTGATAGACCAGCAGCACGCCCGCATACAGGAGGATCACCCGCCGCATGGTAAAAAATTCATTTTTGATCAGTCCGCTCATTTACTTTCCCTCCCTGCTGTAAAACAACATGATATCTTCCAATCCCACTTTGTCAAGAGACAGGCCTCCCGGCGCCAAGTCCCTGCGCACAAGCGCTTCCACGCCAAAGGCGCTCTCCCGGACGCCGGCCACCGCTCCCTCCGGAAGCTCCGCGAGGCCCTCCCTCGTCCCGTGGAACAACCCGTGGGTTTCCAGGAGTACATCCTTTTCCTCCGAGAACAGGAGCCTCCCCTTGTGGATAAAGGTAATATAATCGCAGATCTTCTCCAGATCGCTGATGATGTGGGAAGAAATGAAGATGCTCCTCCTCTCGTCCTGGATAAAGTCCTGAAAGCTGTCCAGAAGTTCCTCCCTGGCCACCGGGTCCAGGCCGCTGGTGGCCTCGTCCAGGATCAGGAGCCTCGTGTCGTGGGCCATGGCCACCGCCAGGGAGAGCTTCATCTTCATTCCCCTGGAATACTCCTTCACCCGCTTGTTCCGGTCCACGTGGTAATTGACAAGCAGCCGTTCAAACTCCTGCCGGTCCCAGCTTTTGTAGATACCCGACATGATCCGGCTCACATGGACGGCCGTCAGTTCCTCGGAAAAGCCGCAGCTATCCAAAACCACGCCGATGTTCTCCCAAGCACTCCGCCTCATGGTCCGGCAGTCCTTCCCGAACACCTCGATGCTTCCGCCGTCCCGCCTGATCATGTCCAGGATCAGCTTGATGGTGGTCGTCTTGCCGGCGCCGTTTTCCCCGATAAAGCCCATGATACAGCCGGAGGGAAGCGTGAGACTCACGTCCTCCAAGGCAAATCCCTGATACCGTTTCGATACTCCTCTTAATTTCAGTGCGTCCTCCATGACATTCTCCTCGATTCTCTGTTCCATAAATTCTGTCAAATGCGCCTACTCCTCCAGGAGGAGCCGCAGCATCTCCAGAAGCTCCCCGGCGGAAAGCCCTCCGGTCCTGGCCGCAGTCACGGCCCTCTCCAGATATCCTTCCGCCTCTTTGAGCTTCTGCTCTCTCAAAAACTCCCGATTGGGAGCGGCCACAAAGCTTCCCTTTCCGGTATAGGAAACAATGAACCCTTCCCGCTCCAGCTCCTCATAGGCCCGCTTGGTGGTGATCACGCTGATCCGAAGCTCCTTCGCCAGAAGCCGCATGGAAGGCAGGGCGTCCCCCTCCTTCAATTCGCCGGCAAGGATCTTCGCCTTGAACTGGGTCACGATCTGCTGGTAGATCGGTTCGCCGTTTGCGTTGCTGATAAAAATATTCATCTGTAATTCTCCCATGGGTACGCAATATTGTGTATATATAATATATACAATATTAACACGCAGATGTCAAGAGGAAAACCAAAAAACGGCATCGGGATATTTATATCATACATTAAAAATAAGGATGGACACTCCGCGGGAAATCTATGGTATCTTGATCCGCACATAAAAGAAAATCGAGAATCATAAATAAGCATTGCCTGCTCGACTGGAAAGGATGATGAAATTTCCGCTGCGTCGGCATGTACATAAAAGGTATATACTGTTTTATACTCACGGGTATCGGTTCCCCGTCCGCTCTCAGCCTTCCGTCTCCAAATATTCTCTCGTGACCTTCAAGACCACGTCCACGTCCTCCCTCGACACACCCGCATTGGTCACCATCCGGAAGAGTCCGTGGCTTTCCCCGTTCACCCGGATCCCATGGTCCAGAAGATAGTCCGCGTAGGCGGCCCGCACCTCTTTCTCCGCCTCCATCCGGAAAAACACCATGTTGATCTCCACCGCGTCCACGTCACAGGCAATTCCCGGGATCCGGGCAAGCCCCTCCGCCAGACGCCTTGCATTGTCATGGTCCACATGGAGCCGCTTCGGCATCTCCTCGATGGCGATCAGGGCCGGGGCCGCCAGGATCCCTGCCTGCCGCATGCCCCCGCCGAGCATCTTCCTGTTCTTCCTCGCCTTCTCGACAAAGGCCCGGCTTCCGGCCAGCACGCTTCCCACCGGAGCGCAGAGCCCCTTTGAGAGACAGCAGGAGACGGAATCCACGTAACGGGTCAGTTCTTTGACGTCCACACCCAGGGCCGCCGCCGCGTTGAAGCACCTGGCCCCGTCCAGATGGACCGGGATCCCCCGGCCTTTCGCCATCTCATGGATCTCCTTCATGACGGAAATCGGGACCACCCTCCCGTTTGCCAGGGCATTTTCCAGGCAGATGAGCGTTGTCACCGGGCGGTGGATGTCCTCCTCGCAGACGGCGTCCTCGATCATGGCGGCGTCCGGCATCCCGTTCTCAAAATGGAGGGTCCGCATATTGGCGCCGGAGAGCACCGCCACGGCCCCAACCTCGTGCTCATAGATGTGGGCCGAGTCGCTGACGATGATCTCGTCCCCGCGATTCGTCCAAGTCATGACGGCCGTCTGGTTGCCCTGGGTCCCGCTGGTGACAAACAGCGCCGCCTCCTTCCCGAGGATCTCGGCCGCCCGCTCCTCCAGACGGTTCACCGTCGGGTCGTCCCGGTAGACGTCGTCCCCCACCAGGCAGGAAAAAGCCGCCTCCCGCATCTTGTCCGTAGGCTGTGTCACCGTGTCGCTCCTCACATCGATCATATCTTGTTCCTCCTCACCTTTCAAATATCTTAATAAAATTTTATGTAACTCCTACACCTGCTCCCAGGAAAAACTCCTGGGTTTTCCGGCCTCCTGCATGTGGGCAAACCGGTTCTGCCGGAGAGCCTCGTAAAGTACGATGGCCACGGAATTGGCCAGGTTCAGGGAACGGATGTCCGGCAGCATGGGGATGCGGACCGTCGTCTCCTTGTGCTTCGCCAGAAGCTCCTCCGGGATTCCGGCGCTCTCCTTTCCGAACATGATGTAAGCCCCCGGCTCGTAGGAAACCTCCGTGTAGGCTCTCGGCGCCTTGGTGGAAGCCATGTAAAGCTTCTCCGCGGCCCGTGGATTTTTCTCCAGGAAGTCCCGGTAACAATCGTATATCGTCACGTCCAGCTTGTCCCAGTAGTCGAGTCCCGCCCGCTTCACCGCCTTCTCATTGACCTGGAAGCCCAGCGGCCCGATCAGGTGGAGACGGCTCCCCGTCGCCACGCAGGTCCGGCCGATGTTGCCGGTGTTGGCCGGCATCTCCGGCTCCAAAAGTACGATATTCATCGCGGGATACGGATCCATGGCCGCACCTCCTCCGTCTTTTTCTTCAGCTTTTCTATCTCGTCCGGCGCCGGCCGGTTCAGATAACTTCGGACCTCCCCGTTCAAGATCAGGCGGTCCCTGCCTCCCGTGACCTTCCCGATGACGGCCCCGCAGATCCCTGCTTCCTCCAATTGAAACAGGACGTCATTCCCGTTGTCCGCCGCGAACAGAGCGCAGCCGCCGGATAAAAGCTCATAGGGATTTAAGTCCAGGGCCTCGCAGATCTCGACGGTCTCCTGCCGGATGGGGATCCGTCTCAGATACACCGCGAGCCCCGCCTGATACCGCTCCGCCATATCCCAGAGCGCCGCCAGGATGCCGCCTTTCTCCACCGCTTCCACAAAGACTCTACCCTCTTCCACTCTCACCGCCCCTTCCGGCCGTCTTTCCAGCTCTTTCCGAAATCCCAGGGCCGTCCTGAGCAAATCCTGCGGAAGCATCCTCCCCAGGCGTTCTTTTTCCCTCTCCGCCGCGTACACGGTCCCTTCTAATCCGATACAGCCTCCGACCACCAGGTCCTGTCCCGGCTTCATACGCACTCCTCCTCAAACTCCCCCGGAGGGGGTTTTATCATATAAGAGACTTTCCTGATATGATGAAAACAGAAGCCGCCATTCCGTAAAAGAAATGGGGCTTCTGTACAGTATACCATATTGTCCGAGAGTTCGCATCTGATTTTTTACTGCTGTGCGGGAGTCCCGTCAGAGGGAGCCTCCGCGGCCGGCGGCGTCTGCGCAGGGGCCTCTGTCACCGGCGGCGCCTCTGTCGGGGGCTCCGTCACCGGCGGCGCCTGCGTAGGGGGCTCTGCGGCCGGCGGCGCCTGCGTCTGTCCCCCGCTTGGATCCGCCGGCTGTCCGGCGCCCGGATCCGTCCCCGCGGGGAGTCCTGCATTGGGGTCGGCGGGCGCGTCAGGCCCCTTCACCACCTTCCTGGCCGATGCCAGGTATTTATCCGTGTGCAGCTTTATCTTTTCCTGCAGAACGCCGTCCACATAGATCTCCTTATATGCCTCCACAGTCATCTTCGGATAGGAGGTCGACTGCTTCACATCTTGGCTTCCCGGCGCCATATTGGGATCGACCGTCACCTCGTCGGGAAGATATTCCTCGCTGAGGATATTGTGGGTAAACTTCAGAGTCCGGTTGGCCGGTCTGGTCTCTTTCCCCCAGACGGTATAGGTCACCTTCCCGCTGCCGTTGTGGCGGGCCTCAATATAGATCGGGAAGTCAAAATCATTGGTAAGCTCCAGATCCTTGCTGCCGCCGTCGTTGATGGTCGCATCCAGCCCCTCCAGGGTATATTTTACGACCATGGAATGATTGGAACGTTTGGAGATGTTCACCTCCGACAAAAGGGCCGCGTTGTAAAGGGTCGTCGCCAGCTGGCAGATCCCGCCGCCGTACTCCTGCACATAAGAATTCCCCTGATAAGCGATCTGTACCGTGTACCCGTTCTCCGCGGTAAAAGGCGCCAGGGCATCGTGCATGGACCAGCTCTCCCCCGGCATGATCAGTATGCCGGTGGTCAGATCCACACCCCTCTGCACATTCTGCAGCTTTCCGCCGCTGGTGTCACCTGTTTTCGTGGAAAATTCGCCCAAAACGTCCTGGATCTGAGAGAGCATCGCCGTCGTATACTTCGGCTGGGTGATCTCCGCCACCGCCGCCAGGGCCACATCCTCCCGGTCCCAATCCCGGAAAGCCTCCTGGACCGTCGACACGGTGGCCGGGACATCCACCCGGATCCCCGTCCGGCTCTCGCTGACGGAAAAACCGTCCCCCGTCCTGGTAAGCTCCGCGTCGACCGGGTCCACGGAGAGCCCCTCTGTCTGCTCCGTCACAAACCGGCTCACCTGGTTCTGATCCACGGAAAGTCCCAGCTCATAAACCTGATTGCTGACCTTCAGATCCTTCTCCGCCTTATAGCGGGTGATCAGGTTCCCGTCTTTTCCCAGGGCCAGTGCCTCCGTGACGATCTTGTCAGGATCGTTGGTATGGAGCCCCAGCTCCTTAGCCGTGACCCGGATCGGCTCCAGGTCCTCCGCCCCCTCCAGGGTCACGGTCAGGGTCTTCTCTCCGACCTCCTCCACATAAGCACGGACCGCTGCCAGGGCCTCCTCCGCCGTCATCCCGCCCACATCGATCCGATCGATATAGACGCCGTCCGCGATCACCTCATCTGCCGCAAAGGGACCTTTTTCCTCCGGTCCGGCCTCGCCTGTTTCCTCCGTGCTCCGCGTCTCCGCCTCCTCCGTATCCGGCATCCCCGCCTCTTCCGTACCCAGCGTTTCCGGCTCTTCCGTATTTAACGTTTCCGGTTGTTCTGTACTCAGCGTTTCCGGTTCCCCGCTCTCCTCCGCCGCAAAGACCGTCCCCGCCGCCAGAAGCGCTGCAGACAGGATCACCGCAAGCATCCATGCACATCTTTTTTTCATCAAACGATTCCTTTCTTCTTCCTGACCGATGATCTCCCCCATGTCCAATCCATTGTAACACATGTTTTTTGAATTTCAAGGGAGGTCACAGAATCTTAAAAATACTGCAACAACTTTTACAAGTTCTTCAAGAAATAGAAAGGAATATCATACAAAAACGAAAGAAGCCCCTGTTCCCGAAGAGAACAAAGACCTCTTTCCTGTTTTTCAAAAACATGTCCCGCCGCTTTCCTGCCGGCCCGTCCTCACCCCTCGGAGGGAGCCTCCGGGGCCGGCGTCTCGGGAGCCGGAGCCGGCGTTTCCGGAGTCGGAGCCGGTGTTTCCGGGGCCGGGGCAGGCGTTTCCGGAGTCGGAGCCTGAGTCTCCGGCTGCGTCGGCGCATTGGGATCGATGGGAAGCCCCGTATTGGGATCGATGGGAAGCCCCGTTCCCCGGACGATCTTTCTCGGGGAAGCGATATACTTATCCGTGTGGAGCAGGATCCGATCCACCACCTCGCCGTCGACCAGGACCTCCTTATAAGCCTCCGCCGTCACTGCCGGGTAGGAGCTTGCCTGTTCCACATGCTCGTAGCCGACCGGCTGGGTCGGATCATCGATGATCTGATCCGGGACAGACTGTTTGCTGAGGGTCTTTCCGTAAAACCGGACCGTCCGGTTCGCCGGCCTGGTCTCCTTCCCCCAGATCGTATAGGTCACCGTCCCGCTGCCGTTGTGATAGCCCTCGATATAGATCGGGAAGTCAAAGTCATTGGTCAGCTCCAGATCCTTGCTGCCGCCGTCGTTGATGGTGGCGTCCAGGCCGAAGTCCGTATAATACACCACCATGGAGTGGTTGGAGCGCTTGGAGATGTGCACCTCCGCCTGGAGGGCCGCATTGTAAAGGGTCGTTGCCAGCTGGCAGATGCCGCCGCCGTACTCCTGCACATAGCCGCCGCTCTGGTAAGCGATCTGCTGGGTATAGCCGTTGGCCGCGGAAAAGGGCGCCAGCGCGTCATGCATGGACCAGCTCTCCCCCGGCATGATCAGAATGCCGTCTGTCAGCTCCACGCCGCGGCTCAGATTCTGCATTTTCCCGCCGCTCCTGTCGCTGGTCTTCGCCGAAAAGCTCCCCAGCTTGTCCCGGACCTGGGAGAGCAGCTCCGTAGACCGCTCCGGTTCCGTGATCTCCGCCACCGCCGCTACGGCGACGTCCTCTCTGTTCCAATCCTTATATGCCGCCTGGGCAGCCGCCACCGTCGCAGGCAGGTCCACCTTGATGCCGGTCCTGCTGTCGCTGACAGAAAAACCGTCTTCCGTCCTGGTGAGCTCCGCATTGACCGGTTCTACGGAAAAATCCCCCATCTGCTCCGTGATAAACTGCTCCACCCTGCTCTCGTCGATGCCCATACTGAATTCATAGATCTGATGGCTGGCCTGCAGATCCTTCTCCGCCTTGTAACGGACGATCAGGTTGCCTCCCTTTCCGAGAGTCAAGGCCTCCATAATGGTTCCGGTAAGGTCATCCATCTGCAGGCCCAGCCCTGCCGCCGTCGTCTGGATCGGCCCCAGTTCATCGGCCCCCTCCAGAGTCACTGTCAGGGTCTTCTTTCCGATCCCGTCCGCATAGGACAGCACTGCTTCCAGCGCCTGCTCCGCCGTCATGCCGCTCACATCGATCGTGCCGATAAAAACGCCGTCCGCAATGACCTCATCCTTCTCATAAGAACTTTTTTCCAGCGCTTCCTGCAGGGCCTTTCTCCGCTCCTCCGGCTTGATCGCCGTATCTGCCTGATCCTCTGCCTCCTCCGGCGCCGTATCTTCCGGGGCCTGGGTCTCCTCCTCCTGCCTTGTCTCCCCGGTCTCCTCCGACGCAAGCGATGCCGTCCCCGGAACAAAAAAGGCCGCAAGAAGAGCCGACGCAAGCAGCCATGCACACATTTTTTTCATAATCTGATCCCTTCCTCTCACGTTTTCTGCAATCTCTATAAAACAGCGCTAAGGACCATCGGCACCACCATGGCAAGCGCCAGGACGATGGCCACCGCGCCGAAAATGATCCGTTTCGTCTTCTGGTTTTTCACATTCAGCATCCGCATTCCCTCCTCATCCGTACAGGATACTCTGATGATCTTTCTTCTATGATATGGTTCCGGCCGCTTTTATGGTTTTTCCGCCGCCGGACAGGGGTCCTTAAGCTGCCGGACCGCCGCATTCCCCGTCAGCGGATCCCGGTCCCGGTAATCAAACAGCCAGTATTCCTCCCTGCCTGTCCGGGAAGAGTAAACGGCCTCCACATGGGTCTCTCTGAGCAGCTGCTTTAAGGGAGTTTCCGGAAAAGATGCCAAAAGCCGCTTCCGGATCTCTTCTTTATAAGGCTCCTGCGGCGGGGCAAAACCCGGCCGTTTTTTTGCATTCTCCCTCAGGTAATAATCAAAGGTCAGCGTTTTTCCAAACACCGCTTCTGCTCCCGGGATCTCCCTCTCCGCATGATCCAGAAGGAACTGGTAGAGGGCTTCCCGCACATGCTTCCGCTTCCCCATACCCCGGGCCGCCCAGGCCTGTCCAAGGCTCTCATACAGCAGAAAGGGCCGGCCGAAAAATGGCAGCAGAAACTTCATGGAATAAAGGAACTGGCGGCTGTTGTAGTAGATCTCGACCATCTCCTCCACCTGCTTCAGACGGATCAGATCGTCATGGGAGAGCCACGGCGTCTCCAGCACCTCGAAGGGCGCCTCCGCCTGATACAGGATCGGGTAAGCTTCCGCTTCCTTATATATAAGTGTTCCCTTTAACACCTTTAAAAATCCAAGCTGCAGCTCGTCCGGTCCCATGGAATACACCTCGTCAAAGGAATGGCCGAAGCTTTCATAATCCTCAAAGGGAAGCCCGGCGATCAGGTCCAGATGCCTGAGAATGTTCCTGTTCCTCCCTGTCCGCACCGCCGCCAGACGGAGCTTCCCGAGATCCATCTCCCGCCGGATTGCCCGGAGGGTCTCCGGGTTGGCCGACTGCACGCCGATCTCCAGCCGCAGAAGCCCCGGCCGCATGGTCTCCAGAAGCGCAAAGCATTCCTCGTCCAGAAGCTCCGCCCCGATCTCGAAATGAAAATTGGTCACTCCGTTGTCATGATCCCGCAAAAAGGTCCACACCGCCAGGGCCCGGTCTTTTTTGCAGTTGAAGGTGCGGTCCACGAACTTCACCTGGGGAACCCTTTTTTCCAGGAAAAACTCCAGTTCCTCGTAAACCCTGGAGAGAGAGCGGAACCGCAACCGTTTATCCACCGAGGAAAGACAATAGCTACAGGAAAAGGGACAGCCCCGGCCGGTCTCATAGTAGAGGATCCGGTCTTTGAGGTCCGCCTCCTCCCACATCGGCCGATAGACGAAGGGAATCTCGTCCAGATCGACCGGCTCTGCGGGCGGTGCGGTCAGGATCCCGCCCTTCCCACTCCGCCAGGCACAGCCTCCCGGAAGTCTTGCCGCCCCCTCCTTCTCCGGCGGGAATTTCCCCGTCTCGTAAAGCCGGAGCAGTTCGGGAAAGCTCCGCTCTCCCTCGCCGTAAAGGATGCCGTCGGCCTCCGGGATCTCCGAGAGCCGCTCCTCCACGTCAAAAGATACCTCCGGGCCTCCCAGCCAGACGGGGACCTGCGGCCGCAGCCGCTTCAGATCCCGCACCAGCGTTTTTACATGCTCGATATTCCAGATATAGCAGGAAAAGCAGAGGATATCCGCCTTTCTCCTGTAAATGTCATCCAAGATCTCTGCCGCCCGGTGATTGATGGTATACTCTACAAGCTCCACCCGCATCCCCGGCGCGCCCCCTCCGTCCTGCAGTGCCGCCTCGGCACAGGCCTTCAGGCTGTAGACGGCCAGATTGGAATGGATATATTTCGCATTGATCGCAACCAGCAGGCATTTCATCCGTCTCATCCGCCTCTTTTTTCAGGTCTTTTTTACTCTCTTCCCTATTATAATAAGTCCTCTTTTATTCGTCAACTCTTTCCCTGTGCCAGGTTCTGTATTTTTCCTGAAAATAGTTCCGATGTATTCCCCGTGCAGATCTGTTTTCCATATGAAAAAATCCCCTGCCCAGAGGCTTGAGCCTCTGCACAGGGGAAGGATGGACGCCAAAGGGCCAGAGGCCCTTATCCTTCGATGGCGATATATCCCTTTTTCGCCTCGATCTGCGGATCCTTCTTCGCCACGGAGAGTTTCAGGATCCCGTCCTCAAATTTGGCCCGGATATCCTCCTCCTTCACGGCATCTCCCACGAAAAATCTCCTGGAGCAGCTGCCGCAGTAACGCTCTCTGCGGATGTAGGTCCCGTTCTCGTCCTTCTCGTCCTTGCTCTCGTTCTTCGACGCGCTGATGGTCAGGTAACCGTTCTCCAGGGAGGCGTTCACGTCCTCCTTCTTGAAGCCAGGCAGGTCGATGGCCACCTCGTAGGTTCCCTCCGTCTCCTTCACGTCCGTCTTCATCAGGTTCTTCTCACTCTTCTGGTACATCGGGCTTCTTCTTCCCCAGAAATCTTTATCCCAGGAAAAATCCATCATCTCGTCAAACAGGTTCTCTCCAAAAATACTAGGTAACAACATCATGCATTCCTCCATTCATTTTGCTTTTATTATGAGCGTTTCTTGTCTTTTTAAACTCCGGGAACCGATTTCTTTTTGTTCCCTTTGTTCT
>CAMSZT010000014.1 GCA_947066815.1 uncultured Lachnotalea sp.
AAAGACTGACTTATTTCCAGCCCGCAGGAATAAACGGTCGTTTTTTGGAATAAACGGTCATATGATGATCATTACCCTGAAAATTTCATCTGCCACAGAGATTTCCAGTTCTCCCCGATAGGACTCCACTGTCTCTTTTACGTTTAAAAGCCCGTATCCATGTTCCGACACATTCTCTTTTGTCGTGTGGGAGATCAGACGTTCTGTATCAATCTCCCATTCGAGCGGATTTTCCACCAGAAGCGCCATTTTTCCTTCCTCCTGTCTCAGGCGTAAAAAGATTTCCTTCTCCTTTTTCTTCAGCCGCTCGCAGGCTTCCCTCGCATTGGAAAGCAGATTGGCAAAGATGCAGCAGAGATCATAATCCTGAACCTCCATGTCTTTCGGAAGCTTCCCCTCGCAATACAGGGACATGTCTGGCGTCATCTTCCCTTTTTCATAAGCGATCACCGCGCTGACCAACTGGTTCCCTGCGTTAAAGGGCAGCGCCGTCAGCTTGTCCAGCCGGATCCCCTCTTTCTTCAGATAAGCTTCCGCTTCCCCAATCTGCCCCTGCTTCAGATAATTCCCGACCGCCGCAAGATGATGCCGCATGTCATGCCGGATCCTCCGCACCTCCGCCACATGGGATTCCAGCGACCGATAGTGGTCCTTCGCCATTTCCAGGTAACGGCTCTTTAACTGACTTTCACGCTGATAACGCCTCCGGTGATAATCCAACACCACAAGAAACACCCATACCAGATAAATCACCTCCGCCAGCAACATACATAAAATATCTATAAAATTCTTCATCGGCACCGGCATTTCCGTCTCTGTCGTTTTTACAAAATACGTAATGACTCCGGCACAAAAGCTCAATGCCAGCCCAATGGCATAATAGCGGACAGGAATGGATTTGATCCTCTCTTTCCAAATTTCATGTCTACCAATCACCCATGCGATAACTGTCAGTATCCCTATAAAAGATAAATCATAGAGCACAAGTCCTGCCGTACTCCTCCAATGAAAAACAAAATGTCTTTCCGCAACAAAAAACATGGTTTCCACCGGATCCGTCAAGACATTCATATAAAACAAGCAAAAGAAAAACCTCAATATATTCACTCCTGCATTGCCGAAAAACATCAGCAGCGTCAGCAGAATCCGGACTCCCAAAAACACCGGAACCACGTTTTCCCCAAAGCCAATCATTCCTTGGAAAGCCAACATTCCCGCAAAGAAGAACCCGGCCACCGCCAGCCTGCCCTTCTTCTCCGTAAACTCCACCTGCAAAATTCCCCTCATGCAGAGAATGTTCTCCACCATATACAAAAACTGCATTGCCGCATCGTACATCCCGTCCCCTCCTCTCACCTTACGTTCCGAAATATATAAGCCCCGTACTTTTCTCTGAACCCCGTCTTCATCCTCCGGCTCACCCGGACCGTACCCCCGTTTTTTAACAGCAGATCGGTATCCCGAATCTGCTTCACCCAGGCCAGATTGACCAGATAGCTCTTGTGGGACATGGCAAAATCGCTTCCCGCCAGCTCCTTTTCCCACGCACCGATGCTCTTCTCATCATAAAACGGCCCTTCCCCCGTCTCCAGATGAAATTTCACATACTTTCCGTCGGCTTCAATATAGAGGACTTGCGACAATCGGATCCGCCTGGCCGGCCCGCCCATGTTTAAGGTCACAGACCGCTCCGCCTGCTCCAGATCCTCTTCCACCTGCCTCAGCCTTTGTTCAAACTGTTTATAATCAAGGGGCTTTACAAGAAAACCGAACACATACTTCCCATACCCCTCCAAAGCCAGCTCGTCATGGCTGGTCACAAAAAGGATCCGTATCTTTTCCTTTTGCCTCTGGAGGATATTTTTGACCTGTATCCCGTCCATGCCCTCCATCTCAATATCCAGAAGCAGGATGTCCGGACGTGCTCCCCCGCACCCCTTCTCCAGGAATTCTTCTCCCGCCCCATAATGGCTGATCTCACATTGTCCTTCTCCAAAAAAACGCTCACAAAAAGAATGCAGTTCGCTTCTGATTTCAGAATCGTCGTCACAGATTCCAATTTTCAACATCCCAACCATTCCTCTCTTTCGTTTTTTCACTTCCTGTCTTTTCCATTATAAAGCAACGCAATCCTTCTGGATAGAGCCATTTTACATTTCTTAATCTTTTTCACTAAAATGCCTTCGCAAAAGCTGGCAAGAGATTGGCCCTGCAATCTCAAAAAGAGCTGCCGAGAAATATATCGGAAATCATGAAGATCCATGTGCGGCTGGAAGCATAAAAAAAGAATCTCATAGGATGTCAGAGTTTGAAAAACCCTGACATCCATGAGATTCTCTCCCTTTTCTTCTGTCTCACAGGCTTCCCCAAAAGCGCTCTATCCGACACTGATGCTTTCTTTTTCCTGCAGGAGCTTTTTTATCATAGCTGATCCCCACCAGAAGGATGTCCCCGCCATATCCATGAAGCGCCTCCGGGTACCGTCTGTCCCGGATCTGTTCCAAAGCGCTTTCTGCCGACTGATTCCATTTTAGCTCCACCACCAGGGCCGGCAGCACAGAATCCCGTTTCGGCAAATATACAATGTCCGCACAACCGGCGCCTGCCGGTAATTCCTCAAACATCACATACTCATCCCCGTAGCTGAAATAGGCCCGTTTGATCACGCTCCGGAGCACCTGTTCATTATTGTAGTACAGTGAAGCCTCTTCTTCATGGATTTTCTCAATCTGTCTGGCGACAGCCTCTTCCTCCCCATGGATGGTGTCTTCAATAAGACAGTCGCTCTTCCGCACCCGCCGGACCGTGTCGTCCCGCCTTACCTGCCGGATAGCCCTGGCAAACTCCAGGCTGATATATTCCATCAGACTCCCCGCAGAGCTTCTTCACCTCGTATTCGGTAAATCCCACATATTGTCCGAACTGTCTGGGCTTGACCATGGAGTATTCCAGGAAGTCCGAGATCGCTGACTGGGAACCATCCTTCTTAATAGGAAGAATCCCGATCATATATGCCGCCGCAAATATCTTATCTGTCATCCCGCTGTTTTTAAATAAGGAGCGCAAAAACTCCAGGTATTTTCTCTGCAGGCAAGTTTTCCTTCCTGCCTCCTCCAAATCCATGTCTCCCCGGAGCCGGCCCTATGATTTTATCCTTCTTCATACACGAATAGGGAACGGCAAAATTTTTAGTTTTGACGTTCCCTATCAGTATATCGCAGTTCCCGGCCGAATCACAGCCTCTCCCTAAAAACGGAAGCTCACTCCCTGCGCCCCTCCAGATAAGCGGCACGCCCGCTCTCATACAGGTTGTTCCCCTCGCTGTCGATGATGACCACCAGGGGCATGTCCTCCACGTAGAGCTTCCTCAGGGCTTCCGCCCCCAGGTCCTCATAGGCGATCAACTCCGCCTTTTTGATACATTTTGCCAGCAGGGCCCCCGCCCCGCCGATGGCTCCGAAGTAGACGCCGGAGTACTGCTTCATCGCGTCGACGACCTCCGGAAGGCGGGCGCCTTTTCCGATCATGCCCCTGGCACCCACGGACATCATGGTCGGGGCGTAGGCATCCATGCGCCCGCTGGTGGTCGGCCCCGCGGAGCCGATGACCTGGCCCGGCTTGGCCGGAGTCGGCCCCACGTAGTAGATGGTGGCGTCCGTCGGGTCAAAGGGAAGCTCCTCCCCCCTCGCCAGGGCCTCGCACATCCTCTTGTGGCCCGCGTCCCGGGACGTATAGATCGTTCCGGTTACCAGCACGCTGTCCCCCGCATGCAGGGTCTTCGCCAGCTCCTTCGTGAGCGGCAGCGTAATCTTTCTGCTCTTGTTCTCGGCCATCTCAGATCACCTCCGTTTTGTGGCGTGTCACGTGGCAGTTTATATTGACTGCGCACGGCATGCCTGCGATGTGGGTCGGCAGGGTCTCGATATTCAGCCCGATGGTCGTCGTCCTTCCCCCAAAACCCTGGGGCCCGATCCCAAGCTCATTAATCCTCCCCAGCATCTCCTTTTCCAGGTCGGCATAAAAGGGATCCGGATGGGAAGAACCGAGGGGCCTCATGAGCGCCTTCTTCGCAAGCAGTGCCGCCTTGTCAAAGGTTCCTCCGATCCCCACGCCGATTACCATGGGCGGGCAGGGATTCGGCCCGGCCGTCTCCACCACCTCCAGGATAAAGTCCTTGATCCCCTGAAGGCCGTGGGAGGGCTTGAACATGCGGATCTGGCTCATGTTCTCGCTCCCGAAGCCCTTCGGCCCCACCGTCACCTTGACTTTGTCGCCGGGAACGATCTCCGTGTAGAGCATGGCCGGCGTGTTGTCCCCGGTGTTGCCCCGGCGCACCGGATCCCTCACCACCGATTTCCGGAGGTATCCCCTGTCATATCCCCGGCGCACGCCCTCGTCGACCGCCTCGGAGAGACCGCCGCCCACAAGGTGCACGTCCTGCCCGATCTCCAGGAACACGCAGGCCATGCCGGTGTCCTGGCAGATCGGCACGCACTCCCTGTCCGCAATCTCAAAGTTCTCAATGATGTTGTCCAGGACTCCCCTTGCGATCTCCCCGTCCTCGCACGCCCGGCAGTCCCGGATCGCACACTTCACATCCTCCGGCAGATGCTCGTTGGCCTCGGCGCAGAGCCGTTCCACGACCTGCGTGATCCTGCTTACCTCTATCTCCCGCACAGCCTGACCTCCTTCTCACTGTCTCTTCTTTAACAACAATTCCTTGGCCGAGATCCCCGGCTCCGTCATATGTACCGGCTCCAGGATCTCATCCAGCTCCTCGTCGGTGAGCAGGCCCTCCCGCAGGATCAGCGAGCGGACGGATTCCCCGGTCTTCATCGCCGTCTTTGCGATCTGGGCCGCCTTCTGATATCCCACGTGGGGGCAGATGGCCGTGATGATGCCGACGCTGTTCTCCACCAGCGAGCGGCATCGTTCCTCGTTGGCCGTGATGCCCATAACACAATTATCGACAAATGTCTGTACCGCATAAGCCAGAGTGTCGATAGACTGGAACATGCAGTAGAAAATGATGGGCTCGAAGGCATTCAATTCCAGCTGTCCCGCCTCCGCCGCCATGGTGATGGTCAGGTCGTTCCCGATGATGTTGAAGGCCACCTGGTTGACCACCTCCGGGATGACCGGGTTCACCTTTCCGGGCATGATGGAGGAACCGTTCTGTCTGGCGGGCAGGTTGATCTCCGCAAATCCGGTCCTGGGCCCGGAGGACATCAGCCGCAGGTCGTTGGCGATCTTCGACAGGGTGACCGCACAGGCCTTGATGGCGCCGGACACGGCCACGAAGGGATCCAGGTTCTGGGTGGCGTCGATGAGGTCGAAGGCCTGCACCAGCTCCATGCCCGAAAGCTCCGCCAGGTTGGGGACGATCCGTTTCAGATAAGCGGGATCCGCATTGATCCCCGTTCCGATCGCCGTCCCTCCCATGTTCAGGAAGCACATTTCCTCCATCGCCTTGTCCATGCGCCGGATGTCCCGCATGATGGCCACGGAATAGGCCCTGAATTCCTGGCCCAGGCGGATCGGCACCGCATCCTGCATCTGGGTGCGTCCCATCTTGATCACGTCGTCAAATTCCTCAGCCTTGGCCACCAGGGCCGCATGGAGCCGGAGCAGTTCCTCCTTGAGATTTTTCAGCAGACGGAGGGAGGTCATCTTTCCGGCGGTGGGGATCACGTCGTTGGTGGACTGTCCGCAGTTGACGTGGTCATTGGGATTCACGATGGAATATTCCCCCTTCTGTCCCCCCAGAATCTCGATGGCACGGTTTGCGATCACCTCGTTGGCATTCATGTTGATGGAGGTGCCGGCTCCCCCCTGGATCGGGTCCACGATGAAATCCTCATGCATTTTTCCCGCCAGGATCTCATCACAGGCCTTTGCGATGGCATCGGCGATCTTCCTGTCCAGGATCCCGACCTCGCAGTTGGTGATGGCGGCCGCCTTCTTGATGTAGGCAAGGCTGTTGATGATCTCCGGGTGCATGCTGAGCCCCGTAATGCGGAAATTTTCCGCAGCACGGAGCGACTGCACTCCGTAATACACGTCCTCCGGAACCGCCTTGGTCCCGATGGAATCCTCCTCCGTCCGAAAATCCTTCTTCTCTTCACTCATGGTCTGATATCCTCCTAGATTTTTCCTTAAAACAAGTTGTCTACCGTTCAGATCCTGGCGACTCCCGTCTTCCTCGCAGCCTCGGCGACCGCCGCCGCCACTGCGTCCTTGATCCGGGGATCAAAAGCCCGCGGCAGGATGTATTCGGCATTCAGCTCCTTGTCGTCCACCAGGCCGGCGATGGCGTAGGCCGCCGCCACCTTCATCTCGTCGTTGATCGCTGACGCCCGCACGTCCAGCGCCCCCCGGAACAGGGCCGGGAAACAGAGCACGTTGTTCACCTGGTTGGGATAATCCGACCGCCCCGTGGACACGACCGCCGCTCCGGCGGCGATGGCCTCCTCCGGGAAAATCTCTGGAGTCGGGTTGGCGCAGGCAAAAATGATCGGATCCTTCGCCATGGTCTTCACCATGTCGGCGGTCAAAGTCTTCGGAGCGGACACGCCGATGAAGGCGTCCGCCCCCCGGATCACCTGGGCCAGCGTCCCTTTCTCACGATTCCGGTTCGTGATCCTCGCCATCTCCTGCTTGATCGCATTCAGGTCCCCTCTGCCTTCATAGATGGCACCTTTCCGGTCCGTCATGATCACGTTCTTTAGGCCCATGGACATAAGGAGCCGGATGATGGCGATGCCGGCGGCCCCCGCACCCGATGTCACGATCTTGATCTCGTCCAGCTTCTTGCCCACCACCTTCAGGGCATTGACAAGCCCCGCCAGGGTGATCACCGCCGTCCCGTGCTGGTCGTCGTGGAAGATCGGAATGTCACAGCACGCCTTTAACTTCTCCTCGATCTCAAAACAGCGGGGAGCGGAGATGTCCTCCAGGTTGATGCCGCCGAAACTTCCCGCCAGAAGGCTCACCGTCTTAACAATGTCGTCCACGTCCTTGCTCCGGATGCAGAGGGGAATGGCATCCACGTCCCCGAAAGCCTTGAACAGAACACATTTTCCCTCCATGACCGGCATCCCCGCCTCCGGCCCGATGTCCCCCAGGCCTAAGACCGCCGTGCCGTCCGTCACCACGGCCACCGTGTTCCACCTCCTGGTGAGCTCAAAGCTCTTGTCCGGATCCTTCTGGATCTCCAGGCAGGGCCTGGCGACTCCCGGCGTGTACGCAAGGCTCAAGGCTTCCTTGGAATCCACGGGCGTTCTCGAGACCACCTCGATCTTTCCCCTGAGGTCATAGTGCATCTTCAATGATTCTTCCGCATAGTTCATCGTTGATTCTCCTTCCGCTGATTCATGATCTGTTCCCCGTTGCCGCATCCGCATTCGATGACCTTCGACGGCGTCTGCGTTTGATGATTCCATTATAAAAATCCCCTCCGCAAAAATCAAATATTTATATTTTCATAATAATTATAATTATATGGTTATGATAAAGGGCAAATATCGCTGAATTTCCTATCATTTTTTTCGTTTCTCCCAAATATCCATAAGAATCTCTTTATATCTATTATAATTTACAAAAGTTATCATTTATGGTTGCGGAGCGCAGAAAAAAGAGCTATGATACGGATAGCGACTCGATTTCCCTTTGACCCTCATCCACGCCTTTTTGGGAGACACGGCCATGTTTCACGGAATGCATTATGTAATGGAAGTATACAAAGAGCAGAGCTTTTCAAAAGCCGCACAGAATTTATATATTTCTCAGCCGGCGCTCAGCGCCGCCATCAAAAAGATCGAAGCGAGGGTCGGTGCCCCGCTTTTTGACCGGAGCACCAGCCCGGTCCAACTGACGGAATGCGGAAAAGAATACATACGGACCACGGAGAAGATCCTGGATCTGGAAGACGAGTTCGCCTACCACGTCGGCAACCTCCACGAGCTGAAGGCCGGGCACCTGGCCCTGGGCGGCACCTACTTTTTCGCCTCCTTCATCTTTCCGCCGTTCATCGAAGAGTTCCGGCAAAAATATCCCCACGTGAACCTGAACTTTTACGAGGGCTCCACGCCCGAGCTGGAGCAGAAGCTGTTCAGCGGGGAGTTGGACATCATCATCGACAATTACGCCCTGGAACCGCAGATCTATCACAGAAAAAAGTGCTTTGACGAGAACCTTTTGCTGGCGGTTCCCGCCGCCTTTGACAGCAACCACCGGGCGGCAAGCTACCAACTGTCCTTTGCGGACGTGGAAAAAAACCTGCACCGCAATCCCCGGTTCCCGGGCGTTCCCCTGAAAAAATTCAAGGACGATCCCTTCGTGGTCCTGCGTGCCCACAACGACACCAGGGAGCGCATCGACGCCATCTGCCGGCGGGCGGGCATCCAGCCCAACTACATCCTGAAGCTGAACCAGGTCATGACCACCTACCGCCTCACCCAGTTCGGGATGGGGATCTCCATCGTCAGCGACACGCTGGTCCGGCACCTGCACGCGGACCCATCCGTGATCTACTACAAGATCGACGCTCCGGAAGCCCAGAGAGACGTGTACCTGTATCACAAAAAGAACGCCTATCTTACCCGTGCCATGCAGGAATTCATCCGGATTGCGGTGCCGGAGGCTTGAGGGGTGTCGGCAAACGCCTCTCAGGCAGTCACAGCCCATACTTCTTGATCTTTCTGTAGAGGGTGGCCGGGCCGATCCCCAGGGCGTGGGCGGTCTCCTCCCGGGTAGAGCCGTTTCTCTCATATATCTCCAAAGCCCGTCTTATGTATTCCCGCTCCATCTCCTCCAGGGTCATTCCGACGGACGTCTGGCTGTCCATCACCGGCCGGATCTGCTCCGGCAGAAGCCCCGCCTGAATGGTGTCCGAATCCATCAGCATGTTCACCACGTACTCCATCGTATTTTTCAGTTCCTGAATATTCCCCGGCCAGTCGTAGGTCTCCACGATGCGCCAGAATTCATCGTCAATTTTCCGGATCGTCTTGTCAAGCCTTCTGGCGCACTCTCTAATGTAGGTGATCGCCATGGAGCGGATATCCTCCCTGCGGCTGCGCAGGGAAGGGACTTCGATGGGAATGACGCTGATCAGATAATACAGGCTGCTGTTAAAGGCTCCCTCCGCCGACATTTTTCGAAGGTCCCTCCTGGTCGTGGCAATGATGCGCAGGTTCACGGACCGCGTCTTTCTTGAACCGACACGGGAGAGCTTCTTGGTCTCGATCATCTGCACGAACAGCTCCTGTATCTCCAGGGGCAGGCCCTCGATGTTGTGCAGCACCAGGGTTCCGCCGCCGGCCGCCTCGATGCGCCCCGCCTTCCCGGAAGGGGAGGCGACGCCAAACAGGTACTTCTCCGCATTGGTCCTGGGGAGGGTGGGACAGTCGATGATGACCAGCGGCTTTTCGTTCCGGTCGCTCTCGTCGTGGATCGCACAGGCATACAGCTTTTTGTTTAACCCGTCCTCCGCATGGATCAGAACGCAGGAGGGGGATTTTGCCGCGATCTCGATTTTCGTGCGCAGGCTCTGCATTGCCTTTGAATTCCCGACAATGGACTGGAACGAAGAAACCTTATTCTGGGAAGCCCGGAGCTTTTTAATGTCCGAGAAGAAGAGCACGGTACCGTATTCCCCCAGGTTCAGCTTGTGGGCGCTGCCGGCCACCAGGAGCTTTTCCTCCCCCTGCGTCAGTTCAAACTCCTCAAACTGATTGATGGAGACACCCGTGGAGCGGATCTCGATGGGAAATTGCTCAAAGTCATAGAACTGCTCCCTCAAAATACTCTTTCCCATCTTGTTGATCTGGGAAATCCGGTTATCCTGGTTCAGGATCATGACGCCGGATTCGTACTGCTCAAATACGGATTCCATGAGCATGATCAGCGCCTTGTCCCGCTGGTTCTCCATCAGCTGCATCGCTTCGTAGCCGATCAGGTCCGCGATCTTCTCCAAAAACTCCAGATAGATCTGCGGGTCCGCCAGGATCTTTTCCTCCGAATCCGCCTTCTCCGCCACGAAGCCGAGGGTTCCCAATATCTCATAGTTGGCGATGATCGGCGTCCACATCTCCACGCTCTCCTTACACCGGCTTCGATAGGTGCAGTTTTGACAGCCGGGATGGCCGGCCGGCTCCAGCATGATCTGCGACTGCCCCGTTTCCAGCGCAGAATGAGCGATGTGCCCCACCTCCGCACAATTCTCCCCCACGTCGTCCCTCCAGTCTCCCCCCACGTAGAGGACCCGGATCATCTCATTGTCGATGATGGATACGGCGGAATCCGTTATATTTGAGATAATTTCCGAGTAACGAACAAGAGAGGGCTTCATTTCCGATAGTATATTGTTCATAACAGCTCCTTTTCCACAATCCGGTCGATCAAGGCAGCGGCACATATTAAAACAGTGTAACATGAAAGCATCGGAAATTCAAATATAAAAATTCGTGAATATGCACAGTTTCAGCCGCAAAATTCCGTTTTGTTTTATTCAACTCTCATTTTGATACCTCCCTCTCAAAATGAGAGTCCGGGAAAATACAAGAGAACTGCACAAATCCGGGAAAAATCGACGGCCCCCACTCTCAAAATGAGAGAGAACGGCCAAAAAACGGGAGCTTTCCATGACATTGTACGATTTACCCAAAAAATGTAAAATAGACCTGCGTTTAGAGGATATATCCCACAAAGCTACTCTGTAACGAAAAAAAGTCAGGAGGATTTAACATGCAGAAAAAGACACCCAGTTTGCTTCAGGCCGTCATTGTATTGGGCGGATTTTTGATCATGGCATTTCTGTGCAACAAATTCGGGATCGAGATCCATCTCGCAATTCTGGCAGCCTGGTTTTTGGCCATGGCCGTGGGAAAGATCAACGGCCATTCCTACGGGGAAATGGAACACGCTCTCTGCAAGGGCATTTATGACGGAATGAGCGCCGTTCTGATCATGCTGGTCATCGGCGCACTGGTCGGGACCTGGATCTCCGGCGGCATCGTCCCCAGCCTGATCTACTATGGACTAAAGATCATCCACCCGTCCATCTTCTTATTGGCGACCCTCATCCTGTGCAGCATCACCTCCCTCGCCACCGGCACCTCCTGGGGCACGGCAGGCACGGCCGGGATCGCCATGATGGGAATCGGCGCGGGCCTTGGCATCCCGGCCCCCATCACCGCCGGCGCAGTGCTCTCCGGCGCATACTTCGGCGATAAGCTGTCTCCCATCTCCGACAGCTGCGTCCTGTCCTCCGCCATGGCCGACATCGACGTGGTGGAACACGTGAAAGGGATCATGCCCACCACCTTCATCGGGTACGCCCTTGCGGCGATCGCCTTCACCATCGCCGGCTTCGTGCTGGGCGGCGGTGTCGCGGACATGTCCCAGGTGGAGGGCGTCATGGTTTCCCTGCAGGAGAATTTCAACATCAGCCTCCTGTCCTTCATTCCCATGATCGTCGTCATCGGCCTGCTGATCCTGAAAATGCCCTCCCTCCCGGTCATCACCCTGGGTGCGGGCCTCGGCATCGTGTGGGGGATCGTCTTTCAGGGCCTGGAGCCGATCAAGGCCATCTCCACGGCATGGACACAGTTGGAGATGAACACGGGCGTGGAATTTATTGATTCCCTGTTAAGCCGCGGCGGCATCAACAGCATGCTCTGGTCCATCGCCATCATCATCATGGGACTCGGCTTCGGCGGCCTTCTGGACGAGGTGGGCATCATCAAGGCCATCGCCCAGAGAGTCTACCCGCTGATCAAAAACGGCGGAACCCTCACCATCTTCACGATCATCGTCGGATTCTTGGGATGCCTGCTGGGCAGCGCCATGTACGTGTCCCTCGTCCTGACTCCGAAGATCATGGCCGACAAGTACGACGAGATGAAATACAGCCGCAGGATCCTGTCACGAAATGCGGAGATCGGCGGGACCCTCACCGCAGGCATGGTGCCCTGGAGCGACAACGGGATCTACATGGCCACGATCCTGGGCGTGGCGACGATCGAGTACATCCCCTACATGTGGTTTAACTTTGCCTGCATCGTGATCGCGGTCATCTTTGGCTTTACCGGCTTCTGCATGTGGGACAACAAAAACGACGATAAGATCCGAAACAGCCTGAAAAACCAAAAACTGGAAGAAGCGGAGGGATGAGATCAATGAAAAAAATACTCTTGATCGCTACCGGGGGCACGATCGCCTCCTCAGAATCCGAAGACGGACTGACGCCGTCCATCGACGTGAAGCAGCTTTTATCCTACATTCCGGAAATCGAGTCGATCTGCCATCTGGAGGGCGTGTCCATCATGAGCGTGGACAGCACCAACATGAACCCCTCCCTGATGGTAAAGATCGCACAGGCGGTCTACGACCATTATGAGGATTACGACGGCTTCGTGGTCAGCCACGGCACGGACACCATGGCCTACACCGCGGCCGCCCTCACCTACATGCTTGGCAATCTGGAGAAGCCTGTCGTGGTCACGGGCTCCCAGATCCCCATTGAAGCGCTGTACACGGACGCCAAGAAAAATCTCTCCGATGCGATCCGTTTCGCCTGCGAGGACATCGTGGGCATTTACATCGCCTTCGACGGCTCCATCATCAGCGGCACCCACGCCATGAAAGTGAAGACCAGAAGCGCAGACGCCTTCAAGAGCATCAACTTCCCCATCATTGCGGAAATCAAGCTGGGACGGATCACCTACAACCAGGCGCTGACCTACGGCGACCACTGGGAGAAGCTAAAACCTCAGGTCACGGGAAAAATCACCGTCGAAACGAACCTGTGCCCGGACATCTTCGTCCTGAAGATCTTCCCGGGCATCGGAACCGAGATTTTCGACTTCATCAAAACCCACTATAAGGGCGTCATCATCGAGAGCTTCGGCATCGGCGGGATCCCCAACGTGGACCACGACATCGTGTCCAAGGTCCACGAGCTGGTGGAAGCCGGTCTTGCCGTCGTGATCACCACCCAGTGCGTCTACGAGGGGATCGACCTCGACATCTACGAGGTCGGCCAGAAGCTCGCCAGGCAGAATGCCATCGTGGCCGGCGACATGACCACCGAGTCCCTCGTGATGAAGCTCATGTGGGCCCTGGGCAACTTCGGGCAGGTCAGCGACGTGAAAAAATACATGGAAACGCCCGTCTTTGCAGACAGAAGCTATTGATTGCTCTTAAGGGGCATGTAAACCAACGGATGTTGAAACCTCCAGACTGACGTGAGACAGAATCCCTCAGTTTGGAGGTTTTTCCCCGGGTCCTGGGTTCTTCCTGTATCTCCCACTATGCCCTGTTTTTCTCCACATCCGGAAGAAATTTCTCCCACTTATCCTCATAATCCGCAAAACATTTGGGACAGACTTTCCCCGTCACGTCATAGTGGCAGATGATGTCCTTATCGCACCGCCATATACCGGTTGGCCCGGTACTCCGCTTCGTCGGAAAGGGGGGGAAGTCTTACTCCGGCCCCATATTTTTGTTTCAGCGCCTGCCCGATCAGGCGATCGCCAAGCTCCGGATTCTTGGAAAGCAGCGGTCCGTGGAGGTAAGTGCCGATCACATTTTTATAGAGCACCCCCTCGTAGCCGGAATCCCCCGTGTTGCCAAAGCCCTTGATCACCCTCCCGAAGGGCCTCGCTCCTTTGATGAACGTCCGGCCGCCGTGATTTTCAAAACCCACCACCGGCGAGGAGGCAAGAGGACTTTTCAGGATCACGTTTCCCGTCAATCGTTTCGGCCTCCATTCGGTATGGATATCCAGGAGCCTCAGCCCTTCCAGTGTCCCTTTTTCCGTCCTGTAATCATTCCCCAGAAGCTGATATCCGCCGCAGACGGCCAGGAGAACCCCGTTTTCCTCCACGTACCGGACGATGGCTTTTCGATTTTCCAAAAGATACCTGCCGGCAATGGCCTGCTCTCTGTCGGATCCTCCGCCAAGAAGCAGAATGTCCACCCCGGACAAGTCCAGGCATTCCCCCGCATAAAAGGAGACCGTCTCTGCCTCCATGCCTCTCCACAAAAGCCGCTTTTCCAGACATCTCACATTTCCCCTGTCCCCGTAAAGATTCAGTAACTCCGGATATAAGCATCCGATGGTCAGCTTCCACTTCAATTCCTCCACTCTCCTTTCTCCGTCCTCCTAAGCTTACTCAAAAGCCTGCCCGTCCGGTACAGACCGGAATAATTGACGATCACATAGAGATTTCCCGTCCCGGTCCGCAGAAGCTCCCGGATGGGTTTTAACAATTCCTCCGAGACCAGGCAGGGAATGTTTTCATATTTCAGTCTCACCTCCATGTCATAGCGCCGGCTCCCGGTAACCACCACCGTTTTCACTTCTGTCCCCAAGAGCCGCTCAAACTCCACGTCCCAGAGCCAGGAGACATCCCGTCCGTCCGGAACCTCGTCGTTGATCTGGAATACCAGATCCTTCGGCTCCGGATCCTGGGCCAGAAGAGCCAGCTTCTGCTGAAACCCCACCGGATTTTTTGCCAGGTGAAGCTGCACCCTGGAATCCCCGATCAAAAACACCGGCTCCCTGCGGTTTCCATAATCAAAACCAGCCACGCCTTCCCTGAAATGCCCCATGGGCGCCTGCGACTCCCGGAGGGCACTGTAGGCGGCAAGGGTATTATACACCTCATAAGGAGAGCAGGTCCTTGCCAAAACCGGCCGGCCATTGAGCGCAAAGGAGTACCAGTTTTCCAACCGCCTGATATCCGAGGCCGTGTATCTGGGTTCCGGCCGGCCAAAGCCACAGCCGGGACAGCGGTAGTCCCCAAGCTGTCCGTACTGGATCCTCCTGTATTCCAGCCTGCTCCCACAAAACCAGCAAAAGCTTCCCTCTCTGTTTCCGGATTGAAACGCTTCCCCGCAAAAAGTTTCCTCAATTCCATAAGCCGCCTGCGGATTTTCGCATCGGATGGCAATCCGCCTTAGAAGACAGTCGTCCCCGTTGTAAATGACCTTTGCATTTTTCACGAGACGAAGCGCCCCCTCCAGCCTCTCCAAAGTCCGGTCCACTTCACCGGAACGGTCCAGTTGATCCCGAAAAATATTGGTGAGAATCACCACGTCCGGCTTCATCTGCCCAAGGATCTCCTCCGCCGCCAGCTCGTCCACCTCCAGGCAGGCGTAGTCTGCGGTAAGCCTTCCGGTAAACCCGGCCGCCTCCACAAAAGCGGAAAGCACCCCTGCCGGCAGATTCGCTCCGGTCCGATTGCAGACCACCTGCTCTCCTTCCCGCTCCAGGCATTCACAGATCATACGGTTGACCGTCGTCTTCCCATTGGTCCCCGTCACCACGAACACGTCCTTCTCCACCATACCGGAAAGCAGGGACAGAAGGTCCGGCATCAAAAATCCCGCCACGGTCCCCGGAAGCACAGCCCCCTTCCCCCGCCCGAAAAGCCGGCTCATGGAACCTGCCAGCTTTCCAAGCATGATCGCCAGGTAAAATCTCAGCCTTCTCATGCCGCGTTTCTCCTTTCTAATATAATTCTTATATCTTAGGGAAGTTTACGACAAGCAGAGCGTCTCCGCAACAAATCTGCCCCAACAACAGCTTTCGTGCCTGAATACAACAAATATGAATAAAACGGGCAAACCCTATGCAGCCGAGCTGAACCGACTGTTAAACCGTCTGGAACAAGAATACGGGTACTCCGAACTGGATGCGTTCCTCGTCCTCAAAGACATCCTGGCCCTCGTCTGGAAAAGCCGGAAAAGCAGGTAGAATCCCGGCCGAATCACCTCACAAGCGGCTGTGGCTCTTCCGTCTTTCCCCGACATCCTTCCTCACCGCAAGAGCCTGCACAAACTCTCCCTCTGTGAAATAGGAATTCAAAATCATCCGCTCGTTTCCGGCGAGGAGCCGCTCTGCGATCAAGAGTCCGCTCCCCCTCCCCGGCCCCTTCTCGCTCCGGCCGGGCCGGACGCCCTGTTCCCTCACCTTGGGCCGGACCGGATTGGCAATCCGAAAGAGAACCTCGGAACCATTCCCGGCAATTTTGATCCGCACCTCTCCTTCCAGAGGGCCTGCCGCCTCCGCCGCATTGTCTATGAAGATCCCGAGGAGACGCACCAGGTCCCCGAAATCCCCCTCCACCGAGACCGGCTCCGGGATCTCCAGGGAGACCCTGATTCCCCCCTCCAGCTTTTCTGCGATCTTATAATACAAAAAGGCCTTCAGAGGAGCCTCCGTCAAATGCTTAAGCTTCTCCTGAAGGTCGCTTTTTATGAGGGTATCCTCCATAAAGGGAACAATCTGCTCCCGGTAAAAGGCTTTCATCTGCGCATCCTGGCTCTGTTCCACAAAGCCGCCCATACTGAGAAACAGATTTTTCGTGTCGTGGCGGATCTCCCTCAGGCTGTCCATGTTCTGTTCCAGAACCCTGCTGTAGGAGACGGCCAGATCCCGGTCCCGCCTCGCCGCCGCCATTTTCTCCTTGATGGAGACCGCCTTTGCCAGAAGCCCCAGATAGACTGCGTCCATGAACAGGAAAAAAAGCTGGAACCAGAACATCCGCCAGGACATGTGGCCATATGCGCCGCTCATGACATACATGCTCTCCACGAGAATCATCAGAAAAATGGCGAACACCACCACCAGGAACACATAAAGCTCCAGCCCGGAAAACCGCTCCGAAAGCCGTCTCGAAGGCCAATCCCTCTTCCGGATCAATTTTCCGAAAAGCCACAGGAGTTCCCAGAACAGCAGCAGGTAACAAATCCCAAATCCAAGGATCAGGCTGATCCTGGAGAGCGTTCCAAGTCCCATTTTTCCGGAAAAATCAAAATAAAAAGGAAGCAGCTTCTCCGCCAGGAACTCATAGCCGGAGAGAAGAAAAATACTGGCAGAGACCGTCACGGACAGACCCGCAAAGTAATCCTTGAGGTTCCGCTTCTTCCAGTAAATGAGAAGGCAGCAGTCCGCCAGAAAAAACATTGCCAGGAAAGGAGAATGGGCGAGAGGCCCGTAGAACAGGAGCATTTCCAGAAACAGCGCCGGGAGCAGAAAAAAACAGGAAGAAACCGGGAGAGGGATCCGGCCGAGAAGCTTCGCAAACAGGACCAGAAGGATCACCTGAGTCAGATAGATCCCGTCCCAGGCATGGTGGGGCCCCTTGAGCGCCAGGACAACCGCCGTCAGGTACCACAAAGCCAGCCCGGCCAAAAGCTTCCCGACCAGAAAAAGCCACCGCCGCTCCCTCAGTTTCCCGCTGCCCATCGTCTCACCTCACTGCGCATTTTCAGAGAACAGGGGATCTCTCTCCGGTCCGACAGCGTGAGATATCCGCTGCGAACCGCCACGATCTGACCTTTCGCTGCCAGGTAAGACCGATGGACCCGAAGAAATCCGTCTCCCAGGCGCCTGCCCTCCTTCTCCAAAGTGCCAAGGACCGTGAGAGAAGAGCCGTTCAGCGTATGGTAGGTGATTCCGTGGGAGATGTGCTTTTCCGCCTCCACATAGAGGATCTCCGAGAGGGGGACCTCCACCGTCTCCCCTGCACCGAGATTTAAGAGGATCCGCTCTTCCGTTTCTTCCTCAGGTTTCCCCCGCCTGAGGGCCATCCGCATATAACGGCAAAGCCCGGCCTTCAGGCGAGGCAGATCCGTCCCCTTTTCCAAAAAGCCGAAAGGCTCCGTCCCGCTCCTGAGAATGTCCATGGCCTTCTCCTGATGGTTCGTCGTGTAGACGATCTGCATCCCCTTTCCTCTCCTCCTGAGGGCCGCCGAGAGATCCAGACCGTTGGGCTTCCCCGGTCCGAAATCAAGATCCAGGAACACGAGATATCGGCCCGGATGCCTTTCCAGAAAAGCCGCCGCTTCCCCGGCAGAGCGCAGGGAGGCTCCGACCCGGACCGGGAGGTCGTCCTTTCGGATCACCTCCTCCGCCGCCTTCCGCTCCAGTTCCAGAAAAAACGGATCGTCATCGCAAAAAAGAATGTTCAGCAAAAAGTGCGCCTCCTTTCCCTTCATTCCCCACTACTGCCGATTTTTCTCCACATCTCGAAGAAATCGCTCCCACTTATCCTCGTAATCCACGAAATATTTGGGACAGGATTTTCCCGTCACGTCATAGTGACGAATGATGTCCTTCGTCTTAATCATATAGGTGTCCGAGAGCCAGGCCGTGAGTCTCACCAGCGAGGCGTAGGTCTCCTTCGAAAATTTCCCGCTCTCGTCCTCATGACAGCATTCGATGGAAATGGTGTCACGGTTCCGTTCATTGGAGGCGTAGGCCACCTCGCTCATGGGAACACACTGGAGGATGGTCCCGTCGATCCCGATGATAAAATGGCTGCTCGCATAGGTTTCTGTCTCGCCGCCCGCAAGCCCGGCAAAATAATTCCGGTTCTGCTCGGCGCTGGTCCCCGGATTGGCCGTATAATGGATCACGATCCCGGCCACGTCGTCCACAAAAGTCCCCGGCCTGGAAAACTCATTGACCGGCAGCAGATCCTTGGTCACCCAGTCGGGAACCTGGACCTTCTCCCACTGGATCACCCGCTTCCCGTCCCCGTCCAGATGGACCGGTCTGGCCGGGTCGTGGGCGTCCGGCCAAAGCTCCTCACCTGCGCCCCCGCTTCCGCCGGAAAAGACTTTCGTGCGGATGAAAAACACCAGAAAAACGGCTACCAGGGCCGTTCCCACCACGAGTAAAATATTTCTGGTCCTGTTTTCCCGCCCCCTTCTCCCGGGCCGCCCTCCGGTTCTATGCCCTCCGCTTCCATAGTTCCCGGTTCCATGGCTTCCGGATCCATAACCTCCGCTTCCATGACTTCCGTTCCTGCGCCTTCCCGCCTGCTCCTGATACACCCTTCCCAGCCTCTCTTTCGTGAACGGGCCCCCTCCGGGGGACCCGTTTGTTATGATGTTATCAGTATACCATTCCCGGGGAAAGTTTTTTTGAAAAATCCCTTAAGATTTCAGAACGAACTGCAGAAAAATTCCGGAGAAAACGGCGGCAAACAGTAACATTCCCGTGACACGGAGGTTTTCCCTCCTGTCCCGGTTGATCCGAAACAGCACCGCCAGCCCCACCCCGGCGCCGGAGAGGAGGCCCGCCACCGCCGACCCGAAGCTAAGGGCCCCGCTCAGATAAAGCTCCGTCAGCACCACGGAGGCCGCACAGTTGGGAATCAGCCCGATGAAGGCCGCCAGCACCGGCTGAAAAAAGGAATCCTTGAGAAGGACCCCCGACAGCCACCCGATCCCCACCGCCCCCAGCAGGATATTTAAAAGTACGTTGACGCTGAACAGATAGATAAAGATCTCCAGCGTATGGTAGAAGGCCGCCCGCAGGATCATGTAACGTCCATGGGATTCCCGGCCGGCGGGCTCCTCGGCACGGTCCTGCTCCGGATCATAGCCCTTTCCCAGCACGTTAAAGGGCATCTCCATCCCCTCCTCGTTACATCCGCACTCCTCACAGATGGCCCCCAGCCGGTTCCGCTTCATGGCGCTCTTTGCCAGCAGGAGATCCACCCCATAGCCCCAGAAGATCCCCAGAAGGACCTTCACCCCCAGAAGCCGGAACACGGTCCCCGCCTGCCCGGGATGGCCCATCAGCAGGAGGACCGCCTCGTCCGAGGTGGAGAGGAACACGGCCAGGAGCGTGCCCGCCGTGATGACGCCCCCGGCATAGAGGTTGGCCGCCGCCACGGAAAACCCACACTGGGGCACGCAGCCAAAGACAGCCCCCACCGCCGGGCCGGCAGCCCCGATCCTCGAGAGAAAGCGGTCCCTCCGTCCCTCGGACCTGTGCTCCAGAAATTCAAGAAACAGAAACGCCGCCAGAAGAAAGGGCAGCATTTTCAGGGTATCCAGTCCCCCGTCCAAAAGTGCGTCAATCAAAAGCTCCAATGTTTCCGTCCTCCTTTTCCGTCCTCAGGGCTCCCCTTCCGCCCCGTTCCCGCGGGCTGCCTTCCTGTCCTCATCCCGGCAGGCCGTCTACTCCTCTCCATTCCGGCAGGCGGCCTTCCCGTCCTCGTCCCGGCGGGCCGCCTTAAGCTCCCGGACAAACCGGCTGGGCCCGGCCTCCTGCCCGCCCCGCTCCCTCACCCAGTACACGTGGAGCTTCTCCTTCGCCCTGGTCATGGCCACGTAAAAGAGCCGCCTCTCCTCCTCCACGTCCGAGGGGCGGCCCGCCTTTCCGTGGGGGATCATCTGCTCATTGACGTTCGGCAGGAACACCGCCTCATATTCCAGTCCCTTGGCCCCGTGCATGGTGGAAAACACCACGCCGGCGGCCTCCTTCCCTGTCTTCTTCCTCTGTCGTTCCATCTCCTCCCGGTAGCGGTCCATGTGGGCGAACCATTCCGGAAAGGTCGGAAACTCCCCGGCGTCGGAGAGAAGCTCCTCCGCCACCGAGAGAAGCTCACCCGTCTCCAGGTTCCGCTCCTTCGCGTAGGCCCTCAGATAGTCGTCATAGCCGCAGGCTCTCCGGATATGGAGGACGGCCTGATAGGGCGGCCTGCGGCCGATGACCCTGAGATCCTGGGCAAGTTCCCGGACCCGCTTCGCCATCCAGGGCTTCTCCTCGTACATAGCCTCGATCTCCTGGAGGGACACTTTCCCGCCGGAAAAGACCGACCGGGAGATATAGCGGCAGGGCTTGTTGACGATCCGAAGAAGGGTTCCCCGGCTCTCATCCCCCATGGCCGCCCGGATATAGGCCAGAATGTCGCCGCTGATCCAGTGAGTATAAAGGCTGGGGACCGCATCCTTCGTCTGAAAGGGGATGTTGTACTCCATGAGGAGGCTGAGGAGCCCCCTGGCCCCCGTGTTGGTCCGGGAGAGCACCGCCATCTCCTCGTAGGCCATCCCCTCTCTATGATATGCCTGGATATGGGAAAGGATCCGCCGGTTCTGCTCCGCCTCCGAGGGAAAACCTCCCAGCACCACAGGGAACCCGGCCCCCTTTACGCCGGAGATATCCTTCCGAAAGCGGACCTGGTTGTGGGAGATCAGGTTTCCCGCCGCCCCGATGATCTTGTCCTGGGACCGGTAATTGACCGCCAGGAGATACCGCTCTGCCCCCGGATACTCCCGCTCGAAATTTAACATCAGCTCCGGCCTGGCCCCCCGGAACCGGTAGATAGCCTGGTCGTCGTCCCCCACCGCAAAGAGATTGTTCTCCGGCAGGGCCAGAAGCTTTAAGATCTCATACTGAAGCCGGTTGATATCCTGAAACTCGTCACAGAGGATGTACCGGTACTTCCTCTGCCAGGCCGAGAGGATGTCCTTCCTCGCCGTAAAAAGCTCATAACAGAGAGTCAGCATATCGTCAAAATCAATGACGTTCTCCTTTCGGAGCCGCCGTTCATAAGCATGAAAAAGCCGCCGGAACAGATCCTCCGGACAGCTTCTGGAGTAATATTTTTCCAGATCCAGCAGGTCGTTTTTCACACTGCTGATCTCACTTAAGACCTCCTGCAAAAACCCCGCAGAGCTCTCCGCCATGGAAAGCTCCTCCTCCGAAAGTTCTTCCGAGAGAAAACGAAGTCTTCTCTCCTCCCCGATGATCTGAGCGGCATCATAATGATAGGCATGCTTCAAAATGCCAAAATACACGGAGTGGAAGGTACCGAAGGTCACGGGAAGCCTCCTCCCGCCCATGAGCCCCTCAAAGCGGGTCTGCATCTCCTTTGCCGCCGCCCTGGTAAAGGTGATCACCAGGATCTCACCCGGCGGCACTCCAAAATCCTCGACCAGCCTCTTCACCCGCCTGGTGACCACCGTGGTCTTGCCGGACCCGGGCCCCGCCAGCACAAGGGCGGGGCCTTCTCTGTGGCACACCGCCCTCTCCTGAAACTCGTTGAGCTCACCCATTGGACAGCTTCTCAATGCCCTTCTTCACACGGGCAATGGTCTCCTCTTTCCCTAAAAGCTCCATGATCTCCGTGGCCCCTGCCGGAGTCATCTGCTTCCCGGAGACCGCCGTGCGGACCGGCCAGAGCACGTAGCCGTTCTTGTAGCCTTTCTCCTTCGCATAGCCCTGCAAAAGGCCGTAAAGGGAATCGTTGTCCCAGGCGTCCGTTCCCTCCAGCATCGGCAGCAGCTCCTCAAGGACCGTGAGGGAGCTCTCCTCGCTGGTCTTCATCTTCTTGTGGGCGTACATGGAGGCGTCATATTCTGGAAGCTCCTCGAAAAAATCCACCAGCCCTGCGATATCCGGGAACACCTCGATCCTGGTCTGCACCATGGCCGCGATCTTTTTCAGGTCAAAAGGCTTATGGAGCGCTTCCTTTAAATAAGGCTCCGCCATCCCGTAGAACACCTCCGGTTCCATGGCCTTCAGATACTCCCCGTTCATCCATTTAAGCTTCTGGATGTCGAAGACCGCCGGGGACTTGCTCATGTGGCGGTAATCAAAGGCCTCCACAAGCTCCTCGAGGGAAAAGATCTCCCGGTTATCCTCCGGGCACCAGCCCAGGAGCGCCACGTAGTTGACCACCGCCTCCGTCACGAAGCCCTGGTCGATCAGGTCCTCGAAGGAGGAATGGCCGCTCCGCTTGCTGAGCTTCTTGTGGGTCTCGTCGGTGATCAGCGGACAGTGGACGTAGACCGGCTCCTCCCAGCCGAAAGCCTGATACAGCCTGGTATACTTGGGCGACGAGGACAGATACTCATTTCCCCGGACCACATGGGTGATCCCCATGAGATGGTCGTCCACCACGTTGGCAAAATTGTAGGTTGGATAGCCGTCCGACTTGATGAGGATCATGTCGTCCAGCTCCGCGTTGTCCACCGTGATGTCCCCGTAGATCTCGTCGGAAAAGGTGGTGTTCCCCTCCGTAGGATTGTTCTGGCGGATCACGTAGGGAAGCCCCGCCGCAAGCTTTTCCTCCACTTCCTCCTTCGTGAGCTGCAGGCAGTGCTTGTCGTAGACCACGATCTCCTTGCCGGCCACCTCCTGTTTTAAAGAATCCAGACGTTCCTTGTCGCAGAAGCAGTAATAGGCCTCCCCCGCATCCACCAGTTTTTTCGCATAGTCCAGGTAGATCCCGGCCGCCTGCCGTTCACTCTGGACATAAGGACCCACGCCCCCGTCCCGGTCCGGCCCCTCGTCGTGGATGAGCCCTGTCTTTGCCAGCGTCCGGTAAATGATATCCAGGGCCCCCTCCACAAACCGCTCCTGATCCGTATCCTCAATGCGGAGCAGAAATTCCCCGCCCTCGTGCTTTGCGATCAGATAGGCATAAAGTGCCGTCCTCAGATTTCCCACGTGCATCCGCCCCGTGGGACTGGGCGCAAATCTCGTTCTTACCTTTCCCATGATGATCTGTCCTTACCTTTCTTTTGCAGGATTCTTTTATCCCTCAGTCTCCTCAGTCGATCGCCTGAGGGAGCACCTCGGAAGCTTTTCCATAGATCAGCACATCCGCCTCCTGATCCGTGGGATGGTGCTCGTCAGTGAGCAGCACCAGCTTGCTGCCGTGGTAATAATGGCGGAACCGCTTCGTCAGATAGGAATCCAGATGGGTCCCCACCACCAGGAGCATATCCGCCTGCTCCGTCTCGTTCGCCACCCAGGTGATCATGCCGTTGTCTAACGCCTCCCCGGCCAGAAGGATCCCCGGCCGGATCGCCCCGTGGCAGACGTTGCACTGAGGGATCCCCGGCGATTCCAGAATGTAATCCATCGAAAACTCCTTGCCGCACCTGGTACACCGGTTGTGGGACATATCTCCGTGGAGCTCGATGACATTTTTTGCCCCCGCCTTCCGGTGCAGGCCGCTCAAGGTCCTGGTGGCAACGATCACATTTCCCCCCTGGGATTCCTTCTTCTGCTCCAGCCTTGCCAGGGCATAGTGGGCCTCGTTGGGAACGCGGCCGCTCCTGTCCCGTAACATCTCTTCCTTATAAAATTTGTAAAATGCCCCCGGCCTGGTACTATAATAGGCCGCACTCAAAAATTCCTCCGGCGAGACCCCGTACTTGGTCTCGATCTCGTAGGCATACGGCTCATCCTTAAAATAAGGGATCCCCGATTCCCGGATCAGCCCCATGCCGCTGAACACCATGATCCGCCGGCTTTCCTCCAGCATCTTCCGCAATGTCTCATATGCCATACTCCGCCACCGCCTTTCTTTTGTTTCCCGAAAACTTCCGACAGACGGCAAAACACCTGCCGTCCCTCTCCCCTTGGATTCCTTCCCCTTAAACGTCTCAATGTTCCGTCATACAGCCATTATACACAATTTTCATACAATTAGGAAGTGGTTTTTATCAAGAAAACATATAGCTACAATTTTCGCCAAAAATAAAATACACAGCCACCGCCATATCCCCATTCCTATTGTTTCAACGCAGGACATCTCAACATTTTTGTTTCTTCTTTGCTGAACACAAAATCTATCGAGATATTTATCTATCAATCTGCCTGTAAAATTTCTATTCCACAAGACAAATACTTTCCCTCCAACCGTCTCTTCCAAATTAACGTATATCCCTTAATGTTTTTCTTTCCTTTTCGCAAAAGCAATATATAAATCAAAGGGTTCTGGAACATACTTAAATGAAAAGTGATTTCATTCTCATCCATCACACTAACAAGCCTATTGTCCTATTTCGTAAAATCAAGAAAATTTTATTTTTTCGAAATAGAATTATGAAAGAAGCTTTCTCCCACATTTACATAAAAACTCCATTTTGCGCAGATACTACCCACAATTGACAAATACCTGTGGAAGGGAGACAGTTATGAGTGAGACAAATAAGGAAAAGACCGTGATCTCCACCAGCGTAGCGGAAAACATGGAGCTGTTCCACAAGATCTTACGGGTGGATCAGAATTTTGACGTGGTGTACCGTACCATGAAGATCGGCGGCAGGCAGGCCTGCTTCTACTTCGTGGACGGTTTTGTGAAGGATGAGGTGCTCCAGCGGATCATCCAGTATATGTGCGGGATCGGCGAAAAGGATTTCCCCAAGGAAGCCCATGAGTTTTCCAAAAAATGCCTTCCCTACGGGGAGATCGGCATTTTAAGAGACGTGGACGAGATCATCACCCAGCTTTTGATGGGCATCACCTGCTTTTTCGTGGACGGCTATGACGCTGCCTTAACCATCGACTGCCGGACCTACCCGGCCAGAAGCGTGTCGGAGCCGGGGAAGGAAAAGGTCCTCAGGGGTTCCAGGGACGGGTTCGTGGAGACTCTGATCTTCAACACGGCCATGATCCGCCGCCGCATCCGGGATCCCAGACTCACCGTGGAGATCACCCAGGCCGGAAAAAGCTCCAGAACGGACATCGCCATCTGCTATATGGACGGACGGGTGGACACGGAGCTTTTAGACCGGATCAAAAAGCGGATCGAAAATCTGAAGGTGGACGCCCTCACCATGAACCAGGAAAGCCTGGCCGAGTGCATCTTCCCCTATAAATGGTACAACCCCTTCCCCAAATTCAAATATTCGGAGCGCCCCGACACGGCGGCGGCCCAGCTCTTAGAGGGAAACATCATCATCCTGGTGGACACCTCCCCGGCCGCCATGATCCTGCCCTCCTCCGTCTTTGACATCATCGAGGAGGCGGACGACTTTTATTTTCCGCCCCTGACCGGCACCTACCTGCGGCTCTCCCGGATGACCATCTCCCTCCTGGGCGTCATCCTGACCCCTATCTGGCTTCTCCTCATGCAGAATCCGGAGTGGATCCCGGAGAGCTTCCAGTTCCTGGCCATCAAAGACGCCGTCAACATTCCCCTCATCTGGCAGCTTCTGATTCTGGAATTTTCCATCGACGGACTGAGGCTGGCCGCCTTAAACACGCCCAGCATGCTGACCACGCCCTTGAGTGTCATCGCCGCCCTGGTGGTGGGAGAGTTTGCCGCCAACTCCGGCTGGTTCAACTCCGAGACCATGCTGTACATGGCCTTCGTGGCCCTGTCCAACTACACCCAGTCCAGCTTCGAGCTGGGCTACGCTCTCAAATTCATGCGGCTCCAGCTCCTGATCCTGACCTCCGTCTTCAACCTGTGGGGCTTTATCGCAGGCATGGTGATCTTCGTGCTCTCCATCCTCACCAACAAGACCATCGCCGGCAAGAGCTATATCTACCCCATCCTGCCTTTCAGCCTGAGAGAACTGAAACGCCGGTTCTTCCGGGCAAGGCTCACGCCCGAGGAGCGGTAGGCATCAGCCAAGAGGAGCGCCCCCATGCTTCCCCGGCAAGACCGAAGTGTCTGCCGTGGAAGCATGGGGGCATATTTACTCTACAAATTTCGTCCCTGATACTGTATCGCCACAACATATACGATTTTATGAAACTCATCGATTCGGAAGATGGCAATATTAATCATAACATGATCATGCTCTCTTCACAACAGAAACTGCCGATCTGCCCTGTACCCTTTCAAACTATAAAACGCTTTGAACACCGTTTCCCTAACACTGACTCAGCCTCTCATCCAGAAGCTCCCGGATCAGGGCTGTATCCGCAGTATTCTTTAGCGCCTTCATACAGGCGCCGAACAGGGCCTGCTTCGCCTTCACCTTGCCGTTCCGGTAATCCTCCAGCGCCTTGGCGTTTTCGTTCAGCACGGTGTCGATCACGCGCTCCACCGTCGCCCGGTCAGCCTGGGCGTCCAGGGCGTTCTCCCTGCAGTAGGCGGCGGGATCCACGCCTGTTTCCATCACGGCCGTGAGGATCTTTCTGCCGCTCATCCGGTTGACCCTGCCGTCGTCGACCATTTTGATGATGGCCGCCAGATCTTTTGCACCCAGCTCCAGGTCGCCCAATAACTTCCCGTTTTTGCGGAGGATCCCCGCACAGTCCGTGAGGATCCAGCCCGCGGCGCCCTTCGCATCGCACCCGAGGGCCACGACCCGGTCCAAAAGTTCGCCGGCGTTGTGGTTGTGGATCAGCATGTCGATCTCTTTCTCCGAAATGCCCGCCTCTCTATAGTAATCTGCCTTCTCGTCGATGGCTGCCGGCATCTTGGCCTTGATCTCCTCCAGCCATTCCTCGTCGATGATGACCGGCATCAGGTTGGCATCGGGAAAATAGCGGTAGTCCGCCGCCGTCTCCTTGTTGCGCATGGCAAAAGTCTTCCCGCTCGCCTCGTCGAACCGCCTGGTCTCCTGCACCAGCTCCTCCGTCTCAAATTCGATGGCGTCGATGTGGCGCTGCACCTCGTAGCGGATGGCCCGCTCAATGGACTCGAAGGAGGCCATATTTTTGATCTCCGTGCGGACGCCGAACTCCGTGCTGCCCTCCGGGCGGACAGAGACATTGACGTCACAGCGCATGGCGCCCTCCTCGCACTCGGAGATCCCGCCGGAGCGGAACATGGTCTTTAACTTGTTCAGGTACACCAGGACCTCCTCCGCGCTGCGAAAATCCGGCTGGGTGACGATCTCGATCAGCGGGACGCTGGTGCGGTTAAAGTCGATATAGGAGGCTTTGCCCACATGGACCAGCTTCCCCGCGTCCTCCTCCATATGGATCTGCTTGATGTGGATGTCCCGCTCGCCGGATGTCGTCTTGAGGGTCACGCACCCGTTGGTACAGATCGGATGGTTTAGCTGGGTGATCTGGTACGAACAGGGAAGATCCGGATAGTAATAATTCTTCTTATCAAATGTGGTATATCTGCTGATCTCACAGTTCAGCATGAGTCCCGCCGTGACCGCAAGCTCCACCACCCGCTTGTTCATGACCGGCAGCATCCCCGGCATCCCGCAGCAGGCAGGGCACACGCAGTCATTGGGCTCCTTCGCCGCCGAATGACCTCCGCAGGAACAGAAGATCTTCGAATTGGTACTCAGCTCCACATGGGTTTCCAGACCAACGACCATTTCATATCTCATAGCGATCCACCTGCCCTTTCCACACTTCCCGCAAGACTTAAGAGGACACTCTCGTTCAATGCTTTCCCCATGAGCTGGACGCCGCCGCAGGCCAGTGCGGGGATCCCGGTCAGGTTCGGAACGGAAGTAAATACCGACTCCTGAAAGACCGTCTCAAATGCGTCCCGGATGTCATAGGCTTTATATGCCGCTTTGCCGCATGCCGGCGCAAGGACCGCGTCATAGTCCTTCATCAGCTCCGCAAACCTTTCTGCCACGACACGGCGGACCTTGAGGGATTTTCCGTAGCAGTCCTCGTAACGGCCCTTCGACAGCACGTCGGAGCCATAAAGGATCACGGCCTTGGTGAGAAAATTAAACCCTTCGGTCCTGGTATTGACATACAATTCATCAATATTCTTATACTCCGCCGCACGGTGGCCAAACTTTACGCCGTCATAGCGGGAAACGTTGTTGCAGGTCTCCGCGTCCATGAGGATCTGCCATGCGGTATTGGCGGTCTCAAAGAGATCACAGGAGACCTCCTCCACGGCTGCACCGTTTTTGCGAAGCTTCTCCCCATATGCCTCCACACGCCCGCGGACTTCGCCGTCCGCCCTGTCAAGAAGCTCCCTGACGATACAGACCTTCTTTCCGCGGACCGCCAGGTCCGTGCGGTAATCATAACTCTCTTCTCTCAGGCTGGTGCCGTCCTTCCCGTCGTGTCCCGCGATCACGCCCATGATCTCCCCGATGCTTTCCACGTTCCCGGCATATACCCCTATCTGCTCGCCGGAAGCGGCACAGGAGATCACGCCGTAGCGGGAAACGGTACCGTAGGTGGGCTTCAGAAAATCGACGCCGGAGAGAGCCGCGGCACGTCTGGGCGCCCCGTTCAGATCCACTCCCAGGGCCGCCTTCACCGCCCCCCGGGACACAAGTCCGGCGGCAGCACCTGTAAGCTCCTCTTCTTTGTCCGCATAATAGGAAAACTCGCCCACAAGATCAAGGCCGAATTCTCCCACCTGGGTTTTGCCTGAAACAACATACCCTTTTTTCTCCAGACGGGTGACGGCTTCCGCACTGAACAAAGGCCGAAAGCCTTCCAGGATCCGCGAACCGGCTGCGGCCTGCACCCCTTTTACGAGGATCGTGTCGTCAACGGCCACGGTCCCCTGATCCGACAACTTTACTACATAATCGCTCATGTCACACACCTCACTTTACAAGCCTGGGCACCTGCCAGCTGTTTTCATTTCGCTCCGGAGCGCCCTCCAGCAGACTCTCCCTTGTAAAGGGCTGCTTTCGCTCATCCTCACGGAGGACGTTGCTCATGGGCATCACATGGACCATCTCCTCCACGCCTTCCGTGTCAATCTCCCTAAGCGCTTCCTCATACCCCTTCATCATCCGGAAAATATCCTGCATATCCTGCTCCTCTGTCTCCGTCAGGGATAGCTGGTTGAGCTGATTGGCGTTGGAGAAGGTGGCACGTTTTTCGCTGTGCCCCCTGCCGCCTCCCACGGGAGCGGTGCGGGAAGCGAGCGCACTGGTGCTGCCGAGGAGATGGACGTCCTCCAGCTGCTGGTTCGTGACCTCGCCGGGAGCGCCGAGGAGGAGGTCCTGGGCATTGCCGTTTAAGGGGAATGCGATCACTTCCATGATCTTTTCTTCCCCTGTGAGGAGCATGACCATGCGGTCGATCCCCGGCGCCATGCCCGCGTGGGGCGGAGCTCCGTACTGGAACGCGGTATAGAGAGCATTGAACCTGGACTTTAACTCGTCCTCCGTATATCCGGCGATCTCGAATGCCTTTCTCATAATGTCGATGTCATGGTTGCGAACGGCCCCAGAGGCCAGCTCGATCCCGTTGCAGACCAGGTCATACTGGTAGGCAAGGACCTCGGTCGGATCCTCCCCGAGCAGGGCGTCCATCCCGCCCTGGGGCATGGAAAACGGGTTATGGGTAAAAATGGTATCTCCCGTCTCTTCCTCGATCTCATACATGGGGAAATCCACAATGAAGCAGAATTCAAAGGCTTCCTCACGGATCAAGTCCAGCTGCTCCTTGGCCGCAAGCCAGGAGCGGATATGTCCCGCCTTCTTTTCCGTGTCCTGTTTCTTGTCATCGCAGATGAAAAACAGGGTTTCCCCTTCTTTTACACCGGTCAGCTCCACGATCTCTGCCTTCTTGGCATCCGACAGGAACTTTGCGATGGGGCCTGCGAAAGCCCCTTTCTTCAGAGTGATGTAGCCAAGGCCGCCGAGGCCGACCTCCGGCGAGGTGGCGAACTTCAGGGAATCCTCAAAAAACTTCTTGGACTTTCCTTCACAGCCCGCCACAATGCCGCGGACCGGCTTCCCCTTGAAGGCCGGAAAATCCACGTCCGCAAAAAATCCCGTCAGGTCGCAGATCACGAGAGGATTGCGCAGGTCCGGCTTGTCGGTGCCGTACTTCATCATGGACTCCGCATAGGTGATCCGGCGGAAGGGCTTCTCCGTGATCTTTTTGTCCGAAAACTCCCGGAACGTATCATAGATCACGTCCTCGCAGACCGCGAGGACCTCCTCCTGGGTCGCAAAGGCCATCTCAAAATCCAGCTGATAAAATTCCCCCGGCGAGCGGTCGGCCCTGGCGTCCTCATCCCGGAAACAGGGCGCGATCTGAAAATACCGGTCAAAGCCGGACACCATGAGAAGCTGCTTGAACTGCTGGGGAGCCTGGGGCAGCGCGTAAAATTTCCCCGGATGCTTCCGGCTCGGTACCAGGAAATCACGGGCCCCTTCCGGGGAGGAGGCCGTCAGGATCGGCGTCTGTATCTCGAGAAAATCCTTCTCCTCCATTTTATCCCGCAGGTAACGGATGATCCTGGACCGCTTTACGATGTTATCGTGGTTTTTGGGATTGCGCAGATCGAGATAACGGTATTTCAGCCGGAGTTCGTCTTTACTCATCTGGGAGGAGCGGGGATCGAAGGGCAGCATATTGCGGCTTTTTCCGAGAACCGTGAGGGAATCGGCCGCCAGCTCCACATAACCGGTATCGATCTTCTCATTGACCGTCTCCGGCGCACGCTTTTCGACGGTACCGCTCACGGAGATCACCGTCTCGCGGTTCACGTCCTTAAGCAGCTCCTCGTCGTGGACGACCACCTGTGTGACGCCCGTATGATCCCGCAGATCGATGAAGATCACCCCGCCGTGGTCCCGCACGACGTCCACCCAGCCGGCCAGCCGGACCGTGCTGCCGATGTGCCCGTCACGAATATCATTACAGAACTGTGTCCTATACATAAAAAACCTCCTAAATAAAGAGCCGTCTGTCCGGTCCGGCCTACTTCTGCCCGTAATAGGCGTTTGCCCCATGCTTTCGGAAATAATGCTTATCCTGCACGTACTGGACGGCCGGCGTGACTTTCGGGTTCAGCATCTCGGTGCGGGTCGCCATCTTGGCCACCTCATCCAGCACCACCGCGTTGTGGACGGCCTCCGCCGCATCCTTCCCCCAGGTGAAGGGGCCGTGGCTGGTGCAGAGGACGCCGGGGGTCGCCATGGGATCCCGGCCCTCAAAGGCCTCGATGATCACCTTTCCGGTATTTTTCTCATAAGCCTCCTCCACCTCCTCCGGTGTCAGCACCCTGGCGCAGGGGATCTCCCCGTAAAAGTAATCGGCGTGGGTGGTCCCGTAGCAGGGGATCCCCCGGCCGGCCTGTGCCCAGGAGGTGGCCCAGGAGGAATGGGTGTGGACGATGCCGCCCACTGCGGAAAATGCCTTGTAAAGCTCCAGGTGGGTCGGAGTGTCGGAGGAAGGACGGAGTTTCCCCTCCACCACATTTCCCGCAAGGTCCACCACCACCATGTCCTCCGGCTTCATTGTCGCATAGTCCACGCCGCTGGGTTTGATGACCACCAGGCCGCTCTCCCTGTCGATGGCGCTGACATTTCCCCAGGTGTAGACCACCAGGCCAAACTCCGGCAGCTCCATGTTTGCACGATACACGTTCTCTTTTAATGCTTCTAACATAATTTCTCCTTCCTGGATGACCAGGTAATTGCGAAACTCGAAATTACCTGCATATTATCAAGTGCCTGCGGTCAAAAAACGCCGCCGGTTCTCCTGCCCGGCGACGTCCTCTGTCATTTTATATATGAAACATCATACTTCATAATCGCAGCAGGTCCGGTCTGTCATATAAGGCTTCACGCAGGCTGCCCCAGCCGCCACATGGTCCGGATGGACCTGATAAGCCGCAAGAGCTTCGGCAGACTCAAAGGTACTGTCAAGTACCACGTCCACCGTACTGGTGGAGAGGGGCGGCGAGATCACCTTCACGTCAAGGACCCCTTCTGCGGCCTCTTTCACCGCCTTAAGCCGTCTCGCAAACTCCTCTGCCACCTGCGCCCGTTTTTCCTCGGACAGCTCCGGTTTAAACTTCCAGCTCACGATGTGCTTTACCATGAAAACGCTCCTTTCGGACGGATTATTAACAGGCAATTGCCTGGGATTATTTGGACAGGAACTCGTGAATCCCCTTGGCGCCTGCCCTCCCGGCTTCCATGGCCAGGATCACCGTCGCCGCCCCGGTCACCGCGTCGCCGCCGGCGTACACGCCGTCCTTGCTGGTCTTTCCGTTTTCTGCCTCCGCCACGATGCACTTCTTCCGGTTGGTCTCAAGGCCCGCCGTAGTGGACGAGATCAGCGGATTCGGGGAGGTGCCCAGGGACATGATGACCGCGTCGGCCTCGATCTCAAATTCGGAGCCCTCCAGGGGAACCGGCCTTCTCCTGCCGGACGCATCCGGCTCGCCAAGCTCCATCCGGATACAGCGGATCCCCTTCACCCAGCCGTTTTCATCGGTCAGGATCTCGGTAGGATTGGTCAGGAGGTTGAAGATCACACCCTCCTCCTTCGCATGATGGACTTCCTCCGCCCTGGCGGGAAGCTCCGCCTCGCTTCTCCTGTACACGATATGGCTCTCGGCGCCCAGACGCAGAGCCGTCCTGGCCGCATCCATGGCCACGTTCCCGCCGCCGACGATGACCGCCTTCTTGCTGACCGGCATAGGCGTCGCATAGTCCTCCAGTCTCGCCTTCATCAGGTTGCTCCTGGTCAGGTACTCATTGGCGGAGAACACGCCGTTGGCGTTCTCCCCGGGGATTCCCATGAACATGGGAAGTCCCGCGCCGGAACCGATGAACACGGCGTCAAAGCCCTCCTCCTCCAAAAGCTCGTCGATGGTCACGGATTTTCCGATGATCACATCCGTCTCGATCTTTACGCCCAGAGATTTCACGTTCTCCACCTCCGGCTTGACCACCGCATCCTTGGGAAGACGGAATTCAGGGATGCCGTATGTAAGCACGCCGCCGGCTTCGTGGAGCGCCTCAAAGATCGTCACCTCATAGCCAAGCTTGGCCAGGTCGCCCGCACAGGAAAGTCCGGCGGGACCGGAACCGATGACAGCCACCTTCTTGCCATTTGCATGGTCTGCCTTCTTCGGTTTGATGCCGTTCTCCCTGGCCCAGTCGGCCACGAAACGCTCCAGCTTGCCGATGGAGACCGGATCGCCTTTCTTGCCGCGGATGCATTTGCCCTCGCACTGGGTCTCCTGGGGACATACCCGCCCGCAGACCGCCGGCAGGGACGAGGAGGCCGTCAAAACCTCATAGGCTCCCGCAAAATCCTCCTCCACGATCTTTGCGATAAATCCGGGAATGTCGATGGAAACGGGACAGCCCTGGGAACACATGGGCTTTTTGCACTGCAGGCAGCGCTTTGCCTCCTCCACCGCTTCTTCTTTATTATAACCAAGACATACTTCCTCAAAATTCGCCGCTCTCACCTTCGGCGCCTGCTCCCTGACCGGTACTCTCTTTAATCCTTCCATTATTTGTCACCTCCGCAATGTCCGCATCCGCCGTGATGGGTGTCGCCCTCCTGGAATGCAAGAAGCTTCCTGCCTTCCTCCGTCCGGTACATGGCCTGACGCTTCATGGCCTCGTCGAAATTGATCAGATGTCCGTCGAACTCCGGACCGTCCACACAGGCAAACTTCACCGTATCGCCCACGCTCAGGCGGCAGGCCCCGCACATGCCGGTGCCGTCCACCATGATCGGGTTCATGCTGACGATGGTATGGATCCCCAGCTTCTTGGTGGTCAGACAGCAGAACTTCATCATGATCATGGGACCGATGGCGACGCAGTGGTCGTACTCCTTGCCCTCCGCGACCAGATCCTCGATGGCCTTGGTCACCATACCGCTCCTGCCGTAGCTGCCGTCGTCGGTGGTCACGTAGACATTTCCGGCCACTTCCTTCATCATCTCTTCCATGATGACCAGGCTCTTTGTCTTGGAGCCGATGATCACGTCCGCGGCGATCCCATGCTCGTGGAGCCACTTCACCTGGGGATACACCGGCGCCGTGCCGACGCCTCCCGCCACAAAAAGGATCTTCTTTTTCTTCGTCTCCTCCAGATCACCTGTGATCAGATCGGAAGGCTGCCCCAGAGGCCCCACAAAATCCAGCAGGGCATCCCCCGCCTTAAGCTCTGCAAGCTGATGGGTAGACGCTCCGATGGGCTGGAATACGATGGTCACCGTCCCCTTCTCCCGGTCATAATCCGCGATGGTCAGAGGGATCCTCTCGCCCTTCTCGTCCAGCCTCACAATGATAAACTGGCCGGGCAGGCAGGACTTAGCCACGCGCTTTGCTTCCACATCCATCAGGATAATATTTTCCGCAAGATGTTCCGCTCTCAGAATCTTGAACATGTTATTTCCTCCTTACCTTTCCTGGGCATAGCGTCTCTCCCGCACATGCCGCCTGTTTCATTTTAACACTGTACTTTCCGCATTTCAACTAAATTTCGTGAAAAAACGCCAAAATCCCCGCCGGCTGTCAAAATGTTCCAGCCGGCGGGAATTTTTCCTCCGTTTACAGGAATCTGGAAATGCTTCCGCCCAGCATAAAGCCGAAGATGATGGCGAGAATCAGAGTCACGACCGCATTGACAACGAACAGGAAGAACAGCTGCCATACCCGTTTGTTCTTATCCTCCAGAAGGAAATCCGCGATCCCGGCCGGTACAAAGAAATAGGTCAGGAGATTCCCCAATACATAGATCAGATACGCAATCGCAAAGGGAATGGGATTCACATCATACCTGGTCACGATCGGGAAGATCAGTACGACCAGCGCCGTCAGGGCCGTGAAAGGCATCTGGGCCAGAGCCTTTGCCGCCGCAACGCCGAGTCCCTGCATAAAATTCATCCTCTTATTTCCCCGGCTGCCAAAGAGCATAGCGACAGCGCCCCAGCAGGCAAGGATGCAGAGAGAGGCGAGCAACGTCACAAAAAACAGCGTCGGCGTGCTGACTACCTTTACGGATACCATCCCGCCGCTGGCACGGCTGACGGCTGAATTTACTTTAATGCCGAAAAACATGAAAATAAAGGAAAACAGAAGGCTCTGGATCCCGCAGATCCCGAAGATCACCGGGGCTTTCCCGGCCTCAGCCATGCCGGACAGAGTATCCGCCGGCTTTTTCCAGGTATCCACGATGGTGCCCCACAGTCCCTTTATATAAATCCCTGCCGCATTCGGCTGCGGCGGCGCCTGAGGCCCGCCGTAAGGCTGACCATATCCCTGAGGGCCGCCCTGTCCGTATCCGTAAGGCTGGCCCTGAGGCGGCACCTGGCCGTAGCCGGGGCCTCCCTGGGGCGGCACCTGACCGTAGCCGGGCCCTCCCTGGGGCGGCACCTGACCGTAGCCGGGCCCTCCCTGGGGCGGTACCTGGCCGTAACCGGGGCCTCCCTGAGGCGGCACCTGGCCATAGCCGGGACCCCCCTGGGGCGGCACCTGGCCATATGCCTGCTGCCCTCCCTGGGGCGGCGTCTGGCCGGGGGCCTTCTTTTCTAAAGGGACCGCCGTCTTCTGGGCAGCGCCCGTCTGCTGTCCACAGGTACAGACCTCGCCGTCCTGCAGGGGCCTTCCGCACTGACTACAAAATTTCGCCATACTACTTTTCCTCCTTTATGCATCCCCCGTTTCCGGGCATGCGGTATCTGGTATAAAATTTAATCCTGTCCGGAACCTTTTAGAACAAACTATCTGATTCCTCATTGTCAATTTTCCAGACAGGAATGAACAGGATTTTTTTTCCTGATCTCACCACGACTATATCCGTCTCCTGGCTCTGATCCATCCCCATGAACTCCATGCTCATCTCGATCTTGATCTTCTTTCTTGTCAGGCCGTCATCCCCCACGTAGGACTCCCCTTCCGAGACCTTTTTATATTTTATCGTATCCAGGACTCCCGACAGATAGGAGAGACCAGCCATGCCGGACTTCGCTTCCCGGATAAACTCCTCCTCCGACATCCAGTCCGGAGAGCTCTCGTCCCCCCAGTAAACGCTGTCGTAGACCTTTTCCCAGTCACTGTCCTTAAACGCATGAAAGAAATGTTCCACCGGCGCCATGGGATCGCTCTCCCTGATATACAGGAAGGCTCCGCCGCCGAGGAGTGCCGCCAGAAGAATGAGGATCACCGCAATAACAATGCCTTTCTTGCCCCTCTTTTTCGGCTTCCCTCCGTCCACTGCCCCGTAAGGCTGCGGATATCCATAAGCGTCCTGGCCATATCCCGGCTGTCCGGCTCCCCCATACGGCGGCTGGTTCCCGTAAGGCCGGCCCCCGTAGGACGGATCCCCATAGGGTCGGCCTCCATAGGGCTGCTGATTCCCATAAGACTGCCAGTCCCCGCCGGACGGATCTCCGTAGGGCTGCCCCCCGTAGGGCGGATCCCCATAGGGCTGGCCTCCGTAGGGCTGCTGGTTCCCATAAGACTGCCAGTTCCCGCCGGACGGATCCCCATAAGGCTGGCTTCCATACGGCTGCCCCCCATAGGGCGGAGCCTGCTCCCCGTAAGCCGGCTGGTCTCCGTAAGCGGGCTCCGGGTCCTCATAGGCGGGCTCTCCCGTCCCATAGGAGGGAGCTCCGTCCTCTCCGTCCGGCCCTGTATAAACCGGCCCCTCCTCACGGAGCGGCCGACCGGCCTCCGGAAGCACCCCGCCCAGGGGCACCGTCTCCTCGCCCGCCGCCGGTGGAGCCTGTTCTTCCAGAGGCTTTCCGCAGCTTCTGCAAAATCTTGCCGTATCGTTGTTCGGCGCCCCGCAATGCATACAATACATACCCGTTCCCCCTTTATTTTTTATCGCACCATGAACTGAAAAGGCTCATCTGCCAGGACAAACCCGTCCCCGTGGCAGAGCCGGTATTCCTCCCCCGGATCCAGGCGCATCCCGTTCAGATAAGTGAAATTGGTCGACTCATGATCCACCAGATAATACTCCCCGCCCTCCATGATGATGCTGGCATGATGTCGGCTGACAGCCCGGTTATCCGGAACACAGAAATCCGCGTCCCTGCTCTTCCCGATCAGGGTTTCGTCCAGTACAACGGCCATCTCGTCTCCTGTCCGGATCCGGATGATATAGGCGACCTCCCTGGCTCTCGTAAAAACGTCGGGGATCATGATGTTGAGCCCCTCGCCGCTCTCCTTCCAGGAATCTCCGTAGCCCGCGTCCTCTCTTCCCGCATGCCCATAGGACTCCGGTTCCTCAGAGGCCGCCGCCTCCGCGGAAGCCGCAGCGATGTCCTGCAGAAGAAGCGTATCCGCCATGGTCTTGCACTGGTTCAGGTTTTCCCTGTTCACACCCTTCACATAATTGAGCAGCGTATGCATATTCTCCTGATTTTGCTCCGGATCCCCCTCCATGATCGTCACAAGCTCCGCCATCAGAAGCCGCAGCTTCTCGATCGGGCTCCTGGGATCCTTCTGCAGGCCGCAGATCCACCGGATCTCCCCGGTCTCATCCTGGACATAGACGTCGGAAAGGCTCATGAGGAGCTCACTTCTCGGGATCATGTATTCATCCAGGTTCACCCACACGTTTAGCAGGCTTTTTAACACCTGCACCGCCGTCTTTTTCGACATCCCGGCCGAAAAGATCCGGCTTAACGGGGTAAAGCCCGCCGTATTGTAATTGGCCTCCCCGCCCTCTCCGCCCACAAGCTCCAGGCGGAACACGCCGTCGATCTCGTTGCAGAAGAGCATATTATAAGTCACATGGTCAAAGGCGCTCTCCATGGACGCCTGCCGTTCGATCCTATCCATCCTACCTCCACTCCCTTTCCCTTACCGCAGGACTTCACGGAGCGCCTCATGCTCCATGATCTGTTCTGCCATCTGTGACGGGCCCGCGGGAGGAAGCACCCCGATGGTCCCGGCCACAGGAAGCTCCGGATTCTCATACAGCCGTCCGTACTTCTCGTGGAATCTGTTGTATAAAAGCACGGATTTCTGGCAGAGGCCGTTCCCCAGCATCTTGAAGAGGCACCAGATCTTATGGAGCCTCTGATTGGAGGTATAGACTCCGTCGTCCACAAAGATCACCCGGTCTGCCATACGGCAGGCCTCCAGAAAACCGTAATTCACGGAAAAGCTGCTGTCGATGATGATATAGCGGAATTCCCCCGAATCGATGAGCCGCCGCAGGAACAGCTCCATCCGGGCCTTCGTGACATTCATCAGGGAGAGCGGCGCCGAGAGATTGTCATAATAATAAACGCCCCCGCTGTCCCTGTTTAAAACCGCCGCCATGGCCGCGTCCAGGTCTCCTCCCGTCTCCAGTTCCTTCAAAAGATACTGGACATCTCTGGGGTTTCCCCCCTGGAAAATCGTCCCCGCATCTCCAAGGCTGCTCATATTGAAATAGAGGACCCTCTTTTCCTCCCTGGCCAGCTTCTGGGCACAGGCCGCCGCCGCCGCAGAACAGCCGCAGCCCGCGCTGGCCCCGGCAAATACCAGCAGCCTGACGGAGGTATCTTCCCTCTCCAAAAGGGTTTCCAGCACCTCCAGGATCTCCCTCCGGCTCTGATACCGGAAGATCTCCCCCTCCTCTTCCATGGGTTCTCCCGTCAGATAACCCACATGGATATCACCGATGAACAGCGGATATTCCCCCCGCAGTTCATCCGACACCAGGACGCCGGATATTTCCCTGGCCGAGATCAGATGATCCAGCTGCTCCCGGTCATATACCGGCCTGAACTCATACTCCTCCTCTGCCGCCTCATTCATATACTGGCAAAATCGCCCGGTGTATTCCCCGTCCGGGTCATACACCGCAATCCGTATCTGTCCCATAGATATGTAATCCTTTCTTCCAAGATCACAGGATCAGTACCCCATTTTTTTCTCGTAATCCGCGATCAGCTTCCTGTTGGCAGTCTCATAGTCGTTGAACACATTTTCGTTAAAATGATCCGGCTCGATGAGCGGCACATACCAGGACTTACCGAGAAAATACTCATTGAGGGAAGCATCCTTGAATTTTCTGCCGTGACGGGCATAGATCTCATTCCTCGCAAGCCTCAGCTGCTCCTTCGTAAGAGGAGCCAGATCTGCCTCCGTCAGATAAGCGGAATTGCTGGTGGGAAGGATGTATTCGGACACCGCCTCTGTGGACGGGGGGACCGTCGTCTCCGGCGCCGCGGGAGCCGTCGTTTCCGGCGCCGGTATCTCTGTCTCCTGCAGCGTGGTCTCCGGGATCCCCGTCTCCGGCACCCCCTGCGACGCCTCCTCCGCAGAGACGTTCTCTCCCGTCTCCCCGCTCTCGACGGCTGTCACCCGGCCCTCGCCGCCTCCGTCCTTCTTCCCTCCGAAGGTCCGAAAGCCCAGGATCACCAATACAACGATCAGGGCTGCCGCCACGACACTGAGCGCCACGATCAGCGCTGTCTGGCCGCCGCCCTTTTTCTTCTTTTCCGGCCGATCGGGATATTCCTCAGGCATCCTGCCAGGCTGAGGGCCCGGATCCTTGCGGCTCTGCCTGTGATCCGGTCTTCCATAGGGAGCTGGTCCGTCCATACCCTGAGGCCGTCCATAGCCCGGAGCCCCGCCGGAGGGGCGGGCCGGATCCCCATAGGGGCGTCCATATCCAGGATCCCCGTAAGGCATTCTGTCCTGGACTCCCCCTCCAAAACCCTGCTCCTCATAGAGGGATTTCCCATAAGACGGCTCCGGAGCCTCTACCGGCTTTACCGGCGTCCCGCAGCCGTCACAGAATTTAGAATTATCTGGAATTTGTTTCCCGCACGCCTCGCAAAACATGATTTTCCCCCATTTTCCTCTTCAATTTCAAAAGCTATTGCTATTTTAACACATCTTTCCGAACACTGCACTAAATATTTTTATCGATTTTCAAACCGTTCTGCTCTTTTTCTTCTTTTTCCGTCCGTTCTTCCGTCTCTTTTCCGCCCGGCCTTCCAGTCCCATTTCCCTCCTCAGCCAGGGAGACCAGCCCCTTTTTCCGCAGGCGGTAATCCACGATCCGGCTGATAATGCGGTATATCACGGCAAAAAGCGGGACCCCGATGAGCATGCCCACGATGCCGAACAGGCCGCCGAAAAAGAGGATGGCGAATACCACCCAGAAAGCGGAAAGCCCCGTGGACTCCCCAAGAATTTTGGGGCCGATGATATTTCCGTCCACCTGCTGGAGAATCAAAATAAAGAGGATGAAGATCAGCCCTTTGGCCGGGTCCGCCAGAAGGATCAGGATCGCACTGGGGATCGCCCCCAGGTAGGGGCCGAAAAAGGGAATGATATTGGTCACGCCCACGATCACGCTGACCAGCACCGTATAGGGCATCTTCAGGATATAGAGCACGATAAAACACAGGATCCCGATGATCAGGGAGTCCACCAGCTTGCCCGCGATAAACCCGCCGAAGACCTGGTTGCTCTCCTTCAGGGTATCGATCAAGATCTGGGCGTGCTTTTCGGAAAAGGCCGCGTAGATCATCTGCTTTGCCTGCCGCTTGAAGGTATTTCTTCCATTTAACACATAAATCGCCACAATAATCCCGATGATGATATTGAAGGTCGTGCTGAAAAAGCTGATGACCCCCGTGGTCAGATGGCCAAACAGCACGTTCATATCTTTAAAGAAATCTGTCTGCACCCAGTTGTTGAAAAAGGCCAGGGCCTTGTCCGTCAGATCCTTCACGATATCGGAATCCATCCCCTCCTGCTGCATGAACTCCATGATCTCTGCCGAAGCATGGCGGATCTGTCCGGGCAGCGCCGCGATCATGCTGCTGATGTTGGTGTAGAGTTCCGGGATGACCATGACGGCCAGTACGGCGATGACAGCGATCCAGAAAAGCAGCGCGAGAAAGATACTCAATCCCTTGCCGATGCTCCTCGCCTTCTCCTGCCTCCGGAACACCTTCTTTAAGAGCCGCGTCAGGTATCTGTCAAAAAATTTCACCACCGGATACATGAGATAGGCGATGATGAAGCCGAACACAATGGGCTCCAGGATCCTAAGGACTGCCTTGACTGTCCGGATCACCGTCTCGTATTTATAAAGGACCAGAAAGAACAGGATGCTGGCGGCAATGACGCAGAAGGCCGTCAGCCCCATGGAGGCGTACCGCTTCATCCCCTCTCTGGCAGATTCTCGCTTTTTCTCTTCCTGTTTCATCGATCGATCTCCCCCTTTCTGCGGATCATGCCGCCGGTCTCCCGGCGGCATTCCCTCCAGACGGCCTCTCCTCAGAGAGCCGCCATCTCCTCTGCAAATTGATAAAATTCCCTAAGGCTCCCCGACAAAAATCCGTCCAGGGCCCTTCCCCTCCGGTTGATCAGACAGTCCGTCAGAAGATAGCCGGACATCCCGAGGGAGAGGACGCACATGTCCTCATCTACGTCATTCCCAACCATCAGGCACTGCTCCGGCGCCTTCCCGAACCGTTCCAGGATGTGCCGGTAATAGGCAAGATTCGGTTTGCAGTACCGCTCCTCCTCATAGGTGGTCACCAGGTCAAAATCCTCCGGGGAAAGCCCGGCCCAGCGTATCCTGCGGTAAGTCGCCACCGTCGGGAACACCGGGTTGGTCGCCAAAACCACCGTGTACCCCTTTCTCTTAAGCAGCCGCACGGCCTTTGCGGAAAGCTCCGAATACCCGGTGGCCGCCTTCGCCTCCCCGAACTGATCCTCATAGAACCTCACAAAACGGGGCTCCTGCTCTTTCATGTCCCGGTCCATGGATTCGGAAAACACCTGCCAGAACCGCTCTCTGTTTTTTATGGAGCCGTCGTTTTTAATCATGGCCTCCACGCCCTTCCAGACGGAACCGGTCAGCTTCTCAGGCTCGAGCCCGTCCAGCGCAAAGGTCCTCCCCAGGGCCTCCATGTAAAGGCGGACAAACCTGTCCTGGTCCATGGGGAGCAGGCTTCCGTCCAGGTCAAAAAGCACCGTATCGATCTTTTTCATGGTCAGTCCTGCCATTTGATATCTTTTAAGACATCACAGAAATCAAAGGTCACAAAATAGTCATGGGCCGTCTCTGCCCTGCGGATCATCTGCACGCTCCCGTCTTCTTTTAAAAGAAGCTCGGCGGAACGGAGCTTTCCGTTGTAATTATAGCCCATGGAATAGCCGTGGGCCCCCGTGTCATGGATCACCAGGAAATCCCCGACATCCACCTTCGGGAGCATCCGGTCAATGGCGAACTTGTCGCTGTTCTCACACAGGGAGCCGGTCACGTCGTACTTGTGGTCGCAGGCGTCGTTCTCCTTGCCCATGACCGTGATATGGTGGTAGGCCCCGTAAACGGCCGGCCGCATCAGGTTGGCCGCGCAGGCATCGCAGCCGATGTATTCCTTATAAATATGCTTCTGATGGACGGCCTTGGTCACAAGGCAGCCGTAGGGCCCCATCATGAACCGTCCCATCTCCGTATAAATGGCCACGTCGTCCATACCGGCCGGTGTGAGGACCTCCTCATAGACCCTCCGCACGCCCGCGCCGATGGCCAGGATGTCATTCCCTTCCTGCTCCGGCCGGTAGGGAATGCCCACGCCGCCGGAAAGGTTGATAAATTTCACGGAAACTCCCGTCTTCTCCTTGAGTTCCACCGCCAGCTCGAAGAGTACCTTTGCCAGCATCGGGTAATACTCGTTGGTGACGGTGTTGCTGGCCAAAAACGCGTGGAGCCCAAAGGTCTTCACTCCTTTTTCCTTCAGGATCCGGAAGCCCTCGATGATCTGCTCATGGGTAAAGCCGTATTTGGCATCGCCGGGGTTGTCCATGATCCCGTTGCTCATCTTAAAGACACCGCCGGGATTGTAGCGGCAGCTGATGGTCTCCGGGATCCCCGCACACTTCTCCAAAAACTCGATATGGGTAAAGTCATCCAGATTGATGGTCGCGTTCAGCTTCCTCGCGAACTGATACTCCTCCGCCGGCGTCGCGTTGGAGGAAAACATGATCTCCTCCCCCGAGCAGCCGATGGCATCCGCCAGCATGAGCTCCGTCATGGACGAGCAGTCACAGCCGCAGCCGTACTCCCGCAGGATATCGATCAGAAAAGGGTTGGGCGTGGCCTTCACCGCAAAATACTCCCGAAAGCCTTTGTTCCAGGAAAAGGCCTCCTTCACCCGTCTCGCATTCTCCCGTATCCCTTTTTCATCGTAGAGATGGTAAGGGGTCGGATAGGTCTTCTCGATCTCCTTAAGCTGTTCCAGTGTTACAAAAGGTTCCTTCTTCATGTCGGTGTGCTGCTCCTTTTCGTCTGTTTTAGTCTCAGGATTCAGGTACGGAAAGCCGCATTCTAAGCTTTCTGCCGTCAAGTCGCAGGATCACGAATCATTGTGCAATTTGACGGCAACCGAGAAGTCTGGCGGCTTCCCGCACCTGAATCCTATATCTTATTCTTCCACGCTGTAGTTGGGCGCTTCCTTTGTGATATGGATGTCGTGGGGGTGGCTCTCCTTCAGAGAGGCCGCGGAGATCTTCACGAACTGCGCCTTCTCCTGCAGAGCCGGGATGTCCGGCGCGCCGCAGTAGCCCATACCGGAACGGATGCCGCCGATCAGCTGGAACACCGTGTCTTCCACGTTCCCCTTGTAGGCCACCCGGCCCTCCACGCCCTCCGGCACCAGCTTCTTGGCCCCGGACTGAAAATAACGGTCCTTGCTGCCGTTCTCCATGGCGGCGATGGAACCCATGCCCCGGTACACCTTATATTTTCTGCCCTGGAACAGCTCAAAGGTTCCGGGGCTCTCGTCGCAGCCTGCAAAAATGCTTCCCATCATGCAGACACTCCCGCCTGCGGCGATGGCCTTAGTCATGTCGCCGGAGTACTTGATGCCGCCGTCGGCGATGATCGGGATCCCGTATCCCTTCGCCACATCGTAGCAGTCCATGATGGCCGTGATCTGGGGGACGCCGATACCGGCCACCACCCTCGTGGTGCAGATGGAGCCGGGGCCGATGCCCACCTTCACCGCGTTCACACCTGCCTCGATGAGGGCCTTCGTGGCGGCTCCCGTGGCCACGTTCCCGGCGATCACCTGCAGATCGGGATAATTGGCCTTGATGTCCCGCACCGCGTTCAGGATGTTGGCGGAATGACCGTGGGCGGAATCCACCACCACACAGTCCACTTTAGCCGCGACCAGGGCTTCCACCCGCTCCAAAAGATTGGCCGTGATCCCCACCGCCGCGCCGCACAGCAGCCGCCCCTGTGCGTCCTTGGCCGAATCCGGATACTTGATCTGCTTCTCGATATCCTTGATGGTGATGAGCCCTTTCAGGTTAAAATCCGCGTCCACCAGGGGGAGTTTCTCCTTCCTGGCCTTCGCCAGGATCTGCTTTGCCTCCTCCAGGGTGATGCCCTCCGGCGCCGTGATCAGCCCCTCGGAGGTCATGGACTCCTTGATCTTCTTCGTAAAATCCGTCTCGAATTTCAGGTCCCGGTTGGTGATGATGCCGACCAGCTTCCGCCCCTCCGTGATGGGAACGCCGGAAATACGGAACTTGCCCATCAGCTCGTTGGCATCCGCCAGGGTATGTTCAGGAGACAAATAAAAAGGGTCGGTGATGACACCGTTTTCCGAACGCTTGACCTTGTCCACTTCCTCGGCCTGGGCTTCCACGGACATATTCTTATGAATAATGCCAATCCCCCCCTGCCTCGCCATGGCGATGGCCATCCTGTGTTCTGTAACTGTGTCCATCCCGGCGCTCATCATCGGAATGTTCAATTTGATCTTCTTCGTCAGATGGGTCGAAAGATCCACCATGTTGGGTGTCACCTCCGAATACGCAGGCACCAGCAGCACATCGTCAAAGGTAATTCCTTCACCGATAATTCTACCCATTTTCCGTTCTCCTTTCTTCCTCTTCATGTCCAAAATTTTTCGCTATTTAATATATTATCCTACCCAAAATGTCCCCCTGTGTCAAGCGGAGTTTTCCCTGAGTTTTCGCAAGAGCAGGGGAGCAGAGGAACAGGAGTTTTCCTGCAAAGCCAATATTTCCAGGATCCAGATACTGTCCCATTCTGCTTTCACACTCCTCAAACCTGAACGTCCTTTCTTCATATTATAACAAAAGGGGGCTGTCTTTACAATTGCTATTTGCCTCCGGGGCCGCTATCGCCGTCCGGTGCCCAGGAAATCTTCGAGGACCCTCGAAGCGCACCATCGGAAATCCAGCTTTTCCACCGACCCGGCCGTCCGGATCTCGCTGTAAGCCACCACCTCCCCGTCCAGCCGATAGAGGATCTTCCCCACGGCCCGGTCCTTTGCCACGGGCGCCGTGAGGACCTCCTCCAGCTCGGTCTCGACCTCCACCGATTCTCCCTCCTTCATCAGGAGCCGGAAACGGCTCCCCTCTCCCTTCACCTCCACCAAGGGCACAAAGGCGGTCCCGTCCGCCTCCCCGTCTGCCGGGATCCCTCCCTCCACGGGAATGGGGGCGAGCTCCGGCTTCTGATAGATATCCCGGTAAGCATAACGAGAAAGCCCGTACTCCATCAGCTTTCTCGTATCGCTCCACTTATAGGTCTTATTGTTGGGCCAGCCGCAGCCGAGAAGGGCCACGATCAGGGTCTTTCCGTCCCGTTCCAGGGCGCCCACATAACAATATCCGGCCTCCCCGGTGAAGCCGGTCTTGCCGGAAAAAGCCCCCTCCATCATGCCGAGGAAGGCGTTGTGGTTATTGCAGGAAAAATTCCGGCCGGCTGCCTGGAACTGATAGGAGGCCGTCCCCGTGATCTCCCGGAACCGTTCCTTTTTGGGTGACTCCATGGTGCAGTAGCGCATGATCCGGGCCAGATCCGCCGCCGTGGTGGAATGGGAAAGCGTGACGCCGTTCTCCTCCTTTTTCGCATCCAGCCCGTTGGGAGTCAGGAAGCAGGTGCTCTCACAGCCGATCTCCTCCGCCTTCTGGTTCATCAGGGTGGAAAAACCCTCCACGCTCCCGGAGACTGTCTCCGCCACGGCCACCGCCGAGTCGTTGTGGGATTCTAACATGAGGGAATAGAGCAGGTCCTTCAGGACGTACTGTTCCCCCTCCCGCATCCCCAGACGGACCTTGGGCTGGGAGGCCGCTTTGGAGGAGACGGTCACGGCCGTCTCCTCGTCCAGATTTTCCAGGGCCAGGATACAGGTCATGATCTTCGTGGTGCTGGCCATGGGCCGCGCCTCATAGCCGTTCTTCTCGTAGAGCACCCGGCCCGAATCCCCGTCCAAAAGCACCGCGCCAAGGGCATGGAGCTCCCCCGGCCCCTCCTGTGCCCCGGAGGAGACGGCGGCCTCCGGCCAGGCTCCCGCTTCTCCGGCCGCCTCCGCCGCCTCCGTTTCTGACGTGACAAATGCCTTTTCCGCCTCGGCTTCCTCCGAGATTTCTTCTTCCCCTCCCGCATAGCTTCTTCCGGCGGGGATCATAAATGTCCATAAGCACACCCAGACCAAAAGCCATGCCAGGATCCTTCTTTTCCGCATGAACTTTCTCCTTCAGACAACCTTTTCGTTTTATTCTATGCAGAGAATTTTCTGCCATGCGCCGCTTTTTCAAAATCTACCGGACAGATTTTCCGAACCGAAAATCTGCATTTTCTTCTATTTCTGCATTTGTACGATAATTGCTTGTATTCCGCAGACGTTCGTTTTATAATAAGGACGATCGGGATACAGAACAGCCCAACAGGAAGATACAGATGAAAAAGGAGATATCGATTTATGTCTAAAACAGGGATCCTTGTCGTGAGCTTCGGCACCAGTTATCCGGATGCCCTCGCCAAAAACATCCGGGCCATCGAGGAGGCCGTCGGGAGCGCCTTTCCCGGCCTTGAGGTGCGCCGCGCCTTTACCAGCGGCATGATCATAAAAAAACTGAAGAAGCGGGACAACGTCCATGTCTGTACCGTGAGGGAGGCCCTGGAGTCCTTCCTGGCCGACGGCTTCACGGACCTGGTCGTCCAGCCCACCCACATCATCAACGGCATCGAAAACGACGCCATGCGGGACGACCTGCGCTCTTACAGGGACCGGTTCCATTCGGTCCGGGTGGGGGATCCCCTGCTCACGGACCGGTCGGACTACCGTCTCCTGATCGACGCCCTGGCCAAAAGCTTCTCCGGCCTTAAAGACGACGAGTTTCTGGTGTTCATGGGCCACGGCACGGAGCACCACGCCAATGCGGTCTATCCGGCCCTGGATTACATGTTAAAGGCCGGCGGCCATGAAAATATGTACATAGGCACGGTGGAGGGCTATCCGGATCTCCCCCTCGTGAAAGAGCTGGTGAAAAAGAGAGCGCCCAGAAAGGTGCTCCTGGCCCCCCTCATGATCGTGGCCGGAGACCATGCCAGGAACGACATGGCCGGGGACGGCGCAGATTCCTGGAAAAATGAATTCCTGCGGGAGGGTTATGAGGTTTCCTGTCTCTTAAAAGGGCTTGGGGAATACGAAGAGGTGCGGAAGCTTTTCGCGGAGCACGCCAAAAAAGCGGCCCCCCTGTAAAAACAGGAGGCCGCTTTTTCCGGCATCCGCCGCACCCTCAGCCATGCCCCAGGGGGTCATCCCCGGACGGCCGACATGACGGTCTCCACGATGCCGTCGTCCAGAATGTCACAAGGTCCGTCGTAGCTGCTCTCTTCCACCTCGCACTGGACCACCTGCCCGTCCGGCAGGAAAGTCCAGATACAATATTCCGTATAATAATTGTCCTCATCATACACGTAGGTACATTTCACATAGCTTACGTCCCGCCCGTTCACCTGAACGGTCTTCTTTTCTTGGATGTCCAGGTCGGAATAATCCGTGTCCGTCCGGTAATACTCCATCCCTTCCATGTAGTAATCTGTCATGGTCTCTTCCGTATAATCCCGGTCCAGCGTATAAAGGGCAGACACATAGTGATAGTCCCGGTCCAAAACAGCGTCAAAGTACAGATACTGATCGTCCGAATAGGGGGAGAGTTCATAACCGGCCGGCGCTGCGATCTTTACGCCCTGATCTCCTCCCCAGTAATCCTTAAGGGTATAGGTCCCGTCCGCATTGGGCGTGAGGCCATCCTCTTCCGGCTCCGTCTCTTCCCTGTTTCCCTCTGCCGCGGGAAACGACGGGGCATCCGGCAGGTCGCTCTCCGGCTGGCTGTTATTTAAAAAATCATCCAGGGTGTCGGAGCTTCCCCCGGAGACTGCTGCCGCCTTCACATCCTCCGGCACAACGATCTCGTCCACGTCATTGAAACTTTTATAAGTGCAGGTCATGACGAACTCTTTGATGGAAACTTCCGCGTCCTCGACTCCGGCCGCCCCCATGGCCCCCTTCATCAGCTCGCTCAGAGCGTCCCCGCAGTCGATCTCTGCCGACACCGGCTGCTTCGTCTTCTTGTCGATCTTGATGACCATATCCATCTCCATCTTCGACCAGTCGATGGACATGCTTCCCATGCTGCCCGACACCTCTCCCAGCACGCCTTCCATATATTTGCCGGATACCTTTCCGTTGAGGATGTAGACCTCTCTGCCGTCCACCTTCTCTGTCCCATCCTGCAATTCATAGGAGGTGGCGCCCGTGATCATGGCGTTCATGTCCGCGGACTTCTGCTCCAGAGGCTGCTCCTGTCTGGTCCACTCCCCGGCCATCCCGCTGTAGGTGACCATCTTTCCGTCCTCCTCGACAGAATAGCTCTCCAGCTCCATACTGAGCCCCATGAGGCTCATGGACATGTCCGCCTCGATATGGGCCGCCGCAGGGTCGTTGGTCACCTCCATGTCCATATCCATGTCCACCTTCAGATCCATGCTGATCCCGCTCTGTTTGATCGACATGACGATATTTGCCAACAGGTTCATATGGGCGGAATCCACATCCTCCATATTGGCCTCAACCTCTTCCATCAGGCTCTCCGCCGTCACCTTTTTCTTGCCGCAGCCTCCAAGGACTGCCGCCGCCAGCAAAAGCGCCATAACAGTCAATAGGCCGTAACGTTTTTTCATCCTCATGATCACATACCCCCTGCATGATTATCTTTTTTCGATTATACTACACGCCCCGGCTTTCGTCCAGCATATAAAGGAGGGCATTGCAGATGGCCGCCGCCACATTGCTGCCGCCTTTCCTTCCTCTGGCCACGATATAAGGGACTCCGGCCGCCATGATCAGCTCCTTGGACTGGACCACATTGACAAAGCCCACCGGCACACCGACGACGAGGGCCGGGGAAAGCTTCCCTTCTGTGATCAGCTCGTAAAGCCGGATCAGGGCCGTGGGGGCGTTCCCCACCGCAAAGATCAGGGAGCCCTCCAGGGCGGCCGCCTTGTCGACGGCGGCCACCGCCCTGGTGGTCCCGTTTTTTTTCGCTGATTCCGCCACATCCTCATCTCCCATGAAGCAGTACGCCTGTCCGCCGTACTTTTCCAGGACCCGCTTGTTGATGCCGGAATAACCCATTTTCGTATCCGTGATCACAGACGCCCCCGCCCGGACCGCCGCGAGGGCCTGCTCTATGACCCCGTCGGAAAAGCAGAGGGTATCCGCATAGTCAAAATCCGCCGATGTGTGGATCACCCGTTTGATAAGAGGAGCCTTGTCCTCCGGAAGCAGGACTCCCCGGCTCTTTAATTCCTCCTCGATGATCGCAAAGCTGCGCTTCTCAATATCCCCCGGCAAAACATTTTCCAAAGTAACCTTCATATCCGCCTCCTGTTTTCTTCCGTGTTTTCAGTATTCGATCCCTTTTCTGGCCAAGATCCCCCGGTCAAAGGGATGCTTCACCTTTTGGATCTCCGAGACATAGTCCGCCGCCGCGAGGAGCTCCTCCTCCGGATCCCGCCCGGTCATGACCACCTCCAGCCGTGCCGGCTTATCCGCGAGGCAGGCCAGAAGCCGCTCCTTTTTGATAAAACCGTGCCGGCAGGCGGCAATGGCCTCGTCCATGACCAGAAGGGCGTCCCCTTTTTCTGCCTCCCGGACTGCCTGCTCCCAGGCCCTCTCAAACAGTGCGCCGTAGACCTCTTCGGCTCCTTTTTTTTCTTCCTCATCCATATTCCAAAAGAAACCGAAGCACCGCTCGCAGGGGACGAGCCGTATCCCCGGCACATGGGCCAGGGAAGAAAGCTCCCCGGAATCCCCGCTCTTCAAAAACTGGACGAACACCACGGAAAATCCGGCCCCGGCGCTCCGGACCGCCTGCCCCACCGCCGCCGATGTCTTGCCCTTTCCGTCGCCGCAGTAAATGTGGATTAATCCTTCCATGATTCCTCCTCTATCCGGCTCATATCCCCGCCTCCAAAATGCGGTAGACCGCCTCCATGTCCATGTTTTCCCGCACGGCATCGGCCAGAAGGTCATACTGCCGCTCCTTGTAGGCCTCCAGGTCAAAGGCCCGCACGGCCTCCTCGGAGAGGCCCTTTCTCCGGCAGAGAAGCCCCAGGACCGCCCGGGCTGCCTCCTCCCCGTCAAAGATCCCGTGGACGTAGGTGCCGCAGACATTCCCGGAAAAAGCCCCTTCCGCCCGGCCGGGATCCGCAAGGACGGTCAGGGGCGCACCGTCCCCCTTAAGCGTGCTGATCCCCATGTGGATCTCATAGCCGTGGAAAGAAACACCGGAAAGCCCCGAAAAACCGCCCTCCACCTGACGGAAGGTTCCCCTTGTCTGAGTCCTGGTCTTCTGTTTTTCAAAGACCGTGTCCATGGGAAGGAGCCCCATGCCCCGGATCCGGCCCCCCGCCTCCACGCCGTAAGGATCCGAGAGGGTCTCCCCCAGCATCTGGAACCCGCCGCAGATCCCCATGACGAGCGTCCCCATGGCCGCTGCCTTTAAAACTGCCGTCTCCAGGCCGTTTTGCCGCATCCACAGAAGATCCTCCATGGTGTTTTTCGTCCCAGGCAGGAAGATGAGGTCGGGAGCCCCGAGCTGTCCCGCTGACGACACGTAGCGGACGCTGACGCCGTCCATGGCCTCAAAAGGCCTGAAATCCGTGAAATTGGAGATCCTCGGAAGGCGGACCACCGCAATGTCCAGAAGCCCGCCGGCTTCTTTTCTGCCAAAACGCTCCGTCAGGCTGTCCTCGTCGTCGATGTCCACCGAGAGATAGGGGATCACCCCCACCGTAGGAATGTGGATCTTTTCCTCCAGCATGGCGATCCCCGGATCCAGGATGGTCTTGTCCCCCCGGAATTTATTGATGACCGTCCCCTTCACCATGGCCCGCTCCTCCCCGGATAAAAGAACGATGGTTCCCACAAGCTGGGCAAAGACGCCGCCCCGGTCGATGTCCCCGGCCAGAAGGACCGGGGCCTTCGCAAGCCTGGCCATACCCATATTGACAATGTCGTCCGTTTTTAGATTGATCTCCGCCGGGCTTCCCGCCCCCTCCAACACCAGGACGTCGTATTCCTCCGCCAGGGAGTCGTATGCCCGCATGATGTCCGGGATCAGTTCCTTTTTATACCGGAAATAATCCCTGGCCGCCATGTTCCCCCGGACCTCCCCGTTCACGATCACCTGGGAGCCGGTGTCACCCGTGGGCTTTAAGAGGACCGGGTTCATCCGCACCGATGGCTTGATCCCCGCCGCCTCTGCCTGCATGACCTGAGCCCTGCCCATCTCCAGCCCCTCCTCCGTGATAAACGAATTCAGAGCCATATTCTGGGATTTAAAGGGAGCTGCCCGAAAGCCGTCCTGCCTCATGACCCGTAAAAGTCCCCCGGTCAAAAGGCTCTTTCCCGCATTGGACATGGTCCCCTGTATCATGATCGCCTTTGCCGCCATATGCCCTCCTTATCCCCTCTCCCGTGAAATCTCATCTTTGCCAAAAACCTGCCCAAACACACGGAGCAGCTGTTCATTTTCCGCATGGGTCCGCACGGCCACCCGGTAATATCCCGCCGTAAGCCCCCGGTAATTGCCGCAGTCCCGGATCAGGATCCCGTGCTCTAAAAACACTTCTTTCAACTCTTTCCTCCTGCTGAAAAAGAAGAGATAGTTGGCCGTTCCCCCATACACCCGCACCGGAAAGGCTTTCAGGCTCTCCATGAGAAACCGGCGCTCCGTCTCGATATACCGGACCGACGCCTCCAGATACGCCCGTTCCGAAAGGGCCGCCTCCCCCGCTGCCTGGGCCGGGACAGACACATTCCAGGATGGCTTATAGCGGTACATCGTATCGATCAGTTCCCGGTTCCCGGAGACCGCATAGCCGAGTCTAAGTCCTGCCATGGCGTAGGTCTTGGTCATGGATCTTAAGAGAAACAGCTGCTCCGAGCTAAGGAACAATTCCGCCGAGGCATTCTCTCCTTTTCCCGTCAGGTCCATGAAGGATTCATCCAAAAACAGGAGGCTCCCGGTCTTCCGGCATTTTTCCAGCAGCCTGCCGATAAAATCCCGCTCCAGGAGAACCCCCGTCGGATTGTTGGGATTGCAGACCGCCACCAGATCATATTCCCCGGTGACGGCCTCCAGAAAGCCCTCCCCCGGGCGGAACCCGTCCTCCTCCCGGAGGAAATGATACCGGCATTCGCAGCCGTATGCCGAGAACGCCTCCTCGTATTCCGCATAGGTGGGGGCAAAGAGCAGCGCCCGCTTCGGCCGGATGGCCGCCGCCGCCAGAAAAATAAGCTCCGTGGCTCCGTTCCCGCAGATGATCTGCTCCGGACCGGTCCCAAGACGCCTGCCGATCATCTCCCGAAGCCGTACACAGTCCGGCTCCGGATAATGCTCCGCCCGCCCCACCCCGGAAACTGCCGCCCGCCTCACCGGCTCCGGCATGCCGGAAGGGTTTAAGTTTGCCGAAAAATCCAGGATATTCTCATACTGATAGATATTGCCCCCATGGGTGTGTCTCGCCATCCCACTTCTCCTTTCTCCGGGTATCTCCGCTCAGACGGCTTCCTTTTTCCCTGACAGGATCTCTTTGATCAGACGGCTGTAGATCAGATAGGAGATCCCCACGTTGACCAGATCTGCAATCAGCTGCGTCCACACGATCCCGCTCATCCCAAACAGATAGTCCATCAAAAACAAAATGGGGATGTTCAGGAAGAGCTGCCGGATCACCGCCAGCTGAAAGGAAGCCTTTCCCCTGCCTGCGGCCTGCATGAAATGCACCATATGAAAGCTTAAAAACATAAAGGGCGTCGCAAAGCAGCGGGACTGCAGGAATCCCGTTCCAAACCGCACCGTATCCGCCTCGGAGATGAACAGGCCTATGATGGGAGCGGCAAAGATACGGTAAAAAATGACACAGAGGACGGAGACGATCAGCCCCGCCGTCCTGGCCGACCTGAAAAAATCCAGCATCCGTTTATGGTTTTTGGACGCATAATTGTAGGCGGCCAGGGGCATCATCCCAAGACAGATACCGATCCCGATGTTTAACGGAAGCCGTTCCACCTTCAGGACGATCCCGATCGCCGCAAGCTCCAGATCCCCGTGGCCTGCCGCAAGCTTGTTGATCACAATGTTGCACAGGTCGAAAAGAAGCATGCTCATCGCCGCCGGGATCCCCACGGAAAAGAGGGAGCGCATGGATTCCGGCCGTATTTTTTCGACGCGCCGCGGCAGGGAGAGCACCGTTTTTCCTTTCAGCCTCCGGTATATAAAGACAAAATAGAGAAAGGTGACCAGGTTGGAAAGCATGGTCGCGGCCGCCGCGCCGGCCACCTCATAACCGTCCGGCAGGAGCACGAACATGAAGACCGGGTCAAGGACCACATTCAGCACTCCGCCCATCCCCAGCCCAAAACCTGCCTCCCTGGAATAGCCGATATTTCTCACCATCGCGCTCATGGTATTGGCGAGGACCGTCGGCAGGCTGCCGATCACGACGACAAGGAACAGATACTGCCTGGCGAACCCGATGGTGTTTTCGCTGGCCCCGAGCAGACGCAGGAGCGGGTCCATGAACAGGAGGCATAACACAGAAAAAGCCAGGGAAGCCCCCGCCGCCAGTACAAGGCTGAGCGAGGCCACCTTTTTTGCCTCCGGTTCCTCCTTCCTTCCGAGGAGCCGGACCACCAGGCTTCCGCCGCCCACCCCGAACAGGTTGGCGATCGCCACGGTCATCAGATAGACTGTCAGCACCAGGGAGGAGGCCGCCACCATATAAGGATTGTCCGTCCGCCCTATAAACCAGGTATCCGCGATATTATAGATCAGCGTGATCAGCTGGCTTATAATGGTCGGGATGGCCATCCTGGCCAGAGCGGAAGGGACCGGCCCGGTCTCAAAGATCTCTCTCGTCTCTATCTTCTTATCTGTCGTTCTCATCCTTCCTTAGACCGCTCCTTTCCCTGTCTTTTGTATCAGGCGGTCCACACTCCGTAGATCAGGACCGACAGCCCCCCAAAGAGGATCAGCCCCAGGACCGCCGTCCCGTACATGAGCCGGTTCGCCAGGCGGATGTCGCCCGGGACCACCGGCCGTTTCGCGTCCCCGATGGTCTTTTTTTTATGGAGGACCCCGAAATACCAGGCGTCCCCCGCCAGCTCCACGCCGAGAGCCCCCGCACAGACCGACTCCGTCTGAGCCGAGTTGGGACTGGCGTGGTTTTTCCGGTCCCTCCTGTAAATCCGCAGGGCGTCTTTCCCGTCCAGCCCCAGAAGAGTGCCGGCGAGGATCATAAGCCCCGCCGACAGCCGGGCCGGGATGAAATTACAGATATCGTCAAACCGGGCCGCCGCCCGGCCGAAATACAGATAGCGTTCGTTTTTATAGCCGACCATGGAATCCATGGTGTTGACCGCCTTATAAAAGAAGCCCAGGACCGGGCCGCCGAGGGCCATGTAAAAGAGGGGCGCCAGGACCCCGTCGGAGGCGTTCTCTGCCACCGTCTCCACCGCCGCCTTGGCGATCCCCTCCTCCGAGAGCCGCTCCGTATCCCGCCCCACGATCATGGAGACCGCCCTTCTGGCGCCCTCCGTATCCCGGGCCTCCAGCCGCTCGCAGACCTTCATGCTCTCCGTCCGCAGGGACTTTGCAGCCAGAAGCTGGTAACACATGAAGCTTCCCAATGCCAGGAAAAAATACGGATGGAGCCTGGCCGCCAGCAAAAGAAGCCCCAGGGGGACTCCCGCCGAGAGGAGCACCGTGAGGACCGCCAGGAGCGCTCCGCCAAGAAGCTCTCCCTTCTCCGTCTTCGGAAGGCACGTCCGGATCCCCCGCTCCAGCCGGGAGATGAGCGCTCCCATCAGACGGACCGGATGGGGCAGCCAGTGGGGGTCGCCCCAAAAAACATCCAGCAAAAAACCTGTCCCGACCATGATCGGTATCACAAATCCATTCATTTTACGGAATACTCCTGATCTCTGTCAGATATCGTTCCCCGGCCAGCCACTTTGCGTCATGCAGCGCCGCCCGGTAGCCGCAGCCGTTCTTCACCTGCCATTGGTAAAACCCCTTCTTCGGAAGACCATAATGCTCCAGGAGCGCCATGATGCTCCCGCCGTGGATCACCAGGACCGCCGTCCGCCCGCCGGGTGATCCGGCAGAGGCCGGATCTGCTTTCGCCTCCCCGGGGTCTGTTTCCGCCCCCTCTCTCCTCTGCCCCGAAAGCAGCTCCGAGACGATCTCCTCAAAGGTCCGGATCGTCCTCGCCGCAAAGTCCGCCTTGGCCTCTCCCCCGGGCGGCGCCAGGACGCCGCTGCTCTCGATCCACGCCACATAGGCGGGATCCTCCTTCAGTTCCTCATAACTCTTGTTTTCAAAGGCCCCGAAATCGCACTCGTTAAGGCCCTCCCGCAGGGTCAGGGGCTGCCCTGGAAACAAAAGACCCGCCGTCTCCCTCGTACGCAGAAGGCCGCTCACATAGACTGCCTGCGGCTCTTTTAATCCCGCCTGCCGGTAACCGCCCTTCCACAGCACATCCACAAGCTCCCGCCTGCCCTCCCCGCTCAGAGGCTCATCGGTCGAACCGATATACCGGCCTTCGCCGTTCCCCCTCGTCTTTCCGTGGCGGATCAGATAAATCTCCATACTCTGATACCTCTATTCCCTATCCATTTAGGGAAACGCTGATCAAAGCGTTTCCTTAGTATCTTTTATATACATCCCCGCGGTTATCCATATTTTCAATGGATATGATTTTAATTATATCGTCTATGGTGTATAAAATCCGGATACTGCCGATCCGCATCCGATACATATCATAGCCCTGCCGTTTTTTGATATCGGTTCCATCTGGGAGTTGATCGATCGCAGCCAACAGTCTTTCCTGTGTTTTTCTATCCTGTTTTTCAAAAATTTTATTGCTGCTTTCTGAAATATGATTTTGTATTTCATAACGTTATCCTCAATTCAGAAGCAAGTGCTTCGATTGGCACCGTCTGGCCATCGTTTTCTTTCCCGGCGGCTTCTATCATTTTCAGATCCCACTCGTCAGGTTCGATCATCTCTCCGGCGTATGCCTTCAAACTTTCCAGTACATTAATGACAAATGTAAGTTTATGCTCCGGTATATCCTGAATCAGTTGGATTGCCCGTTCCTTGTTACTAATGGTCCGTATTCCTTTCCTAAAAAGTGCCCTTTACCCTTTGATCTTCACCGGGATCCCGGCCACCATCCGGTAAACCTCTCCCGCCTCCCCTGCCAGCGCGCAGAGGATGCGCCCGGTAACCTCCCTGCACTCTCTGAGGACCGCGTCGGCCGGCACGATCCCGCAGCCCACCTCGTCCGCCGTCAGGATCAGTTCCTCCCGGCCGGAAATCTCCGAAAGAAGCTCCGCCTCGATCTCCTCTCTGGCTCTTCCGGCCCGAAGCCCCGCCTCGATCCGGTCGTGGACATTGAACAGGATCCTGTCCTCATCTCCGTCTGCCAGCTTAAGGGCAAACTCCCCTTTTCCCTGATACGCACCGCCGATGATCAAAACCATGGGCTCTCTCCCTCCATTCTATCACAGACCGGGCAATTGCGAAACTCGAAATTGTAGAGCAGATCCTGACGATCTTTTGAGTTTCGCAATTGCCTGTATCACAGGCAGCCGGCCAGCGCCGCCGCCAGTCCCATGAAAAGCTCGCAAAGCTGCAGAAAACACCCCGCCAGATCTCCGGTGATCCCCCCGAATTCTTTGTAGGATTTATACCGGTAATAAAGGAACGCCAGCAGGCCGGCCCCGGCCGCCGCGCCCCCCGCCGCCGGAGACAGCAGGACCATCCCGCCTCCTGCCAAAAGCAGGTAAAAGGCCAGAACCACACGGGTGATCCGCTTTTCCGCCCCACTCTGAAAAGCGGCCAGCATCCCGCTTCCCCTGGCATTCCGAAAGGTCACCACCGACATTCCTGAAAGTCCCCTGGAAAACACAAAGGAAAGCGCCATCGCCCCCATGGCCTCCCTCCGGATCCCGCTCCAGATCCCCAGAGAAGCGGTCAGATAGACACCGCCGAAAATAATGGCAAAAGCCCCTGTGTGGGAGTCCTTTAATATTTCCAGCTTCTTTTCCCTGGTCTGGTGGGAGGAAAGGGCGTCAACCGTATCCAAAAACCCGTCCATGTGGATACCGCCCGTTATCAGGATGGGAATCAGCGTAAGCCCGGAAGCCCGGAAAAGCTCCGGAAGCCCGGCCAGGCTGCAGAGCAGGGAAAACCCATAGACCGCCGCTCCCACCGCCAGGCCGATCAGGGGAAAAAAGCACATTACATATTTCATCTTCTCCCCGGACCAGTCCGCCCGCGGCATGGGAATCCTGGAATACATGGCAAAGGCCAGCAAAAAGGAATTGATCATAGAGGGCCTCCTTTGAGATACAGCGGGATGGAACAGACCACCTCCACAAAAACGTCGGAGCGGACGGCCAGCTCACGGTTCACGGCCCCCAAAAGCGCAAGGTAACGCTCTGTGGAAGCGTCATAGGAGATCCCGTCGGAAAACACTTCGTTTGTCACCACCACCAGCCGCTCTGCCTGTTCCAAAAGTCTTTCGATCCCGGCAAGGATCTCCCGTCCTGCCCGCTCTTCTGCCTTTCTCAAGAACTCTTCCTTCTCGAAGGGCCGGCCCTCCTCCCGGTACAGCTCATTGGCCGCCAGGTTCGACATGCACTCCAGAAGGACCGAGGGCCGTCTCCCCCTTTGCACCGGAAGGGTCAGATCCTTCAGATCCCGGCAGCATTCCACCGTCTCAAAGCCCTTGCCTCTCCGAAGGTCCCTGTGCCGCCGGATCCGCCTCTCCCCCTCCTCGCCGAAGGGTTCCATGGTGGCCACATAGATCCTGTTACCGGGCCCGTCCCCGTCCAGCCTAAGCAGAAGATCTTCCGCGAACTCCGATTTCCCGCTCCCGCTTGCGCCTGTCACTGTGATAAGCATCGCTTCCTCCTACAGGGGCTTATACTGCTCTACCTGCATGTCGTCAAAGGTCGCCATGGAATGGTACACCGTAAAGCCCATATCCAGGGCCGAAAGCCCCGCCATGGCCCCTGTCCCCTCTCCCAGGCACATCTCACAGCAGAGCATGGGCTTGAGCCCCAGGGCTTCGAGTACCAGTCCTCCGGCCGGCTCCTTCGACACATGGGTCGCCAGCATGAAGTCTTTTGCCTCCGGTAAAAGCCTTACCGCCAGGAGTGCGGCCACGCTGGAGATAAATCCGTCCAAAAGCACCGGGATCCGGTAGACGGCGCCGCCGAGAAAGACGCCTGCGAGGCCCGCGATATCAAAACCGCCCACCTTGCACAGCACGTCAAAGGGATCCTCCCGGTCCGGCTTCTGATCCCGGAGCGCCTCCCGGATGACCCGGATCTTCCGGAGCAGCCCCTCGTCCGAAAGCCCCGCTCCCTTTCCGGTCATCTTTTCCACCGGCTCGTCAAGGAGGGCCGCCGCCACCGCGCTGCTGGTGGTGGTATTTCCGATCCCCATCTCCCCGGTGGCCAGGATCTCATACCCCTGCTCTTTTAACCGCCCGGCGATCTCCAGCCCCGTGAGGACGGCCCTCAGGGCTTCCTCCGGACTCATGGCAGGCCCCTTGGCAAAATTTCTGGTCCCACGGGCCGCCTTCCGGGCAAGAAGCGTCCTGGGAACAAGCGCCTCCCGCTCCTCCGGGATCCCCGAAATACAGGCTCCCTCCGTCACCATGCCGATGTCCACCGGAAACACATCCACCCCGGCCGCCTCCGCCATGACCGTCACCGTCGTGGCTCCCTCCGCCATATTCCGGGCCACGACGGCCGTCACCTCCATGCCGGTCTGGGTCACTCCCTCCGCCACCACACCGTTGTCGGCACACATGGCGATCAGGGCCCGCTTTCCGATCTGCGGCTTCTCTGTCCCCTGGATCCCGCCGATCTTCGTCACGTTCCGCTCCAAAAGTCCCAGGCTTTTTAAGGGCTTGGCGATGCGATCCCACCGCTTCTCCGTCCGGGTCATGGCCGCCCGATCCAGTCCCTTTACCAGGGACAGCCGCTCCTCAAATCGTCCCTTAAGTTCTTTTACTCCACACTCCATCCCGTCTGCTCCTCCAGTCGTTTCTCTCATCCGTTCTTCTCTGCCTCTCATGGATCTCCTATCTGTTTCTTCTATATCCATTATCTGCCGCCCTGCTCTGCTCAAAAACGTTTTTCCCGTTTTTCCTCCTGATAGCTCCCGCAAGCTGCCAGAAACTGCTCCGCCGCCGTTATATTCCCGTAAAAGTAAAAATGCGGAAAGCCTGCCAGCAGGCTGCCCCGGTTCACCATGCACCTCCAGTTCCGTCTCCCCGTGGGCTTCTCGGCCAGAAAAGCTTCACCGTTCTCCGTGCTGTCCCAGTAATGGAACTCATGGGCAGGGAAAGTGCTCCCGGCCTTTCCGAGAATGGAATCCTCCCCGGCCGTCAGAGTCACATAGCCAAACCGGGAGAGCTTCGGCGTCCGGAAGGCATGCCCGGAGAGGACCCCTGCCATGGGCCACTCCCGTCCCTTTGTATCCTCCAGCGCCTGATGAAGGTACAGGAACCCGCCGCACTCCGCCAGACAGGGAAGCCCCTCTCCAATGGCCGACCTCACCGATTCCCGCATGGAGACGTTCTCCGAGAGTTCCTCCGCGTAGAGTTCCGGATAGCCGCCGCCAAGGAGCAGCCCGCCCGCCCCCTCCGGGATCTGTCCGTCCTCCAGGGGACTGAAAAACGAAAGCTCTGCCCCCAGCTCCTCAAACAGTTCCAGATTCTCTCTGTAATAAAAATCAAAGGCCGCATCCCTTGCCACCGCCAGCCGCACCGGCCGGGAAAAGGGCGAAAGCTCCGGTTTCCGTGCCGATAAGGGAGGCGCCGTCCCCGCCAGCTCCAGAAGGCCGGAAAGATCCACCGTATCCGAGAGGATCCCCGCCAGCTCCAGAAGCTTCTTCTCCAGATCCGCCGTCTCCTCCGGCCGCTTGAGCCCCAGATGGCGGCTCTCGAAAAGCCCCTCCGGGATCGTCGGCACATAGCCGTACACACCGACGGAGGCCTCCCTCTCGATCAGCTCCTTCAGCGCCGGATACAACATGGGGGAGACCTGGTTCAGGATCACCCCCCGGATCTGCCTCTGCTCCTCATATTCCAGAAACCCCCGGATCAGAGGCACCACCGAGCCGCTCATTCCCCGGCAGTTCACGATCAGGATCACCGGTGTTTCCGTCCAGGCCGCCACCTCGCTGGTGCTGGCCCGTCTGGAGATCCCGCCAAGGCCGTCAAAATACCCCATGACCCCCTCGATCACGGAGAGCTCCGCCCCTTTTGCCCCCCGCTCCAGAAGATAGCGCAGGGTATCCCGGTCCGTAAAAAAGCTGTCCAGATTTCCGGACTCCAGCCCCAGCACGCTTTTGTGGAACATGGTGTCAATATAGTCGGGGCCGCATTTAAAAGCCGAGAGGCGGATCCCTTTTCTCTGAAAGGCGGCAAGGAGGCCGCAGGTGATCATGGTCTTCCCGCTCCCGCTGCCCGCCGCCGCCAGAAGAAGCCTCGGCACACGCTCTTTTGCGGGAGAAGCCTCTTTTACAAGAAAAGATTCTTTTGCGGAGGGATCTCCGGCCAGCCCTCCTGTTCTCTGTCCTGCCATCACTGCCCCCCCTTTCCGGAAAAACTGATGACATAGACCGGATTCATACCCGTCATCAGTTCATAGCCGCCAAGCTGCCTTCCCCTCGCGGCCATGACCTGGGAGACGGACACATTTTCCACCGGAAACTCCTTCCACAGAGCCGCCGCCTCCGCCACCGTCTCCAGGGCAATGGCATTGATCACCACCCGCACCTTCGGGTTTTTCTCCAGGAGGATCCGGACAATCTCCTTTAAATTGCCGGCAGAGCCTCCGATAAAAGCATGGGTCGGCGCAGGCAGCGAAAGAAGCGCCTCCGGGGCCGGCCCCTCCACCACCTCCAGGTTGGGGACGGCAAACTTCCGCCTGTTCTCCCGGATCAGCTCTGCCGCCTCCTTTTTCCGCTCAATGGCATAGACCCTGCCCTCCGATGCCTGGAGAGCCGCCTCCACGGAGACCGACCCGGTCCCGGCCCCCACGTCATAGACCACGGAATCCTTCTTAAGCCCCAGTCTGGAGAGGGAGACCGACCGCACCTCAAGCTTGGTCATGGGAACCTCCCCCCGGATAAACTCCCCGTCGAAGATCCCGTGGGTGACCGGCTCCTGCCCTCCGTTCGGATTTTCCAGAAGGGCCGCCGCCAGGGCGCCGAAGGACCGGCCCAGCATCTCCGCAGGCCGTCCCGAAGTGATCCGCTCCGTCTCATAGGAGAGATCCTCCCCCACCGTGAGCCGCACCTGAGATAAATCGTAATCCAAAAGCTCCCTGCAGAGGGCCTCCACGCTCCCCGCCCCGCCCAAAAGAGTATAAACCTGTTTATTCTCCCGGACTGCCCGGATCAGGTTCTCCGAACGCCCGTGGATGCTCATGAATTTGGCATGATCCCAAGGCTTTCCGGCCCGGGCCGCCAGATAGATCAGGGAAGAAACCCCCGGCAGACAGATGGTCTCAAACCCCCGCTCTCCAAGAAGAGGCAGCAGCCTTTTGGCCCCGCTGTAAAAACCAAGATCTCCGGAGAAAGCCACCACAGGCCGCAGATACTCCCCGTGCTCCTCCAGAAACGAGACGATCTCTTCTTCTCTATAGGAAGAAAAGGATGGTTTGCCAAAGCGGCCGAGGGACTCCACCATCCGCCCGGCCCCGACGATCAGATCACAGCCCTCAAAAGCCCTCCTGGCCTCCTCTGTCAGCAAAGACTCCGCCCCGGGCCCCAGGGAGACCAGAGTCACCCTTCTTTTTTTCTTTTCTTTCCTTCCATAGAGGGCAAGCACCTGTTTCTTCACCTGAGAAAAAGAAAGCCCCGCGGCCTCCTCCGGCCGGCCCACCACAACGACGCCGGCCCCGGCCCGGCCGGCCGCCCGCAGCTTCTCCTCGAAGCCCCCGGCCCGGCCGGAGGCCTTGGTCACCAGCCAGGAAATGCCGTACTCCTTCATGGTGGCATAATTGAGTTCCTCGGAAAAAGGGCCCTGCATGCAGATCAGGTTCCTCCCGGCAAAGCCCAGGCTTCCCGCCAGGCGCACCGACTCCTCCGTGGAAAGCACCCTCGCGAAGACCCGGCTCTTATGATCCGGGAGCGCCGTGTACTCCGAGAGCTCCTTACTGCCCGTGGAGGCCAGGATCCTTCCCTCCCGCTCCGAGAGAAAGGCCACCGCCTCCCGGACGCTCCCCACGAAAAACACCCGGTCCGAAGGCTCCGCCTTCACATCCTCCCGGAGAAGCCGCAGATAAGAAAGTCCCGTCCGCCCGGCCGCCTCCCGGATATTTTCAGAGACCTCCGCCGCATAAGGGTGGGTGGCATCCACCACACAGGAGAAATCCCCCTCCCCCATCAGGGCCTCCATCTTTCCCTCATCCAGCCGGCCGGCCAGGCGTGTGATCCCCTCCCCCCGGGGAAGGAGCGTCTCTCCGTACTCCGTCGCCACGCAGGCCGTCACCGGAACGGCAGCGGCACAGAGTTCCTCCGAAAGCCGCCTCCCCTCCGTCGTCCCCGCAAAGATCAATACCTGTTTCACAGAGCATACCCCCTGGGCGTCACCATTTTACCGCCGATCTGTTTTGTCTGGGAATTTCCGATCCAGACCGTCGTGAACATGTCCACCTGCGTATCCCGAAGTCCGCCGAGGGTAAGCACATGACCCTCCTCCCCCTCCCTGCCGATGTTCTTCACGTAACCGCAGACCGTCTCCGGACTCCGGTGCGCAAGGATCAGATCACAGGCCTTCCTGAGATAGTCCTTCCGCTTCCTGCTGGAAGGGTTATAAAGGCAGATCACAAAATCCGCCTCCGCCGCACAGAGGAGCCGCTTTTCAATCTTCTCCCAGGGCGTCAGAAGGTCGCTTAAGCTGATGACGGCAAAATCGTGGATCAGCGGAGCCCCGAGGACGGCCGCACCGCCCGTGGCCGCCGTCACCCCTCCGATCAGCTTTAACTCCACCTGGGGATAGCGGATCCCGATCTCGCACATGAGCCCGGTCATCCCGTAGACCCCCGCGTCGCCGCTGCAGATCATGGCCACGGTCCGTCCCTTTGCCGCCTCCGCAAAGGCCAGCTCGCACCGCTCCACCTCTTTGGTCATGGGCGTGGTCAGAAACGCCTTTCCGGGAAAATGCTCCTTCACCAGATCCACGTAGACCGTATACCCCACGATCACGTCGCTGCTCTTCAAGGCCTCCGCCGCCTCGATGGTCATTTTCTCATAAGCGCCGGGACCGATCCCGATCACATAAAGTGTACTCATTCCTTCTCCTTTCCAGATATCAGCTTCCGGATTCCGGTGCGGGAAGCCGCATTCAAAGTTGGTCGTCGTCAAATTCTAAGGCCCGCGTCAAGTCGCAGGCTCAAGAACCATTGTGGAATTTGACGGCAACGGGGAATCGGTGACCGGCGGCTTCCCGCACCCGAATCCCCCGGGCGATCGCGAAACGTAAAATTGCGAAAATATTCTGGCAATATGTCCGTCCAAAGCCTGCAGCGCCAACCGTTCCAGCAAGCTTCGTAATCGTCTAAATCAGTTTCTTCTCTCCGATCGCGGCCGCAACGGTGATGCCGTCCCCCGACCGCTTCGGAAAGAGAAGCTTCCCTCCGCCGCTTGCAAGGACCGCCGCCCGCTCGCAGACACAGTCCACTCCCACTGTTTTCATAACAAAATCCGATCGGGAAAACTCTCCTGGGACCTGAAGGAGCTCTTCCCTTTGGTACCAACGAAAGGGGACTCCGAGGCGCTCCGCCAGGGCAGTCAGGCCTTCTTCCCCTTTTTTATCCTCGATGGTCGCGATTCCGGCCAGGGCCTGCGGAAAGATCCTCTCCTTCCTGAGGGCCCGCTCCAGAGCCGAACGGAGCTTTTCCTCTCCTGTGCCTCTTCTGCAGCCCATGCCCGCCGTCACCGTCCGCGGCACCAGGTAGAGGATGTCTCCGGATTCCGGAGACAAAAGCCGCTCCGACACGGCCGCTTTCGGTCCGGGCTCCCGCAGAAACGCTGCCGCATCCGTAAAAACATGCAGCTCCTCTGGCACATCCCCCGCCATGGGAAGGGAACTGAAAAAAGGGATCCGCCTCCCTGCAAGGACCGCCGCCGAGATCTCCTTCGCCAGCCGTCTGTCCATGACCACCAGCCCGTTCTTCTCCGCAAACACATCCACGGCAAAAAGCCCGTTCACGTCCGTGGCCGTGGAGATAACCGGCACCGCCCCGCAAAGCTCTGCCACAAGGCGGCAGAGGTCATTGGCCCCGCCCACATGGCCGGACAGGAGCGCCACTGCAAAGGAGGCCCTCTCATCCACCACGACCACCGCCGGGTCCGTAAACTTGTCCTTCACGAAGGGGGCGATAGCCCGGACGGCGATCCCACAGGCCCCCACAAAGATCAGGCCGTCATAACTGCCGAAGGCCCTTCCCGTCCATTCCCCAAGGCTCTCCGTCACCGGACTCAGAAACGCTTCTTCCGCCTCCGGCTCCAAAACCGCTCTTTCTTTCCCGGTTTCCCAGCCTGCTCCCCCCGGCTCCGGGAGCTTTTCCGAAAGCCGGGACGCCTTCTTCCGCTTCTCGAAAGAGTCCGCCCCGTGCCCCCTTCTCCTGAGGGCCGCGCAGAGGAAACGGTTCAGCCTCCCTCCCTGCTCCGTAAAACTGATCGCCGCAAGACGCATACTTCCTCCCGCTATCTGGACGCTTCCCGAAACTCCGTGGCAAAGGCCGGATTGTAGAGCTCCGAACGGTCATACTCCCCGTCCAGCACCTGCCCCACCACGATGAGGGCCGTCTTTGTGATCTGATTTTCCCTGGCCGTCGCCTCCAGCGTCGACACGGTACACCGGAACACCTTCTCGTCCGGCCAGGTGGCCTTGTAGACGATGGCTGCCGGCGTGTCCGGCCCATAGCCGCCCTCCATCAGCCGCCCGGAAAGCTCCCCAAGCATTCCCGTGCTCAGGAAGATCACCATGGTGGACCCATGGGACGCCAGCCGCTCGATGCTCTCCCTCTCCGGGACCGGCGTCCGCCCGGCCATCCTGGTGATGATCACCGACTGGGACACCCTTGGAAGCGTATACTCCGCGTGGAGGGCCGCCGCCGCCCCGCAAAAAGAGCTGACGCCGGGACAGACCTCATAGGTGATCCCTCTTTTGTCGAGCTCGTCCATCTGCTCTCTTATAGCCCCGTACAGACAGGGGTCCCCCGTGTGGAGTCTGACCGTGCGCTTTCCCGCCGCCTCCGCCGCCTCCACCACGGCGATGACCTCCTCCAGAGTCATGTAGGCGCTGTTGTGGACTTCACAGCCCTCCTTCTTGTAACCCAGCAGGGCCGGATTTACCAGGGAGCCCGCATAGATGATCACGTCCGCCTCCGAGAGAAGCCGCTTTCCCCGCACCGTGATCAGGTCCGCCGCGCCGGAACCCGCTCCCACAAAATCAACCATGGTCCGCCTCCTTTACAATGAGCAGGGAGTAATACCCCGCCTCCTCGTCGATCTCCTCCGCCGAATGGAACACCCTCTCGTTCTCCATCCCGCAGTTCTCCACCATATAGACCGGACACCCGGCTTCCAAAAGGTCCCGCTTCACCTGCCCCATAGCCTTCCCCGACTTCATGAGCACCTTGGTGCCGGGCAGCAAAAGCGCTTCCTTCGTCCCGTAGGTGGCCGGGATCACGTGAAGCTCTTCCTTCGTCTCCGCCAGGCCGATCCCGAGCCTGGCCGCCGCCGCGCAGAAGGAGGGGATGCCGCTCACCAGCTCCGCCCGAAATCCCGCCGCGAGCACCCGCCGGTGAAGGTAGAGATACGTCGAATAGACCGTCACGTCCCCCAGCGTCAAAAACGCCACGGTCTTACCCGTTTCCAAAAGCGCCGTGATCTCCTTCGCCCCCCGGTCATGGCACTCCCGCAGGACTTTTTCGTCCTTGGTCATGGGCATGTGCAGGAACAAAAACTCCTTCTCGTCCAGCTCTCCCACGGCCCCCCTCGCGATCCGGTAAGCCACACACTCCTTCGTCCTCGCCGGCAGGGCGATCACGTCCGCCTCCCGGATCACCCGGACCGCCTTCAGGGTCATCAGCTCCGGATCACCCGGACCGACCCCCACCCCGTATAACATTCCCTGTCCCATCATTTTTCCCCTTCTGTGTTTTATGTACCGCTGCAGTTCAGATATTTCTCATGATTTGCATAATCATAAAGCAGCCTGGTGATTCCCGATAAAATATCGGAAACCTTTGTCTCCCAATTTACAAACTCCCTTTCCGTCACGCCCGCTCGGAAATCCCCATGGGCAATCGAATTTCGACGGTTTACCAAAGCGTCGATATCTCCCTGGTATTCATCAAACAAATTTATCGGAAGTCCAAGTTTATATAAATTTTTCTGTAAAACCACTTTTCCTCAGAAGCTCCGCCGCCCCCTTTGTCTGTCCCAGAAGCCCGTAGACATTGGAAAAGATCATGACCTCCGTCTGAAGTTTTCCGTCGGCCTCCGGCCGGAAATTGCTTTTTGCACGGGCCTGCAGATAAAAGCCGGCCCGCTCCGACACCTGCTCCATGGCCCGCTCCAAGAAACCGGCCTCCTGTAAGAGCCGGAGGCCTTCGTCCGTGGTCGCCGCCATGAGGATCTCCAAAACTACCGAAGAGGACGCCCCTGCCCGAAGGGCCGCCGCCGCCAGAAGTTCCATGCGGCTGTCCGCATTTCTGGAATGGGTGTTCATGATCCCCCCGGAGAGCTTGACAAACTTCCCGATATGACCGATCAGAAGCAGGCCCTTCGCCCCAAGCTCCGCCGCAAAATCCACCGTCTCTCCGATAAAATTGCTGCACTTCATGGCCCGGCCTGCATCGATGCCCAGCTCATTCCTGGAAAAGACCGCCCCGTAATTTCCCGGGATCACCACCAGGTACCCATTTCCCCGTTCTAACTGGACCTTCATCTCCACTTTTATAGAATGGATCAGGGCAGATTCACTCATGGGCTCCACAATCCCCGTGGTCCCCAAAATGGAGATCCCTCCTATGATACCGATCCTGGGATTGAAGGTCCTCTTTCCGATTTCCCCGCCTCCCGGCACGAACACCGTCACCCTGAGACATCCCCGAAATCCGTGGGCCCGACAACGCTCTAAAACCGCCTCCCGGATCATCCGCCTTGGCACCCGGTTGATGGCAGCCGCCCCCACCGGCTGTTCCAGTCCCGGAAGGGTGACCCGGCCTACGCCCTCGCCCCCGTCGATCACCACCCGCGTGCCTTCCGTCGGGGAACTCTCCGGAAAGCCCTCCGGAGCCGCTCCTCGGACGTCCTCCGAAGCTGCTCCACGGACATCGCCCGAAGCGCTCTCCGGGCCCTCGGCCTGAGCCGTACCCAAAACGGCGCCCGGGCCCTTGGCCTGAGCCGTACTCGGAATGGCGCCCGGGCCCTCACTCCCGCCCGCATACTCCACCCGGGCGCAGATCAAAAGCCCGTCCGTCACATCCGGATCGTCTCCGCCGTCCTTCCTCACGCCGCAACTCACAAAGCCCTCTCCCCGGACTGCCGCTTCCACGTCCAGCTTAAGAAGGATCCCCTTCGGCGTCATGAGCTCCGTACAGGAGATGTCCTCTCCCCCGAGCAGCATTTCCGCGGCCGCTCCGGCCGCAGCCGCAGCCGAGGAGCCGGTGGTGTAGCCGCATCGCAGCCTCCTGTTCTGTTTTACCACATATTCCTCAAGCATCCTTCAACCTCAGCAGCCAAGCATCTCACACTGCATTTTCATCCTTACACAGTTTAACAAAAGCCCCCTTTTTTGTCAATGAAGGCCCGTGTCAGCATAGTTCTCCCTCCGCCCGCAGGCAGACCGCCTGGGCCGCTATGATGCCGGTAGCAGCCGCGTGGACGATCCCCGGCACGATTTCCCCATCGGATTACTCATACCCCAATATATGGTATCGCCTTTTTTCATGATACAACAACTTGCAGGACTTTGCAACAGAAAGAGCCAAAAAGCGCCTCGATCTCTCTATGGATCCCCTTTCTGAAATCTGTGACAGGTTAACCAGATATTGCATTTAAGAACAGTGACAAATGATAAAAGATATGCCGCAGAGTTTGTACCGTTTATTATAAAATCCACTCCATAAACTGTCAATCCGAAATATATGAAAAATCTCTAAGATCTCCTGCTTCCTGTCCCCACAGGGAGACCAGGCGGATCACGATCTGACAATTTCGCAAGAAAAAAGGGGCTGTCGGGAAATAGATAGTCCACCAAAACTAGAGGAGAGGCAGTGACATATGCAAGCCACTGTCCCTCCTCTGAAATTTTTGATAAAAAAGAG
>CAMSZT010000015.1 GCA_947066815.1 uncultured Lachnotalea sp.
TGGAGTATGAAGAATTCGGCAGGAAAGTGAAACAGGCCTTTGAGGATTCCAAACGTGTGAGGTATATGTCTGCCCCGTCTTTTAATACCCGGCGTTGGTGCAGCCTTATTTCCAATCCCGGAAAAACCAGTGCGGGGGATTGCGGCGGCTGTATGGCTTCCAGCGGTATCATATCGGCAAGGGCGGTTATGGCTTTCTCAACTCTTACTTGGATATAAAAATATTAACGCACAGACTCTATATCGGCTGTTGTAATCAAAGCGTCACGCTGCAAATACTGGATTGCCTTTAGAGCATACTTATGTGCTTCTTCACTGGAGCCGGCAACTGCGTCTTTTACCACACGGATATGATAGTCGTTTTGGTGTGCATCAACAGCCGTATAAGGAAAGAGGACAAAACGGTCTCTGCCATTCGCCTTAGTCCGTAAGCTCCGTAAGCCCACCGAGGGAGGGGGCCGCCACCATGGAATAGTTGGTGTGGTAGATGACGAAGCCGGGCTTGGCGCCGTTCACTTTCTTTACTTGTTTTCTCTCCACATAGTCGATCTCCACCTTGTCGCTGCCCTTTCCCTTGGAATAGAAGGCGGCCAGTCCGGCGGCCTCCTCGAAGAGCCGGTCGGGAAGCTCCTCCTTGGGCTTTCCGCCTGTTTTGGCGATGACGTGGGAGCCGGGAATGCCCTTGGCGTGGAACCACAGGTCGCTTCCGGAAGCCAGACGGAAGGTGAGCTCTTCATTCTGCAGGTTGTTTTTCCCCACATAGAGGTGGTAGCCGTCGGAGGATAAAAAGTGCAGGGGGACGCTGGTGATCTTCGCCTTTTTGTCCTTCGGCCCCCGTTTTTTGACGAGGCCGGCTTCCCTGAGCTCCTCCTTGATCTGAAGGAGGTCCGCCTCCCCGGCCGCAATGTCGAGGGCAGAGGAGACGGATTCCAGGTAGTCGATCTCGTCCTTTGTCTCCCGGATCAATTCTGTGAGGGCCTCGAAGGTCCGTTTTAATTTCCCGTACCGGTCAAAATATTTCTTCGCGTTTTCCTGGGGCGTCAGGGTGTCGTCCAGGGGAATGGTCACGGTCTCATTGGTATAGTAATTGAGAGCGGTGAGGCTCTTGGCCCCCGGCGCAAGCTCATAGCCGTAGGTGTTGATCAGCTCTCCGTATACCCGGTACTTATCCCGCTTATGAGTATCCTTAAGCTGTTTTTCCTGCAGGTCGTATTTTTTCCGGTTCCGCTCCAGGGCCGTCTGGACCGTGTGGCGCAGCTCCGCCGACTTCTGGCGGATGCGGACCACGGCCTCCCTGGCGGCATAGTAGGTCTCCAGGATCTCGCTGACGGAAGAAAAATCCCGCCGCTCGTAAGCGCTCAGGTGGGAGAGGGGCAGGGCGGAAAATTCGACGGGGACCTGCCGGTCATAGAAGATGCAGGGGGCGAAGCTGCCGCTTTTCACGTCGTCCATCATCCGGGAAAAGACGCCGAACAGGTGCGTCCTTTCCGGTTCGGAAAGACTTCCCGCGTCCCTCTTTCCGTCTAAGGAGGCGAGATGGCAGATTTCCTCCGCCATGACCGGGCTTAAGCCCGTGAAGCCGGTGTAGAGGGCCTTGGAGAGGGCCATGGGTTTTTCTGCGAGGACGGCAAAAAATCCCTCCTCTGTCACGGTGAGAGGATCCCTTTTCCGCATGGTGTCCGGGATGAAGTAGGGCCGTCCCGGAAGGACCTCCCGGACGGAGCTTACGGACAGGGGGATGTGCTTGATGCTGTCGATGATGGTGTCCTTCTCGTCGCAGAAGATCAGGTTGCTGTGCTTGCCCATAAATTCCCCGATCAGCTTTTTCCGGCAGACATCGCCCATCTCGTTCAGGTGCTCGATCTCCAGGACGAGGATCCGCTCCAGCCCCGGCTGGGACACGGACAGGATGCGGCCGCCGCCGATGTGCTTCCTGAGCAGCATGCAGAAGCCCGGGGCCGTCATGGGGTTCGGCTTTGCCTCTTCCGTGAAGTAGACCAGGGGAAGGCTGGCTCCCGCCGAGAGGAACAGCTTAAAGGTGTCCTTCTGATTCTTTATGGTGAGCATCAGGGCGTCGGCCTCCGGCTGGGCGATCTTCGTGACCCTTCCCCCCGTGATCCGTTCTCTCATTTCCTTCGCCATGCAGGCAATCACCATTCCGTCAAGCGCCATGTCTCGTTCCTCCTGTCTTCCGCACGATTTCAAACGGCCGCAGCCGTCTGCTTTAAGGATGATTTTACATCAAGACGGGAGGAAGGACAAGGGATATTTGAAATCTATCTTTCCCGGTGGATTTTTTCCAGAGTAAAATTTTGCCCGGAGCAAAGTTGTCAAAGCAGTCCTTTGGGGATATAATGGAGTCTGTGATCATAGTAAACGGCAGTTATGCTTGTCGTTTTTTTATAGAAGGATGCCGGCGGTACAGAGGATGTATCAGAAAAGAAAAGGAATGGTGGGAAGACATGTTGTCGATCGCGGTATGTGATGATGAGATACGGGAATGCTGCAGGCTGTCCACGATGATCCGGGAGTTTTTAGAGGAGCGGGGGCTTTCCTGCAGCCTGCGCCGGTTCCGGAGCGGACGGGATCTTTTAAATGCCGCGGAAAAGTTCGATCTGATCTTTTTGGACATCCTCATGGAAGGGGTGGACGGGATGGAGACGGCCAGGAGGCTTTGGGAGCGGGAATCCGGAAGCCTTCTGGTTTTTGTCTCCTCCAGCAGGGATTATGTGTTTGAGGCCTATGACGTGGAGGCTTTCCAATACCTGCTCAAACCGGTGGAGGCAGAAAAATTAAAGCAGGTCCTGCTTCGGGCCCTGCTCAAGCTAAAAAAGCATCCGCAGGAGTTTCTCGTGATCCAAAAGGACAGGCAGAAGCGAAAGCTCTTTTTAGACGATATCCTCTATTTTGAGATCCGGGGAAGGGTGATCGAGGCCCACGGAACGGAGGCAGTGTTTTCTTATTACGGACAGATCGGGCTTTTGGAGCAGAGCCTGAAGGGGAAAGGTTTTTTTCGCTGCCACAAGGGTTATCTGGTCAATCTGAGACATGTGGACGGCTACGATCGGCAGGAGGCATTTCTGGACAACGGGGAGCGGCTTGTGATCGCCAAGCGGAGATGGGAAGAATTCGGAAAAGAACTCCTTGCCTTTATGAGACAGGAAGGAGGCTTACTGTGAGATCGTGGGACGGGTTTGCCGGATATTTTGTCGTCGTGTCCGGGTGTCTGGGGGAGGCATGGGCAGTTTTTGCCTTCTGCAGGAGGCTTTTGTCGGAGAAGGCTCTGAGCCCCGGGGCGAAGCTCTTCTTTCCGATATTTGCCGCAGGGAGGCTGGCGCTCATCATTCTCAATAGAAACGTTCCGATCCCCTATATTCTCCTGGCTTTTGCAGACCATATCCTGCTTCTGGGGCTTGTGTCCGCGCTGTTTCCGGAGAATCCGGCGAAAAAGCTGTTTGCGGCCTCTCTCCTGACTATGGTCATCACACTCCTCGGAGATTTCTGTTCTTCTGCTTTCTCCCTGTGCGGGCTGGTGTTTCTCCATGTGGCGAGAGGGATCCCGGAACCTTTTCTGGCGGACTGGCCGAATGTCCTGATCTCCGGGATCAGCGTTCTCGGCATCATCGGGACCATCCGCCTGCTGTCCGCCCATGCCGGCCCCGTTTTTCACGGAAAACAGACGAGATGGTATCTGGCGGCATCTGTCCCGCTTCTTACGGCAACGGTCCTGATTGATGTCGCCGACTGGTGTGCCAGCAACGGGATCCTGCTCCGGGGACAGGGGGACCTGTACCAGGCTCAGCTTTTCAGCCACGGGGAGATCTGCGTCCTGACGGCATTGTCCCTGACCGGGGCGGGGGTCTGTGTCCTCGGCATGCACCGGATCTATGAGGAGCAGCAGAGAAGCGGACGCTATCATTGCCGGCTTGCGGCTTATCAGATGCTCACGGATCAGTACCGGCAGATGGAGCGGCTCCGCCATGACTTAAAGAATCACGTGACCGCCCTTCAGGGGCTTTTGAGAGAGGGAGACCCGGAGGCCATGGAGGCTTACTTAAAGGCCATGGGGGAGATGGGGGGCCTGGGAGCCGGAGGGGAGGTTTCCGGGAGCCCGGTTGTCGATGCCCTCCTCTGGCAAAAGAGGGAGCGGGCAGAGGAACTGCATGTCAGATGGGAGTGCAGCGTCAGCCTCCCAAAGGTCTGTGAGATCCGGGAATTCGATCTTTGTGTCCTCTTCGGCAATCTGCTGGACAATGCCCTGGAGGCCTGTGAGGGGATCCCGGAGGAGGACGGCCGTTTTCTGCGGCTTAGGGCCGGGATGGTGCGGCGGTGTTTTCTGCTGGAGGTGAAAAACAGCGTCGGTCAGAGGAACGGGGAGGCAGGCCGGCCGGGAAAAACGGGGAAGAGGACCGGGAGGCATGGGATCGGTCTTCAGAATGTGAGGGATATTGTCGAAACCTATCAGGGAACCATGGAGCTGGAAGAGGGGGAGGGAGTGTTTACAAGCCTGCTGCTCCTGCCGGTTGGTCCGGCAGAGACAGTCCGCATATGACAGGAAACAGGACGTTTATGACAGAAGGCTAATGAAGTCTGCAGGCGCCGCCGAAGAGAAGGATAGGACGTAAGGAAAGGAGGATGAAGGATGCACGTACTGACAATGGAGGGCCTCATGGGGGCCGGGATGAACGCAAAGCTTGTGGATACTCCCATGCGGGCGGCCGGCGAGGCGGAGCGAAAAGGCAACAAGGCGGCCATGGAGCAGGCGCTTGGCTATGCCGGAGCAGTCACCAGACAGGCGGAGGCTTATCAGGAAAAGGCCGCCAGGGGAATGGAAAAAGAAGCAGAAGAGGCGAAAAAGGCCGAGGAAAAGCGGCAGGAGGAGCTCAGGGAACAGCGGGCGGCAGAAAAAGAAGCGATGGAGGCACGGGCCGAAAAGGCCTCCGCGGACCAAACTGCGGCAGAACCGGTGGATTCTCTGGAGGTGAGCGAGGACGGAAAGCGTTTTTCAGAAGAAAGCGGCGGCCCGGCCGGAAACGGACAGAAGACAGAGGGGACGATCTCCCCGGAACCCGGCAGAGCCGTGTATACGGAGGCCGGAGAGATCGTGCCTGCAGAGCCGCCGGGGGGAACGATCTCCCTTTCGGTATAGGGATCTGCGCTTTCCGGAATCCGACCAAATGCGTCGCTGCAGAGCATGCCTCTAGGTGCCGGCGCGTTTTGCCGGATACTCCGTAATAAAAACAGACTGTAGAAAAGGAAGAGAGACGCTTCCGTTTTTACGGTCTGTTTTTTTGTGCTTCCCTTTTTCGTCCACACAAGGTATAATGAAAACAGAACGGAATGAGAGCGGGACTTATCAAGGGAGAGGGTTCGGGGGTTAAGGGGTTCGATACATGAGGCTGACACTGGTTTAATGGTTATCTGCTGCTGCGGCGGCATCTTTTCTTTTATGGCTGGCGCTGTCTTCTGCTGTTCACGGGCTTTTGGCCCGACAGAGGGAAAAGCTTTCTTATTCAGAAGACGGGAGTCTGGCGTTTCCGCCGTTTCTTCTGGCCGTCCTGACGCTCTTCTTTCTGGCGAGGAGCGCGGTACTGGTCCGGGTCCTGTACCGAAAGGGCAGATATCGGAGAATGCCGGAGAAAGAGCGGATGCTTTTCCTGTACTGTGAGATCATCGGTATGATGGGGAAGCTGGATCCGGACTTCTGCCCGGATCATCCCTTTGAGATCTCGGAGGAGGAAGGCCGGCCCTTCGATCCCGCCCTCTACCGGCGGACGGTGGAGCGGATGGAAAAGCTGGTATACGGAAAGCGGAAGCCGGAGGCGGGGGAGGTTTTTTCAGCGGAGATCCTTGCAGGGCAGCTTAAGTCGGCCCTTCGGAAGCGGAGATGGAGGAGGCGGTGCAGAAGGCGGAACGGGAGTCCGGGAAAGGCGTAAAAAACGTCCCGTCAGTCATTGACTTGTACCTGGGAATGAATTATAATAGATTGGATTACGAGGTGTCCGGAACCCTGTATCGGTGAGGCGCAGGGGCGGATTCCGTGGAAGGAAACTGGGAAATGGTTAAGAGCATGACAGGCTTTGGCCGGGGTGAGGCCGCAGACGAGGATTACAGGATCTGTGTCGAGATGAAGTCGGTGAACCACCGGTATCTGGATCTGGGGATCAAGATGCCGAAGAAGTTCAATCCCTTTGAGGCGGAGATCCGGAAGAAATTAAAGAAGGATATCGAGAGAGGAAAGGTGGATATCTACGTCACCTGCGAGACTTTTTCGGAAAAAGCCGTGAGCCTCAATTATAATGAAGTTCTGGCTAAGGAATACATGGATATCTTCCGGCAGATGAGCGAGCGGTTCGCCATCGAGAACGACGTGACGGTCTCCTCCCTGTCCCGCTATCCGGAGGTGATCGCCACGGGCCAGACCGAGGAGGACGAGGAAGTCCTGTGGAGGCTTCTGGAGCAGGCCCTTACCGGAGCCCTGGAGAAGTTCGTGGATCAGCGGAAGAAGGAGGGGGAGCACCTTCTCTCAGACCTTACGGGAAAGCTTGCGGACATGGAGGGCTGGATCGGCGAGATCGAGGCCCGCTCCCCCCAGATCCTAGGGGAGTACCGGGCGAGGCTGGAGGAAAAGGTAAAGGAGCTTCTGGAGGGAAGCGGCATCGACGAGAACCGGATCGCCGCGGAGGTGACGCTCTTTGCCGACAAGATCTGCGTGGACGAGGAGACGGTGCGCTTAAGGAGCCATATCAAGACCATGCGGGCGACCCTTGACAGAGGGGACTCCGTGGGCAGGAAGCTGGATTTTATCGCCCAGGAGATGAACCGGGAGGCCAATACGATCCTTTCCAAGGCCAATGACCTGGAGATCTCCGGTACGGCCATCGAGCTGAAGACGGCCATCGAAAAGGTAAGAGAACAGATCCAGAACATTGAATAGAAACGGTGACAAGAGTGGGAAGACTGATCAATATCGGATACGGCAACGTGATCCATACGGATAAGGTGCTGGCGGTGGTAAGCCCGGATTCGGCTCCCGGGAAGCGTTTGGTCCAGGCGGCGAAGGACGAGGGGAGGAGCATCGACGCCACCCAGGGGAGAAAGACCAAGGGCCTTGTGGTCATGGAGGGCGGTTATGTGGTGCTCTCGGCCCTTCTGCCGGACACCATTGCCGGACGGTTCAACGAGGCCGGAAATCTGGAACGGATATCGGACAAGGAGGGGGACGATGAGTAAAAGGGGGCTTATTCTTGTTATCTCGGGTTTTTCCGGCGTGGGAAAGGGAACCGTGGTCCGGCGTCTGATGGAGGCCCATGACAATTATGCGCTGTCGGTCTCCGTCACCACCAGGACGCCCAGGGCCGGAGAGGTCCACGGGAAAGACTATTTCTTTATTTCGGAAGAAGAGTTTTCCGCCATGGAGGCGGAGGGGAAGCTCATGGAGTGGGCCGGCTATGTGGGCCGCCATTACGGGACTCCCAGGGACTATGTGTTCGAGCGGCTGGAGGAAGGAAAGGACATGATCCTGGAGATTGAGGTCCAGGGCGCCCTCCAGATCAGGGAGAAATACCCGGAGGCCATCCTGGTCTTCGTGGCCCCGCCGGGGGCCGCCGTCTTAAAGGAGCGGCTGCTGGGCCGCGGCACAGAAAGTATCGAACAGGTGGAAAAACGTCTTGCTCGGGCCGTGGAGGAGTCGGGGGCCATGGAGTCTTACGATTATCTGCTGATCAACGACGATCTCATGACCTGCGTGGAGGAACTCCATCAGATCGCCCGGTGCGAACACCGGAAGATGCAGGTGAACCGGGAGTTGATGAACGACATAAAAATAGATCTAAAACGTTTTGTGGAAGGAGAATAACTGACTATGCTGCATCCGTCATATACTGACCTTATCAACGCCGTCAACAGCGAGGTGGAACCGGGGGACGAACCGATCGTCCGGAGCCGCTACTCCATCGTGATCGCCACGGCCAAACGGGCGAGACAGCTCATTGCCGGGGACAAAGCCCTGGTGGACGCCCCGTCCAACAAGCCGCTCTCCACCGCCGTGGAAGAGATCAACCAGACCGTGGTCAAGGTGATGGGCGAGGACGACATTCCGGAAGACGAATTTGAGAAGATCGAGTAGGGAAGATTTATCTTTCCCTGCTCGCCGCTTTACAGAGAAAGGGCTGCGGGATGAAGCTGTTGTTTGTATCTTTGGGCTGTGACAAAAATCTGGTGGATTCGGAGGAAATGCTGGGACTCCTCTCGGAGGCCGGCTATGGATTTACGGATGACGAGACGAAGGCAGAGGTGATCGTGGTGAACACCTGCTGCTTTATCGGTGATGCCAAGGAGGAGAGTATCAACACCCTCCTGGAGATGGCGAAGCAGAAGGCGAAGGGGCATTGTCAGGTGCTGATCGCCGCCGGATGCCTGGCGCAGCGGTACAGGGAGGAGGTCCTCTCGGAGATCCCGGAGGTGGACGGGATCCTGGGGACGGCTTCCTGCGGAAGGATCGTATCGGTGATAGAAGAGACCCTGAAGGGGAAGCGGGAGGCTGTCTTTGAGGATGCCGGCCGTCCGGACGGAAGGACCGGAGGGCGGGTGGTCACCACAGGCGGCCATTATGCCTATCTAAAGATCGCGGAGGGCTGTGACAAGCACTGTACCTACTGCGTGATCCCCAGTGTCCGGGGCGCTTACCGGAGCGTTCCCATGGAAGCGCTCTTAAAAGAAGCGGGGGAGCTGGCGGAAAAAGGAGTCCGGGAACTGATCTTAGTGGCCCAGGAGACGACCCTGTACGGGAGGGACCTCTATGGGGAAAAACGGCTGCCGGCTCTGTTAAAGGGCCTGGCAAAGATCCCCGGCATCCACTGGCTCCGGCTTCTTTACTGTTATCCGGAGGAGATCACCGACGAGCTGATCGAAACCATAAAAACCGAAAAAAAGGTCTGCCATTATATGGACATTCCCATCCAGCACGCCAGCGACCGGATCTTAAAACGGATGGGCCGGAGGACAGACCGGGAGGAGATCACGGCCAGGATCGGAAGGCTCAGGGAGGAGATCCCGGATATGGCCGTCCGCACCACCATGATCACCGGCTTCCCCGGGGAGACGGAGGAGGACGTGGAGGAACTTCTGGACTTTGTGGACGAGATGGAGTTCGAGCGGCTGGGAGTCTTCCCTTATTCCCAGGAGGAGGGCACGCCGGCGGCCGCCATGGAGGGGCAGATCCCGGAGGAGGAGAAGCTTGCCAGGCGGGATGCTGTCATGGAGCTTCAGCAGGAGATCTCCCTTGCCAACGGAGAGGCACTGATCGGGCGGGAGCTGGAGGTCTTTATCGAGGGAAAGGTGGCCGACGAGGAGGCCTATGTGGGGCGGACCTACATGGACGCGCCCGGCGTGGACGGATATATTTTTGTGAACACGGGACTTGAACTGATGAGCGGGATGTTTGTCCGGGTGAGAGTGACCGGCGCCCTGGAATATGATCTGATAGGAGAGTTGTGCGATGAAGATGAATCTGCCCAATAGACTGACCATACTGCGCGTGCTGCTGATCCCGTTTTTCGTGTTTTTCATGCTGACGGACTGGTGGGGCTACACGGGAAGGCTGATCGCGCTGGTGCTCTTTTGCATCGCCAGCTTTACCGATTATCTGGACGGCCACATCGCGAGGAAGCAGGGGCTTGTGACCAACTTCGGCAAGTTCATGGATCCTCTGGCGGACAAGCTTTTAGTCTGCTCGGCCCTGATCTGTTTCGTGGAGCTTGGGGAGCTTTCGGCCTGGATCGTCATCATTATCATGGCCAGGGAATTTATCATCAGCGGGTTCCGGCTGGTGGCCTCCGACAACGGCGTGGTCATCGCCGCCAACATGTGGGGGAAGTTCAAGACGGTCTCCCAGATGATCATGACCATCCTGATCATCCTGGACATCGAGGAACTTTGGCTTTTGACGGATATCTTTATTTATTTGGCGCTGGCTCTGACGGTGATCTCCCTGGAGGAATATATCCGGCAGAACATCCACGTGTTAAAAGAAGGGAAGGTATGAGATGGTCGTAGAGATCCTGGCGGTGGGGACGGAGCTCCTGCTCGGCAACATCGCCAACACCAATGCCCAGTACCTGTCGAGGCGGTGTGCGGCCCTTGGCTTTTCCGTATACCGGCACACGGTGGTGGGGGACAACGAAGAGCGGATGACGGAGGCCATCCTTACGGCCCTTGGCCGCTCGGATATCGTGATCCTGACCGGGGGCCTTGGGCCCACGGAGGACGACATGACCAAGGAGGTCTGTGCGAAGGTCATGGGCTTTTCCCTGGAGGAGGATGCCCGCACGAGGAAGCGGATCTCCGGCTATTTTAGATCGATCAAGCGGAAAAATATCACCGGGAACAACTGGAAGCAGGCCGTCATACCGGTGGGGGCCAAAGTCCTGGATAACGATAACGGCACTGCGCCGGGGCTGATCCTTGAAAAAAACGGGAAGACGGCCATCCTGCTCCCCGGGCCGCCGGGCGAGCTGATCCCTCTGTTTTCCCAGAAGGCGGAGCCATATCTGCGGACGCTCCAGCCGGACACTATCTATTCGAAGATGGTGAAGGTCTGCGGCATCGGGGAGAGCCGGGCGGAGACCATGATCCTGGACCTCATCGACGCCCAGACCAATCCCACCATCGCCACCTACGCCAAGACCGGGGAGGTGCATCTTCGCGTTACGGCCAGGGCGGCGGACGAGGCGGAAGGAAAACGCCTGGTGAAGCCGGTGGTGAAGGAGCTCAAAAAGCGGTTCGGCATCTGCGTTTATTCCACGAAGGAGGACGAGGCGCTGGAGCAGGTGGTCCTGAAGCTCCTCAAAAAGAGGGCACTGACGGTGGCGACGGCGGAATCCATGACCGGAGGGCTGGTGGCCGGCCGGCTGGTCAATGTGGCCGGCGCTTCGGAATTTTTCCGGGAAGGCTTTGTGACCTATACCGACAAGGCCAAACGGAAAGCGCTCGGCGTAAAGAAAAGCACGCTGGAAAAATACGGGGCGGTCAGCGAAGAGACGGCGAGGGAGATGGCAAAAGGCGGCGCCCTCTCGGCGGGGACCGACGCCTGCGTGGCGGTGACGGGCTTTGCCGGGCCGGAGGATACGCCTGAGGAGCCGAAAGGGCTGACTTATATTTCCTGTTATCTCAGGGGAGAAGTCGCCGTGGAAGAATTTCATTTTACGGGAAACCGCGGGAAGATCCGCGAACAGGCGGTGGTGCAGGCCCTCGATCTTCTGCGCCGCAGGATTTTAGAGCAGGATAGACATGAGTGAAAATATCCGTTGGTACAGGAGCCTGTACCTGGGCGAGGGAGCCCGAAGTAAAAGAAATATATTAAAAAAGCTGGAGGGAGGACTCCATCCGAAGCTCTATCTGCTGGTCCTGCCCTCCAACCGGAGCAACGTACTGGACATCCTTCCTCAGCCGGTCCTCTCCCAGGCCCACTATAAAAGGATCCCGCTTTACGCGGTGGGGGCGGCCTGGACGAAGACGGAGGCCATGGAGCTTGCCGGGACGATCGTCATGGAAGCGTATAGGGCCACCGGGGCGACCGATGTGGGTTCCTATCTGGGCGACGATTTCCTGGAGCATCCGGAGTTTCCGGGGGAGGAGCTTTACCGGGAATGGGAACGGAAGGCGGCAGAGGACGGAAAAAGTGAGGACGTGATGTGATGCTTTCTATCATATGGGGCATTTTGAAGGTGATCGGGATCGTGCTTCTCGTCATTCTGGCGCTGCTCCTTGCAATCCTTCTTGCTGTTCTGTTCGTCCCCCTGCGCTATGAATTTTCGTCCTCCGGGAAATACGACAAGGAAGCGGAGAAAGCGCCGGAATATCAGGTGAAGGCCGGAGTCTCCTGGCTGCTCAGACTTGTGAGTGTCCGCATCCTGGCCGGGGGTGAGGGAACGCAGGTGAGAGTGCGGCTCTTCGGGATCCCTCTCGGCGGCAGGAAGGAGCGCCGGAAGGAGGAACCGGCAGAAAAGAGCCGGAAAAAGGAGAAGCGGCGGGAGAAGAGGGCACAGACAGAACAGGCAGAAAAACCGGCAAAAGGACAGAGAACCCGGGCAGAAGAATGGACGGAACGGGCGGAAAAACCGGCAGAGGGACAGAGAGAGCCGGTGGAAGACGGGACGGGGGAACGGCAGGAGCAGGCGGAAGGCTCCGGCTGGGAAGAGTTCCCGCAGGATGCGCTTCTTGGGACGGCCGAGGCGGAGCCGAAAGCCTTGGAAGAAGAAAAAGAAGAGGAAAAAGAAGCAGAAAAGAAAGAGGAAAAGAAGAGTCCTCCGCAAAAGCTTTTGGCGTTTCTTCGAAAGATCCGGGATCTCTTCAGGGGATTTTTCCGAAATCTTCGAAGTTCCTTTGAGAAGATCCGCGGGAAGATCAGACGGATCTTCGATATGGCGGAGGAGATTCGGGAGTTTCTGGAAGCCGAGGAAAACCAGGAGGCCTTCCGGTATGTGAAGGGGGAGGCGGGCAGGCTTTTTAGGCATGTCCTTCCGAGGAAGCTCTCCGGAGCGGTCCGCTTCGGGCTGGAGGATCCGGCGGCCACGGGAAAGGTGCTCATGGCCCTGGGAATCGCCTATCCGCTCCTTGGGAGCCGGCTCTCGGTGACGCCTGTCTTTGAAAATAAATTTTATGTGGAGGGAAGCCTTTTTTTCAAGGGCAGAATAAGAGCCTTCTCTCTGCTCATAATAGGGATAAGAGTGTGGTTCAACAAAAAGTTCCGCGGGCTCTTAAAGCGGGGACGCGGATTAAAAGAACAGCTTGGCCGGGCATGATCCCGGTTCTTTGAGAAGGAGGAGAACATATGGCATCGGATGTAAAAGGAAACGGAAAGAACACATTTGAAAACACGGTGGAGAATCTCTTTAAGGGCATGGACGGTTTTATTACGACCAAGACCGTGGTGGGAGACGCCATCCACCTGGACGGGACCATCATCCTTCCGCTGGTGGACGTCTCCTTCGGTGTGGGGGCGGGCGCTTTCTCGAGCGATAATAAGAGCAACAGCGGCGGCGGCATGACCGGAAAGATCACGCCCAGCGCCGTTTTGGTGATCCAGGACGGCCATTCCAAGCTGGTGACCGTCAAAGGCCAGGACAGCATTTCCAAGATCCTGGACATGGTTCCCGACATCATCAGCAAGTTTTCCAAATCGGACAAAAAGGGAAAAGAGAAGGACGTGGAGATCCCGGAGGACGTCTTTGACTCCGTGAAATAGCTGCCTGTGGAATCCCCATCGCAGATCCCGCATAGACTATGGTATAGAAATCGTTGCGGGAGGAAGAGATGAAGCGGCTCATCGGACTCTGCCTGTTCTGGATGGGAATCGGCATGGCACTTTATTTGATACTGCCGAACAATTTTTTTACGATCTGCCTGATGGCGGCCTCCATCGCGGGGGGCTATTACCTGTTTTGCGGCTGTTAGTACTGCCTTGCGCGGGCTGATCGGGATATAAAAATATTCATAAATCCACAATTGAGGCGGAGCCCCTATTCTACCCTCAGCATCCGGTAACCGACACCGATATGGGTCTGGATGTACTGGGGAGAATCCGGTTCCGCCTCCAGTTTTTTCCGCAGGGTCGCCATGAATACCCGGAGGGAGGCCACGTCGCCCTTCCAGCTGCTTCCCCATATGTTCTGGGTGATGTAGGTGTGGGTCAGAACCTTTCCCACATTCCTGGCCATCAGGCAGAGAAGCCGGTACTCGATGGGCGTCAGATGCAGCTCGTTTTCTCCCAGGTAAGCGCAGCCTGCGGCGAAATCCACCTTCAGCCGGCCGTTCGTGAAGACGGAATCGTTCCTTGCGGCGGCGGATTCCATGACGGCCAGTCGGCGTTTCGTCGCCCGAAGCCGTGCCAGGAGTTCTTCCACGGAAAAGGGCTTGGTCAGGTAATCGTCGGCGCCGCAGTCCAGGGCTTCGATCTTGTCGCCGTCCTCGCTTCTGGCGCTGATCACGATGATGGGCATGTTGGACCAGTTGCGGATCTGCCGGATCACCTCCACGCCGTCGATGTCCGGGAGGCCCAGGTCCAGGAGGACGATGTCCGGGTTGTGGGAGGACGCTTCCATGACGGCGCAGGCTCCGTTTGGGGCGACAAGGTATCTGTAATCGTGGGTCTTTAAAGTCGTGGTGATGAGATTACGGATGGGGACGTCGTCCTCCACCACGAGGATCAGAGTCTTATTCATGAATATCCACCTCTCCTGAGGGCAGTGTAAAGGTAAAGCGGCAGCCGTGGGGGAGCCGGTCCGCCAGGGTCAGTTCTCCACCGTGGGCCCGGATGATGGACCGGCAGAGAGGAAGGCCGAGGCCGAGACTTCTCCGGCTGTCTGCGATCGTGTTGTTTCCGGTAAAAAACATTTCAAATATATGGGGCTTCTGGTCGTCGGGGATGCCGGGGCCGTCGTCCGTGACGCTTATGGAGGCCAGATCCTCCTTTTTTTCTGCCGTGATCCGGATCAAGGAGCCGGGAGGCGTGTATTTGACCGCATTGTCCACCAGGTTGATGATGACCTGGACGATCAGCTTTGCGTCCATCTGTGCCAGCATCAGGTCGTCCTTCACTTCCGCCGACAAAACATGACGGGAGGCCTTCCTCCTGGTGTGGCGCAGGGCCTCTTCGACGACGTCCGACACCAGCTCCAGGGACATATTGAAATTCATCCGTCCCTCCTCGATGCGGGTCACGGAGAGGAGATTTTCCACGAGGCTGATGAGCCACTGGGAATCCTCATAAATGTCCGTGAAGATCTGCGTCCTCATGCCTTCGTCCAGCATCTCGTAGTTGGAGAGCAGGTTGTCCGCATTGCCCGAGATGGAAGTGAGGGGAGTGCGCAGGTCATGGGAGATCGTCCGCAGCAGATTTGCCCGGAGCTGTTCGTTTCTGGCAAAGACGGCCGCCTCCTCTTTTTCCCGCGCATTCCGGCTGTTCTCGATGGCCAGGGCACATTCCCCGAGGATGGAGAGGAGCACACTGTTTTCGAAGGAATCCAGGGGCCGCCCGTCCAGGCGGATCCCGACCACTCCGTAAACCTTGTCGTTGGTGTGGACGGCGAGATAGAGACACCTGGCATGACCGAAGGAGCCGGAACCGGCGCCGGCCCGCTTCCGGTTCTCAAACACCCATCTGGCGGCGGCAGTCTCCTCCTCCACAAAAAAAAGCTCCCGGTCCGTCTCCTCGTTTACGGGGAACAGGATTCCCTCGGAGAGGACTCCGTCCCTCTCCGAATAGGCGATGACGTCCCGGTCCAAAAGTTTCATCAGCTGGCCTGCCGTGATCCGTATGATGTCCTCGTCGTCGGTGGCTTTTTGCAAAAGCCGGTTGGTATCGAACAGGATTCTGGTCCGGAAGGCGGCCTGGGCCGACTGCTTGGCGTGCTTCTTTAATTTGTTGGCCAGGGAGCCGGTGATCAGGGAGGCGGTCAGCATGATGGCGAAGGTGACCGGGTAGCCAGCCTCATAGGCGTGGAAGGTCAGCCTTGGCTCCGTGAAGAAAAAATTGAATACCAGGACGCTGACCAGGGAACTGATCACGCTGCACCCATAATTTTTCGTGATGATGGAGGTTAAGAGCACGCCCAGCAGATAGATGGTGATGATGTTGGCCTCCGTAAAACGGAATTCCCGGAATGCGAGACCGATCCCGGTGGCGCCCGAAAGGATCAGGAAGGTCTTGACCAGATCCCAGACAGAGGGCAGGAGCGGGCGCATAAATTCTTTTCTTTTTTCCTTGTAGCTCGATTCTTTTTCGTTCATTCTGCGCTTCTCCGGTCATTGGCTTTTCTCCTACTATAGCACAGAAGGAGGAAAGAATCCATGGCTAAGGAAACGCTTTTGATCAGCGTTTCCTTAATACAGCGCTGCGCTAGTCCTATATTGGCTCAGTTCCTTAACTGTTCCGGTTCCCTCCGGTTTTTGGAAAGAAACAGATCCAGCCGGCCCATGAGGAAATAGCCAAAAGTAAATGTTCCAAATACACAGAGAAGAAACAGGCTTTCTTTCATCATCTTCATCTCCTTTTCTTTATCTGCTCATATTTGAGAGTGTCCCCCGGGATCTCCGGGTTTATCCCACGGTGATCCGTCCCTGGGGGAGTCTTGAGAGATTTTTGCTGGTTCTGGAGAGGGCCGCAAAGATCAGGGTCAGGCCGCCGACCCGTCCGAAAAACATCAGAAGGATCAGCACGCATCTGGATAAGAGGCCGAGACCCGGCGTGATGCCCAGGGTCAGCCCGACGGTGCCTGCCGCGGACGCCGTTTCAAACAGGCAGACATTTAAGGGCAGGCCCTCTGCGGCATTGATGATCAGGGCTCCGGTGAAAAACAGGGTGATGTACATCATCAAGATCGTGGAGGCGTTCCGGATGACGTTTCCCTCGATCCTGCGGCCGAAAAACTGTGCGTCCTCCTTCCGGCAGAATACGGCCAGGGCGTTGGCCAGGAGCACGGCCAGGGTGGTGGTCTTCATGCCCCCCGCTGTGGAGCCGGGAGAGCCTCCGACGAGCATCAGGGCGATCATGACGGCCTGCCCGGCGCTGCTCATCTGGCCAAGGTCGAGGGTGTTGAACCCGGCCGTCCGGGGCGTCACCGACTGAAACAGCGAGCCAAAGAGACGTTCCCGGAAGGGAAGCTCCGAAAATTCGGAAAAATAGAAGAACAGGGCGGGGAGCAGGATCAGAAACGCCGTGGTCGCAAGGATGACCTTGCTCTGCATCTTGTATTTTCTCAGGCGGAGCCTGTGGGTCCGGATGTCGTTCCAGGTCAAAAATCCGATGCCGCCGACGATGATCAGAAGCATGATGGTCAGGTTGACGACGGGGCTTTTTGCGTAAGCCGTGAGGGAGGCGTAGGGCGCATCCGCCGTGCCCAGGACGTCAAAGCCCGCATTGCAGAAGGCGGACACGGAATGGAAGCAGGCCATCCAGATCCCCCTGGGGCCGAAATCTCGGCAGAACACCGGCATCATGATGAGGGCACCGGCAAGTTCGACGGCGAAGGTGCCTTTGAGGATAAAGCCGGTGAGACGGACGATACCGCCCACCTCCGGAGCACAGATGGCTTCCCGCATGGTATTCCGCTGCAGGAAAGAGATCTTCCTTCCGGAAAGGAGGGAGAATGAGGCGATCACCGTGACGACGCCGAGTCCGCCGACCTGGATCAGCAGGAGGATCACCGCCTGGCCGAACAGGGACCAGTAGGTGGCCGTGTCCCGCACCACCAGTCCGGTGACGCAGACCGCCGAGGCGGAGGTGAAGAGAGCGTCGCCAAAAGGCGTGACCTGCCCTGTCCGGGACGAGATCGGAAGCATCAGGAGAAGGCTTCCCATCAAGATCACGGCAGAGAATCCGAAGATGATGATCTGGAACGAGGTGAAATGCCTTTTTCTATGTAAATGACCGGCCATAGGAGGACTCCTTTTCACTCTTTTCTTTCATTATAGATAAAATGGGTTAAAGAGCGCATAAAGCAGAGGGAGAAGAAGTTAAGATTGCATAAAGACGGCATTTGAAACGACGTGAAGAATAGAATGAATATGATATACTTATTTTAATAGAACATTTTTGATAGAACTGAATGGAGAAGAGACAGGGAGGATTTTATGGCAAAGACAACAGGGCTGACCAGCGGAGAACAGGAGATCATGAAAGCGATTTGGACAATTTCGGAGGAAGGGGGATTGGTGACAACTGCCGCCATTCGGAAAAAACTGTTTGAGTGGCGAGGAGAAAAAGTGTACAGCCAGGCATTTATGCCCAGGTGACGCATCTGGAGGAAAAGGGATTTGCCCGGATGGAGCGGAGAGAAGGCTCGTCCCGGGTGACTATCGTGCCTTTGGCGGACAAGGAGGAATATGTCCGGAAACAGGCGGCTTACTGGGTCGATTATTGGAACAAGAGCGGGGCGGGTTATGCCATGGCGGCCCTAAGTGGCGGCGGGAGCCTGACGAAAGAAGAAAAAGAGGAACTGCGGAGGTATCTGGATGAACTTGATTAGCACATGCCTTTTGATTCTCATGACATCGGTGACGGGAAGCATTACCTTCTGGCTGTGGAGATGTGGGAGCAGGATACTGGAAAGGCAGGGGAAATTCCAGGGAATCCGGACGGGACTGGTAACTGTTGTCCTTTCTTTTCTGATTCCGTTTCTGTTTGTTTACAAGGCTGTACAGCTGCGGCTGTTCCTGGACGGGAATTCCGGTCCCCTGTTCTGGAATACGCCGGTATTGATGATCGTGGGAAGACTTTTGTTTTTCGCATGGGCCGGAGGAGCTCTGTGGAAGATGTTTCACATGCACCGGAAAAAGAGTGGTTTGCGGGTATTGCTTTGCAAACACAGACGGGCTGGAGAAGAGATTCAAACGATTGCGGACCGCGTGCGTGAGGACCTCCATATCCAAAGAAACATATTGTATACCTGACAGAAGAGGGGGCAGGGCCTTGGATTGCCGGTGTCTGGTCCGTCCGCATTTTTCTTCCGGAGAAGCGTTATGGAGAAAAAGAACTGGAGATCATTCTGGAGCATGAACTACGGCATTATAAACAGGGAGACCTGATCTTAAAAGAGCTGTGCGGCCAGATCACATGGATCCACTGGTTTAACCCGTTTGCGGCACGGCTATATCAGGAAGTCAACAAATGGGGAGAACTCCACTGTGACCTGTGGCTCTGCAACGAGGAGATCCATAGCTGGAATAAAAAACAGTATTTTCTGACGATCTTAGAGCATACGCCGGAGCGAAAAGAAGATTTCCCCTTTGGAATGGGGCTTGGAAAAACGGCGGAGGAACTGAAAAGGAGAATGGAAAAGATGAAATATTACAATCCGAAAAAGGAATGGAACAGAGAGGTTCTTGTACTGATAGCCCTATGCTTTGTGCTGGTCTCTTCCGTAACCTCTCTGGCAGTCGGGGAGGCACTGGAGGCGGTTTACGAAGTTGTGTATGATGCGACGGAGGTGATCGAATACGAAGAGCCCCAGCCGCAGCCGGAGATATCCGACGAGTACGAGTGGATTCCCGGGGAGGACGTCACAATTATTGAATCAGAAGAGAACCTGAATGCAAAGGGCTCAAGTACCTATACCTGGACCATCCCCATGAACAGTATAAAGAAATCAGGAAGTTTTTATGCGGCAAAGGGAAGCAAAGTAGCGATTTCTGTAAATCCGGATCCCGTGGATGCTGATACGGGAATTGGTTTGGATCAGCCAAATGGTAAATTGAGAGGTGTCTCTGATACTGGTACGTATGGTTATACATTCACAATCAATGAGAGCGGATATTACAAGGTCTATGTGAGAAATGAAGACGGCAAGCAGATTAATGCAGTAGCTGTTTTTAGAAAAGAAAGTTATTTTTAGAAATATATTGTATAACCTTATGCTATATGATATATTATTCTCATAATGTTGGGATTGAAAGCCTTTTATCAGTCCCTGATAGTTTATTGATCGTCCAATAGCCGTGACGGGAGGTGAGAGACAGGGCATTGGATAAAGTTTAGAAACTGTTTCATGTTGTTTTGTAAATTATGGAGGGGAATACGATGAGAAAAAATTAAAAAAGCTAGTGTCGATGTTGTCGTTGTCATTGCTCGCTGGTGCATTGATTTGTCCGCATGTGAAAGCGGCTGAGGGCAGTACGCCTGTAAATATGGCAAAAACGGCGGAAGAACGAATGACAGAATTGCGTATGCAGGATGAGGGACCAGACTTTACCAAGGGGCAATTGCTTGAGGAAGTCTGGGGGATGGAAGAGGACGGCACGCCTTATGTGGAGCGGACTTATGTAAAAATTCCCGTTGGCAGGGCGATGACTCGTTTTCGTACATATACAAAAACAAAGAGTTACGGGGCTACGGGTTCCGTAGAAGTTACGGCAATGTTCGCTTGGAACACTGAAATGAAAAAAGCGTATGTATTGCAACCCAGCGGGAAATTTAATGCAGGAGGCGGAATAGACCATACGGAAAACGAGCGTGTAACGATGTCCGGTACAGGGACTGAAAAAGCTTCTGCTACGTATAGCATTGTTGTACATAGATATATGGGAGTTACAGGTCCTGCCACCTACAGTGTGACCATATCATGTGATTATAAGGGAAATTGTACTGGAAATTTAGTTTCATAAGAATTTCAAACGGAAGGATGCTGTATAGAGAGGAGGTAACTGCCTGTGTTGTATGCTATTTACTTGATTGGACTCACGGGAATTACAGTATGGGGGATTGGCCTTGAGCATATGTGGGCATTTGTGGATTCTGTAACACTGTACTTTATTTTACTTTTCTGTGTTTTCTGTTTAGTTTTTACAAAATCATTAAAGCCCTTTGGCAGAAGTTTTTTATTGGCCTTCGGAAAGAAGAATGATTCGCTGGTTCAGTGCAGGGAAAGCCTTCAGTCTGTCAAGATGGTGATGCTCATGGCGGCACTGTCCGGGCTTCTCGGTTTTTTGATCGGATCAATCAATGGGCTTAAATTTTCCGACGCGTTATCACCTGACATCGTGTATCACATTGCACTGGATACCTCGGTAGCGTTTATTTCTATCTTTTATGCGGTGTGTATCTGTGTCATCTTGCTTCCTGTTTTCTTTATGGTGAAGAAACATATTATCATACTGGAGAATGCAGGCGAGACGACAGATTAGGGAACCGTGGGAAAGAAAATGCCGTTTTCGAAAAGAGCAGGATAACACCGGAGTTTTCTCGGTATGACTGAACAGAGGAAGAGATCTCTTCCTCTGTTCATAAAAAAGACAACCCTCTACGGATTGTCTTTTTATGCTTCGCAATTCCACCTCATCCTTTAAGCCCGCTCTACCAAACCGGACTTCAGGCAGGACGTACACACGTACATCTTCTTCGTGCCGCCGTTCACTTTGACTCTGACGGACTTCACGTTGGAACTCCACATCTTGTTGGATTTTCTATTGGAATGGCTGACTTTCTTTCCGAAGTGAGCGCCTCTCTCACAGATTGCACATTTGGCCATGTTAGCACCTCCTTATACAGATTTGGCTGGCAAACGTCCCCGCCAGACCCATAACATTAAACATAATATCAGATATTGGCAGAAAATGCAAGCAAATTTCGGTGGAAATTTCAAAAAAATTCGGTTCCTTTTTTGCCGGAAACAGGGTATAATACTCTAAGATAGGCGTAGTGTGTATGCTGCGCTCGGGAAAGGGAGGTCAGCTTATGAAATGTCGGATTAATAACATGATGGGCGAAATCTTGATTGATACGGACGTCATTGCAAAATATGCGGGCACCGTGGCGGTGGAATGCTTCGGCATCGTCGGCATGGCGGCGGTCAGCATGAAGGACGGCCTGGTGAAGCTCCTTCGGAGAGACAGTCTGACCCATGGCATCCATGTGGAAACGCAGGAGAACCGGCTTCATTTAAATTTTCATGTGATTGTATCCTACGGCGTGTCGATTTCGGCCGTGGCGGACAATCTCATAGAGAATGTGAAATACAAGGTTGAAAAATTCACGGGTATCGAGGTGGAGAAGGTCAATATCTTCGTCGAGGGTGTCCGGGTGATAGACTGTTGATCAAGGAGGAACGCTGTCGTGGCAGTAAATGTAATTGATGCGGCTCTTTTAAAGACCATGTTCCTGGCAGGGGCGCAGGGGCTGGAGAGCAAGAAGGAATGGATCAATGAACTGAATGTGTTTCCCGTGCCGGACGGGGACACGGGCACCAATATGACACTGACGATCATGTCTGCGGCCAGGGAGGTGCAGGCCCTTGCGGACCCGACCATGGAGTCCCTGGCGAAAGCGATCTCCGGCGGTTCCCTCCGGGGCGCCAGGGGAAATTCCGGTGTGATCCTGTCCCAGCTTTTTCGGGGGCTGACCAAAGAAATCAAGACGGTGGAAGTCATCGACACGAAGGTGCTGGCCAGAGCTTTCAGGCGGGCGACGGAGACGGCTTACAAGGCGGTCATGAAGCCCAAGGAGGGCACCATTCTCACGGTGGCGAAGGGGATGGCCGACAAGGCGGAGGAGCTTGCGGAGGAGACGGAGGATATGGAAGCCTTCCTGCAGGCGGTCATTGAGCACGGAGATCAGGTCCTTTTGCAGACGCCGGAGCTTTTGCCGGTACTCAAGCAGGCGGGTGTCGTGGACTCCGGAGGCCAGGGGCTCATGCAGGTGCTTAAGGGCGCCCTTGACGGGTATCTGGGAAAGGAAATCTCACTGGAGGCAGGAGCGCCTTCCGTATCTGTGGGCAGTGCGTCGGCCCAGACGGATGATTTTGAGATCACATTCGGTTATTGTACGGAATTTATTATCAATCTGGAAAAGGAATATAATGAAGAGACGGAGATGGATTTCAAGGCCTTCTTAGAGTCCATCGGCGATTCCATTGTCCTGGTTTCCGACGACGATCTGGTAAAGGTACACGTACATACCAATGATCCCGGTCTGGCCATCCAGCGGGCTCTGACGTATGGCTCCCTTTCCAAGATGAAGATCGACAACATGAGAGAAGAGCACCAGGAGAAGTTGATCAAGGACGCAGAAAAGCTGGCGGCGGCGCAGAAGGCGGAGGACGAAGCCAGAAAGAAGGCGGCGGCCGAGGTGCCCAGGAAAGAGGTGGGCTTCATCGCCGTTTCCATCGGCGAGGGCCTTAATGAGATTTTCAAGGGCCTGAACGTGGATTACCTCATCGAGGGCGGCCAGACCATGAATCCCAGCACCGAGGACATGCTGACGGCCATCGACCAGGTAAATGCGGACACGATCTACATTTTCCCGAACAACAAGAACATCATCCTGGCGGCGGAGCAGGCCATGCACCTGACCGAGGATAAGGAGATTGTGGTGATTCCCTCCAAGACGGTGCCCCAGGGCATTACCGCCATCATCAATTTCATCCCGGAGCTTTCGGCGGAGGAAAACAAGGCGGCCATGACGGAGGAGATGGCGAAGGTCAAGACCGGGCAGGTGACCTATGCGGTCCGCGACACCTCTCTGGACGGCTTCGAGATCAAGCAGGGCGACATCATGGGCATCGGCGACAAGTCCATTCTGGCGGAAGGAAAGGAAGTGGAGTCCACCTCCCTCCAGCTCCTGGCGGCCATGGTGGACGAGGATTCGGAGCTTGTCAGCATTTATTACGGGAGCGAGGTGGACGAGGCGACGGCCCAGGCCTTCTTTGAAAAGGCCCAGGAGGCCCATCCCGACGTGGACATCGAACTCCACTTCGGCGGACAGCCCATTTATTATTATATCGTTTCGGTGGAATAAAAGAAGTTTGGACGGCATGGGGACCGGCTGGAAAGAGGACTGCGAAACTCACAGCCCTCTTTTTGGCCTTATTATTCCGTATGATTATTACATATAAAAGGTGATTGTGAAATGAGACTTTCCGACCCGGTCACTGCCCTCAAGGGCGTCGGGGATAAGACGGCGGCGCTGTTTGAAAAACTGAATATCCGGACGGTGGAGGATCTGCTGCACGCCTATCCCAGGGATTACGACTGCTATGAGGAGCCGGTGAAGACGGTGGAGATCGGGAGACCGGGAGTCTATGCGGTGGCGGCCACCATAAGGAAACGGCCGGAGGTGAAGCTTACGGCGAGGCTCAAGGTGGTGACAGCCCTCCTGGTGGATGATGACGGTATTTTAAAGGCCACCTGGTTCAACATGCCTTATCTGGCCAATTCTTTGAAGCCGGGAGGACGCTACATCTTCCGGGGGCGGGTGGTGAAGAATGCCTACGGCTTTGTCATGGAACAGCCGGCGGTCCTCGGATTCGAAGAGTATCGGAAGCTGCTCCACACCAGGCAGCCTGTCTACAACCTGACGGCGGGGCTGGGCAACAAGGCCGTCGGCAAGGCGGTGGCGAAGGCGCTGGAGGCGTTCCCCTCCCAGAAGGATTACCTCCCGGACTGGGTGCGGGAGAAGGAGGAGCTGGCGGAATATAATTTCGCCCTCCGGGCCATCCATTTTCCGGCGGACGAAAGGGAGCTTCTCTTCGCCAGGAAGCGGCTGGTGTTCGACGACTTTTTCCTGTTCATCCTTTCTTTAAGGCTTCTTCGGGGGGCGGCAGGGAGGAAGGAGAACGGGTTTCCCGTGGGGGAAGGCGGGGAGGCCAGGCGGCTTCTCGCGGAGCTTCCCTACGAGCTCACCGGGGCGCAGCGGGAAACCCTCGGGGACATTTTAAAGGACATGGGCGGGGAGCACCTGATGAGCCGCCTGGTCCAGGGGGACGTGGGTTCGGGGAAGACCATTGTCGCCGTCCTGGCCCTCCTTTCCGCCGTGGAGTGCGGCTATCAGGGGGCCATGATGGCGCCCACGGAGGTGCTGGCGAGACAGCATTTCGAATCGGTAACCAAACTGTTTTCGGAGCATAACGTAAAGTGCCGGGTCGTTCTGCTGGTCGGCTCCATGACGGCGAAGGAAAAGCGGCTGGTCCGAGAGCAGATCGCCGCCCACGAGGCGGACCTCATCATCGGTACCCATGCGCTGATCCAGAAGAGCGTGGTCTATGACTGCCTGGGACTGGTGGTCACCGACGAACAGCACCGGTTCGGCGTCCGCCAGCGGGAGCTTTTCTCCAAAAAGGGCGGCGATCCCCACGTGCTGGTCATGAGTGCGACGCCCATTCCCCGGACCCTGGCCATCATCCTCTACGGGGATCTGGACATTTCCGTCATGGATGAGCTTCCGGCCAAAAGGCTCCCCATCAAAAACTGCGTGGTCGACACCTCCTATCGGCCCAATGCCTGGAGGTTCATCGAAAAAGAGGCGGCGGCGGGAAGGCAGGCCTACGTGATCTGTCCCCTGGTGGAGGAGAGCGAGCGAGCGGAGGGGGAGAACGTGGTCGATTATGCGAAACTTCTCCGGGAGGCGCTCCCGCCTTCCGTCCGGGTGGAATACCTTCACGGCAGGATGAGCGCAGCGGAGAAGGAAAAGCGGATGGCGGCCTTTGCGGCAAACGAGATCCAGGTGTTAGTTTCGACTACGGTGATCGAGGTGGGGGTGGACGTGCCGAACGCCACGGTGATCCTGATCGAGAACGCGGAGCGGTTCGGCCTTGCCGGCCTTCACCAGCTCAGGGGCCGGGTCGGCAGGGGCGCCCACCAGTCCTACTGTATTTTCGTCAACACCTCCGGGGACGAGGAGAAAAATAAGCGCCTGGAAATCCTGAATCAATCGAACGACGGCTTTTACATCGCTTCGGAGGACCTTAAGCTCAGGGGGCCGGGCGACATGTTCGGCATCCGCCAGAGCGGTTTGATGGAGTTTTCCATCGGGGACGTCTTTACGGACGCGGACATTTTAAAAGAAGCTTCGGAAGCGGCGGAGCGGGTCCTCTCCGAGGATCCGGCCCTGGAGTCGGAGCGCTATGGGGAGCTTCGGAAGAAGATCGATCTGGAGCTTTTAAGGAGGGCGGAGGGGACGCTTTCCCTGTAAGAAGAAATCGATATAAGAAGAAATCGATTTTCAAACGGTTTCTGAAAGAGGAAACCGATTTCTTGTGACGTCAGATCACTCGTAAACAACACAAATCGACCAGGAGACAAGAATGAAGAAGAATAAATTTTGGAAATCTATGATGTGCCTGATGCTGGCCCTTGTGATCGGGGCTTCCGGCCTGTTCGCGGGAGCGCTTCCCGTTTACGGGGAATCGGAGGCGGCGGAGGTGGAGGAGTCCGGCCTGGAGACGGCGACGGGGACGGAGGAGCAGCCCGCCTTGGAGTCGGAGTCCGGAACGGAGTCCGAGGGCGGGCAGGAAGCGGCGGCAAAGCCCGGAACGGATGTCAGTTCGGAGGATGCAGCGGAAACTGTGACAGCAGGGGATACCGTACCGGAGCAGGAAACGCCGGGCGTGACGGAGCCGGACTCTGAGGATCACAGGGGAGCGGAAGAAACAGATGCTATGATTGCTCCGCAGATGGCCGCCAGGCAGGCGGGAAGCCGGGCGGATAAGTTTGCAAACGTGGTGGTGTTTGTAACCTTTAAGGATAAAAACACAGGATTTATGCAGGAAGAGGCAAAGTATGGGAATGGTACCACAAATGGTACCACAAATCAAGATCTGGCAAGGAAGTATTACAGTGATTTCAATACGGAAAAACAGTCTCTTTCCGGTTATTTAAATGCGATTTCTTATGGACAGTTTCAAGTGGAATGTTACCTTCCACAGGATAATAGAACGAATATCATTCCCTGTCAGTTACCGAAAACATATGCAGAGTATGCGGCCTTGGAAACGACGCTTGGAGCGGCAGATCGGACGCTTATTGAAGATCTGCTGACCGAATTGGGGAAAACCAGCTTTCCGGCACTGCAGGGACAGATACTGGATTATAAAACGTCGGGGCGTCTGGATAACCTGACAATTATTGTCGACGATACGAATGTTGCAAGTGGTGATACTTGGCCCATATCCCATCAAAGCGAGTACAAGTATAGTATGAAGCTGCAGGATTATGAGGTTTGGGATTATAATCTGATCGGGGCGACGACAGCTTTGGATGTGACTGGCCCCGGAATCATCTGCCATGAGTTTCTGCACAGTCTCGGTTATCCGGATCTTTACCTCAGTGATAGTACTCAGAAGATAAATCCAGTATATAGATGGGACATTATGGCGGCCGGCTATTCGTTAAGTTTTCCTCTGGCTTATCTGCGGCATCGGTTTTCCGGATGGCTGACGGTTGAGACGGTCACAAAAGACAGGGATGGGCTGACTCTGGTTCCGGCTACGGAGGCAAACGGAAATCAGGCGTTCGTATTAAAGCCGCCGCAGTCCTCAACGGAGTTTTTTGTGGTAGAGTATCGGGTACAGGCTGACGAAAAAAACAGTTTTTATGAGACCAAGGTGCCGGGGACTGGGCTTATCGTTTACCGAATCAATACGGCAGTGCCGGGCCTGAGCAATTTTAACGCCAGCGGTGCGACGCTTGCAAAGAACCTGGGCGTTTATGTCCATCGGATCCCTGATTCGACGGGAATATCTGCGCCGTTGGCGTATAATTCTGTGTTCCAGACCGGACAGATCGGTAACGCAGATCTGTCAAAAAAGGAGGCTGATGGAGCCATTGTTTACTCTGATGATTCCAATTCCGGGATTGTCATTGATAATATTAAAATCGAAAACGGAAAGGCAACTTTTGATGTACAGTTTTCCACGGCGGAAGGCACCTGGCTTCCTGACGAAAGCGGAGCGCCGGACTGCACGAACGGGAATCATCTTGCCATGATGCAGGCACAGGATGGCACAGTTTATGCGGCGTCGGAAGTCGGAAGCGGCATTCGGGTGTCTGTACTGAAAAACGGAGCATGGACTCAGGTGGGAGGTGTTATTTCGTCTACTCCTGCCATAGGTTCTGCGGTTGACATGACGATCTTGAATGGCAGTCCCGTTGTGTCTGTCATTCAAAGGGATCTGAAAAAACAGATGGTCTATCAACTGAAAAACGGAAGCTGGGAGGCATCCTCCGTGGAATGTAGTCAGAAGGATGAATATGTGCAGGAAGCTTCCGTTGTGGGGACAGATTTCGGGCTGTTCTCTGTTGTGACGGTGCAGAAGGGCAGTGATTGGAGCATTTCCCTTTATCTATATGACGGCAGGAGTTTTCAAAAATATTTGGAAGGGCTCGCTTCTGCGGAGTACCCGGTGAATGTCCAGGCAGAGGAGGGGAAGGATTGTATTTATATTGTTTACAGGGCGTTCGATGATGGAAATGTATTGAAAGCATTGAAAATTGGAAAAGACAAAAGTGTGGTGCCGAGCAACTCCATGATTCAGGTTGATAATTCTGGTGCTATAACTATGACGGTTTCCAAAGATACAGGATTGTCATATGTTTTGATGCAAAAATCTCAGCCATCAAATATGACCGCTTTGATTCAGTATGACGGGGCATCGATGAAAGAGGTAACTTCTTTTCCGGCGGAAAATAATGTCTCTGCATTAAATGTCATGATGAAAGATGGCGTTCCATATGCGGCCATCGGCAGTTCAAAACCGAATAACGTGGATCCAAAGACGGAAGTCTATTACCGGAAGCAGGACGGATCTTGGGGAATGCTTGGGAATCATGTAAGTAATATAGCTCCTCAGTTTTTATATCTTTACAATGTCGGGGATACGGCAAAGGCAGTTTTGGCCTATGAGAACAGTTCCAATTCATGGAGCGTAGAGCATAAAAAATATGTGCTTCCCTCCGACGGCGGTACGGTGGAAAAACCTACAGATCCGGTAAAGCCGACCGACCCTGCGCCGACACAGCCCACGAAACCGACAGAAGCACCTACAAAGCCCACACAGCCCACGAAACCGACGGAAGCGCCTACAAAGCCGACCAGTCCGACGACGCCCACTTCTCCGATAAAACCGACTAATCCGGTAAAACCGACGGATCCGGTGAAGCCGACAACCCCGGTGAAGCCGACCAATCCGACAACGCCGACTTCGCCTGCGAAGCCGACAGAACCGGCGGCTCCCACTGCGCCTTCGGTTTCAAACGCCAGCGTCCGCTACCGGACCCATGTCCAGTCCTATGGAGACCAGGGCTGGAGGCAGGACGGTCAGATGAGCGGCACCAGCGGGGAGGCGAAGCGGCTGGAAGGCATTTATATCGAGCTGGTGGATCCGCCAATGGAGGGTAAGATCCAGTACCGGACCCACATCCAGAGCTATGGCTGGGAGAAGAACTGGAAAGAGAACGGTCAGATGAGCGGCACCAGCAAACAGGCGAAGAGGCTGGAGGCGATCCAGATCAAGCTGACCGGAAAAATGGCAGAGTATTACGATGTCTATTACCGGGTCCACGCCCAGAGCTACAGCTGGCTTGGATGGGCGAAGAACGGAGCCAGCGCGGGAACGGCCGGCTATGCGAAGCGGCTGGAGGGCATCGAGATCCGACTGGTGAAAAAAGGAGATCCCGCTCCCGGAAGCAGCATCGGTTCCTTCCGACAGGCGGGAGCGGACGCAGGAGTCAATTACCGGACCCATGTACAGAGCTTCGGCTGGCAGGCATGGAGATCCAACGGAGGCATGAGCGGCACCAGCGGCCAGGCAAAGCGGCTGGAGGGCATTGAGATCAAGGCCGACAACCTGGGCCTTTCCGGCAGTATCCAGTACAAGACCCATATCCAGAGCTATGGCTGGGAGAAGGACTGGAGACAGAACGGGCAGATGAGCGGTACCAGCGGGGAGGCGAAACGGCTGGAGGCCATTCAGATCCGTTTGACCGGGGAGCTTGGTCAGAGGTATGATGTGTATTACCGGGTCCATGCCCAGAGTTACGGGTGGCTTGGCTGGGCGAAGAACGGAGAAAACGCCGGGACGGCCGGTTATGCAAAACGGTTGGAGGGGATCGAGATCCGCCTGGTGGAAAAAGGAGGCCCTGCGCCAGGTTCCACCTACAGGGCATACGTGTCGAAATAAGCCTGCCGGGAAAGGATCAGAAGGAAGGGAAGGATAAGGAATATGAAGAGAGTATGGAGATCGGCTTTTTGTGCCGCGATGGCATTAGTGATCGGAGCGTCCGGCTTTGTGGCCGGAACGCTCCCTGCATATGGGGAAACGGGGATGGCAGATGAAGCGGAATCCGTAATCGAAACTGTTGACAAAACGGAGGCAGAATCTGGAAGTGGGAGTGAATCGGAAGAAGCCCCAAAAAAACTGGAGTTGGAAACGGAAGGATTATCTGGTTTAAAGCCGGAAATATTGCTTCCTGTGGAATCCGGGACAGAGATCATTATGGAGTCAGAACAAGGTCCGGAATCAGAGATCATAGGAGAAGGGGATGGAATTGTTCCGAATATAACGGAAACGATGCCTGGTTCGGAAGGTTCTGAGATGATGTCGGAGGAGATTTCTTTATATGGCGCCGCTGAAAGCAGAGGCTCTGTTTCTGCACAGTCGTCAAAGGGGTTAAAGCTTACGGTAGATTATCCGGATAACATTTTGTGCGGGCAGCCGGTGACATTTACTATGAACGCCAGCGGAGGTTCGGGAAATTATAAATATAGGATCCATACTTTGTCCACGCTCAACGGGTCGGAGACGGTATCTGTATATGACGTCAGTTACGGGAAGAACAGTGAGTTTACAACGGATAATACATTTAAGTTTACTTTTTATGCGTCTGGAGAATATGTGATCCGCTTTCATTTGATGGATATGACATCTTATGACTATGTGGTGACACCGCTTGATCATAAGATCAAGATCACGGATCCTTCCCATCCGTCCGTAGATGAGATCGTACAAAGTCTTGCGGCAGAATGCAAAACAAAATACCCGGATAACGGCGATGAGTATAACAGGGCGCTCTGGCTGCATGATAAGATCATCGAACTGGGGGAATATGACTATTCTTATACCTATTGTTCGGCAGAGGGAGTACTGGCAAGAGGGGTCGGAACCTGTGAGTCCTATCACAGAGCGTATGTGATGCTTCTAAAGGCAGTGGGGATTGAAACCGGGAGGATCACCGGAAACGGACATGTCTGGACGGCTGTCAGATTAGGCGGGAATTGGTATCAGGTGGATACCACCTGGGATGACAAGGGGGTAAATAACAAGGATAAAGACCTGGAACATATGTATTTCGGACTGACAGATTATATGATGGGACTTGTTCATTCCGATCACAAATCGGCGGTAGCCGGATATGAATCGACATCGTTGGAAAATAATTATTTTATTAAAACGCAGACGATAAAGAAATGGTCGGATCCGTTCATTACCGTCATCCAGGATAATATCAATAAAAATGTCACAGAATTTACAATTCCGATAACAGATACAATGCCTGACAGTTACAAAAATGTTTTTTATAATCTGGTAGCCTATCAGTTGGCAAAAAAAGAGAACTGGAATGGAGTCCCGGTATCTGTTGCTTATAATGATAAAAAATTGACGGTTAAAACCGGAGCCATGGCAAACGATCTTCAGGCATTGATGGTCGTTCCTCCGAAAAAACTCACATACAAGAGGGGCGAAACGGCAGATGTCTCCGGATTGACTGTCACTGCAGTGTATGCAAGCGGAACAAAAACAGAAAAACTAAGCGGAAGTGCCTATCAATTGGAAGGATTCGATACAAAGACAGTCGGAACCAGAACGGCAACGATCACTTATAATGGTCTGAGTGCTGTTTTTAAGTATACCGTCCAGGAGCCTCCGACCGACCCGGCACCGACGCAACCGACGGATCCGGCAAAACCGACGGATCCGGCAAAACCGACGGATCCGGTAAAACCCACCGACCCGGCAAAACCCACGGATCCGGCAGCATCCACAGATCCTGTGGCGCCGCCGGCTCCTTCGGTTCCCGCCGCCAGCGTCCGCTACCGGACCCATGTCCAGTCCTACGGCGATCAGGGGTGGAGGCAGGACGGCCGGATGAGCGGCACCAGCGGGGAGGCGAAGCGGCTGGAGGGCATTTATATCGAGCTGGTGGATCCGCCGATGGAGGGAACGATCCAGTACCGGACCCACATCCAGAGCTACGGCTGGGAGAAGGGCTGGAAAGAGAACGGCCAGATGAGCGGCACCAGCAAACAGGCGAAGCGGCTGGAGGCGATCCAGATCAGGCTGACCGGAAAAATGGCGGAATATTATGATGTTTATTACCGGGTCCATGCCCAGAGCTACAGCTGGCTGGGCTGGGCGAAGAACGGGGCCAGCGCCGGGACGGCCGGCTATGCGAAGCGGCTGGAGGGCATCGAGATCCGCCTGGTGAAAAAGGGAGATCCCGCTCCCGGAAGCAGCATCGGTTCCTTCCGGCAGGCGGGAGCGGACGCCGGAGTCAATTACCGGACCCATGTCCAGAGCTTCGGCTGGCAGGCCTGGAGATCCAACGGAGGTATGAGCGGCACCAGCGGCCAGGCAAAGCGGCTGGAGGGCATTGAGATCAAGGCCGACAACCTGGGCCTTTCCGGCAGCATCCAGTATAAGACCCACATCCAGAGCTACGGCTGGGAGAAGGACTGGAAGCAGAACGGCCAGATGAGCGGCACCAGCGGCCAGGCAAAACGGCTGGAGGCCATTCAGATCCGGTTGACAGGGGAGCTTGAACGGCAGTATGATGTATACTATCGGGTCCATGCCCAGAGTTACGGGTGGCTTGGCTGGGCGAAGAACGGAGAGAATGCCGGGACGGCCGGCTATGCGAAACGGCTGGAGGGCATTGAGATCCGCCTGGTGGAAAAAGGCGGACGTGCGCCCGGGGCGACGGCCCGGCCCTATGTGGCGAAATAGAGAAAGGAAGCGAAGTTCATGAATTCCATCCTGGAATGCAGAAACCTGGAGAAATCCTACGACGGGGGACGGACGAAAGCCTTAAAAGGCATCAGTCTGTCCCTGGGAAAGGGGCGGATCGTCGGCCTTTTGGGGCCCAACGGAAGCGGGAAGACCACGTTCATCAAACTGATCAATGGCCTTCTCTCGCCGGACGGAGGGGAGCTTTATATCGGCGGCTATCCGGTGGGCGTGGAGACAAAGCAGATGATCTCCTACCTGCCGGAGGTGACTTACCTGGCAAAGTCCATGAAGGTCCATCAGATCATTTCTTATTTCGGGGACTTTTACCGGGACTTTGATGCGGGCCGTGCCTATGAGATGCTGAACCGTCTGAACATCAACCCGGGCGACAGCTTAAAGACCATGTCCAAGGGCACGAAGGAGAAGGTGCAGCTCATCATGGTCATGAGCAGGAACGCGGACCTTTACGTGCTGGACGAGCCCATCGGAGGCGTGGATCCGGCGGCCAGGGATTATATCCTGAGTACCATTGTGTCGAATTACAATCCGGAATCGACCATTCTTCTTTCCACCCATCTGATCGCGGACGTGGAGCAGATTCTGGACGATGTGATCTTTATCAGAGAGGGAACTATCATGCTGGCAGAACCGGCAGAAAGGCTTCGGAAGGAACGGGGATGTTCCGTTGACGAGGCGTTCCGGGAGGTGTTCCGATGTTAAGAAAACTGTTGAAATATGACTTTAAAGCCAATCTCTTTTATTTTCTCCTGATGTACGGGGTGCTGATGGGGATCGCGGTGTTAGCCAGGGTCTCGATCGCCATGGCCGATTCCAGATATTTGGGGTTTGTCAACGAATATACCTTGACGCTGATGACTGTGGCAGGTTCTGCCGTCTTGTATCTTTTGGCATGCGGAGCCGTGATGATCCTCACGCTGCTCCTTGTCGCCATGCGGTTTTATAAAAATCTGATGGGGCCGGAGGGCTATCTCTCCTTCACGCTTCCGGTATCGGAGGGTGCGCACCTGGCCTCCAAGATGCTAAGCGGCGTGATCTTCCTTCTTCTGAGCTCCTTTATGATCTTTGTCTCGGCTTCCGTTGCAACGGCGGGGCTGGAGATCTGGGACGGCTTTACCCTGTCCTTTTTCCGGAGCGTGATCCACGCGCTCCGCATGGACCATCCGCTGGTCGTGATCCTGTATCTGCTGGAGAGCTTTGCGACGGTACTGGAGGTGGTGGCGGTGATCTACGTGTCCGTCTGTGTGGGCCAGCTTGCCGCAAAGCACCGGGTGCTTGGGGCCATCGGGATCTTCCTGGCCATCTATCTGGTGCTCGGCATGGTCACCACCCTCGGAAGCGTGATCTTCATCCGGCTCCTGGAGGGGCGGGAGGGGACCGTCCTCTATTACAGCGTGACCAGTATCGCCGCCATCCTGTTCCGGGGGCTTGTGACGGCCGGAAGCCTCGCGGGTTCCCTGTTGCTCATGAAACGGAAATTAAATCTGGAGTGACGGCGGATTGGAAAGAAAACCGGAAAACGGAGGGGCCGGAATATGGGACGGAACAGAGGAAAGAAGCTTCCCATTGGGATCGAGGATTTTGAAGAGCTTATAAGGTCTGATTTCTACTATATTGATAAAACCGGATTGATCCGGGAGCTGCTGGAAAACTGGGGAGCGGTCAATCTGTTCACCAGGCCCAGGCGCTTCGGGAAGTCTCTGAACATGAGCATGCTGAGGCATTTTTTGAACAGGGAGGTTCGAAGGATATTTTTGAAGGTCTGGAGATCTCGAAGGAAAAGAAACTCTGTGAGGAATTCATGGGGAGGTATCCGGTTGTCTCTGTCTCCCTGAAAGGGATCCAGGCCGGCTCCTACGAAATGGCCTGCAAAATGGGGGCCCAGGCCATAAACGGGGAGGCCAGGAGGTTTCAGTATCTGCTGGAAAGCCAGGCTCCGCTCCCTGGCCGTGCTGACCGGATGCATGCGGATTTCCAAAGAAAGCATTTTCACCGGCCTTAACAATCTTAGGGTTCTGTCTGTTTCCGATGTCCGCTTTGACGAGTATTTTGGCTTTACGGACGGGGAAGTGCAGGCGCTTTTGGCCGCATATGGGCTTTCCGATAAGTATGGGGCCGTGAAGGAGTGGTATGACGGCTATGAGTTTGGAAATGTAAACGTGTACTGCCCCTGGGACGTGCTGAATTACTGCGACCTGCTCTGGGCAGACGGGGGCGCCGGACCTCAGAACTACTGGACCAACACCAGCAACAACGACATCGTCCGGCGTTTTATCGAGGACCCGAAGAGCGGAGCCGCGAAAAACGAGATCGAGAAGCTGGTGGCCGGCGAAACGATCCGGAAGGTGATCAGACAGGATCTGACCTACAAAGAGATGTACGCCTCCGCCGAAAACCCGTGGAGCCTTCTTTATACCACCGGATACCTGACGAAGCTGGGGAAACCGGAAGGAAAGGAGTTCTGCCTCTCCATTCCCAATCTGGAGATCCGAGACACCTTTGTGAAAAAATCCACGAGAGAAAATTTTTACCATGGGATCCTTCGGGGCCTTCTCTGCTTCAAGTCTTCCTGGGACGTGTGCTCCAACCGGGAAACCGGAGACGGCTACAGTGATATTTTGGTGGAGATCGCCGGGAAAAGCCTGGGGATCGTCATTGAGTTTAAGTATTCGGACAGCGGTAACCTGGAGGCGGGCTGTAAGGAGGCACTGCGGCAGACCGAGGAAAGGCATTATGAGGAACAGCTCTATGACGACGGGATGGATGCGGTCTTTAAATACGGCATGGCGTTTTATAAAAAGCGCTGCCCTGATACCGACAGAGTGACAGAGACGGATCTTTTTTGATCTTGGGTATCTTGAAAAACAGGCAATGTGAGGAGAGATCCCTCCCATAGGGATGACTGTCCGGAAAAAGCGCGGAAAAACCGCCTTTTTCCGGGCAGTATTTTTTTGGAAAAAACAACCCCTGGGGAGGCTTGTTAATAAAAAATCAATGTGTGATAATCAGATAGGATCTTGAGAGACAGATTTTACAGACAGAGGAGGAGTACAGATGAAAAGGAAGCTCTTGGCGCTTTTGCTGGCGGGAACGCTGGCGGCCGGTATGCTTGCCAGCTGTGGAAATGGGGAGGGCACTGCCGCGGGAACCGCTCCGGCGGCGCAGACAGAAGCCGGGAAGGATGAGACAAGAGGAGAAGCGGCGGCTGCATCCGGAGAGGAAACTACGGAGTCGGCGGATACCAGGATCGTCGTGGACGCGCTGGGACGTGAGGTGGAGCTCCCTGCGACTGTGGAACGGATCGTTCCCCTTGGAAATACGCCTCGTTTTATTACGTATCTGGGGCTTGCGGACAAGGTCGTCGGTTATGGAGGCATGGATCTGGAAACGGTCACCCCGGTGACGGCCTACGCCTATGCGACGAAAAATCTGTGGAAAGATCTGCCCCGGATGGGGACGGATTCCATGGGAAATACGGATTATTATCCGGAGGAGATCATTGCGGCAGATCCGGATGTGATCCTCTGCACCTATACGGAAGATATTGTCAATGACCTGGAGGCCAAGACGGGCATTCCTGTCATCGCCGTGGGTATGGGGACCCTCTTTGCGGATGACTATGACCAGTCGCTTCTCATTTTGGGGGAGGCCTGCGGGGCAGAGGAGCGGGCCAGAGAGGTGGTCGGCTACATTGACGAATGCCTTGCCGATCTGGATGCGAGGACTTCCGGGATCGCCAAGGAGGACAGGCCTGCCGTGCTTTCGGCCGCCGCGACCTTTAAGGGGGCACACGGGATCGAGGGCGTCCGCCTGCAGGATGCGGTCCTGGACGCGGTCCATGCGGATAATGTCGCCGCAAAAGAAGGCGGGGCAAGTTCGGCAGAGGTGGACAGGGAGCAGATTCTTGCCTGGAACCCGGATTATATTTTCTGTGACTGCAGCGGCGTAGGACTGGTGAAGGAGGACGAGGCCTCCGACCCGGATTTTTATAAGCAGCTGACGGCTTACAAGGAAAACCATATCTACCAGCATCCCAGTAGCACCAGCTATTTCTCCAATCTGGAGATCCCCCTGGCCAACTGCTACTTTATCGGTTCGGTCCTGTATCCGGAACAGTTTGCGGATGTGGATCTGGAGGCAAAGGCAGACGAGATTTTCCGGTTCCTGCTGGGATATGAGAACTTTATGGGCGAGTTGGAAGCATTTGGAGCCGGTTACGATCCGGTCGGATTTGAGTGAAAGCCATGAGGACCAAAAATGTACAGCTGACGGGATATGATGAGCAGATCGCGCGGAAACGGCTGGCAATCCTGGCGGCGGTGGTTTTGGCGATTACGGTCTGTCTGTACTCTGTCATGGCCGGCTCGATCGAGCTGACCCTGGGAGAAGTGCTGAAAGCCCTGGTCGGACGGGGAACCGGGCAGGCCGACACGGTAGTCCTGGGGATCCGTCTTCCCAGAGTAGTGACCTCGCTGCTTGTGGGGGCGGCCCTGGCGGTGTCCGGCGCGGTCATGCAGTGCGTCCTCCAGAATCCGCTTGCGTCGGCCTCCACCCTGGGTGTGTCCCAGGGGGCGGCCTTCGGAGCGGCCCTGGGGATCGTCGTGTTCGGAGGCGGAGTGGTGAATTCCGGCTCCTCCAACGTGGCGGTTGAGGTGGATGATCCTTATATCGTCACGACATGTGCCTTTGTCTTTGGTTCATTGTCGACGGTCGTGGTGCTGGCGCTGTCACAGGTCAAGCGGGATCTCGGGCCGGGCGGCCTGGTCCTGGCGGGCGTGGCACTGAGCTCCCTGTTTACCGGGGGCAGCACGCTGCTTCAGTATTTTGCCGACGAGACACAGCTCGGAGCCGTGGTCTTCTGGACCTTCGGGAACCTGGGAAGCACCGGCTGGATGGAGATTCTGATCCTGGCGGTGATCTTTGCCGGGGCCTATCTGTTTTTCTTGTGCAATCGATGGAATTACAACGCCATGCGGAGCGGAGCGGACACGGCAAAAAGCCTTGGCGTCAATACCAGGGCAGTCATGCTGGCCAGCATGGCGGTCTGTACGCTCACGGCAGCGGTCAGTGTCGCTTTTGTGGGGATCATCAGCTTTGTCGGCCTGGTCGCGCCCCATATGATGAGGAAGTTTGTGGGGGACGATCACCGCTATCTGATCCCCGGTTCTGCGGTCGCCGGAGCTCTTGTCCTGGTCGCGGCGGACACCTTCGGGCGGCTGGTCATCGCGCCGGTGATCCTGCCGGTGGGGGCCATCACCTCCTTTTTGGGGGCGCCGGTCTTCCTGGCGTTGCTGACGAAAGGAGCCGGACGACATGATTGAGGTGAAAGCTCTAAGCTTTTCCTATGGCTCCGGAGGACCGAAGATCCTGAAGTCCCTGTCCTGCGATCTGGAGCAGGGCCATTGTATCGCAGTCCTGGGGAATAACGGGGCGGGGAAAAGCACACTTTTGAAATGCATCAGCCGCATCAGCCATCCCCAGGAGGGGGAGGTTCTGGCGGACGGCGGGAATATATACGCCATGCCAAGGCGCGAGCTGGCGAAAAAGATGGCCTATGTGCCGCAGCAGAGCCTGCGTTCCCACACGATGGTATTTGACGCGGTGCTTCTCGGCAGAAAGCCTTACATCCGGTGGGACGCGGCGGCCGGGGACAGGGAGATCGTCACAGAGATCATGGAAAAGCTGGAGCTTCTGCCCTATGCGGCCAGATATCTCAATGAACTGTCCGGCGGGGAACTGCAGAAAGTTGTTCTGGCCCGCGCACTGGCCCAGCAGCCGGGGTATCTGCTTCTGGATGAACCCACCAGCAGCCTGGACCCCAGGAACCAGCATGAGATGCTGCGGATCGTAAAAGAGATCTGCGATACGCAGAAGATCGGTGTGGTGATCGTCATCCATGACCTGAACCTTGCGGCGCGCTACTGTGATCGGTTCCTTTTCCTGAAGGATTCTGAACTTTATTCCTACGGAGGCATGGAAACCATGACTCCGGAAACGATCCGGGATGTTTATGGGATGGAGACGGAGGTCATCGAACACCGGGGATACAAGCTGATCGTTCCGCTATGAGAATTTTCCACAGATTTATATGAAGGAGGATAAACATGACAGACAAAAAAGAACTTTGGGACAAAGCGGCGGCATTCCACGGGCATGTCTGCCCGGGGCTGGCCATCGGATACCGGGCGGCATTATATGCCGTCGATCTCCTGGAACTGACCTTTTCTGAGGATGAGCAGGTGGTCTGTATTGCGGAGAATGACGCCTGCGGCGTGGACGCGGTCCAGGCGATCCTGGGATGCAGCGTCGGGAAGGGGAATCTGCTGTTTCATATGACGGGGAAGCAGGCATTCTCCTTCTATAACCGCAGGACGGGGAAGTCGGTGCGGCTGGTACTCAAGAAACCGGTCGTTGAGATGAGCAGGGACGAAACCTATGAGTATTATCATCGCTGCCGTCAGGAGGATCTGTTCACCGTCAAGGAGACGAAGATCAAACTGCCAGAAGGGGCGCGCATCTTCGAGTCTTATGTGTGCGAATGCTGCGGGGAGAGTACCGGCGCGAACTGGATCCGCATATCCGGCGGAAAGAAATTGTGTACCGACTGCTATGAGGCGTATGACCGTTTTCATGTGTAAGATCCAGAAAAAATTTTCTACCTGTGCGGTTGGAATATTATATTTGTCTTCGTCAGAGAATAGCCATTTGAAGCAGACGATAGGCAGATTTTGCAGAATCGCACAGGAAGAAAATTTTTTGAAAAAACAACCCCCGGGGAGGCTTGTGGCCGGAAAACCCTTCTGCTAGGATATAAAGTATGGAAAACGGGACTGTGAAACATTCTATATCTATAAATCTATCATACATCTGTATACGGTCGATCACAGAAGAAACGGAAAAGGAAGGTGCTTTATGAAAAAGGATAAAATTGTGGCGGTTTTATTGTCCCTGGCCCTTGTGCTGGGGCTTGCCGCCTGCGGCGGGAACGGGAAGGCGGACACCTCCGGCGGCGCAGAGGATGCCGCGGAGACGGCGGCGGATGCAGGATCTGCGGAAGCGAAGGGGACGGAACCGGCTTCCCAGGCGGGAGAGCAGGGAAGGGTCGAGGAGCTGACCGTGGCCATGACGAAGGACGAAAACACGCTGACGCCCTTCACCTACGTGACCGGGACTCCCGGGTTCGACGTGATGCGGTTTTTATACGACAGCCTGTTTACCGTCGACGCCGACAATGAGGCGGTGCCCTGGATGGTGGAGGACGATTACACGGTAAACGAGGATCACACGGTGTTCACCATGACCCTGAAGGAGGGGCAGAAGTGGCACGACGGCGAGCCGGTGACGGCGGAGGACGTGAAATTCACGTTCGATTATGTGAAGACGCAGAGCGCGGGCCGCTGGATCACGATCGCCTCGGCGGTGAAGGATGTCGCCGTGTCCGGAAACGAGATTACCTTTACCCTGGCGGAGCCGAACCCCTCTTTCATCCGGGACGGCCTTGCGGACATGCGGATCATCGCGAAGCATCTGTACGAGGGCGAAACAGACGGCGCTGCGGTGGAAAATATGGGAAGCGGCCCTTACCGCCTTGCGGAGTATGTGACCGGGGAATACTACACCCTGGAGGCGGTGGACGATTATTTCCGCGGGACGCCGACGGTGAAGACGATTCGGATGCCCATCGTGACGGACAGCTCCGTCACCCAGCAGATGCTCCTGTCCGGGGAGATCGCCGCCTTCACGGGGACCGTCACCCCGGAGGTGGCCGCCACCTTCGAGGCGGAGAAGGACATTGAGCTGATCCGGTCGGAGGGCTTCGCCTCGACGCTTCTGTTGTTCAACTGCGAGCGGGCGCCCTTTGACAATGCGAAGTTCCGAAAGGCCCTCTCCATGGCGGTGGATCTTGACGAGCTGGTGGAGCAGGTCTATCTGGGTATGGCCGCGAAGGGAACGGCCGGGCATGTGAAGGAAGGACTGGCGGAATACGTCGCCGGCCTGGACTACGTCCATGACATCGACGGGGCGAATGCGCTCCTGGACGAGATCGGATACACGGAGCGGGACGGGGACGGCATGCGGCTGGCCCTGGACGGATCGGAGATGGATCTGGAATTCCTGGTCTATTCGGGAAACACGCTCCGGATCCGGATGGCGGAGATCCTGGCCATGCAGTTTGAAAAGATCGGCGTGCGCGCGACGGTGACTTCCCTGGACGCGGACACGGTGGACGCCATGGTCTGGCCTGACTTTGACGTGGCCTCCGGCAGGAATTTTGACCTGTCCATGTGGGGCTGGTCCGCGCCGACAGTCCAGAAATCCGGCGTGATCATCACCATGTGCCACAGTGACCCCGCCGTCGGGGCAGACAACCTGGGCGGCTATGTGAATCCGGATTTTGACGCTCTGGCCGACGGATATCTGGCCTCCGCGGATCTGGATTTCCGTAAGGAAGCCAATGAGAAACTGCAGAAGCTGGCAGCCGAGGATACGCCCTTTGTCACCCTTTTGTTTCCGGACAACTTAAGCGCCGTGAACACGTCCGCTTACGGCGGGTGGGTGACGGCGGCCGGGACCGGCGCCTTCAACATATTTTCCTTCCTGCCGCAGGAATAGGCGGGAAGAGACAGAAGTAAAATGGGATTCGGAAGCGGCGGATGGGAGGCTGCTCCAGGGAGGAAGCTATGAAACACAGATGGTATTATTATATCGTTCTTCTGCTGGCGGTCATCGTGCTGAATTTCTTCCTCCCCAGGATGCTGCCCGGCTCTCCCATCGGCCAGATCATGGGCGAGGAGGCGGGGAAGCTTGACGGCGAGGAGAAGGCAAGGATCCTCTCCGCTTACCGGCTGGACCTCCCCCTGGGAGAGCAGTTCCTGTTCTACCTGAAAAGCCTCGTGACCTTTGACTTCGGGGTCTCCTACTCCCGCAGGCAGCCGGTGGCCGCCCTTCTGGCGAAAGCGATCCCCTGGACCCTGCTCCTGGCGGGGACCTCCCTGATCCTGTCCACGGCGGCCGGGACCCTCCTCGGAACCGTGTCCGCCTACAAACGGCGGAAAAAGGCGGATCTTCCCATCATGATGGGGGCGACTTTTGTGAGCTCCGTGCCGTCCTTCTGGATCGGCATGATCCTTCTGACGATCTTCGGGGCGAGGCTCGGATGGCTGCCCATGTACGGGGCCTACTCCATGTGGAAAAAATACACGGGCTGGCGATGGCTGCTGGACGTGGCGGCCCATCTGGTCCTTCCGGTGGTCACGATGCTCCTGGCGTCGCTGATGCACTTTTTTACCACCGCCCGTTACAGTGTGATCCATACCATGTTCTCCGACTATGTGAACATGGCGGAGGTCCGGGGGATACCGAGGGGGCGGATTCGGATCCATTACGTGATGCGGAACGCCATGTTGCCGGTGTTCACGGTCTTTATGACGGAGCTGGGCTTCCTCCTGAGCGGTTCCGTGATCATTGAGACGGTTTTTTCCTATCCGGGGATCGGATATCTTTTGTTTGAGGCTGTGAAGGCCAGGGATTACCCGCTGATGCAGTACGGGTTCCTGGCTTCCTCGGCAATCGTGATCGCGGCCAGCGCCCTCTCCGATTTTCTGACGGCCAGGATCGATCCGGGAATGGAGGGAGCCGGATGAAAAACAAAACCAGTTTTATCATAGGAATGGTTTTTATCGGCCTTTTCACAGCCGCGGCGGTCTTTGCCCCGCTGATCGCCCCTTACGATCCCAACGAGCTGGTTGACGCCTCCTTCTGCAGGCCCTCGGCGGCCCATCTTCTGGGGACCAACGACATCGGGCAGGATATTTTCAGCGAGCTGGTCTACGGAACAAGGTATTCCCTGCTGATCGGCCTTTTGACGGCCCTCATCTCAGGGGGGATCGCCCTGGTGGTGGGGATTCTTGCCGGCTGGTTCGGGGGGATCGCGGACAGGATCCTCATGAATGTGGCGACCTTTGTCATCACGATCCCCTATTACCCCCTTGTCATCCTGCTGGCCGCCCTGACGAGGGGAGGGCTTGTGACGACGTCCCTGATTCTGGGGATGACCTCCTGGCCGGAGATGGCGAGGGTGGTCCGGGCCCAGACCATGAAGATCCGGCAGAACGAATACATCACCAGCATCCGGGCCATGGGGGCGGGAAGCCTGTACATCATGGGACGCCACATCCTGCCGGAGTTGTCCCTCTTTGTGTTTTACCGGATGATCCTCCGGTTCCGCTCGGCGATCCTGGCGGAATCCTCCCTGAGCTTTCTGGGACTCGGCTCGGCCACGGCCAAGAGCTGGGGGACGATCCTCTTTTATGCCCAGAATAAAAATGCGTTCCTGACGGATTCCTGGGCCTGGTGGGTGATACCGCCCGGCCTCGCGATCTTGATCCTGGTGTTTTCCCTGTTCCTGGTGAGCTATTCCCTGGAAGAGAAGGCGGCCCCCAGGATGAGCCGGGATCCCGGCGGAAAGGCGGCGTGACCATGAAAGATCGGAAAAACTGCCTGGAGGTTTCCGGGCTCACGGCCGGGTACGGGCAGGAGAAGGCCGTGATCGAAAACCTGGATTTTGTCCTGGAGCGGGAGGAATGCCTCTGCCTCCATGGGGCCTCCGGCTGCGGGAAGAGCACGGTGATCTGGGCCGTCATGGGGGTGATCCGGGAGATGGGAGGCTATGCGGAGGGAAAGATCCTCTACCAGGCCCCCTGCGGGGACGTGGATATGGTCGGCGGGAGGGAGGAGGAGGTGCGGAGCCTCCGCTGGAAGGAGATCGCCCTGGTCCCCCAGTCCTCCATGAATAGCTTTAACCCCATGTACACCATACGGAAGACCATAAACGAGGTGCTGTTCCAGCACAACGAGGGGATGGGAAAGCAGGAGGCAGAGGAACGGTGCAGAGAGCTTTTTGACATGGTCCGGCTGGAGGAAAAAGCCCTCGGAAGCTATCCCGGCGAGCTCTCCGGGGGGATGAGACAGCGGGCGGCCATCGCCCTGGCGCTGGCCCTGGACCCGAAGCTTCTCATCCTGGACGAGGCGACCACGGGGCTTGACGTGATCGTGGAGGCGGACATCCTCTGGGTGTTGCGGCGGCTTCGGAGGAAAAAAAATATGTCCATGCTGTTCGTGAGCCATGACGACCGGATCGCCAGGGCCTTCTGTGACAGGCGGCTGGAGTTTTGACGAGGGGAGAAAGAAAATGGGAAGTATCCTGGTATGTGACAAGGTGAGGAAAACCTATGTGAGCTACAAAAAGGGAAAGAAGACCTGCACGGAGGCCGTAAAGGGCTTAAGCTTTTCCATGGAAAAGGGGGAGCGGCTGGGGATCCTGGGGCCAAGCGGATGCGGAAAGAGCACCCTGCTCAAATGCGTCCTGGGCCTGGAGCGGCCGGACGGCGGCAGGGCGTTCCTCTCGGGCCGGGCCGGGTTTGTGGCGCAGGATCCCTATTCCTCCATCAGTCCCCGCCTCACGGTGGAGCAGATCATCGAGGAGCCGCTTTTATACGGGAGGACGGGCGCGGGCCGCGCGGAGCGAAAGGAGTTGGTGAGGGAGGCCATGGAGCAGATGCGGCTGGACCCTGAGAAATACAGGTGCAGATATCCCCATCAGCTTTCCGGCGGCGAGCGGCAGAGGGTGAGTATCGCGAGAGCCGTCATTGCGAAGCCCGAGATCCTGGTCCTGGATGAACCGGCGTCCATGCTGGATTACGGCGTGAAGGGGGAGATTGCCGAGTTACTCTTGGCTTCCTGTGAGAATCTTCAGGCTTCCCTTCTCCTTGTCACCCACGACGTGGCCTTTGCGAAACAGATGTGCGGCCGGATGATCGTCATGCGGGAGGGGGAGGAGGTGGAATCCGGCCGGACGGAACAGGTCTGTAAGGAGCCAAGATCGATCTTTACGGCCAGGCTGTTCCGCGCGGCGGAGGATATCGAGCGGTACTGGGAAGAGAAGGACCGCCTGGAGACAGGGTCGGTGATGCCAAAATATAGAACGGATACGGAGAGAAGGAGATTGCGGGCATGAGTGGAAAAAGGATTCTTTTGCTGGGCGTATATGGGATGGAAATGGTGGAGTGCGGCGGGATGCTCTGCAAAAATGCCAAGGCGGGCGGCGCGTCCCATGCCAGCTTCCTGTTTACCGGGGCAAAAATGCGGGAGGATCTCGCAAAGTCGGCGAAGATCCTGGGCGTGACGGTGGAGCATCTGGGGATGGATGCGGGCAGTATCAGCGGGACCAGGGAGGAAAAGCTCAAAGTGGTCGGCGTGATCCGCCGGTTCCGGCCAGACATTGTCGTCACCCAGGACCCGGAGCACTGCGTGGAGGATTTCGATCCGGGCAGGCGGCCCGCCATGGAAATCCTGCTGGAGGGGATCTCTCTGGCGGGAAGGGAGTATGCGCTGGACGAGCTTCCGGGGCTCTCCCCCCACCGGGTGAAATGCGTCTATTATATGACGCCGGAACACCCCAACTGCTACGTGGACATCTACGATGCGTGGGACGAGAAATGCCGGGCCATGGACTGCCTGGAATCCCAGCTTGCCTTTATCGGGGAGCTGACGCAGGATCCAAAGATCAAGGCCCAGTATGGGACGTTCCTGCCGGAGCTTTCCGGGGAAGCCACCATGTACGAATACGGCCGGGCCGTCAAGAGGCTTCAGGATATGGCCTACCATATGGCGCCCGGGGCCTCCGGCCATAACGCGGTCTTCCTGGCGGAGGGCTACCGTCGCGCAGGCGCCTTCGTCTTCGACAGTCTGCCGGAGTAGACCGCCCGGAGGTTGAAGTTTTCACCTGTGCGGTTGAAGCGGTTGTTCTCTGCCGGAGACATGGAAAATCTTCAGCCGCACAGGTGGAAATTTATTTGAAAAACAACCCCCCGGGAGGCTTGCGGGGGCGGAAAAAATCTGATAGGCTTATGACATAACAAAACAGCCCATTCAAATAAACCTTAAAATATACTACATCAAAGCAGGAAGAGCCCGGGAGACCGGGTTCTTTTTGTCCTCTTGTATTTATTTTTATGCAATTTATATATTTTTTCATAAAATACCTCGTTTAAACTGGATAAAGTAGATGATGTGTGCTATACTTGAACTCGTAATCATCGCAGGACCGGACCGTCTGCCGATGTTTCTTTTTCTCCAAAGTGCAGAGGGTGAAAAATGACAAAGGCGGCGGCATGGGGTTTGCGGATCAATCTGAAAAGGAAGGTGGGCAATTGGAAAATTATACCAAGTATAAGCTAAAAGGGAACGACGAGCTGGTGTCCTTATTGGCCGATAAGGACAATCTGTTCCTCGTTGCCTGCAACAAATGCTTTAAGGAGTTTGAGACGGTCGACGAACCGGATCTGGGCGAGTTTGAAAAGATCGCCGCAGGAGAGGGGAAGACCGTCGTCGGCAGTGTGAAGGTTGACTTTTTGTGCAACAAGACCCAGACGGAGAGGAAGCTTGCGGACATGATCCCGGAAGGCGCGGAACATGTCTTTGTGATCTCCTGCGGCCTTGGCATCCAGACGGTCGCGGACCTGGCCGGAAAGCCCGTCTATGCGGCCTGCGATTCCCTCAATTACCGGGGACGCCACGGCATGGCCCTGACGGAGAGGCGCTGTGACGCCTGTGCCCAGTGCTACCTGAACGTGACCGGCGGCATCTGTCCCATCGTGGACTGCTCCAAGAGCCTGGTCAACGGACAGTGCGGCGGCGCGAAGGACGGAAAATGCGAGGTGGATCCGAACAGGGACTGTGCCTGGGAGAAGATCTACAAGAGACTGGAAAAACAGGGCCGTCTTTCTGAGTTCCTGGAGCAGCCGGTACAGCTCAGAGACTACTCCAAGGCAGACTTCAAGTTTGTAAACGAGTATGTGAAGTCCATCCGTGAGAACAGGCTGGACGGTTATTACGGCGGCATCCATCCTTCCGAGCGCAAAGAATTCACGGAGGATCTTCCGCTCCGGAAATTCCCGGATCCGGAGACGGTGGTCATCCCTCTGTCCATGCATGCGGGCGCTCCGGCCAATCCTGTGGTGCAGGTGGGCGATACGGTGAAGGTCGGCCAGGTGATCGGCGAGGCGGCCGGCTTTATCAGCGCCCCGGTCCATTCCAGCGTCAGCGGTACGGTCACCGCCATCGAGGAGCACGGACATGCCACCAGAGGCAGATGTCTCTCTGTGGTGATCAAGTCCGACGGGAAAAATACTCTGCACGAATCTGTAAAACCGAATAAAGATCTGGACAGCCTCACTCCCGACGAGATTGTGGAGATCGTCAAGAATGCCGGGATCGTGGGCATGGGCGGCGCCGGATTCCCCACGTCCGTGAAGTTAAAACCTCCCAAGCCGGTGGATACGATCCTCTTGAACGGCTGCGAATGCGAACCGCTCCTGACGGCGGACCACAGAGTCCTCCTGGAGTTTGCGGACGACGTGATCTTCGGACTGAAGGCCATCGTCAAGACCGTGGGAGCCGAGAAGGGCATCATCGTCATCGAGGACAACAAGCCGGATGCCATCGAGCTGATGCAGAAGAAGACGGAAGGCATTGACAACATCGAAGTGGTCGTGGCGAAGACCAAGTACCCCCAGGGCGCTGAGAAGATGCTCATCAAGCGGGTCATGAAACGACAGGTGCCAAGCGGCGGCCTTCCCGCAGACGTGGGATGCGTCGTGAGCAACATCAGCACCACCAAGGCCATCTCCGATGCGATCCAGAAGGGCATGCCCCTGGTGGAGCGCGTGACCACCGTGACGGGCGAGAAGTTAAAGAAGCCCGGCAACTACATCGTGAAGATCGGCACCAGCACCAAGGAGCTTCTCGACTACTGCGGCGGCGTGGAGGAAGGCGAAGTGACCATCAAGGCCGGCGGGCCCATGATGGGATTTGTCCTCTCCGACGTGGATGTGCCGATCATGAAGGGGTCCAACGGGATTATCGCCGTTGAAACCGACCATACGGAAGAGCAGCCCTGTATCAAGTGCGGACGCTGTATGGATGTCTGTCCCATGGAGCTTTCTCCCCTGTATTTTGCGAAATACGCGGATGAGGAGAACTGGCAGGGCATGAAGGATAAGAGCGTCATGGATTGTATCGAGTGCAGATGCTGCGAATACATCTGTTCCTCCAAGATCCCGCTGGTGAGCAAGATAAAAGCCGGAAAAAATGCAGTAAGGGGGATGAAGTGATATGTTAATTACCCAGTTAAAGGCAAAAGAAACCATCGTATCACTGGCAGCCGGAAAAAAGGTTTTTATCATCAACTGCCATGGATGCAAGGAAGTGCATTTTCCGGAAGCAGAGGCGGATGAGCTGGAAAAGGAGCTTGCAAAAGCCGGGAATGTGACCGGGATCATTACCACGGATTATATCTGTAATCCGGACAACATGAAGCTGCGTCTGGAGGCCCATAAGAGCGAGATCGACGCGGCCGACGCGGTGCTGGTGCTCTCCTGCGGCGTCGGCGTGCAGACGGTGGCCGCTTACCTGGAGGACAAGAAAGTCTATGCGGCCTGCGACACCTATCCCCTTCCGGGCTTCCAGGGCGTGACGCCTCTGGAGTACAACTGCGATCAGTGCGGAGAGTGTTATCTCAACCTGACCGGAGGGATCTGTCCCATCACAGCCTGCTCCAAGAGCCTGGTCAACGGACAGTGCGGCGGCGCCAAGAACGGCAGATGCGAGGTGGACGGCGACATGGAATGCGGCTGGGAGCGCATCTACAGGAGGCTTGCCCAGGTGGGACGCCTGGACGCGTTAAAATGTCCGACCCAGGTGCGCAACTTCGCGACAGACGATGCGACATCGAAATAAGGAGAAACAGGGAAACCGTTAAAAATTATAATGATTAGGAGTAATGGCTCATGAAAATTACTGAAGCATTTGAACGTGGTGAATTTGTTGTTACTGCGGAAGTGGGACCGCCGAAGGGATTTCATATCGAGCATGTGCTGGAGGAGGCAAAAACCTATCTGAGCGGTATCACGGCAGTAAACGTGACGGATAATCAGTCTTCTGTCATGCGTCTCGGTTCTCTGGCGACCTGCAAGGCCCTGAAGGATGAGGGACTGACTCCCATCTTCCAGCTCACCTGCCGCGACAGGAACCGCATCGCCCTGCAGTCCGACCTCTTAAGCGCAGCGATGTTCGGCATCGAAAACCTGCTGCTCCTCACCGGCGACCACACGAAACTGGGTGACCACAAGGCGGCAAAGCCGGTGTTCGATCTGGATTCCGTATCTTTGATCCACACGGTGAAGCAGCTGGAGTCCGGCGTGGACCTGGGCGGAAACGAGCTGGTGGGCGAGCCTCCGAAATTTGCCAAGGGCGCGGTGGTATCCCCCTGCAGCGATTCCGTGGACGCGCAGCTGGCGAAGATGGAGCGGAAGGTCGCGGCAGGCTGCGATTATTTCCAGACCCAGGCCGTGTTCGAGCCGGAGAAATTCATCCAGTTCATGGAGAAGGCGAAACAGTTCGGCAAGCCGGTCCAGGTGGGCATCATCATCCCCAAATCCGCGGGGATGGCCAAGTTCATGAACAACAACGTGGCAGGCATCCATGTTCCCGACGAGATGATCGAGGAGCTCAAGGCGGACAAGGAGAAGACCAAGGCCGGCATCACCGGCGTGGAGATCGCCGCCCGCATTATCAAAGAGTGCAAGCCTTACTGCCAGGGCGTACATATCATGGCCCTCGGATGGGAGTCCAAGGTGCCGGATCTCTTAAAGGCAGCCGGGATCTAAGTGAATATTACGAAAAAACGATAAGCAGCCAGTGCCGGGCCGCAGATGTTATTCTGCGGCCCGGCACTGGCTGTTCTGTCTTCCACCGCACAGGCCAAAAATTTTCGAAAAATTCATAAATTCACGGAAAATTTTTATTGCCAGAAACCGGTATATTCGGATATAATAATCAGTAGACAAGTTGGTCTTTTCAGGCGTAAAATCTTATATGATAAAGGAAGGGAACACAATGGCACTTTTGGAACAGTGGAGAAAGATGGCTTATGAGACACAGATGAGCACCCAGCAGAGCAATTACTTCTGGGGCAATTATTTCAATCTGGAAAAAGGAATCTATGAGAAGCTTCTGGCGGCGCCGGACGAGGTGGTCTCCGGGACGGTGAAAGAGCTTGCGGAAAAATACGACGTGGAACTGATGATCATGACGGGTTTTCTGGACGGCATCAACGACAGCCTGAAGGAGCCGAACCCCATTGACACCATGGAGGAGGACACCCCTGTCAATCTGGGTTTTGACAAGGAGCTTCTCTATAAGAACATGGTGGCCGCCAAGGCAGACTGGCTTTACGGCCTGCCCCAGTGGAACGAGATCTTCAGCGAGGAGCGGCAGAAGGAGCTCTACAAGGAGCAGAAATCCTCCACCACCGTGGTGAAGGGAAAGAAGATCGGACGCAACGATCCCTGCCCCTGCGGCAGCGGGAAGAAATACAAGCACTGCTGTGGAAAATAGAAAAGACCACCAGATATTGAGGGAAAAAGGCTTTGTACTTTTTTGTGAACATTGTCAAAAATTCCCTAAAAAAAGGGAAATGCCCTTGATTAATATTACCAGAGCATGTATAATGAGATAGATATAATTAAAAATTTAACAGAATTTTAACCAATACCGAACAAAGAGAAAGGAGGATGCAGCATGCACGTCGTTACGGATGAACATGGAAATGTGATCCACAGCCATCATACCCATCCCCACACCCATACCATCGAACATTCCCACGAGCACATCCACAGGGAGGGCGAGGAGGAAAACCATCAGCATGAGCACGGGGAGGGGCATGGACATACCCATGAGCATGGACATGACCACTGCCACAGCGAGGGCTGTGAGGGCTGCGGCGGATGTGCCGACGCGGAGGCGGAGACCATCGCTCTGGTCACCTATATGGCGGATCACAATAAGCATCACGCCCTGGAGCTTGCGGAGCTTGCAAAGAAGCTGAAAGAACAGGGAAAAGCCGAGGCGGCAGAGCAGCTCGACAAGGCGGTTTCCGAGTTTGAAAGCGGGAATGTGCGTTTAAGCGTCGCCCTTTCTCTGCTGAAGCAGTGATCGGGGATGGAGGCAGCGATACTCAGTGACAGACGGCAGGGAGGTGGAAAACCATGTGTCTTGCAGCAGTTTACGGAAAGAAACAGGAAGAGGACGAAACGCTTCTCCTCAAAAATGTAAGCAAGATCCTCATTGATGGCGACGAGATCACCTTATATGACATCATCGGGAAGGAAATGAAAGTCCGGGGAGCTCTGACGGAAGTAGATTTGGCCGGCAGCGTAGTCAAGATCCGCTGCACGGATTGATTACAGAAGTGAAATTATGAGAACGGGGGTGGAGGCATGTTGAAAAGACGGTCTGAGCCGGTGAAGATGCGTGACGGACCGTGAAACGTGGACGGGACTATCGATCTAAGGAAACTCTGATCCGATCATCGTTTCCTTAGCAGCTCTGGCAGATGCACACGGATTTGCAAGGGAATATGCCGCTTTGCGGTGCAAATCCGGCGCAGGAAACGCTTTGATCAGCGTTTCCCTAAATTTCGTGACATAAAGGAGGGCTTTCAAGTGGCCTATACGATTGCAGTTGCAGGCAAGGGCGGCGTCGGGAAGACGACTCTCACCGGCCTTTTGATCCAGTATCTCTGCGAGAAGGAGAAGGGGCCGATCCTGGCCGTGGATGCGGATGCCAATTCCAACCTCAATGAAGTGCTGGGCGTGGAAGTGGAAGCGACTCTCGGCGACATCCGGGAGGAGATCGCCAGGGCGGAGATGATGGATCCCAGTCCCATACCGGCCGGCATGTCCAAGCAGGACTATGCGGCGTTCCGCTTTAATTCCGCATTGGTGGAAGAGGACGATTATGACATGCTCGTGATGGGACGGACCCAGGGCTCCGGCTGCTATTGTTATGTGAACGGGCTTCTGACGGCCCAGGTCGCCAGGCTTTCCGGCCAGTACCAGTACATCGTCGTGGACAACGAGGCCGGGATGGAGCACATCAGCCGGGGGATCCTTCCCCACGTGGACGCGGTCATCCTGGTGAGCGACTGCTCCAGGAGAGGCATCCAGGCCGTCGGCAGGATCGCGGAACTGGTGAAAGAATGCAAGTTGAATCCAAAGGTCATGGGGCTGATCGTGAACCGGGCGCCGAAGGGGGAACTCAACGACGGCATCCGGGAGGAGATCGGAAACCAGGGCCTTGACCTGATCGGCGTCGTCCCCCACAGCGAGGATGTGTACGAGCTGGACTGCGAGGGAAAACCCACGTCGGTCAACCTGCCGGAGGACTCTCCGGTACGGACGGCACTGGTCCAGGCAGTAGAAAAATTATTACACTCTTAGGGAACAAACGCCCGTCTTTCGGGGCGGGTTAAATTTTAAGGAGGTTTATGAATGGGAGACTTTAAGTTAACAACGGTAGAGGAGTTTGAAGCCGCAACAGCCAGACTCCTGGAGACAGGCGCAAAGGTAGGCGCAGACGCCTGGCAGATCAGGGTGAAAAACCAGACACCTCATTGTAAGTTCGGCGAGCAGGGCGTGTGCTGCCGTATCTGTGCCATGGGCCCCTGCCGCATCACGCCGAAGGCCCCCAGAGGGATCTGCGGCTGCGACGTGCACGGCATCGTCGGACGGAACTATCTGAAATTCACCGCGGGCGGCGCTGCCACCCACTCCGATCACGGACGTGAGATCTGCCATACCCTGTATCTTTCCGCCGCAGACGGAAACTACAAGGTAAAAGACGAAGCCAAGCTCATGAAGCTGGCAAAGGAATTCGGTGTTGAGACCGAGGGAAGAGACCTCTATGACGTGGCCCACGAGGTTGCGGAAGTAGGTTTGATGGAATACGGCAAGCCCTTCGGCTTCCAGAAATTCCTGGATCGTATGCCCGCTTCCCAGAAGGATCTTCTGGTGGAGAACGAGCTTGCTCCCCGTGCCATCGACAGAGAGGTCGCTTCTTCCATGCACATGGCCCATATGGGATGTTCCTCCCTTCCCGAGGCGCTGGTGAAACAGTCCATCCGCTGCGGTCTCGGCGACGGCTGGGGCGGCTCCATGATGGGAACCGAGTTCTCCGACGTCCTGTTCGGAACTCCCAAGCCCATTGACACGGAGGCAAACCTGGGCGTCATGAACGCCGACAACGTAAACATCGTGGTCCATGGCCATGACCCGAGCCTTTCCGAGATGATCTGCGAGTATGCGGACGATCCGGAGATGATCGCTTATGCGAAGGAGATGGGCGCAAAGGGCATCACCGTGTCCGGCGTCTGCTGTACCTCCAACGAAGTGGCGATGCGCCGGGGCATCCCCATGGCCGGAAACTTCTTACAGCAGGAGAATGTCATCCTGACCGGTGCCTGCGAGGCAATCGTGGTTGACGTGCAGTGTATCTTCCCTGCACTTGGGCCGCTCAGCAAGTGCTTCCACACCAAGTTCATCACCACCTCCCCCATTGCGAGGATGCCGATGTCCGATTACATCCGCTTCAGCTCCGCCAATGCGGGCGAGAATGCAAAACAGATCGTAAAGACTGCCATCGAGAACTTCAAGAACAGAAAGCCCGAGCTGGTACATATTCCCGATATGAAGCAGAAGGCGACGGTCGGTTATTCTCTGGAAGCCATCGTGAAGGTCCTTGACGGCGTGACCAACAGCCAGGTCGACGTGACCGGGACCACGAAGCCCCTTCTTGAGTGCGTGACCTCCGGCGTTCTCCGTGGCGCAGTCGCCATGGTAGGCTGCAACAACCCGAAGATCCGTCCCGACCTTGCCCACATCGAGCTGATGAAGAAGCTGATTGCCAACGACATCATCATCGTGGCTTCCGGATGTTCCGCCCAGGCGGCGGCAAAGGCCGGCCTGATGGACAAGAGGGCGAAGGATCTGTGCGGCGCCGGCTTAAAGAGAGTATGTGAGCTTGCGGACATTCCTCCCGTGCTCCACATGGGTTCCTGCGTGGACATCTCCCGTATGATGAACCTGGTGGCAGAGCTTGCGAAGGATTCCGGGCTTAAGATTTCCCAGCTTCCCGTCGTGGGCTGCGCTCCCGAGTGGATGTCCGAGAAGGCCGTGTCCATCGGCAACTACGTAGTGGGTACTGGTATTGATACCTTCCTTGGCGTTGATCCTTACGTGTCCGGTTCCGCGGAAGTGGCAGAGCTTCTGACCGGCGGCGTTCGTGAGTGGACCGGTGCGGCTTACACCGTGGAGAAAGATATCGACAAGCTGGTCGATGCCATGATCGACAGAATCGAAGAGAAGAGAGCGGCCATCGGTATTTAAGATGGACCTGCCCGTGAAGTATCCGGTGAAATGCGGGGCCTCCCCCATTCCACCGGGGAACCAGAGGTGAACAGGATATGAAAATTGCAGTGACAGGAAAGGGTGGCGTGGGCAAGACCACCTTTGCGGCCACCCTGGCGAGACTTTATGCGGAAGAGGGAAAAAGCGTGCTGGCGGCCGACGTGGACCCGGATGCCAATCTGGGGCTGGCCCTTGGATTTTCCGAGGAGGAGCTGGATGCGATCGTTCCCATCACCAAGATGAGGAAACTCATCCAGGAGCGGACCGAGGCCGACGAGACCAACCGGTTTTTCCGCATGAACCCCAAGGTGGACGACATTCCGGATCTGTATGCGAAGAGCCACTGCGGCGTGAAGCTCCTCACACTGGGAACGGTGGAGACCGGCGGAAGCGGCTGCGTGTGCCCGGAGCACGTGATGTTAAAACGGATCATCAACCACCTGGTCCTTCGGAGTAACGACGTGGTGATCCTGGACATGGAGGCGGGCCTCGAACATTTGGGGAGAGGCACCACCGAGGGCATGGATCAGTTCATCGTAGTGATCGAGCCGGGAGCCAGGAGCGTGCAGACCTACCGGAACGTGAAGCGTCTGGCGGAGGATCTGGGCGTTTCCCAGGTGCGGGTCGTGGCCAACAAGATCCGGGACGAGAAGGATGAGGAGTTTATAAAGAGCAAGATTCCGGCCTGTGACCTTCTGGGCTTCATTCACTATAACTCTGAGGTCATCGACGCGGACAGACAGGGAAAGTCTCCCTTCGATTTCAGTCCGTCCGCGAAAGATGAGATCCAGAAAATAAAAGAGAAAATTGATGCACAGTTAAATTGTTAGGAGGTAGAACAGTGACACTATTTGATGTAGTATTTAGTGGTGCGGATACAGTATATGGTTTAGCGGAAGGCGCCATCAATGCCGCGATCGAGAAGCACGGCGCAGACAAGGCAGTTTCTTTCCCCGGAACCGCCTACTGCCTGCCCTGCTACTATGCAGTGACCGGGACCAAGGTGACCAACCTTGGCGAGTTAAAGGAAGCCCTTGGTGTCGTAAAGGGCATTGAGACCAAGAATGTAAAGCTGAACGACGTATTTATGAACGGCGTGGGCACTGCCCTCTGTGCAGAGTTCATCGAGGCACTCAAGTATCTGGACGGCGCGGATCCTTATGAAGGGACCGGATGCTCCGGCCACCTCTCCGACGCCATCATCCGTGAGCTGGGCGTGCCGCTTGTAACCGGCGATATCCCCGGCGTGGCCGTCATCCTCGGTAAGGCCCCCACGGCCGACGAGGCCGCCGCTCTGGTGAAGAGCTATCAGGCACAGGGCATTCTGGTGACCCTGGTCGGCGACGTGATCGACCAGTGCGTGGAGAAAAATGTGAACATGGGCGCAAACGTGCGCGTGATCCCCCTGGGCAAGGACGTGACCTCCGTGCTCCACGTGGTTTCCGTGGCAGTGAGAGCGGCCCTCATCTTCGGTAACGTGGAGCCCGGCGATGCCGCAGGTCTCATGAAGTACACCTTCGAGCGTGTGCCTGCGTTTGTCAACGCCCTCGGTGCTCTGAACCCGGTCGTGGTCGCCTGCGGCGCCGGCGCCATCGCTCTCGGCTTCCCGGTCGTCACCAACGACGTGGAGACCTCCAAGGCCGTCAACATCAAGGTCCCGAAGAGCCTGATTGTGCAGCCTGACGTTGACAAGTTCAACGCCACCTCCCTGGAGGCACGCGACATCAAGATCAAGATCACCAACATCGACATCCCCGTGGCGTTCGCCTCCGCATTCGAGGGCGAGATCGTCCGCAAGAAACAGATGCAGGTAGAGTTCGACGGTTCCAGAGTGGACTGCTTCGAGCTGGTACAGTCCAAGGAGATGACCGAGGTCGAGGATCACAAGATCGAGCTGATCGGACCGGACTTCGATACCTTCGAGAAGGGCAGCAAGCACAGCATCGCCTACATCGTGGAGGTGGCCGGAAAGAACATGCAGACCGACTTCGAGTCCGTGTTCGAGAGAAAGTTCCACAGCTACTTAAACTGCATCGAGGGCGTGATGCATACGGGACAGCGTGACATGATCCGTGTCCGTATCAGCGATGCGGCTTACGAGGCCGGCTTCCGTGCGAAACACATCGGTGAAGTGCTTTACGCAAAAGTAAAGAACGATTATGACGCCGTCGTGGACCGCTGCCAGGTGAAGATCATCACCGATGCGGAGATGGTTGGAAAGCTCCGCCATGAGATTGCGATCCCCGCTTTCGACAAGCGTGACGACAGACTCAAATCCCTGACGGACGAGTCCGTGGACGTTTACTACAGCTGCATTATGTGCCAGGCATTCTCCCCCAGCCACGTATGCGTGGTCACGCCAGAGCGTCTCGGCCTCTGCGGCGCCGTTTCCTGGTTGGATGCCAAGGCGACCAACGAGCTGGAGCCCACCGGCCCCTGCCAGGTGATCACCAAGGAGAGAGTCATCGATGACAGGATCGGTGAGTACGAGGACGTCAACGAAGCCGTGAAGAAGTTCTCCAACGGCGCTCTGGAAGACGTATCCCTCTACTCCATCATGGAGAAGCCCATGACCTCCTGCGGATGCTTCGAGTGCATCTGCGGCATCGAGCCCATGTCCAACGGCGTGATCATCGCCAACCGTGAGTATGCGGGCATGACCCCTCTGGGCATGACCTTCCCCGAGCTGGCTTCCATGACCGGCGGCGGCGTGCAGACCCCTGGCTTCATGGGCCACGGCAAGCATTTCATCGCTTCCAAGAAGTTCATGAAGGCCGAGGGCGGCATCGAGAGGATCGTGTGGATGCCCAAGGATCTGAAGGAGCAGGTCGCCGAGAGACTCAACGCGACGGCGAAAGAACTCTACGGAATCGACAACTTCACCGACATGGTAGGCGACGAGACCATCGCGGAGGATCCCGAGACCTTACTCAACTTCCTCACCGAGAAAGGCCATCCAGCCCTCAACCTTGAGCCGATGATGTAAAGCCGAGGAAAGGGAATCAAGCGGCCGCGTGAGCGGACATTTGATTCCCGCGCAGGCTTTACCGAAGGAAATGCGCAACCGGCGTAAGCCGGTTCCGGATGCGCAAGCAGACGGCAGAGCGCATTTCCTGAGTTTATCGACTCCGGTCAGCGGACATTTGATTCCTGCGGGAGCTTAACGAGGGACATGCGCAGGACGCGTAAGCGGCCTCACCTGCGTAAGCAGGTGCTAAAGGCGCATGTTCCGAGTATCTCGCTCCCAAAGGTAGACCGGCAAGCGGCCGCATGAGAGGACATTTGCCGGGCACCGCCGGGCTAGGTATTTATATTTTTTTCATCACCCATTTACATAATTTTCCATTCCCGGCCGCCCTGATAGGGAGGGCGGCCGGGAATCCACGGGGAACCTTTTCTTGTTTCCCGAGACCTGAGACGTTACTTTACCAGAAAATTTTTAAGGAGGCGAGTAGGAAATGCCGTTTACAAAGAAATTACAGAAATTCAACGCAACCATTCGCACCGTTGAAGTCGGGACCGGCGACAAGACTACGAAACTGGGAGGAGGAAATACTCTTCCTTTCTATACGTTTGACGCTCCGACGGCCAACACAGCGAAGATCGGTATCGAGATCTCCGACCTGGGACTTGCCCATGAGCCCGACTGCATCAAGGAAGTCTATGCAGGCTGCGAGACCGTGGCAGATATGGCGAAGAAAGCCATCACCATCGAAGGCGTTGATTTCCTCTGTCTGAAGCTGGAAGGCGGAGACCCCAACGGTGAGAACCGGCCCGTGGAAGAACTGGTCGCCGTTGCGAAGGAAGTGGCGGATGCCGTTGATTTCCCCATCGTAGTAGAAGGCTGCAAGAATGTGGAGAAAGATGCGGAGCTGCTTTCCAAGGTTGCCGAGGCCCTTCAGGGAAAGAATGTACTCTTAATGTCCGCAAAGGAAGAAAACTACAAGAATATCGGCGCTGCCGCGGGGCTTGCTTACAACCAGCTGGTTGGCGCAGAGTCTGCTGTAGACATCAACCTGGCGAAACAGCTCAATGTGCTTCTGAAACAGCTGGGCGTGGATTCCGGCAAGGTAGTCATGAACGTCGGTTCTTCTGCCGCAGGCTATGGCTTTGATTATCTGATCTCTACCCTGGACCGGGTAAAGGCCGCCGCCCTTGGACAGAATGACGACTCTCTGCTGATGCCCATCATCACTCCTGTGGCGTCCGAGACCTGGTCCGTGAAGGAATCCACGGCCACGGAGGAAGACATGCCCGAATGGGGTTCCGTGGTGGAGCGCGCGATCGATATGGAGATTGAGACTGCCGTTGCATGCCTGGCATGCGGCACCGACGCAGTGATCTTAAAGCATCCCACCTCGATCGCAACTGTTTCCAAGATGATAAGCGCATTAAGCTAATACGGACAGGAGGAGAAAACAATGGCATTAACCGGTATTCAGATTTTCAAACTGACACCTAAGAAAAACTGTAAGGAATGCGGCTGCCCCACCTGTATGGCATTCTCCATGAAGGTGGCACAGGGCGCAATGACGATCGATCAGTGTCCTCATATGAGCGAAGAGGCAGTGGCGACTCTTTCCGAGGCTTCTGCTCCGCCCATGAAGACAATTAAGGCAGGCTTCAAAGCCTTTGCCGACAATAAGAACGACAGCGAGAAGGAATTTGCACTTGGCGGCGAGACCGTTCTGTTCCGCCATGAGAAGACCTTTGTCAATAAGACCAGATATGCGGTTTCCGTGTGCACCTGCATGGATGATGCGGCCGTGGACGCAAGGCTTGCTTCCGTTGCGGCCATCGATTACGACCGGATCGGCGACCGGATGTACGTGGAATTTATTGCCGTGGACTGCGGGGAAGGAGCTGCTCCCGACGCTTACGCTGCTCTGGTGAAGAAGGCGGACGGCGCCGGAAGGCCCTTGATCTTAAACGTGAAGGACGAGGCCTGCGCAAAGGCGGCTCTGGATGTCTGCAAGGACAAGAAGCCGATCTTAAATGCGGCCGACGCTTCCAACTACGAGGCCATGAGCAAGCTGGCGGCGGATGCGAGTGTGGTACTGGGCGTGACCGGCGCTTCCGCGGAAGAGCTTTACGACACCGTGGCCGCTCTTGAGAAGGCCGGAAACAAGAACCTGATCCTGGATCTGGGCACGGCTTCCGTGAAAGACGCGTTCGAAAAGGCAGTCCTTGTCCGCCGCGCGGCGCTGAAGGACAACGACAGGACCTTCGGCTATCCCAGCATCGTGAACGTCGGCAAGCTGGCTTCCGGCGATTCTCATATGCAGGCGGCCCTGGCGGCGCTTTTCACCATGAAATACGGTTCCGTCGTCGTCATGGAAGAGATGAGCTATGCACAGGCACTTCCTCTTTACGGCTTGAGACAGAATCTGTTCACGGATCCTCAGAAGGCTCCCAGGATCGATCCCGGCATCTATCCGATCAACGGCGGAGACGAAAATTCCGTCTGCCTGACTACGGTAGACTTTGCCCTTACCTACTTCCTGGTATCCGGTGAGCTGGAGCGCTCCGGCGTTCCCTGCAACCTGCTGATCAGCGATGCGGGCGGACTTTCCGTTCTGACCTCCTGGGCCGCGGGGAAATTCTCCTCCGGCTCCATCGCAAAATACATCCAGGAATTCGAGATCGAGAATAAGATCAAGAACCGTACCCTGATCCTTCCCGGAAAAGTTGCGGTGCTCAAAGGCGATCTGGAAGCGAAGCTTCCCGGATGGAATATCGTGGTAGGTCCCACTGAGGCTGTCCAGCTTGTGAAATTCCTGAAAGACATGCAGGCCGGCGGGCAGGCATAAGGATCATAGTTTTACTCACGGGCAAAAGGAGATCCCTTTTCGCTCGTGAGTAGTATTTAAGAAAAAGGAGAACAAGAGAATGGAAAAATTCATTACCATCGGCGAGAGACTTTCCACCACGGCCCCCACTGTAAACAAAGCGTTCCTGGCAAGGGATCCGGAGCCGATCTTGAAGAGGGCAAAGGCTCAGCTTGATGCCGGCGCCGTTTATCTGGATGTGAACATCGGACCCGCGGAGGGCTACGGCGAGGATCTGATGAAGTGGGCGGTCACCCTCCTTCAGGAGAACTTTGACAATGTTCCTCTTGCCCTGGATACTTCCAACAAGGCAGCCATCGAGGCTGGTATCTCCGTGTACAATCGTTCCAAGGGCAAACCCATCGTGAACTCCGCCGACGCGGCTGGAAGGATCGAGTTCGTGGACCTGGCGGCTGCAAATGACGCCATTGTGATCGCTCTGTGCAACGGCGAAGGGATCGCTGCCGACAATGACGAGCGCATGGCTTACTGCACCCAGCTCCTGGAAAGAGGCCTTGGCCTTGGCATGGCGGAGGAGGATATGTGGTTCGATCCGCTCTTCGTCGTCATCAAGGGCATGCAGGATAAGCAGATGGATGTGCTGAACTTCATCGGCGACCTGACCGACATGGGTCTTAAGACCACCGGCGGACTTTCCAACAACTCCAACGGTATGCCCAAGCATATCCGTCCCATCATGGACTCTGCCATGGTTGCCATGGCCATGATGAAGGGCTTTACTTCCGCCATTGTAAATCCCAATGACCTGAGACTGATGGAGACCATCAAGTCCTGTGATATCATCCGGAACGCGACCCTGTATGCAGATTCTTACCTTGAAGTTTAATTTAAGGGTAAGGACGGACTGCCATGTACAAGGTAACATTTAAGTTTGAGAGCGGCGAGGGCATTACTGCCTTCGCTGCTTCCGGTGAAAACCTTCTCGAGGTAGCGAGAAAAACAAACGTAGCTATCGACGCACCCTGCTCCGGCAACGCCGCCTGCGGCAAGTGCCGGGTGAAGCTTCTTTCCGGGGAGTTAAATTCTCAGAAAACACGCCATATCACCGACGAGGAATATGCGGCCGGATGGCGACTTGCCTGTGTGAGCAAGGTGGAAGCCGACGTGGAGGTCATGGTTCCCGATATCGCTTCCGCCTACAAAGGCCGGATGAAGGCGGCGGATCTTAGTTCTCCGGCGGAGGTGAAGATCTTCACGGAAGCAAAAGAACAGCTTGAGGCGGCGGGGATCTCTTTAAAGAACAGTCTGGAGCTGATCCGGGTTTCCATGGAAGCTCCCACCCTGGATGACACCATGCCGGATGTGGAACGCATAGAGCGGGCCGTGGCGGCTGCCACGGGAGTCTCCCGGGTGCGGATCCCCTACAGTGTGTTAAAATCCCTTCCGGATAAGCTTCGGGAGGCGGATTTTAAGGTCCAGTGCATCATCCGGCGGACGGCGAAGAACATTTTCGTCTATGACCTGTTCCCCATGGACGTCAAGGTGCGGGCCGGCGGGCTGGTGGTGGACATCGGCACGACCACGGTCTCCGCTCTGATCATCGACATGTTGAACGGCGACATCCTGGCCAAGGCCACCACCGGGAACGGCCAGATCCGTTACGGGGCCGACGTCATCAACCGGATCATCGAGTCCAGAAAAGAGGGCGGTCAGAAAAAGCTTCAGGATGCGGTCATTAATGAGACCATCAATCCGCTTATCCATACCATGTGCAGGACCTGCGGCATGAAGCCGGCCTGGATCTACCGGATGTGTGTGGGAGCAAATACGACCATGAACCATCTCCTGGTCGGCGTCAACGCGGAGCCTCTGCGGACGGAGCCTTATATTCCGGCCTTCTTTAAGACCAATGCGGTTTTCGCCAACGATTTGGGGATCGACATCAATCAGGACGCCCACATCATCATCGCCCCCAACATCGGAAGCTACGTGGGCGGCGATATCACGGCGGGGACCCTGGTGAGTATGATCTGGAACCGTCCGGAGTACTCGGTGTTTATTGACCTGGGCACCAACGGCGAGATCGTCTTCGGCAACTCCGATTTCCTGATGAGCTGCGCCTGCTCGGCCGGTCCGGCCTTCGAGGGCGGCGATATCAGCTGCGGCATGCGGGCCACCGACGGCGCCATCGAAGCCTGTTCCATCGATGCGAAGACCATGGAGCCAACCTTCTCCGTGATCGGGGACGAGGGAGAGAAGCCGGTGGGGCTCTGCGGTTCCGGCATCATCGACGTGATCAGCGAGCTGTTCCGCTGCGGCATCATCAGTCCCAAGGGCAAGTTTGTCCGGGAGGGAGAGCGAATCCGCCATGACAAGTACGGCATGGGGAGTTATGTGCTGGCCTTTAAGGAGCAGGCGGGCTCCGTGAAGGACGTGGAGATCACCGAGGTGGACATCGACAATTTCATCCGTGCCAAGGGGGCCATCTTCTCGGCTATCCAGACGCTTCTCACGTCCCTGGATTTCGACGTGTCCATGGTGGACGACGTGTATGTGGCCGGTGGGATCGGCAGCGGCATCAACATGAAGAATGCGGTTGGCATCGGCATGCTTCCCGACATTCCCCTGGAGAAGTTCCACTACATTGGGAATTCTTCCCTGTCCGGCGCTTACGCCATGCTGCTTTCCGGGGAAGCGGAGCGGAAGGTCTATGAACTGGCCCAGAGCATGACATACCTGGAACTTTCCACCACGCCCGGCTATATGGATGAATTTGTGGCAGCCTGTTTTATCCCTCATACCGACAGCAGCTTATTCCCGTCCGTGAACCAGGAATTTTAACCTTCCGGCAGCGTGCGGGCCGGTATGAAAATACAGTTAAGGAACCGTGTTTTTATGAATATTCCTTATGAAAAGAATCAAAAAGAGAGAGTCCCCTTTGAGAGTTACAAGGCCCGTTACCGGGAGGCAGATCCGGAGCTTTTATCCGAAGTCTCCGGCGTTCCCTACGATAAGGAGAAACGGCTTTTTTCGGTGACTCTCATGAACAAGCGGTATACTATCAGCCATCCGGATTTTGAGACGGAATGTCTGGACGAGGACGGCTCTTATGCGCCGCTTCTCGACAACCTGGAAACGAAGATCCTCCTCGTCCGCTATCTTCTGGAGGGGAAGCGGGTTTCCTCTCAAGGGAATTTTTATGCCTATGCGGATATGCCCTGGGGGAACCATTACAATCAGGTGTTCCAGGGAAGATGTGTAAAGCGCCTGGCCTTTGGCTTCGGTTCCTGCCTGGACAGATTTTGCCGGGTCATGGAGAAGCTTGAGGGCAAAAAGCTTTCCGTGGGAGATGCAGGCTATGAGTTTGCATTTCTGGATGATCTGAAACTTCGTTTTATGATCTGGGAAGGGGACGAAGAGTTTCCGCCCTCCGCTCAGATCTTATTCTCCGATAATTTTTCCTCCGCCTTTCACGGGGAGGATATGGCGGCCGTGGGGGACATCTCCATCGGCACGTTAAAAGCTTTAGCCAGAGAGTTGTGACGTAAGGCTATTCGATACTGGTATAAAGTAGAGTAGGTATTGTGCGTCAAGTGTCACCGGATGGAATGTTGAAGGTGAACGAAAGATGTGAACCGGGAGAGAGAGGGGGAAAGGGTGAACGAAAGCAGTTCACCTATCCCTGTATGTGCTGTGAAGCGCGCACGGAAGGGGGAAACCATCTGCGTTACAATGCTGCGTTCGCTACTGTACACATAACTAAAAACCATATGTACAGGCGGGTGAAAGGCCCGGCGAGAAAGGAGAGATGTTATTATGGGATTTAAATCTGACATCGAGATCGCACAGGAATGCACAATGTCTCCGATCACGGAGATCGCCGCGAAAGCCGGCATCGACGAGAAGTATCTGGAGCAGTACGGAAAGTACAAGGCAAAGATCGACTACAACCTGTTGAAAGAGTCCGACAGGAAAGACGGCAAGCTGGTGCTGGTGACGGCCATCAACCCCACCCCTGCGGGCGAGGGCAAGACGACCACCACGGTGGGACTGGCGGACGGCCTTCAGAAGCTTGGAAAGAATGTCATGGTCGCGCTCCGTGAGCCCTCCTTAGGGCCGGTCTTCGGCGTAAAGGGCGGCGCGGCAGGCGGCGGCTATGCCCAGGTAGTTCCCATGGAGGACATCAACCTCCACTTCACCGGCGATTTCCACGCCATCGGCGCAGCCAACAACCTGTTAGCCGCCATGATCGACAACCACATCTTCCAGGGCAACGCCCTGAACATCGATCCCAGGAAGATCACCTGGAGACGGTGCGTGGACATGAACGACAGGCAGCTCCGTAACGTGGTGGACGGCCTCGGCGGACGGACCAACGGTACGCCCAGGGAGGACGGCTACGACATCACTGTGGCTTCCGAGATCATGGCGGTGCTCTGCCTGGCCAGCGACATCAATGACTTAAAGGCAAGGCTCGGCCGCATCATCATCGGCTACACCTACGGCAAGGTTGCCGAGCAGAAGCCCGTGACGGCCCATGACCTCCATGCGGAGGGCGCCATGGCCGCACTCCTCAAGGATGCCCTGAAGCCCAATCTGGTACAGACCTTAGAGCATGTGCCGGCCATCGTGCACGGCGGCCCCTTCGCTAACATCGCCCACGGCTGCAACTCCGTGACAGCCACCAAGATGGCCATGAAGCTGGCGGACTACGCCATCACCGAGGCAGGTTTCGGCGCAGACCTGGGCGCAGAGAAATTCCTGGACATCAAGTGCCGGATGGCAGGGCTTACCCCCAATGCGGTAGTCGTCGTGGCGACCGTGAGGGCCTTAAAGCATCACGGCGGCGTTGCCAAGGCGGATCTGAACAACGAGAACCTGGAAGCCCTCGAGAAAGGTCTTCCCAACCTGCTTAAGCACGTGGACAACATCAAGAACGTCTACAAGCTGCCCTGCGTGGTGGCCATCAACGCCTTCCCCACCGACACCAAGGCGGAGCTTGACCTGGTGGAGGCGAAGTGCAGGGAGCTGGGCGTCAACGTGGCCCTGTCCGAGGTATGGGCAAAGGGCGGCGAGGGCGGCGTGAAGCTGGCCGAAGAGGTGGTCCGCCTGGTGGAGGAGCCTAACGAGTTCCAGTTCTCCTACGAGCTTGACGGTTCCATCGAGGATAAGTTGAACCAGATCGTGCAGAAGATCTACGGCGGCAGGAGAGTGGTGCTGACGGCGAATGCCCAGAAGCAGGCGAAGCAGCTGGAGGATATGGGCTACGGCAACTGCCCGATCTGCATGGCGAAGACCCAGTACAGCCTGAGCGACGACCAGACCAAGCTCGGCGCCCCGAAAGACTTCGAGGTGACGGTGCGGAACCTGAAGATCTCCGCAGGCGCAGGCTTCATCGTGGCCCTGACCGGGGAGATCATGACCATGCCCGGACTTCCCAAGGTGCCCGCGGCCGAGAAGATCGACGTGGACGAGAGCGGAAAGATCACCGGACTGTTCTAAGGAAACGCTGATCAAATCATCGTTTCCCTAAACAGTATAGGAATACTCAGGAGGGACAGTCTTCCGGCTGTCCCTCTTTGCTGATGCACACGGGGCGGAGAGGAGATATGGCCGCTTATGCGGCCCCGCCCCGGCACAGTGAGTAGGGGAAAAGAGCGTACCCCTACTTGATCGAATATGACTTAACGGAGGTAGAAAAAGATGGGTTTTTCAACCGTGCAGTGCAATGAATTTGTGGAAGTGCTCGCTTCCAAGGCCCCGGTTCCCGGCGGCGGCGGCGCCAGCGCCCTGGTGGGAGCGGTCGGTACGGCCCTCGGAAACATGGTGGGCTCCCTGACCGTGGGCAAAAAGAAATATGCGGACGTGGAAGAGGAGATGTGGGAGCTCAAAGGGAAGGCCGACGCCCTTCAGAAAGAGCTTCTGACCCTCATCGAGCGGGACGCCGAGGTGTTCGAGCCCCTCTCCAAGGCTTACGGCATGCCGAGGGCCACGGAGGAGGAGAAGGCAGAGAAGGCCAGGGTTATGGAAATCGTCCTGAAGGACGCCTGCTCCGTTCCCATGGAGATCATGGAGAAATGCTGCGAGGCCCTGGACCTGATCGTGGAATTTGCCGCCAAGGGTTCCGCCCTGGCCATCAGCGACGCCGGCGTGGGAGCTGCCTTCTGTAAGGCTGCCCTCCAGGGCGCCAGCCTGAACGTCTACATCAACACCAAGTCCATGGCAAACAGAGAGTATGCCGAGGAGCTGAACCAGAAGGCCGACGCCATGCTGGCAAAATACACGAAGCTGGCCGACGAGGTGTTCGAGAGCGTTCTAAGCCGGTTAAAATAATTTTTACCTGTGCCGGTGAAGTCCCCTGGGCGGGCATCGGCAGATCAACCTTTAGGAGGATAAAAGAATGGCAAAGCAATTGCTTGGCAAAGAAGTCACCGCCGCATTGAATGAGAAGATCATGGGGCAGGTGGCAGAACTGAAAGAGAAAGGGATCGTTCCCAAGCTGGGGATCGTCCGGGTCGGCGAGAATTCCAGCGATATTTCTTACGAGAAGGGCGCCACCAAGAGATGTGAAACTCTGGGCGTCGAAGTTGAGAAGATCCTGCTTCCGGAGGATATCTCCAAGGAAGAGCTTTTGAAGGTCATCGACAAAGTGAATAAGGATGATTCCATCCACGGCGTCCTGATGTTCCGTCCTCTTCCGAAGCATTTGAAGGCGGATCAGAGCGAGATCGAGAATGCGCTGGATCCCGCCAAGGACGTGGACTGCATGACCGACGGCTCCATGGCAGGAGTATTCACCGGAAAGCCCCTGGGCTTCCCTCCCTGCACTCCTCAGGCCTGCATGGAGATCCTGGACTATTACGGGATCGACTGCAAAGGCAAAAATGCCGTGGTCATCGGCCGGAGCCTGGTGGTAGGAAAGCCGGCCGCCATGATGCTGATGGCGAAGAACGCGACCGTCACCGTGTGCCATACGAGGACTGTCAATACGGCTGAGATCGCAAAGAGGGCAGACATCCTGGTCTCTGCGGCCGGCGTGTTAAACAGCCTGACCAAGGACTTCGTGAGCCCCGGACAGATCGTCATTGACGTGTCCATCAACTGGGATGCGGAGAAGCCCAACAGCAAGGGCGGCAAGGGCGCCATCGCAGGCGACGCCGTCTACAGCGAGGTGGAGCCCATCGTGGAGGCCATCACACCCGTTCCCGGCGGTGTGGGGGCCGTGACCACCTCCGTTCTGGTGGGACATGTGGTGGAGGCCGCCATGAGGACCGTGAAATAAAGATTGTCGGGAAAGCCGGCCGCAGGCTGCTTGTCGCAGACCCATGGTTATCGTCTGCTTGTACAGGCCGCCTGCGGCCGGCTTATCTTACACGGTCCGGAGAGTGAAGGGAGGAAGAGGCGGTGAACACCTATTATCTGGCGATCGATATCGGGGCGTCCGGCGGCCGGCATATGCTGGGGAGCCTGGCGGCCGGAAAGCTTTGTCTGGAGGAGATCTACCGGTTTCCCAACGGTATGAAGCGTGTGGACGGCTCCCTTTGCTGGGATCCGGATGCTCTCTTTTCTGAGATCAAGGAGGGCCTTAAGCGGTGTAAGGAGCTCGGAAAAGTCCCCTCCTCCATGGGGATCGATACCTGGGCCGTGGACTATGTGCTGTTGGATGAAAATGACCGAATCCTGGGAAAGACTTACGGGTACCGGGATGACCGGACAAGCGGGATGGATGCAAAGGTATATGAGAGGATTCCTCCCCGGGAGCTCTATGCCCGTACCGGAATCCAGAAGCAGCCTTTTAACACCATATACCAGCTGATGGCGGTCAGACAGAGAGAACCGGAACTGCTTGAAAAAGCAAAGAGCATGCTGCTGTTCCCGGATTATTTCCATTTCCTTCTGACCGGGAAGAAGCGGACAGAGTACACCAACGCGACGACCACACAGCTGGTGAGCCCCGTATCCAGGGACTGGGACTATGGCTTGGCGGATCTTTTGGGTTATCCGAGGAAACTGTTCGGAGAGATCAGCCCTCCGGGTACTCCGGTTGGGAATTTCAGAAAAGAGATTCGGGATGAGGTCGGCTTTGACTGTCAGGTGGTCCTTCCGGCCACCCACGACACAGCCTCCGCCGTGGCAGCCCTGCCGGCTGCCGGGGAGGATATCCTTTATATCAGCTCCGGCACCTGGTCCCTCATGGGGACGGAGCTTTCGGAGGCCGACTGCTCCAAAATGTGTAGCGGAGTCTTTTGAGATTAAGAGATATGAACATACGAGGTGTGGAAAAGAGGGAAAATGCGTATCACAGACGTGAGATTTGTTCAGGGCTTTATCCGCATGTGCAGCGACGGATGGGAACAGGGCTGGCATGAGAGGAACGGCGGCAACCTGTCCTACCGCATAAAGCCGGAAGAGATGGAAGAGGTAAAGGATCATTTAAAAAAGGACGGGGAATGGAGGGAGACCGGGGCGTCCGTTCCCGCGCTTTCCGGCGAATCCTTCCTGGTGACCGGCAGCGGAAAATATTTCCGCAACGTCATTCTGGACCCGGAGGACAATCTATGCATCATCGAACTGGATGAAAAAGGAGAGCGTTACCGCATCCTGTGGGGCCTTAAAAACGGCGGACGGCCCACCAGCGAGCTTCCCAGCCATCTCAGCAGGCTGATGAAGCAGTATGACGTGGTGGTCTGGGCCCACCACGGGATGTTCTGCTCCGGGGAGGATTTTGACCAGACCTTCGGCCTGATGCACACGGTGGAAAAATCCGCCGAGATCCTGGTAAAGCTCTTATCCATGCGCCCGGACAAGCTGCAGACCATCACGCCGCAGGATTTCCGGGATCTGGCAGCAGATTTTCAGGTGACCCTGCCCGAGAAATTTCTGTATGAAAAACCATAATTGAGGTAATTATCCTGAATTATTCACGACTATGCCGTGAAAGTGGTTGAAAACCACATAGTTACTGTATTTAAGCTGTTTATTGCTTTTCATCTATTAAATGAATAAAAAAGAGCATCCAGTTGTGGTAAAATTAAGGTGT